>DASRHQ010000091.1:0-59455 GCA_035650455.1 Solirubrobacteraceae bacterium
CCCCCCGGAGGACATGACAAGGCGGTCGGCGTCGCCGTGGATGACCGTGGTGGGCACTCTGACTTCGTGCAGGAGCGGGGTGCGGTCCGGCGCGATGGCGATCGCCGCCATTTGACGGGCCGTGCCCGCGCGGTGGATCCCTCGATCGAAGCATCGCTCACCGAGCGCCCGGGTGCGTTCGGGATCGGCTGGGTAACGCCGAGAGCCGATGTGGCGGTAGTTCGCGACGAACTCGCGCAGATAGCTTTCCCGGTCGCGGGGCGGGCTTCGAAACAACCGCCAGAGCACCGCAGGATGCGTCTGACCGACGCGGCGATTCCCGGTCGTCGACATGATCGACACGAGCGACAGCACGCGCTCCGGATGCCCGATCGCCAGCAGCTGCGCGATCATGCCTCCCATCGAGGCGCCGCCCACATGCGCGGCGTCGACCTCGAGCCAATCCAGCAACCCGGCGGCGTCATTGGCCATGTCAGACAGCGTGTAGGCGGCCGCGCGCGGATCCCGGCGGATTAGCTCCGAGCGCGTGGGCACGTGCGCATCGCGCAGGATCGTTGACCGGCCAACGTCGCGGTTGTCGAAGCGGATCACCCAGAAGCCCCGCTCGGCAAGCTGCTCGCAGAAGTCCTCCTGCCAGAGCAACATCTGCGAACCCAGACCCATGATCAGCAACAGCGCCGGCATGGTCCGGTCGCCGAAGGTTTCGTAGCACAGCTCGAGCTCCCCGACCCGCGCGTACTGCTCGCCCGTTCTCTCGATCATCGCCGCATCAGAGTACGCGCTTGGCTAGCATGGGATCGCTACTGGGTGGAGCGTTTGCTCCAGTTACTAAAAAAAGGGGTGTCGTCGTGAGCAGGTTTCCCTCGGCCTTCGCGGTCGCAGCTGCGGTACTCGCGCTGGCTGTGGCCGGGTGCGGGAGTTCATCGAATAAGTCGTCGACCAAGTCCACGCCGTCACCGGCCGCTAACACCACGTCTACGACGTCGACAACGACAACAGGCTCGAACACGTCGGGTGCGCTCACGAAGGCGCAATACGAGGCGAAGCTGGGCCCGCTGCTCAACGATCAGGTCGTTCCGGCCCTTCGGAATGCACTGGCCAACGGAGGGGCAAGGAACCCGCAGAAGCTGGCCGTTGCCGTTGCAGCTCTGAACAAGGCCCATAGTGCCATGGCTTCGATCAATCCCCCCCAAAAGGTGGCGGACCTGAACCAGCAGGCGGTGAACGTGCTCGCCTCGCTGTCCTCGGACCTGTCGAAGATGCGCACAGCGCTGCTGTCCAAGAACCGCAGTGACTACATCGACGCCGCCAAGAGCGCCGTGAAGGACGCGCTCAAGATGCAGAACGTCGGCAACCAGCTGACAGCGCGCGGATTCTGACCAACTCGTGCCGGGACTCGGCCCGGCCGCTGCCTACCGAGGGCCGCGGTCGGGCTCGATTCCCGACGCCCCGAGCTCGAACGCGCTGTGCAGCGCCCGCACCGCGTGTGGGACCGCCTCCGCCCGGATCACGCAGGAGATCTTGATCGGGGAGGTCGAGATCATCTCGATGTTGATCCCCTCCTCTCCCAGCGTCTCGAACACCTTGGCCGCGACCCCGGGGTGCGATCGCATCCCGGCGCCGACGATCGACACCTTGCCGATGCGGCGGTCGGTATCGATCCTGTCGACACCCAGCATTGAGGCCACGGCCGCGAGTGCGCCCTCGGCCTCCCTGAGGTCCTCCTGCGGAATCGTGAAGGAAACCTCGGCGGCACGGCCCTCGCCGAGCGGCTCGTTCTGGATGATGGTGTCGACGATACATCCAGCTTGCGCCAGCGCCGTGAAGATCGCCGCCGCCGCTCCCGGCCGGTCGGGCACTCCGAGCAGGCTGATGCGGGCCTCCTCGGTGGAGTGGGTCACGGCGGTTACAAGCGGTCTCTCCATTGTTTCGTCCTCTCCCAGCACAAAGGTACCCGGGCCGTCTTCGAAGCTCGAGCGACAGTGGATGCGCACGTCGTGGTTGCGGGCGTATTCGACCGACCGCAGCTGCAGCACCTTGGCGCCCGAGGCGGCCATCTCGAGCATCTCCTCGAAGCTGACAACGGGGAGCTTGCGCGCCTCGGGGACCAAGCGCGGATCGGCGCTGAAGACCCCCGCGACGTCGGTGTAGATCTCGCACACCTCGGCGCCAATCGCGGCGGCCACCGCGACCGCCGTGGTGTCCGAGCCACCGCGGCCGAGCGTGGTCACGTCTCGGCTGGTCGAGACCCCCTGGAAGCCGGCCACGAGCACGATCCGGTCGTCGTCGAGCGCCTCGCGAATGCGGTCGCCGCGCACATTGAGGATTCGGGCCTTGGTGTGCGAGGTGTCGGTGACGATCCCGGCCTGTGAGCCCGTGAGCGACAGCGCGCGGTGGCCGAGGTCGTGGATGGCCATCGCGCACAGCGCGCAGGAGATGCGCTCCCCGGTCGAGAGCAACATGTCCATCTCGCGCCGATCGGGCTGGGGCGAGACCTCCTCCGCCATCGCGATCAGATCGTCTGTCGTCTGCCCGCGGGCCGAAAGCACCGCGACGACCCGCTTGCCCGCCTCACGCTGGGCCACGATTCGCTGGGCCGCGCGCTTGATGCGCTGCGCGTCGGAGACCGATGTGCCACCGAACTTCATCACGACGGTGGGCGCGGCGGCCGGCTCTGGACCGGCCACGGCCAGGGTTTCGGTCTCCGCCGTCATACCGCACGCCGGCCGGCGAAGGCGCGGCCCAAGGTGAGCTCGTCGGCGTACTCGAGGTCGGCGCCCACGGGCAATCCGCTGGCGAGCCTCGTGATCGCGATCTCAGGCCTGCGCTCGCGCAGGACTCCGGCGATGTGCAGCGCCGTGGCCTCGCCGGTGGTGGTCGGGTTGGTCGCGATCACCACCTCGTGCACCTCCCCATTCTCGACGCGCTCGTAGAGCTCTGCGAGCTTCAGGTCCTCGGGGTCGACGCCGTCGATCGGAGAGAGGGCGCCACCGAGCACGTGGTAGCGGCCCCGGAACTCGTGCGTGCGCTCGATCGAGATCAGGTCCGAGGGCTCCTCCACCACGCAGATGACGTCGGGGTCGCGGCGCTCGTCGGCGCAGATGCGGCAGATCGGCCCCTCGGCGAGGTTGAAGCACACCTCACAGCGGGTGATGCGCTGCTTGACCTCGCGGATGGCGTCGGCCAGCGCGAACGCTTCCTCGTCGCCGCCACGCAGGATGTGAAACGCGAGCCGCTGGGCGGTCCGCCCGCCGATGCCCGGCAGGCGCGAGAGCTCGGTGATGAGCCGCTGGACGGGGGGTGCATACATTGCCTGGCTGATTTCAGCAGAGCCGCAGGCAGCGGGCCGGTCGGGGCGTATGCGGACACCACGGACCCGGCCCGCGGCGCCTCACCGACGTCGGGTCACTCACGTCCGGTAAACGGACACCACGGACCCGACGCCCGCGCGGATGCGGGGGTGGGGTTCCTAATGTCCGCCCGTAGCCCGTCCGTCCACCGAGCCCGCAAGCGCGCGCCGCCCACCGAGCCCGCAAGCACGCGCCGTCCACCGAGCCCGCGCGCGCCTACAGCCGAGCCCCGCGCCCGCCTACAGCCCCAGCGCGCCGAGCCCGCCGGTGATCCCGCCGAGCTTCGAGGAGGCAAGGTCCTGGGCGGCGCGAACGCCCTCGTTGACCGCCGCGAGGACCATGTCCTGCAGCAGCTCGGGATCGTCGGGGTCGATGGCCTCGGGCGCGATCTTGACCGACTTGACACGCAGGTCGCCCGTGACCTGGACCGTGACCATTCCGCCTCCCGCAGAGGCGTCGACCACCTCGTCCTTCAGCGACTCCTGGGCGGCGAGGACATCCTGCTGCATCTTCTGGACCTGCTTGAGCATCTGCTGCATGTTCGGCTGTTGCGGCATGTCTAAGTCGTTCTCCTCTTAAGGTCGGCCACTAGCCCTCCTGGGCCTCTCGTTGCTCGGAATCCTCCTCATGGAGCTCCTCGGCGTCGAACTCCTCGATGAAGCGGCGCACGAGCTCCTCGCCGGAGAGCGCGGGCGCGCCATCCTCGTGCTCATCGTTGTCGCCCAGCTCGTAGCGCAGCGCGAGCGGGCAGCCGCTCACCCCGCGCCAGACCTCGGCGGCCAGGCGCCTGTGCTCCTCCTGCTCGGCCTTGCGTCTGAGGAAGGCCGCGCCGGCCGGGAACGCGAGCGTCAGCTCGCTTTCCCCCGTCGCCGTCGGTCGCGCCTCCGCGAGCAGTGCGGCCAGGAGGGCATTGCGCTCGCGGACCTGGGCGACGACGGCCGGCCACAGCTCGAGCGCCCGGTCCAGGTCGATCCCGGATTGCGGAGCGGGATCGGGCGCCGCGGGCGCCACGGACGCCGGGGCCCCGGGTGCCGTCTGCTCCTGAGGCTCGGAGGCCACGGACACCCCGCCCGCTTCCAGGCGCTCTATCCGCGCAAGCAGGGCCGTCGTTGACGGGTCGACCTCGGGAGCGGCGCTCTTGACCAGGACCAGCTCGAGCTGGATCTGGGCCTGGGCGCCGTTGGCGGTCGCCTCCAGCGCGCCGGCGATCAGGTCAAGCAGGCGCACCACATCGCTGCGAGAGACGGATTGCGCCTGCTGCGCCACGCGCTGGTCGCGCTCGGGGGTCATCCGCAGCTCGATCGGCAGCTCACCCAGCACCTGCACCGCGAGCAGCTCGCGCGCATAGGACTCGAGGTCGCGCAGCACCTGACCGGGGTCGCGGCCGGAGTCGGCAAGTGCAGCGGCCGTGCGCAGCGCCTGTGCAGGGTCACGCGCGGCGATCGCCTCGATTGCCGCGCGCAGAAGCTCGTCGTCCGCCACCCCCACCACGGCGATCACGTCGCTCGGCGCGATGGCCTCGCCAACCTTGTAGGTGCGAAGCTGCTCGAGCGTACCCAGCGCATCGCGGAAGCTGCCGGTCGCGTGGCGCGCGATCAGCGCCAGCGCGTGGTCGTCGATCTCGATCTCCTCCTGATCGGAGACGCGGCGCAGCACGGTGACGACCTGGGAGATCGACGGCCTCCCGAAGTCAAAGCGGTGACAGCGGTCGGCCACGGTCGGCAGAACCTTCTGCGGCTCGGTGGTCGCCAGGACGAAGATGGTGCGGGTGGGGGGCTCCTCGAGGGTCTTCAGAAAGGCGTTCCAGGCCTGGGTCGAGAGCATGTGGGCCTCGTCCAGGATGTAGACCTTGTGCCGGCCCGAAACCGGGGCGTAGGCCACTCGCTCGCGCAGGTCGCGGATGTCATCGACCGAGTTGTTGGATGCCGCGTCCATTTCGATCACGTCCAGCGAGGTGGCGGCCGCGATCGAGGTACATGACTCGCAGCGCCCGCACGGCTCGGTGGTGGGCCCCTGCTCACAGTTGAGGCAGGCGGCGAGGATCTTCGCCATGCTCGTCTTGCCGGTGCCTCGAGCGCCCACGAACAGGTAGGCATGGTGGACCTTGCCCTGCTCCACCGCGTTGCGCAGAGTTCGGACCACATGCTCCTGCCCCACGACCTCGCCGAAGGTGCGGGGACGGTGGCGGCGGTAGAGAGACGGGCCGGTCGACACTGCGGTCGAGTCTAATGGCGAGGCACGGCGTCGACCCGTGCCGGTCAGTTGATCGTCACGTCCTGTTCGAGGTCATGATTGCCCGGGCCGACTGCGTACAGCTTCGGGTGCTCCACCTGCGCCCCGGGCGGCGCAAGAATCGCCGGCACGGTGAACTGGGCGGAGAACGATCCGGTCCCGGTCGCCTTGGTGCTAGCGACCAGAACATCACCGAGGACGATGTTGACGGTGCCGTCTTTCCAGTGCGTCCCCGACACGGTGACCGTCGCGCCGGATGTCAACGCGGTCGGGCTGACCGAGAGGGTGCAGGTGCAGTCCAGAGGCGCGAAGGCGCGGGAGTCGAGCCCGCCACCGGCCTCGTTCTGGATCGAAGCCCTGATCGAGCTCCAAGCGAATTCGCCGGGCAACTCAGCGGCCCCTGCGCCCAACTTGTAGCTGACGGTGTAAGCACCGGGGGGCAACAGACCGTCGGGACTGCCGTTTCCGTTGCTGCAGCTGCCGGTCGGGGCGATGGTCTGCCACTGCACCCCCGTGCCCGACGCGGTGACCGTGGCGTTGGCGACCGTGGTCGGGTCGATGGTGGGCTTTGCACCGAGCGAAGGCTCGGTACTGATGTCGGAGATTCCGCCCGGGACTTGGTTCTCCCCGGAGCAGTCCCACGTCCCGTTTTCGGAGGTCGTCACCGTCGCGGTGACAACGTCCCCGATCCCGGCCTGGTTGGCGGGCCCTTGGTCGGTGAGATGGCGCACCGTGTAGGCGAGCGTGCCGTTACCGGTCGTCACCGGCGGCGGAGGCGTCCCGAGCGCCGGAGCACCGTACTGGCCTTTCGCGCCAGCGACTGGTACGAAGCCGATCTGGCCGGCGTGGGTAACCATGTTGCCGTCGTTGGGACGCTCGCGCAGGAATGGCAGTTCGACCCAGCCGCCGCCGACAAATGCAGCCGAGACATCGTTACCGGACGCGGGCGAGCTCATGAGCGCAGCGCTCGACATGCTGAGGTTTGCGGGTCCTAGGGTGCAGATCTTGCCGTAGGCGGCCGGCTTGGTGATTTGTGACTTGGGGGTCAGCTGCAGCGTTGGGGCCGGGGTGGCAGAAGCGGGGACCGAGATACTCCAGACCGTCTTACCCTTATAGACGCAGTCCAGGGTGGTGGATGTGCTCCTCGCCGCCAGCGCAGGTCCGGGCGTGAAAGCGATGGCGGCGCAGACGGCCCCCCATCCCGCGACAAGTCTCAAACTTCGGCCCCACATTCCCGATGCGTGGCTAGCTTATACCGCGCGGAGGGTCAGTGGACGATTTCGCCTTTCGGGGAGGCCAAAGCGCTAATCAGATGGGCGGGCGCACATGTGCGCCCGCCCCGGCTGGAACATGTTCCGGCCGGAATGGGTCGGCACATGTGCCGACCCAGGGGCGCGCGCATGCGCGCGCCCCATCCATTGAAAGTGGACCGTGCACCCTCCGTCGATGCCGGTGTCGGGGCGCGGCCGCCGTCTCATGGCTCCGATCCGGCAATCCCACAACGCCTGAAGGTGGCCGCTTAAGGCTGCTTCCTTCCGGACCTGACCTGGTTCACGGGTCTCCATCGTCGCGGGACCGAACCATCGACGCCACGGACGGGGCGTCGACCCCGGGCCTGGCCCCTCGGGAGGGGATTCAGCCCCGCTAGAGCGGTTTGCGGGTACAGGGCACCGCTAGCACCCCGCCTAGCACGGTCCAGTAGGGGATGCTAGCTCGCGCGACGCGGCCGGGTCAGGCTCGCCGGTATCGTCTGCTGCGTCGTGTCCATTGGGGTAATTGGTCTGGGCTACGTGGGCTTGCCGCTCGTGGTGGCGTTCGCTGAGGCCGGAGAGCGCGTCGTCGCCGTAGACGTCGACGAGCGCAAGGTGGCCGCGATCGCGGCAGGCGAGTCCTACATCGAGGATGTCTCCTCCGAGCGGCTCGGTCGCGCACTCCCGTCGATCACCGCTACCACGCACTATGCGCCGCTGGCGCGCACGGACGCGGTCATCATCTGCGTGCCGACCCCGCTCACCGCCAACCGCGAGCCCGACCTCTCGGCGCTGCTGGGCGCGGCCCGAGATCTCGGCCACGTGCTCCAGTCCGGCCAGCTCGTGGTGCTCGAGTCCACGACCTATCCCGGCACCACGCGCGAGCAGTTGACCCCGCTGCTCGAGCGGGAGTCGGGCCTGCGCATTGGCGACGGGCTGAACGTCGCCTACTCCCCTGAACGCGTCGACCCCGGGCGGACGGACTTCACGCTCCGCAACACGCCCAAGGTGGTGGGCGGGATCACCGCGGAGTGCCTAGAGCGGGCCGAGGATCTCTACAGCCGCATCTGCGACCGGATCGAGACCGTGTCAAACCCGGAGGCGGCCGAGTTGACCAAGCTGCTCGAGAACATCTTCCGCTCGGTCAACATCGCGCTCGTCAACGAGCTGGCGATGCTGGCGGAGCGGATGGACATCGACATCTGGGAAGTCGTCGACGCCGCATCGACCAAGCCCTACGGCTTCATGCGCTTCGAGCCCGGACCCGGAATGGGCGGCCACTGCCTCCCAGTCGACCCGTTCTACCTGAGCTGGCGCGCACGGGAATTTCATTTCCAGACCGAGTTCATCGAGCTCGCGGGCAAGATCAACCAGCAGATGCCTTATCACTGCGTTCAGCGGATCGAGGAGGCCCTTAATCAGCACGCCAAGCCTGTGAACGGCTCGAAGATCGCGGTTCTCGGCGTGGCCTACAAGGCCGGTCTCGGGGACACGCGCGAGTCGCCGGCGCTGCGCATCATCAAGGAGCTGCAGGCGCGTGGCGGCGAGATCGTCTACCACGACCCGTACGTGCTCGCACTGCCGGAGCTGGATTTGACCAACACGCCACTCGAGGAAACGGTCGCCGACGCCGACGCGGTCGTGCTCGTGACCGCCCACCCCGGCATCGACCACGGCGCGCTTGCCCGCGAGGCTGGGCTCTTCGTTGATTTGCGCGGCGCAACTCGAGGGGCCGGCGTCGAGAACCTGGTGGGGCTGTAGCAACTCGGTTGCTTTCCAACCCAGCTGTTTGACGCCGCTGCCTGCGGCAATACCGGGAGCCGGGACCGACCACTCATCAAAAGGAGAAGCTCATGCGTCCACGTCGGTTGCTGACCGTCGTCATGAGCGCGGCCCTCGGGGCCGCGATTATCGCCGGGGGAGCGATGGCCGCCGGCGGCAGGCCCGCGAGCCGGACATGGTCCGGATTTCCGGTCAAGAAGGTCGAGCAAGCGCTCCACGCCAAAGGCTCCGTGGTCCACGGTGTCCTGAGCATCGGCATCGAGCGCGACGACATAACGGGGGTCCACATAGGGAAGACGCCGATCGAGCCGGCGTTCGAGATCAACGGCGAGGCGGACTTCCAACCCCTATCCCACGGTCGCGCATTCCTCAACGGCGACATCGCGCTAAAGCCAAGCGAACTCGATCCGTTCATCTCAGCTCTGCTGCGCAACGGTCTCACGTTCCAGGCCGAGCACCAGCACATGTACGACTTCAAGCCGATCGTCTGGTTCATCCACTATCGAGGCGAGGGCAATCCGGTCAAGCTCGCGAATGAGCTTCATAACGCTCTCAAGGTGACCGCGACCCCCTTCCCCCAGGCGCCGCCGGCGCACCCCCACACGTCGCTTGACCCCAAGCGGCTCACCAAGATCCTTCATGGTTACTACTACGAAGTTGGCAACGGTGGCGTCGTGACCGTGTACGTGGCGAGGCGCAACCCGATTTACATCAACGGGATCCACGTGAAGCCCCAGACGAACATCGCCACGAACATCGCCTTCGAGCCGCTGGGTAAGAAGGGCGGCTACGCGGCCGTCGTTCCCGACTTCGGCATGGTGGCGAGCGAGATCGACAAGGTCGTGGGCACGATGCGGAGCATGGGTTGGGACATCGGCTGTCTCTACAACCAGGAGACCGCCGAGCATCCCCAGCTGTACTTCTCTCACGAGTTCAAGGTCGGCAATCCCTACAAGCTGGCCGAGCAGGTGCGCAAGGGACTCGACCGCACGAACTCCTATTAGTCAGCGCGCTGTCGCTGCTAAAGACGCGTCCGGGGCGCCGCTCGCGAGCGGCGCCCCGGGGGGCGCTGAGCGCCGGACGCCCCCACCGCTCAGCGAGCGCTGCGGATCTCCGCCGCGGCCCGCTGTCCGCTTCGAAGTGCGCCCTCCATCAGGCCGCTGAACGGTCCCGCCGCGTACTCCCCGGCGAAGTGCAGCCCATCGACCGGGGCCTCGAGCTGGCTCTCGTCCACCGCGGCAAGGCCCTGAGCCCGGTAGGCGCCCCGCGCCCAGGGATCGTCATGCCAGGTTGTGAGCACGGCGGCCGACGACACCGGCGTGAGTTCAGGGCGAAGCTTCAGGACACGGGCAACCCAGGTAACGGCGCCGTCGGCGATCTCTAGGCCGGTCAGCGCGGACGACGACCCGGCAAAGCAATTGAGCACCGGCGTGACGCGTCCGTCGGCGCCGGTGACCGTCCAGCACCAGTAGCGATCCGGGACGCTCATCACGGCACTGGTGGACGCGGGGACGGCCAGCGGAAGGTGGAGCTTGGCGGCCTGACCGACCTCGACCTTGGCAAGTGCCTTGAGCTTGAACTCGGGCAATGGAGGGTCGATCGCCAATTCCCGCAGCAGCGTCACAGGCAGCGCCAGGACGACGTGCCCCGCGTCGATCGATCCCTCCCGCGTGACCACTCGGATCCGGCCGCCGCGTCTATCGAGCGCAAACGCCGGTGTGCTCAGCTTCACCCGGTCCCATCCAATGGCGCCGGCCATCGCAAGGGCGAGGCGTTGGTTGCCCGCCGCGATCCGGTGGCTCGGCAGCGGCTCAAACGAGGCGACGTGCTCGAGCGCCGATGGCGCGAGCCGGCCGGCTTCGAGCCCGCAAGAGATCTCCACCCTCGCGAGCACAGCCTCCGCGAGTGGTCGCGGGACCCCGCTCGCGGCGACCACGTCTTGCACCGAGCCGGCGTTGCTGTGATGAGCGGCGCTGGCCACGATCCGGCCGGCCTCTCCGAGAGCTTGTGCGTCGACTCCTGCAATCCCTCGTGGCTCCCGGACGTAGTAGCTCATCCCGGTGGCGACGAGCGAGAGCCCGTACTCGGCTGCAAGCGCTTCAACCGTTTGGTACCCGGCCAAGACGAACTCCGCTCCCCGCTCGATCACGGCGTCGCCATGAGGCGTCTCGATGCTCTCGGACCAGACCCGACCGCCCACGCGTGCACGCGCTTCGAGCACGACGACGTCGACGCCGGCGCGGGCGAGGTCGGTCGCGGCCGCAAGACCCGCAAAGCCAGCGCCGATGACGATCACATCGGCCATGGAAAGGCGATCAGCACTGAACCAGGCACCCTCGGCGCTACCCTACACGGACGCTGGAAGTGGCTCTGCGTAGGTGGAGCGCCCGTGGGGGTCCCGCGCGCGGACCCGCGTAGAATCCGCACACCGGGCGCGTAGCTCAGTGGGAGAGCGCTCGCTTCACACGCGAGAGGTCGCTGGTTCAAGCCCAGCCGTGCCCATCGGGGATTCAGCGGTCATTGCGGACGCAACCACCGCACTGCTGCCCGACTGCTGCCCGATAGGCGCCTCGCCCACCAGCTCGCGCAGCGCCCGCTTCGATGCCTCGTCCCGGCGCATCCCGTGCCGATACACCCGCAGCGTGAACGCAGGATCGGTATGCCCGAGCTGATCCATCACCGCGCCCGGGTCGATGCCGAGCGCGGCCAGGAGGCTCGCGTAGCTGTGCCTCAGCTTGTGCGGCGTGAGCCGCTCGGGCAGCGGGACCTCACCAGCGTCCTGCAACCGCTCGTTTGCGCGTTTCACCGCGGGCGCGAGCACCCGGCGACGAATGTTGCTCGGCCCGTGCGTCTTTCCGTTGCTGGTCGGAAAGACCAGCTCGTTCGGCCCGCCCCGCTCGAGCATCACCAGCACGTCCCGCAGCGCGGGCAGCACGTCAACCTGCCGCACGCCGGCGCTCGTCTTGGACTCCCTGACCGTGATCCTCTCAGCCTGGCACGCACGCCGCCGCCAGCATTTCACCGCGTTCGGCACGGTCCGGGAGCAGGTCCGGCCATACTTCCAGTGAACCTAATCGCATGGCGATCCACCACTTCCTCCTGATCTACAGCCTCGTCGAGCATCGGTTGCTCGACGCCAAAGACCTGGGACAGGACACCGCGGCTGCGATCGACGCGTACGCCGAGTGCGAGGCGCAGTATCGAGGCCAGGACGGCATCGAGATCGTGCTGATCGGCGCTGACTCCCTCGAAACGATCCGACAGACACATGCGCACTACTTCGAGGGCAATCTAGGCGGCGACTTCTTTGAGTCGGTCGTGCCGACGACCGCGGGGTAGCCGCGTAGCCTGAAATCTCGGCTGCGGGCCTCCCGGGCCGAGGGACGCTTGTGCGCACGATCTGCCGCCGTTGCGCGAAGCGATCGGACAGAAGGCGCCTTGACGCTGGCTAAGGCCCCGGAGTACGGTTGCGCTTCAGTCCTGGACACGCTTCTCGCGTGAGACGCCCACAAGGAGCACCATGAAGCTTGCGATCGTGACCACCGCGGCTGCGTTTGCCGTGATCTCAGGGACGGCTTCCGCCAGCTACGTTCATCTCACTGCTTCCGCCGGCCATGTTCGCCATTGCGGAAGCTCGAACAACCCGAGCCATCCCTGGGGCGATCTTCGAGCTCGACGCATCGGCTGTCGTGGCGCTCGAAAGGTCGCGAACGGCTATTCGCCCGCGCACCACAATCCACGCGGCTTCCACTGCAAGAGTCGGACGTCCTCGTCGGGTGAAGGGAACCACGTCACCTGCACCCGGACGCTGCGCGGGAAAGAACAGCTGGTGAAGTTTCTCTACGGCTTCTAACTGACGAGGATCGGGCAGCAGGCACGCCACTGCTGCCCGAAACCCCGTGAAATCTCGCAAATTCCCGTACTCGGACGGCGTCGGCCGAGAGCCCGAAACCAAGCCAAATGCAGGGAAATCTTGCCCTCGGCCGGTCGCCTGCCGGGTTCTTCACACGCGAGAGATCGCTGGTTCAACCTAGCCGTGCCCATCACAAAAGCCCCGGCGCACAGCCCGAACATCACGTTTGCGAAACGGCCGGGAAGCGCGATGATGGAGCTTATGGAAGGCAGTCGAAACGAGAGTGCGTTTTACGGGCGCATTATCCGCAGGGCCAAAGCCGTCCGTGAGCGCGCTGCTGAATCGCTAAGACTGTCCCATGTGCTACGCAAGGAGCAGCGAAAACGGAGTGAGACTGCTCGAAGGCAGCGAAGGTCTGGGCACGGGCGGCGGGATCAGTAGCGAGCGTCTACCACTGGTGGTGAGCGCGTCCTGCCTTCAGATTGGACCGGCGCTCGCGGTGATCGCTTTCACGGCGGTGGCGGCGAATCTCATCGCGATCAGCGGCGGCATCCTCGTCCGCCATGACTCGATCGCCGCCGGCGCACCATAGAACGTCGGCCGATTGGTCGCGTTCGCCGAGGCCGGGCGTGCGCTTGCGTTGGCGGCGATTGCCCGGACCATGGCGACGACAGGCGGCCACGTGTGCCGAGGAGAAGATCACACGTATGCCGGTTGCGCTGACGCGGCGGGTGCAACTTCGTGTTACCCCTAGGGCTCGGTGAGACCGTGCCAAACTGGAAGGCGCCCGGCGGGAACCCAGGCGCGGTGGGCACAGGCGCGGCGGTCGCGGAGCGCGCCGGATTCGCATGCGATCACCGCTGGATGCGCTGGCCGGGTCACGTGCGCGCGGTAGAGTGAAAGGGCAGTCTCCACCGCTCGGTGTATCGCTCTCGCATTCGTCGTGTGGCTCAGTCACCGTAGGGAGCGCCGAGGGGTGCACGTCAAATGACGAAGCAGACTCACCAACCCGGACCCGGACGATCGACATCGGACGCAGCGCTCGCCGAGCTCAAGAAGGAGATAGCGCGGCGGAACGAGCAGGCACAGAAAGCGGCACGCAAACGTCGTTCCGAGCGCGAGCAAGAACAGATTCGGGCGCGTCGCGAAGAGCACCATCGCTAAACCGACCCCTTCGGGCCCCGGCACTGGCCTAACCTGTTCGACTCTAGCTCGTCGCACCCCTCGCGAGGGATCAATGACCGGGAACGGTCGCGGGCCGATGTGACAGGCAGTGAGACTTCGAAGCGGGGCATCCCGGCGCGCAGCGAGCGCCGCGAGGGCCCGCGCCAAGTCAGCCGCCCTCTAGGAACCCACAGCCCGGAGCATCACCACACACTCGGGGTTGACGACCAGCGACTCTCCCGTCTCAGCTTCGGTGAGCCAAGCGAACTCCAGGATCGACCCACGTGCCGCATCGAGGATCACCTGCTCAACGTGCTTGACGTCGCCCTCAACGCGATGGCGCGCGCCTCCGAGGATGGTGATTTCCGTGATCGAGTTCATAACGGAGACGTCAAGGACGCGCAGCGCGAGAAACAAATCCCACCTAGCACCCCGACGAGTCGATGGCCGGCCTGTGGGTGTCGATCATTATCCTCGGGTTCCTCGCCTCCGCGCGGTCACGCGTCGGTGGCAGTCGAGGTCGAGCCCGCGGGGTCATCAGGGAGCTCGAGATCTCAAGCACCGTGCGAGCGGTGACAGCAGCCGCGAGATCTCGCGCCAACTCATAGTCAGTACGAACAAATCGCCGAGCAGATCTCCAGCGGCGGCGCCAAGCTACACCTCGAGAACCGCATCCAAGCGACGGTTGAGACCGGTGACCGTCTGGATCTCAGGCATCCCGGTTTGAGCGAGCCCGCTCAGACCCCAACAGCGAGACCATGTTGTGGGTCTCAGCGGTCGTTCAGGGTCGGTGGAGACCCGAGCTTCACCGGGGTGGCCGCACACGGAACTCGACCACCTCCTCTAAAACGACCACGCTTTCACCGACACGGAGAGTGCAGCCATCCGCAGCATCAGACTGGTCGACCTCGACTGCGGTTGGAACGCCGCAATACTGCACGCCATCGCTTCAGAACCTCCACCGTGAGTTCGGCCAGCTCCGCGCCTACGCATGCATCGGCCATGACGAACAGGAATTGCACATGATGGTCATCCATCGTATGGCTAGCGGGCGCACACCGGTCCTTGTCAAATGCTCCACCCGCCACGAGTGGGCCCTAAATCCATACAAGCGCCCTGGAACGCGCGGCATCGAGGGGCTCTTCAATCGGGGCGGCGAGGATTTGAACGGGACCTCACCGGGCCCGAATAACGGCCCCAAACGCATTGCTCTATCAGGAAATTGCGGTTTATTCCCGAGGTTGAGGCAGGGTCAGCGCGTTACTGCCCAATTCGGGATCGTCAAGTTGCTCGCTTTCGCGGTTTCTCTGCATTGATGCGACCGCGGTAGCGACGTCGCAGGGATAGCTTCGGCGCGCCCAGAGGAGGCTGACGCCAGCGATCGCGAGCGGCACAAGCATGATCAGAAACGTGTCGGCCAGAGCTGTGCCGTTGGCGCCGGCGTCTCCATTGGTACTCCCGCCGCCCTGGTGGCCTGCGAGCAGCTGTGAGACGGTGCCAAAGATCAGCGGCCCCAACGCGAAGGCGAGCATCTGCAGGAATGTGCGCACCCCCTCGGCCCGGCCCCACAGGCGCGGGTGCATGATGTCCAGGCGAGCGGCGTTCAGCGGCGCGCCCGGAGCGGTGAGCAGGCCGCCGCTGACGACTAACAGCGGCACGGTCACGATCAGCCAAGGGCTGAGCACCGCCGGCCCGAAGACCAAAGGGACCGCGAGATAGCAGACTGCGCCCACCACGACGCGGGCGCTCGGTCTGCCGTTTCGCATCAGCCGGTCCGCCAGCCGCCCCGCCGTGACGACTCCGACGAACGCTCCGACGCCGGCCAACACCAGAATCGCGCTGGCAGTTGGCTGGCCAAGGTGGTAGCGACTGCGGATCAACTCGACCGCAAAGGTCTGTAGACCGGCTAAGAACAGGTACGCGAGCGAAGACGCGATCACGATGACCACGTTCGTGCGGACGCTGAGCACGTACTTGATCGCCCTCCAAGGCGGCATGCGCACCGGGTCCTCGGTCAAGACCAGCCGCTCGTGCGGCTGGTGCCCTTGGTTTGACACGACGGCGTGTGCGAGCTCCTGCTCCTGTCCCGCTCCCCCATCAGGAAGCTGCGGGGCGCGCGCCGCGTCGCGCTGCGCGTCCTTTGCACCAAGCTGCTGCTGGGCGCCAGGCTGGAGGCGGCTCTGACCGCCCCGCGCAGGCTCGACCAGCAGCTTCCAAATCGCCGCCGCCAAGACGAAGCCCGGGAGGGCCAGCCACCCGAAGGCATATCGCCATGACAGGACGCTCGCGAGATTCCCGCTGACGCCCACGCCTATGCCCTGCCCCAATAGCTCCCCGGTCAGGATCATGCCCCAGACCTTCGCTCGCTCTCCGGCGGGGAAAAAGTCGCCCGTCAGCGAGGCCAGCGTCGGCCCGCCGGTTGCGGTCACCGCACCCAGCGCGACTCTGGTGAGGACCAGGACCGAGAACGAGGGGGCAAACGCACTTGCCAGCATCGCCGCGCTCCAGAGCACGATGCTCCCCGCCAGAAGGTGGACGCGGTGCACGCGGTCGGTGAGCACACCGACCGGGAATGTCGCGACCGCACCAGCCAATGCGGCGACGCCGGCGATCAGTCCGAGCTCGGTATTTGAGATGTGAAGCGAGCGCTCCAGCTCGGGGGCGACCGCGCCCACCGTGCCCGCATCGGCCGAGTTCAACATCAGCACGCAAGCGAACAGCGCGATCACCCGCAGCCTGACCGCACCGCCGACGTCGCGATCTACAGAGCGGAAGGCAGCTGCGGCCGCGGCGCGCGTAGCTTGCACGGGAGACGGCCGCGCCGTCGGGCTGGAGAGGGCCATCGCCTGTTGTGTCTTTCGGCCGCGCCGCCCGCTAGCTCGCTACACCATCGCGCTCATGAGAGCAAGTCGCGTCGGGGCTCGACCGCCTGTGGTCGTGGCGGTCGATGCGAGCGCGGCGGATTGGAGAACCTGCTCCTCGTCTGGCTGCAGAGGGGCGAGCTCTCGGGGGTATCTGGCGATTCAGAGATGCGCTTGGACTCCCGATGATCCCCTGCTACCGAACGCGGAAGCCATGACCGGCTGTCGCGACCGATGGCTCGGAGTCCCGCGGTCATGCTCCTCCGGGGTAGTTAGGTCTGGCCGCTGACCAGTGGCGACTAAACACCCCGCTGGATTGCGGTATCGGGCCCGTCGGGTGTCGTGAACGGCGACCGTAGGCGCGCGCCCCATCCCTTGCTGATTGCTCGGTCGATGCTAGAGCGCTTGGACGTTCGCGGCCGCCGGACCCTTGGGGCCCTGCTCGGGGTTATAGCTCACTTTCGCGCCTTCGGTCAGCGACTTGAAGCCGTTGCCTTGGATCGCGCTGTGGTGCACGAACAGATCCTTGTCGGAGTCATCAGGTGTGATGAAGCCGTAGCCCTTATCGGCGTTGAACCATTTCACGGTTCCGCTTGCCATCTCGTCCCTCCTGGGTATGGGCGCTGCGAAACGCGGAGGGTGCAACGAGGCAACGACTGCGAAAACGCGGGGCACCGCTTTGGTCGAACCTATGCTCGACCCGTATGGGCAGCATAGCGACTCAGCCACAAGCGTCCGCCCCGGGTGATTGGCTCTAGCGGGGGTCCTCATGGAGACGCCTCCGAATCTGCTCCTGCTCGCGAGCAGCGCGAAGCTTTCTCCCGCTGCGTGCTGGAGCGCCGTGGGCCGCATCCGGATTGGCCCGGGTGTCGCGCGTGCTAGCGTGGAATGAGTGGGTGGCGTTTGGCCCATGAGGTTCTCCCCGGTCGACGCAGCGAATCTCCCCTAATCAGCCTGAACGTGCCGGCCGCAGAAAGGAAACGGATGTCATGGTCGGTCCAAGGTCCCGGAAGTAGGCCGCTTTCCATGAAGACGACGCGCCAGAAGACCGGCGAGATGCGCCAGGCGAAGCGTCATCTGGTTCGCGAGCAGATGGACAGCTGCTCGCTGGTGATCCGCCAGATGTCCGACGAAGAACGCCGCCGGTATCCGGCCCGCCCATCTCAACCGAAACGACGCCGGACGCGACGATGATGCGGGAGCCCGAGGGACTGATTGCACGGATCCGCCAGATCCGCCGAGTGGCACCCGCCGCGGATTCATCGCGTACGGGAAACGCTGGCGATCTAGAGGATGGTCGGTTGCGCGCGCTCGAAGCGCGCGTCGCGCACCTCGAGCAGCTCGTCGAGGGACTACAGGACTCCGTTCACCGGGAGACGGAGCGGCATGGCAAACTCATCGCCGAGCTCCAGGCCCAGATCCAGCCCGGAGCGATGGGCGCGGCCCTCGCCGAGGACGCTCGTGACCGCGGGCTTTAATCCGCTCGGGGGTTCTCGCCCTCTCGGGAGGAGGTTGAGCTCGCGAAGTGGTCGAGCGCGGCTCGTTCGAGGCGAAGCAGAGGATGGTCGAGTCGAACCTGCGGCTTGTGGTCTCGATCGCGAAGATCTACCGCAACCAGGGGCTGCCGTTTCTCGACCTGATCCAGGAAGGCACGCTCGGTCTCGTCCGCGCCGCGGAGAAGTCCGACTACCGCAGGGGGCTTTAAGTTCTCGACCTACGCCACCTGGTGGATCCGCCAGACGATCGCGCGTTCGCTCGCGGACAAGGCGCCGCGCACGATCCGGATCCCGGCCCACATCGTCGAGAAGCTCAACCAGATCGGTCGTGCGCAGCGCATGCTGGTGACCGGCCTGGGCCGCGAGCCGAGCGACGAGAAGATCGTCGAGGTGACCGGGATCGACTTGAGGAGATCGAATCGATCAGGCGGTCCGCGCGGGCGCCTAAACCGAGCCCTATTAGAGGATATGCAGAGAAGGACGCCGGTCGCACATCATCGCGATTAGCAGGATAAAAGCTGCCTGATCCCTGCTTCACACGCGAGTGGTCGCTGGTTCGAGCCCGACGGTGCCCATCCGCAAACGCCGTGTTCGCTGCTAACGTCACATGAATCAGCGCCGGTTCAGGTCTCGGGACCGCAAACGTGTTCAGCGCTCGCAGGTCTTGCTTTCAAGCTCTCCTGGTACGCGGCACAAGACCAAAGGAGTGCGGAAATGGCAAGTGGGACCGTGAAATGGTTCAGCGACCAGAAGGGCTACGGGTTCATCACCCCAGATGAAGGCGGCAAGGACTTGTTCGTCCATCAGTCGGCGGTCGACGCCAACGGCTTCAGGTCTCTCGCTGAGGGAGCGAAGGTGTCCTACGACGTTGAGCAGGGTCCCAAGGGACCAGCCGCGGCGAATGTGCGGGTGATCTAGTGACGAACAGCAACTTAGCCAGGATTCTCGCCCAGAGCACCGGATAGACATGGCCTCACGCAGCAAGAGCAAGACTACGTTCGCGAAACTCGCCCGTGAGGGCCGGCTTCGAGAGCGCCGCATGGAGAAGCAGGCTAAGAAGGACGCGCGTAAGCGCGCCGCCGAGAATCGCCAGTCCCAGCCCGACGAAACGGCGCTCAACGACGAAACGGCGCTCGGCGGGGAGACGGCGCTCGACGACGACACGGTGCTCGACGAGGACACGGACGCCCGGTCGACCGGTCCGGAGGACGACGTATGACGGCTGAAACAACCCGTCAGGCGCACGTCACCGGCGAGGTGGCGGCGTGAAGACTGGGCGTGAGCGAGCCGAGGAGAAACGGGCCGAGAAACTCGAGGTGGTCCGTGAGCAGGTGAAGAACGGCTCGCTGGTGATCCGCCAGATGACAGAAGAGGAACGCCGGCGCTTCCCACCGCGCCCCGTCCGCCCCAAGCGGCGGGTTCGGTGGTAGCTTGCTAGGTGATCAGCTTTTCGGCGAGCAGCACTAGGGCCAGTACGGTCAGCGCAAGTCCGGCGAAGCGTTGAGCCCCTTCACGTAGCCGCTCGTTGAGCCGATGTCCGAGGCGCAGCCCGAGTTGAGTGACGACGAACGTCTGCACGGCGATTAGCACGATCACCAGCGCGGCTGGGAGGCGGAGTAGGCCGAGCGTGAAACCGATCGCGAGTTCGTCGAGGCTGATGCTCACGCCCAGCAGGATCGCGCTCGGGCCGCGAAGCTCGATCAGCTCGCTGAGGCGTTCGTCGTCGTCTTCGCGGCGCAGCAGCGTGTAGAGCCCAAAGCCGAGTAGCACCGCGATCGCGACGTAGTCGGCCGTCTCGCCGAGCGCACGACCGAGCGGAGCGCCGAGCGCAAGCCCGATCAGCGGCATCCCAGCCTCAAAAGCGGTGAACAGCAGCGAGATTCGAAGCCGCCGCTGTTCAGAAACCCCCAGTGCTCCCAGAGCGGCTGCGACCGCGAACGTGTCTAGACCGAGCGGAAAGACCAGCGCAATGAGCTTCGCGACCATCGACCAAGCGTAAGCCGACGCTGGTCGCGGGCGAAGGCGCTACTGATGACCGTTGTCACGGCCCGCCAACAGGCTTTTGCCGCTCTCCTCGTCGAATAGCGCCACGCGGCGCGAGTCGAACCACAGCTCCGCTTCCCCTCCCTGCCGGACCCTGCTCGCGGGGTCGAGCCGGGCGACCACCACGGTGCCTTCTCTGCTCTGGCCCACCTCGGTCGCGCCGGCGTCGAGGGCCAGCTCTTCGAGCTCGCTGGCTCTCACGTGCTCGGAGCCGAGCTGGAAGTACGCGTAGTACTCGGAGCCCATCGATTCGAGCACGTCGATCCTCGCCTTGAACGACACTCCGTGTGCGCGGTCCGAAGCGAGCGAGGCGTCCTCGAAGTGCTCGGGCCGCAGACCGGCGATCACTCCGTTTTGCCCGCCTCCCGGCCCGCGCTCGAGCCGCCGCTTGACCTCTTCCGGCAGCTCCAGGGTCCCGATCGGCAGCTTCACCGCGTCGCCGCTCAGCTCGCCGGGCAGGAAGTTCATCGCCGGGGAGCCGATGAAGCCGGCCACGAAAAGGTTGACCGGATCCTGATAGAGGTTGGTCGGCGAGCCGACCTGCTGCAGCACGCCGGCACGCATCACCGCGATCCGGTCGCCAAGCGTCATCGCCTCGGTCTGGTCGTGGGTCACATAGATGGTCGTGGTCTTCAGCTGGTCCTGGATGCGCGCTATCTCGGTTCGCATCTGCACCCTGAGCTTGGCGTCCAGGTTGGAGAGCGGCTCGTCCATCAGAAACGCCTTGGGGCTGCGCACGATCGCACGCCCCATCGCGACACGCTGACGCTGGCCACCTGACAGGTTGGCCGGCTTGCGGTCCAGGTGCTGCTCGAGGTCGAGGATCCGCGCCGCTTCCTCCACCTTCTGGTTGATCTCCGCCTTGGGCACCTTGGCCAGCTTGAGCGCGAAACCCATGTTCTCGCGAACGCTCATGTGCGGGTACAGCGCGTAGTTCTGGAACACCATCGCGATGTCGCGATCCTTAGGCGCGCGGTCGTTGACCACATCTCCGTCGATCTTGAGCTGCCCTTCGGTGATGTCTTCGAGGCCCGCGACCATCCGCAACGCGGTCGACTTCCCGCAGCCGGAGGGACCCACCAGGATCATCAGCTCTCCGTCGGTGACTTCGAGGTCCAAATGCTTGACGGCCTCGTGACCGTCGCCGTACCGCTTGGTGATGTCGTCGAACACGATCTCGGCCATAAGGCTCCTTTATCCCTTAACCGCGCCGGCAGTGAGACCGGCCACGATCCGTCGCTGGAAGAGCAGCACAAGCACCATCACGGGAACCGTCACCACGACCGCCGCGGCCGCGATGTCTCCGATCGGGATGGTGAACTGGGAGGCTCCCGGGAACTGCGCGATCGCGGCCGGCACGGTCTCGGCGGCGGTCGTCGACGTGAGCGAGATCGCGAACACGAAGTCGTTCCAGCAGATGATGAAAACGATGATGAACGTGGTCACGATGCCGGGCATGGCCAGCGGAGCGATCACCTTGCGGAAGGCCTGAAACGGCGTGGCTCCATCGACCTGAGCGGCCTGCTCGAGCTCCCACGGGATCTCTCTGAAGAAGGACGACAGCACGAAGATCGAAAGCGGCAGCGCGAACGTCATGTAAGGGATGATCAGCCCGGGCCAGGTGTCATAGAGGCCGATCTGGCGCCACAGGTTGTAAAGCGGGCCGACCAGCGAGATCTGCGGGAACATCGCCACCGCGAGCGAGAGCGCCAGGATCAGGCGTTTACCCGGGAAGTCGAGCCGGGCGATCGCGTAGGCGGCCGCCGAGGCGAGCACGACCGCACACGCGGTCGAGATCAGGCCGATGCCGATCGAATTGCGCAGCGCGTCGGTGAATATGCCCGTGCTGAAAATCGTGGAGTAGTTAGACAGGGTCCACTGGTGCGGGATGAAGCTGCCGTCGGTGACCGTTGCCGGCGTCTTGAGCGAGAGGAAGATGATCCACAGCACGGGCACCAGCGCGCACACAACGATCACGAAGAAGGCCCCGGACCATCCGGTGAGGCTACGGGCGCGGTGGCTCATGGCAGCTTCTCGACCACGCGGTTCACGGCTGCGCTGCGGACCCCGGTGCGGCGGCGCCGAACCCCTTGAGGAACACGAACGCGATCGCGGCTACGCACAGGAACAGGAGCACCGAGACCGCGGAGCCAAGGCCCAGATTGAGCCGATCGAGCAGCGTCGAGTAGTTGAGCATCGAGATCGACTCGGTGCCCTGCGCACCCTGATTGAAGATGTAGATCACGTCAAAAATCCTGAACTCGTCGAGCGTGCGGAACAGCAGCGCGACCAGGATCGCCGGCTTCATCAGCGGGATCGTGATCCGCCAGAACCGCTGCCACGCGGTCGCCCCGTCGACCTTCGCCGCCTCGTGCAGCTCATCGGGCACGAGCGCTAAGCCGGCGAGCAGCAGTAGCGCCATGAATGGGGTGTTCTTCCAGACCTCGGTGATGATGATCGCTACATAGGTCGTGACCGGATGGCTGAGGGGGTCGCTCGACAGCCCCAGCAGGTGCGGGATCCACCCACCGTTGCCGAGCGACCAGGCGTAGTTCCACGAGTAGGCGGCCACGACCGCGACGATCGCGTACGGGACGAGCGCGACCGAACGCAGTAGCCCTCGCGCCACGAGCGTCCGGTGCATGGCGAGGGCGAGGAGCATCCCCAAAACGAACTGGATGCTGACTGCGATCACCGTGATGATCACGGTGTGCCAGACGTCCTGCCACCACACGGCCGCGGTGAGCACGTGGCCGTAGTTGTCGAGTCCTACCCACCTGTTCTGGCCCGGAAAGCGCAGGTCGGCCCGCTGCAGCGAGAGCACTACCGTCGTGACGATCGGATACGCGGTCACCGCGATCATCACGATCGCGGCCGGTGCGATGAGCAGCGCGGCGAGCTTGCGCTCTGCCCGTGCCCGCTCGGTCAACCGGCGACGGCGCGGCTGGACGGGGACGGGCTCTGTCGAGGCAACGGTCGTCATAGCAGTGCGGTCGAGGACAGGGCGGCCTTGATCTCGCTTGTGAGAGTGCTGACGACGGTCGCCGGATCGATGCTCGAGGTCGGCGAGAGCGCCTTCTGGATCGCGAGCGTGACGTCCGCATAGGCCGGTGTCTGGGGGCGGATCCCGTAGGTCTCGAGCTGGGACTTGATCAAGCTGGCGAACGGATACTGCTTCTTGAAGGAGGCGAGGCCGTACACGCTGCCGTCCACAGGAGGAAGGCCTCCCTTTTCGCCGTAGATGACCTGGTACTTGGGCTGCGTCAAGCAGTCGATCGCCTGGTAGTCAAGCTGCGGGTGGGTCGAGTACGCCGACACCCCGAGGTTGTAACCGCCGATCGAGACCCGCGGCTTCGTGCCGGGAGTCACGGTCGGGAAGGGGGCGTAGCCCATCACCTTGAAGATCTTCGGCACGTCGGCCTGCGCTGCGGGATACACGAACGGGTAGTTCAGCTGGAAGGCGGCCTTGCCCGCTTCAAACTGGATCCGAGCCTGGTCCTCCATGTCGACGTTGAGCGTCGGATCCGCCGCCGGGCCGGTCGCGAGCCGGTGCATGAGCGACGCTGCCACTTCGGCTGAATGGCCGATGACCACCTTGTTTGACCTGGTCATGATCTGCCCGCCGGCCGAGTTGACGAGTGAGTTGAACCAGACGGTGAGCCCCTCGTACTGCGCGCCCTGTTCCTCGATGTAGTGCGGCTTGCCCTGCTTGGCAAGGGTCTCGCTTTCGTGAAGCATCTGGTCCCAGGTCTTGGGCGGGCCGCCGAACTGCTTGACGAGATCCTTGCGGTACCAGAGCAGCTGGGTATTCGAATTGATCGGCGCCGCGTAAAGCCGGCCCTTCCAGGTCGCGGTCGCGATCGGGCCGGCGAGATCGCCTTTGGTCACCTTCGCCGCCAGCGCCGCAGGCCAGGGCCGGATCCACTTCGCGGTCGCGAACTCCGCCGTCCAGACGACGTCCATCGCCAGGATGTCGATCGCGGGATCCTTGGCCGCCAGGCGACGGACCAGGGATACCCGCTGCTGGTCAGAGGCGGTCGAGAGGAGGTTGATCCTGATCGTGTAGCGACCTCCGGAGTGCGCGCTGCACTCAGCGGCCGCCTTGGCGAACGAGCCCGACGGCTCCGGAAACACGTACCAGTTGATCGTCACCGGTCCCTTGCCCGTCGACGAACTGCCGCAGCCGGCGATCGCTACAGCCGCCAGTAGTAGTGCACCAACTACGCCGCTCCTTGGACGCGAAGCTGCGAAGCGAAACAACGGACCTCCCTCAGTCGGCGCCAGGCATCATACGCCGCCGCTCGGAGGGAAAAGGCGCCCGCCGCGACCTACGGCGAGGTCAATCGAGGCTCCCCCCGGTACGTCGGGCCGTCGGCCCCTAGGGCACGGCCCACTTCTTGCCGTTCCACAGCAGCAACTGCTGGCCCAGCGACAATCCGGGCGCGCTGTAGAGGTAGCCGACGGCCCAGCACTTGACCGCCGACGCGCACGCGACGCCGCGGAGGATGTGAGCGTAAGCGGCATGGTCAGGCTCCGGCGTTGCCGCCCGACGCCAGCGCTTCCCATTCCACAGCAGTGCCTCGTTGAGCTCCGCGTTCTTCGTGTAGTAAAAGCCGACCGCCCAGCAACTCGTTGGCGACGCGCAGGAGACGGAGGTGAGCTCGCTGCCCCCCACACGCCTGCCGGGATCGGGTGTGGTCACCTGCGTCCAGCTGGTTCCGTTCCAGTGGACGATCGCATTGTCGTATCCAAGGCCCTTGTTGTAGCCGCCGGCCGCCCAGCACTCGGAGGCCGACGAGCAGGTGAGGCCTTCTAGGTAGCTAAAGCCGTGCGCGCCCGTTCGTCCCGGCCTCGGGGTCGGCGCCGTTGCCCATGCGGTTCCGGTCCAGTGCAGCGCCTCGGGTACGTATTGCCCGCTGCTGGTGCGGCCATAGCCGACCGCCAGGCAATCCGACTTTGAGTTACAAACGACGCTGTCGAGCACGTTCTCTTCGCCGTTGGCGGTGCCGTGCGAGTTTGGCGTCGGGACGAGCGTCCACTTCGTCCCGTCCCAGTGGAACGCCGCGTTCACATACGCGCCCGCTCGGTTCGTGTAATCACCGACTGCCCAGCAGTCCCGTCCCGAGGCACAGGTGACGCCGTTTAGCTGGTTCTGATCTGCGCCGTTCGCGAATCCCGCCGGCTGCTTGATGCCGACGTTCTGCCACCTCTTCCCGGTCCAGTGCAGAACCTCGTTGCGAGAGGCTTTTGCCTTGTTTCCGTAGTACCCGACCGCCCAGCAGCTGGTCGGGGAATTGCAATGGACGGCATCGAGGTAGTCGTAACCGGCGGCATTGCGGGAGCTTGGTTCGGGTACTGAGCCGCCCGACCAGGTGCCGTGGTGGAAATGAATCGCGCGACCGAGTCTGGCGCCGGCCTTGTTGGCATAGAACCCGACAGCCCAGCAGTCGTAAGTTGAGGAGCAGCTGTCCGCGTAAAGCTGGTTGCCGGTGTTCGGTGCAGCGAGCGCGGAGAATCCGGGCGGCTGCATCAACGGGCGTGCGGGCGCAGCGGTCGGCTGCATCGACGGGCGTGCGGGCGGGCCCTGACTTGTTGAAAGCAGCGACGACGGTTTCGCCGAGCTGACTCCCACCGCCATCGTGAAGACGAAAGCGAGTGCGAGCAGGACACGGCTCGGCTTTCCCACCAGCGGCTCCAGCTAACCGACTGCTCGGAGGCTCAGCGTTCCCACGGCTCCGGCTTGTGGGGACGGGGCATGACAGTGGTAGTGCGGGGCGCTGAAGACGCCGGTATGAGCATCAGTGTGCTCTGTCACCCATTTAGCGTATGCCTTTAGCGACTGACTGCTGGCTTTCCCTACATGGTGTAGCCCCGCCAGATTGGCGAAATAGCTGGCGTTGTATGCAGGACAGGTGTACTCGAGCATCGGCGTGGTGAAGTGGCTCACGCTGGCCTTCGCAGTCTGCACTGCTTGATCGAGATACTGCTTGTCATGAGTGGCTCGATACAGAAGAACGCCTGCTCCGATCATGAAGCCGTTGCCGTTGTCCTCGCCGTTGCCCTCGACCGTTCCGCCCGGGTCGACACGCTCTCTGTACAAGCCGTTCGTATTACCCAATACCTGGCGAGCCCAGCTGTACTCCTGCTTGCCTAGAGCGAGGTCACCTCGAGCATGCGTCCCCTGGTACACCTCGAGCGCCAGCTGCGCGGTCGCCGCGGTGGCATTCAGCGCACGGAATCGACGGTTGGCGTTCCAGTAGATCCCTCCCGGATACATATGCTGATCGGGCGGATCGCTCGGGCGCCACTCTCCGGTTCGCTGGTAGGTCAGAACGCCGGCTGCGGCCTGAAGCAACTGGCGTTGGCCGCTCTGGTTGTAGGCCTCAATCAGGTCCAAACCCGCCCATGCGTCGTCATCGTAATAGTGGAGTCCGCCGGCGGCGGCTGCTGTAAGCCCCGTGGAGAAGGAAGGATGAGCGTAGTGGTGAAGGCTCGCGTACACCTGGGAGGCGTACTTCTGGCGGGCTGATCGCGGCGCGTTGGACCCCGCGATCAGGGTCGCATTGATCACCTGGGTCATCTGCCAGAGGAAGGGATAGGGCCCCGATCTGACCGCGCGCTGCAATGCTTGGCAGCTGAGTTCCGTGACCGATTGAGCCGGGACGCGGAGCGATTTGCAGAGTCGGCTTCCAGCCGCGGCAAGCCGGCCGTCCAAACGCAACGGCGATGGGGAGGGGCGATGCCGGTTTGCGGGCCTCGCTCTGACCACCGGACCGGCGATGGCGGCTGTCGCCAGCAGCGCCGAGGCCGCACACAGGATGACCAGCGCTCTCATCGCGCGTAGTCGTAGCGGTCTAGCGCTCCCGCTCATGTCTGCACCCCTGAGCAATGCCTTAGATCGACTGAAAGCATCCCGCGCCTCGAAGACGCGACTCTGAGCGTATCAAGAGTTCTCCTCGCAGGGGCACGGCGACGGACTCAGCCCCACGCAGAAGAGCCGCTCGGGAACCAGGCGGGAGCGCTGGGGTGCTCGATCAGGTCGGTTTTCGGGTGGACCCTCAGGATCACCGGCTTGCGCGGCTTCTGCCTGAAGTTGAAGTCCTTGATCAGGTTGCCGAGTTGGGAGACGTCTTCGCGCACGTCGGGGCGTGGGTCGGGCCGGCCATCGGTCTTCGGATCGAGGCGCTGGCCGCCCAGGAAGTCGTCCTCGATGAACTTGGCGTAGGCGTCGAAGCTGAGGATCTGGTGATCTACATAGCCCCGCCTGGCGTACGGGCTGATCACCAGGCCCGGGACCCGCAGGCCGTACCCGTTCTTGTCCACGTGGGGTGGGGCGACGTTGTCATACATGCCGCCCCAGTCATCCCAGGTGAGGAAGATCGCGGTCGACTTCCAGTCCGGACTGCGCATGAGGGTGTTGACCAGCCCGGTCACGTACGTCTGCCCGGCGCTGACTCGCCCTATCCCGTCGGTGTGTTCCGAGACAGCCGCGCTAGGTACCACCCAAGAGACCGAAGGCAACGTTCCGGTGCGCGCCGCGGCGTAAAGGTGGCGCACCGACTGCACGTTCCTGGCCTGGTGGTCGCCTCGGACCGTGTCGAACCATTTGAGCGGATACCAGATCGAGGCGCTCCGGGATCCACCGGTGACGGGCGCGCATGACTGTGTGGCGTCGGATTCGCACAAGGGCTCGATGCCCGTGAACATGTAGTACCGCCAGCTCACATGGTCCTTATGCAGCAGGTAGGTGAGGTCGGTCCACGCGTAGATGGGCGGCGGGTGCTTTCCACCCCACCCAGGCGGAGCGCCCGGCGATTCGCGGGCATTCGTGCAGCTGGAGGGGTCGTTGTGCTTTTTGCAGTGCGCCGACCACATCGAGACCAGATACAGGTGGGAGGGCAAGCTCCACGAGGGGATCGACCCAAACATGTGGTCCTGGAGAACGAAGTCGCGCGCGTAGGTCCAGTAGTTGGGAATGTCCTTGCCGTCGTGGTAGCCCATCGTGTCGTGGGGAGGCACCGAGGACCGAAACGTGTTCTGCTGCCGGACGAACCCGTCCATCTTGCCGCCGTCGATTTCCGCGAGCGCATCCTTGTAGTGAAACTGCGCCCCGATGTTGAGGTCATGGCGGTCGTGAAACGGACGCACGCACCGCCGGTGGGGATCTGGAAGGCACGGCACCCGGCCGGGGTGGCCGGCGAGCCCAGGGATCCCGTCTGCCCGCCGATATGTGCCGAAGTAGTTATCGAACGAGCGGTTCTCCTGCATGATGATCACAACGTGGCGGATCTTGTGAATTCCGGTGAGCCTGGCCGAGTGCCGCGGAAGGAGGGCGTTTTGCGTGCGGAGGGCAGGGTGCGCGTGGCGGCCAGGGTGCGCGTCGCGGGCAGGCTGCGAACTGCTCGCCGGCGCCGAGTTGCTGGCCAGCGCGACCGCGACCAGCACTCCCACGGCCAGTAGTGCCACTGCCCGAGCCACCCTCATCTGCCTGACCCCACTGTCGGGGACCGTACTGCAAGCCGCCGTCGAGCGAACCAGTCGCGACCGTGCGATGGTTATGGCGTGTTTGACCCGAATGCCTTCACCGGAGCTCAGCTCGATCGGGCCTCTGACGGACGCCGGCGCGACGACGCGTGGCTGACCGCTCAGCAGGCAGATCCGCGCGCTCGCGTGCTGGTGGCCGGGACCGCTGGGGTGGCCATGAGCGAAGGGGGCCTTGACTACCTCCCGTTGGGGAGCGCGCCGCCTGGGATGGAGCCGCCCGTGCTGTTAGGCATCGGGCGTGACGGACCGCTGTTTGCCCTCGACGAAGGCCCGGCAGTGGAGGAGGCGACGCGTCCGCCGCTGATCGGCTGGCAGGGCCGGCTCGGCGACGTGGACGCTGTCGCCAACGGGCGAGTGGCGTTGCGGGAGGCGGTTGCGGCGCTCTCGCAGGACCAGGGCGGCATCGTGGCATACGCCGCGGGCCTGCTGAATTGGCACCGACGCAACGGGTTCTGTTCGGTCTGCGGCGCGCGATCGGTCGCGCGTGAGGGCGGTCATATCCGGCACTGCGACCGCTGCGGTACCGATCATCATCCCCGGCTCGACCCAGTGGTGATCATGCTCGTGGTCGACCGTGATCGAGTGCTCCTGGGCCGTCAGCGCAGCTGGCCCGCCAAGCGCTACTCCGCAATGGCGGGATTCGTCTCGCAGGGTGAGAGTCTGGAAGAGGCAGTCGCCCGGGAGGTTTCCGAGGAGGCCGGCGTCGAGGTCGGCCACCCGAGTTACTTCGCCTCGCAGCCCTGGCCGTTTCCCTCCTCGCTGATGCTTGGCTTCACGGTCCCGTGGATCGCCGGCGAACCGCCGGGAACGGATCCCGAACTCGAGGACGCGCGCTGGTTCACGCGTGAGGTGCTGGCTGAGGCTGCCGCGCGTCAGGACGCCTGGGACGGACCGCCCGCTGGGGACGTCGACCTCTTACTGCCGCCACGGACCGCGATCGCCCGGCGACTGATCGAGCACTGGCTTGAGGACTGACCTGCGGCCGGACCGCGGACCTGCGGCCGGACCCAAGGACCTGCGGCCGGACCCCAGCCGCTAGATGACGCCGGTAAGCACGAGCGCTCCGATGCCGATCAGCACGAGCGCTGTGAGGGCGTTACCCCACCGCTCGAGCCACTGCCCGCGGATCTCATAACCGCCGCGGGTGGCGGCCATGGTCAGGCCCACGATCGTGCCGATGGTCACGGCGGCGAAGATGGCGACTGAGCTAATCGCGGTCGCGGTCCCGATCGCCGCCGCGGCGAGGAACACCGGGAGGATGGTGAGGTCCGGGGAGGCGGCCGCACCGAACGGCACCATGACCGCGGCGAGCCCGCGCAGCCGGGCCGAGCGCGAGGCGCCACGGCGGTGGTCGGCGTGGCCGTGGTGGGAATGGGTGGCTTCATGGCCGTGGTCGGAATGGGCGTCCTCGTGGCCGTGGTCGTGACTGTGGCCATGCCCGTGTCCGGTGAGCTCAAAGACCAAAAAGCCGATGCCCGTGGCTATCAGCAATGCTCCGACGATCGAGCCCTCGGCATGCTCGATCGCCGAGCGGAACTGCAGGCCGACAGCGATGATCACGCCGCCGAGAACGACCGACACGAGGACGTGGGCGATCCCCGCCAGACCGGAGAGCCTCGCCACGCGCGCAAGCGGATAGCGCCGTGTCCGACCCAACACCGCCAGCGGTACCCAGTGGTCGGGCAAGATGGCGTGTCCCAAAGCCACCCCCGCCGCGGCGGCGAGAATTGCGGGCCCGTTGGCACTCACGCCACAATCGCCTGCTCGCTGGGCCGCGCGGCCAGCCCCAGCCGCAGGTGCTCGGTGTGAGAGACCGCCTCGCTCAGAAGCGCCCGGACGTGGTCGTCATAGAGCGCGTAGATAATCTGACGGCCGTCGCGCTCGCCGACCACCAGTCCGAGGTGGCGCAGCACACGCAACTGCTGTGAGACGGCCGACTGTTCCATCGCCACATCGCGCACCAGCTCGCCGACAGAACATGCGCCCGCAGCTAGGCGGCTGAGGATGCGAACGCGGCTCGGCGTGGCCAGCGCCTGCATCGTTTCCGCGACGGAGCGCGCGGTCCCCGCCGAGAGGAATGAGGGATCCGCTTCTGATCCGTGAGTCACATCGCGTATTATCGCATGAATACGTGCTCACGTATTGCTAGCAGCGCCGATTCCCACAATGCCTTTAGCCGCGGCGCATGAGCCGCCCGACTGCGGCCATCATCTCCTCCGTCCGCTCCTCCTGCTGCCCTGGTTCAGCCCCCATGACGCAGGTGTGCGCGTGACCGTCAAGTAGGCCAAGGGCGACCTTGTCGAGCGCGGCCTGGGCAGCTGAGATCTGGGTGAGGACGTCTATGCAGTAGCGGTCGTCCTCGACCATGCCCTGGATTCCGCGAATCTGGCCCTCGATGCGCCGCAGGCGCGCCTGAAGCTGATCCTTGGTCGCGGTATATCCCCTGGTTGGAGCATCGTTCCTCGGCATGGACAAAACGATAGCATGTACCTCTACCCCCTAGGGGTACTGCTAGCGTCTGATACATGGGATTCCTTGACGTGATCTGGCATGGACTGAGGGACTCGTTCCTGATGGCCTGGGAGGTGTGGTGGGCGCTAGTGCTCGGCTTTGCGATCTCAGCAATCGTGCAGGCGTGGGTTCCCCGCCGGCGGATCGAGGCGGCGATGAGCGGTTCGGATGCCCGCTCGGTCGGGTGGGCCACAGGTCTGGGAGCCGCGTCGTCGTCGTGCTCTTACGCCGCTATCGCGATCGCGAAATCCCTGTTCGTAAAGGGCGCAAGCGCGGCCTCCGCCCTGGCGTTTCAGTTCGCGTCGACAAACCTAGTCTGGGAGCTCGGCCTCGTCCTGTGGGTGCTAATCGGCTGGCAATTCACGCTCGCCGAATACGTCGGCGGGATCGTGATGATCGTCCTGATGACCCTGCTGCTGCGGCTGTTCGTCAGCCGCGGGCTTGAGTCCCAGGCGCGTGAACATGCCCGCGACGCAGACAGCGGGCACGTTCACCACGCGGCCGGTGAGCACCTGCCGTGGCGCGAGCGTCTCACTTCGATGCGCGCATGGACCGACGTCGCATACAACTTCCGAGGCGACTGGCACATGCTCTACAAGGAGATCACGGTCGGTTTCCTGCTCGCGGGCTTCATCGCTCAGCTCGGCAACGGCTTCTTCGAGCACCTCTTCATTCACAACGCCCCGGCGCCTCTGCCGACGATCGAGAATGTGGTGATCGGCCCCGTCATCGCCGTGATCAGCTTCGTCTGCTCGGTCGGCAACGTCCCCCTGGCTGCCGTGCTGTGGTCCGGCGGGATCTCGTTTGGCGGTGTCGTCGCGTTCCTGTTCGCCGATTTGATCGTGATTCCGATTCTCTTGATCTACCGCAAGTACTACGGAACCAGGTACACGGTGCGGATCACCGTGCTCATGTTCGTCACGATGGTGGTCGCCGCGCTCATCGTCAGCGGGATCTTCAGCGGCCTTGGACTGATCCCAACCGGACCGCGCCCCACCCGGGCGGACATATTCAGCTCGATCGAGGTCAACTACAAGCTCGCCCTCAACCTCCTCGGCGTGGCGATCTTCGCGACGTTGTTCTGGCTCACCGCACGGCGCGGCGCCGCCGACCCGGGCCACGCGGCGTCCGGGCAGCCCCGACACGCCCAGCACTAGTCGGCCTTTTCGAGTGGGGGACGGCGGGCCTCTTCGAGTGGGGGACGGCGGGCCTCTTCGATGTGGGGGACGGCGGGCCTGGCTACGATTCGCACTTGTATGTTTGTTGGGTGTGGGAGCGCCGCATTGATTGGCGCCCCTACCGTACCGTCGACGCGCGAGCCTGAGTGCCCGCGCGCTCGGCCACCAGGCGACAGAGAGCCACCGTCGCCGGCGCCCCGGCACCACCAAGGCGATCACTGCACAGAACGCACACGGAGACGCTAGTGCCGGCGCGGCGCCTGGCGCCGTTGCGCCCCCGTCGCCGTCGCGCCGCGGGGCACGACAGCTGCGCCGTCGAGCGCTCCGGCGGCTGCTCATCGCAGGCGGCATCGTGGTTGGGTTGTTCGCGGCAGTGTTAGCCGCCGCGGCGATATACCTGGCCACCTTGCCGGGGGTCGGGGATGCCCGCCAGCGGGTGGAGCAGGTCCTCGACGTCCACCACGGCGCCTACAACGGAGGGGTTCCTCCCGTCAAGCTCGCCAGGGCCGTCGTCGCCGTCGAGGACGAGCACTTCTACTCGAACTTCCTCGTCAACATCGCCGACGGCGCCGGACGTGCAGCCCTCGCTGCCCTTCAGACCAATCAGGACCCCGGCGGCAGCACGATCGCGCAGCAGCTCGCCAAGCAGCTCTACGGACACGGAACCGGTCTTTCGGCGACGCTTCAAGACATCGGGCTCGGCGTGAAGCTCTCGCTCGACTACTCCCAAGCGCAGATCCTCAACATGTACCTCAACGCGGTCTATTACGGGAACGGCTATTGGGGGGATTTCGCCGCCGCCCGCGGCTACTTCGACACCACCCCTACCAGACTCGACTGGGCGCGGGCGGCGATGCTCGCCGGGCTACCCCAGGCGCCCTCCGAGCTCGATCCGCTCGACCACTACGCGCTTGCCAAGCTCAGGCAGCGCCACGTGCTCAATCAGCTGGTCGTAAATCACTACCTGACCCACGCGGAGGCCAACGCCGCCTACGCGCAGCCGCTCGGACTCAAGTGACCAAGACCGCGCGGGTTGCCTTCGAGGGTTTATCCCCCGGGCCGCTCGATCGGTTCACCCAGCTCGCCCCATTTCGGGACACCACCGTTGACCACGTGGATGACCCGCCTCGCGCCGGAGCGCTGAAGAAGGCTCGCGGCGACGGCTGCGCGCTGCCCGGAGGCGCATAGCACCGCAACGGGCCGCTCTGGGTCAAGCCCGCTGGGAAGCTCGTGTATGTCGTGCCACGGCTCGAAGTGCGACCCGGGGATGTAGCCCTCGTCGTGCTCTTCTTGCTCGCGCACATCAAGGAGCTGGAGCTCCGGCTCGGCTTGTGCGCGCTCGGGCAGGCGCTCGACCTCGAGGCGCTCTACGTCCTCCACGGGCCGGTGCTCGCGGCGCCACTCCGTCATCCCACCGGCCAGGTAGCCACCGAGCCGGCGGATTCCCACGGCCAGCGCAAGCATCGCTGCGTGGCGAGCATCCTCGTCGTCGCGTCCCACGAGCACCGTCTCTTGATCGCGGTCAGCGAGCCACGCGAGGCGCGTGCCAAACCCGGCCTGGAGCGCCGGGATGCAGACCGCGCCGGGGATGTGCGCCTCGTCGAACTGAAGGTCGGTGCGCGCATCCACCACCAGCGCACCTTGACCGCGCTTTGCCTGCACTTGCCGCGGGGTCAGCGGCAGCACCTCGACGCCTACGGTGAGGAGCTCGCCGCGGTTGAGCTTCACGATCGCCTCGAAGTTCGGCGGCTGCGGGCCGAGACTGTCAATCGCCCGCCTGACAAACGACGCCTCATCGCCCTCGCTGAGCATCGGGTTGTGTGCGCGCTCGTATGCCAGCGTCGAGGAGATCTTCATGTCCATCCCGGCACCGCCGCACAGCGAGCCGCCGAGGTGCCCGGGCCAGACCTCGGTCTCCGGCGGCAGCGTAAGCAGCCGGTCATGCAGAGAATGGAAGATCTCGCGTGCCCCCTCCTCCCTCTCGATCGCCAGATCAGGGCGAGCGACGTCGTTGACGAATAGCGAGTCGCCGGTCAGCACCGCCCAGGGCTGATCGCTGCGCCGTGAGTCCGTCACTGCAAAGGCGGTGTGCTCGGGCCGGTGCCCCGGGGTGTGGATCGCCCGTACCCTGACCGCTCCCAGCGCGAGCTCCCAGCCGTCTTCGAACGGCTCGTGTTCGTATGCGGCGCCGGCTCTACGGTGGATGTGGATCGTCGCCCCGGTCGCCGCCGCCAACCGACCGTGCCCGGACACGTGGTCCGCGTGGTTGTGCGTCTCCAGGATGTGCTCGATCGAAATTCCGATGTACCGCGCGAGCTCCAGGTAATCGTCGATCTCGAACTTCGGATCGACCACCGCACCGACACCGGCCTTCTCGTCCCCGATCAGATACGACGCACACCCCAGGTCATCGTGGGTGACCTGTTTGAAGATCATGCCTCGCGCGGCTCGCTCGAAGACGGAGTTTCGGTGCGGGGAAACACGGCCGTGACCTTACCTGTCGTCGCCTGGCCGGGCCCCGACCGTCTAACCGGACATACCCTCCGGATCTACTAAAATCTCACTTGCAGCAACTTAGATTTCTTCGAGCGAAAGACTGAACGTGGATACAGAGAAAAACCAAGACGTGCGTCTATGCGACGTATGTGCGGAGCGTCCAGGCACCTTTGAGGTGACGTTCGTTGCCGACGGGCAGCGCCGACCCGGCTTCCTCTGCGAGCGCTGCGCGCGGGCGGCGATCGCCCAGCAGCGCGGTGGCGGCCCTTTCGGCGGCGGTACGCTCGGGCCCACGCCGTCTAGCTCAAACCCCTTTGAGGGTGGCCCGTTCGCAGGTCCCGGCATGGGCGCAGCTACGCTTCAGCGCTCACGTCAGCGCTCGCAGACGCCGGCCCTGGACAACTTCGGGCGTGACCTTACGATTCGAGGCCAAGGCCGGCCGGATCGATCCCGTAATCGGCCGCGAGCGCGAGATCGAGCAGGTGATCGAGGCACTCAGCCGCCGGCGGAAGAACAATGCGGCGCTGATCGGTGAGGCGGGCGTCGGCAAGACGGCGATCGCGGAAGGTCTTGCCCTGCGCATCGCCGAGAACCGGGTGCCCGAATCGCTGCGCGATGCCCGCATGGTGGCCTTGGACCTCGGCGGAATGATCGCCGGCACCCAGTTCCGCGGCGCGTTCGAACAGCGGCTGAAGGCGGCACTTGAGGAGGTCGTGGCCTCCAAGGGTCAGATCATTCTTTTTGTCGACGAGCTCCACACCGTGCTCGGCGCGGGTGCGGCGGAGGGCGCGATGGACGCCGCCAACATGCTCAAGCCGATGTTGGCGCGCGGCGAGCTACGGATGATCGGAGCGACCACGCTGGCCGAATTCCGCAAGATCGAGCGCGACGGCGCCCTGGCGCGACGCTTCTCCGCGGTGATGGTGCAGGAGCCGTCCGCGCAAGACACCGTGGAGATCCTGAGCGGACTGCGCCCGCAGTACGAGGAGCATCACCGTGTGCAAATCACCGATGCAGCGCTTGAGGCCGCGGCGCGACTGTCGGATCGCTACATCAGCGAGCACCGGCTGCCGGACAAGGCGATCGACCTTCTCGACCAGGCCGCGGCTCGGTTGCGCCTGCGCAGCGCGGACCGCGAGTCCGAGGAGCTTCGCATCGAGCTGGAGGAGCTGAACGCCGAGAAACAGGCCGCCGTCGATGCGGAGGCATACGAGGAAGCCGGTCAGATAAAGCAACGCATAGATGAACTCGAGCGGCGAGTTGGCGAGCAGGAAGCCCAATCCGCCGAGCCGAGCATGACCGTCAGCGAACAGAACATCGCCGAAGTCGTCGCAGCCCGCACCGGCATTCCCGTCGGCGAGCTGGTGGAAGGCGAGCTCGAGCGCCTCGGCAATCTCGAGGAGGACCTTCACCGCCGGGTGATCGGCCAGGACAACGCCGTCCACGCTGTGGCTGAGACCGTGCGCCACGCGCGCGTGGGCCTGTCTGAGCCCGATCGCCCCCTGGGCAGCTTTTTGTTCATGGGTCCGACGGGAGTCGGCAAGACCGAACTGGTCAAGGCCTTGGCCGAGCGGCTGTTCGCAACCGAAAAGTCCCTTGTCCGGATCGACATGTCCGAGTACCGGGAGCCTCATACGGTCGCACGGCTGATTGGTTCGCCGCCCGGCTACGTTGGCTACGGCGACGGCGGCCAGCTGACCGAGCCCGTCCGCAGGCGCCCCTACAGCGTCGTCCTGCTCGACGAGATCGAAAAAGCCCACCCGGAGGTCTGGAATGTGCTGCTCCAAGTCCTCGATGACGGTCGCCTTACCGACGGCGAAGGCCGCACGGTCGACTTCACCAACACGGTCGTGGTGATGACCTCCAATCTGGGAGCGGGGCAGGCAAAGCGGCCAATCGGGTTCACCGGTGGCGAGGCAGCCCCGGCCGAGGACCGGATGCTGGCGGCGGCCAAGCGATCATTCCTGCCCGAGTTTCTGAACCGGATCGACGAGATCGTCGTGTTTGAGGCGCTGACCGAGGCGCAGGTGGAGCAGATCGGTCGGCTCATCTGTCAGCAGATCGCACGGCGCCTGCAGGCCGAGCGCGGCGTGGTGCTCGAAGTCGAGCCGGCGCTGGTCTCGCGGCTGGCGCGCGAGGGGTTTGACTCCGAGTTCGGCGCCCGGCCGCTGAAGCGTCATCTCCGGCGCACGCTGGAGAAGGAGCTGACGCGGGCGATCCTCGACGGACGCATCGGCGAGGGCACAAGGGTGGTGGCCAGAGATGGCGAGGAGCAAGCAATCGTCCTCGACGTCGCTGAGCCGGTGCTCGCCTAGTCGCCGCTGGGCCGGTGCTCGTCTAGTCGCCGCTGGGCCGGTGCTCGTCTAGTCGTCCGTGGGCTCGGCTTCGTCCGAAACGATCAGCACGTGTAAATGGCGTGGGCCGTGCACGCCCTCCACGCGGTTGAGCTCGATGTCCGAGGTCGCCGACGGTCCGGAGACGAAGGTGATCGGGGAACGGTGCTCGAGCACGCTGGGCGCAACCCGCGCGATCCCCTCGGGAACGATCGCCACCACCTGGTCGACTGTCACCACGCAGATGTGGTGGTCGGGGACCAGGGTGATCGCGCGCCTGCCGGACGCGCCACGGCCGTCGAGCACGAGCGTGCCCGTCTCGGCGATGGCCACGGCGCATCCGCTCAGGACCCCGTCGACCTCGTCGAGCTCCGCGGTACTCAGGCCGTGATCCTCGCGTAGCGCTACTCCATCGGGGCGCCAGCCGGCCGGCACGTCGGGCGGAATCACCAGGCTGCGAAGGCCAAGCTCGGCGCAGACCCCTATGACGGCGTCTGCCAGGTCCGATGACAGCGTTCGGTCGCACCCGGCGCCGTAATCCCGCAACCGCTCTTCGAACCGCGGGACGAGGGTCGACGGCTCCATAGCGACCCCGCGACGGTACTCGCGCGGCGCGGCGACATCGCCGGGTTGCTCATCCGATGGAACGTCGCCCAGCGCACTGCGGATCCGGGCGAGGATCTGCTCGCGGGCTTCGCTCATCTGCACCGTCCGAGGATCTGCTCGCGGGTTTCGGTCATCTGCACCGTCGCCACCAGTCGCGGAAGCTCTCGTCGGGCACCGCCGGAAGATCGCGGGCCGTTGCCCACGCCTTCAGCGGCCCCGGAATTTTTCCTGAGCGGGCGAGCGGCAGCTGAGCAAGCCTTCCGCTGCGCTGAGCCGCCTCATACAGTCGCCGACTGGCGAAGATCCGTGCCATCGCTTGCATCGCGACCTTCTCACCACCCAACCTCCCGACAAGTCCGCGGTCGTGGGCCCTGTGCTCGACCTCCGCATGGCGAAGGTGCACCAGCACCTCGGGGATGTTGATCTTGACCGGACAGACCTCATAACAGGCCCCACACAGGCTTGAGGCGTACGGCAGCGACCCGGCGGCGTCCAGCCCGGACAGCATCGGGGTGAGAATTGCGCCGATTGGGCCCGGGTAAGTCGATCCGTATGCATGCCCGCCGGTGCGCTCGTATACCGGGCAGACATTCAGGCACGCGGAGCACCGGATGCAGCGCAGCGCCTGGCGTCCGATCTCATCCGCCAGGACGTTCGTGCGCCCGTTGTCGACGAGCACGAGGTGAAACTCGCCCGGCCCGTCTCCTGGCGAGACCCCGGTCCATAACGAGGTGTACGGGTTCATCCGTTCGGCCGTCGACGAGCGGGGAAGCAGCTGTAGATAGACCTCAAAGTCCTGCCAGGTAGGGATCAATTTTTCGATGCCCATGACGGTGATCAACACGTCGGGCAGCGTCGTGCACATGCGCCCGTTGCCCTCTGACTCCACCACCGCGATGGTCCCCGTCTCGGCCACCGCGAAGTTCGCACCGCTGATCCCGACGCGCGCGGCCAGAAAACGCTTGCGAAGATGGCGCCTCGCGGCCTCGGCGAGCGCGGCCGGGTCATCGGAGAGGTTCTCCGGTGCGTCGTCGAGCGCGCGCAGGAAGAGCTCGCGGATCTCCTCCCGGTTCTTGTGAATGGCCGGGACGAGGATGTGGGACGGGGTCTCACCCGCCAGCTGGATGATCAGCTGGGCCAGGTCCGTTTCCCAGGCCCGGATCCCACGCTCGGCCAGCGCCTCATTGAGCTTGGTCTCCTCGGTCACCATCGACTTCGACTTGACAACATCCTTCGCCCCGTGGCCGGCCACGAGCTGGCACACGATCCGGTTGCACTCCTCGGCGTCCCGCGCCCAGTGCACCACTCCCCCGGCCCGCACCACGGCGGTCTCCAGCATGAGCAGGTAATCGTCGAGGTGGCGCAGCACGCGGTCCTTGACGGCCCGTCCGGCCTCGCGCAGTTCCTCCCAGTCGGGCACCTCGCCGACCACCGCGTCGCGCTTGGCGCGGATCGTGCGCGTCGCGTGACCGAGGTTGTGCCGTAGCTGACTGTCGGCGAGCGCTCCTGCGGCAGCCTCGGGAAACGGCGGATGATCGGCCGCGTCCACGACGCCAAGCCGTAGCTCGGATGACCCGGTCATGACCTCCTCTTAGCTTCCGTAGCCGCAAGTACCTCGGCGAGGTGTATGGCCCGCACCCCGGTGCGCTGGCGCGAGAGCGCACCGCTGATGTGCATGAGACAGGAGTTGTCGCCGGCTACGCAGATCTCGGCCCCGGTGTCGAGGATCGTCCTGACCTTATCGGCGAGCATCGCGACCGAAGTGTCGGGGTTTTTGATCGCGAAGGTCCCTCCAAACCCGCAGCACTCCTTGGCTTCCGGCAGGTCTATGACTTCGATCCCCTTGACCGAGCGCAGGAGCGAAAGCGGCCTGTCGCCGAGCTTCAGCAGTCGCAGACCATGGCAGGTCGGGTGATAGGTCACCCGATGGGGGAAGAACGCGCCGACGTCGTTTACCCCCAGCCGGTCCACCAAGAATTCCGTGAGCTCCAGCACCCGGGGTCGCACGGCGTCCACCTCGCGCTGCAATGAGTCATCGCCGGAGAGCTGCGCGACGCGGCCGTAGTAATCGCGGACCATCCCCACACACGAAGCGGAGGGGGACACCACGAGCTCGGCATCGGCGAACGCCCTCACGAACCGCCGCACCAAAGGCACCGTCTCATCGGCGTAGCCGCTGTTGAAGTGCATCTGTCCGCAGCAGGTCTGCTCCAGCGGGAAGTCGACCCTCACTCCCAAACGCTCGAGCACGGCCACGGTCGCGCGGCCCGTCTGGGGGAACATCGTGTCGTTGAAGCAGGTGATGAACAGCGACACCCGCGGCATCGCTGTAGTCATGCGCGGTGCGTCGCCCGTCGCGAGCCCACTCGCGGGGTCGAGCAGCTGGTTTTTGTCATTCGAACAGCGGTTTGTCATAGTAGCCGCGTGTCCGACCAGGACGGCTCATACGACGTCACTGACATCGAGTTCGATGCCGAGGGAGTCACTCTGCGGGGTTGGCTCTATCGCCCCCGCTCTATCGGCTCGGCCGCCCCGGTGGTTGTCATGGCACATGGCTACAACTGCCTCAAGGAGTTCTATCTCGACAAATACGCGGCGGTAATCGCGAGCGCCGGCCACGTGGTGGTCGCTTACGATCACCGCAACTTCGGCGATAGCGACGGGGAGCCCAGGCAGGAGCTCGACCCTTGGGTCCAGGTACGTGACTATCGGCACGCGATTACCTTTGCGCAAACGCTCGAAGGGGTCGATCCAACCCGTATCGGGGTGTGGGGAAGTAGTTACGCCGGCGGTCACGTGCTCGTGGTGGGCGCGATCGACAGGCGGGTGGGATGTGTGGTTTCACAGGTGCCGACTATCAGCGGCTGGGAATCCACCTTGCGGCGAACCCCGCCGCAAGCCCTGGCCGGCCAGCGCCAAGCCTTTGACGCCGATCGACACGCGCGCTTCCGCGGAGAGCCTCCGAAGATGGTTCCCATGGTCGTCGCTCCGACGGAGGGCGGCGCGGCCTCGCACGCGAGCGCCGATGCCTGGGAGTTCTTCACCGGACAGAATGCAGCCGCCGACGATCAGTGGCGCTTTCGCAAATGGCGCAACGAAATTACGCTGCGGTCACTGGAGCTTTACTCCGAATATGAACCTGGATCGTTCGTCGAGCGGATCGCGCCGACACCGCTGCTGATGATCGTGGGCGACACCGACTCCGTCTGCCCCACCGATCTCGCACTGGCGGCATTCAATCGAGCGCACGAGCCCAAACGGCTCGAGCTGTATTCCGGCGGTCACTTCTCCGCCTACACAGATCAGTTCGAGCGTGCCGCGAGCGCTGCGGCGGGTTGGTTCACCGAACATCTGCGACCGGTCAAAAAGTAAACGTGCTCTCGAGCCACCACGGTGGCTTTTTCGGCACCGAATAGGGACGCCCCGGAAGGACCGAAGCGGTCGCACGCGAAGTGCGCGATGCTTCGCGGTCGCGCCCGTGGTGACCGCGTCGCGCCCGCAGAGCGGCGGCGGCAGCGCTGGCTCCGCCGTTCTGGCTTACGGCCGCCCGCCAGACGCTGACGGCCTCCGGCTCGTTGTCGATAGCCCAGTTGCCGGGCGCCGAGTCCCACAGCGCCCACATCGCCATCTCCTCGTGCGTCGTGGTGGGGAGAGCCGCCAGATAGGAGGCATTGGCCGCAATCGCCGAGGCCGTGCCAGACGGGTTGGAGTCGCCCGGGTTGACGCCGTACTCGGCCACCCCGATCGGCTTGTTCTGCGGCAGGACGCACGCCAGCCAGTCCTGCCAGTTGTATGCCCGCTCCCTGGGCCCCGCATCGAGGTCGCTGGTCGCGTCGTATGCGTATTGGTCGGCCAGGTAGACGTCCACGTAGGAGCCTGGCGGGATGAACGAGCAGCTCGTACCGTTGCGGGCGGCCTCCCCGTAGTGTCCCTCAAGGGCTTGGTTGCGCCCGGGACCGACACGGGGGTGGTAGGCGTAGGTCTCCGCGTCCATGGCGACAAGCACCTGCGGCGTTACTCCGTCCGCTGCCGCCGCCTGCCGGATCTCGCTCGACTGTTGCTCGAAATAACACACGAAATTCGGACCGTTGCCGCCGGCCGCCCCTGGGCAGCCGGAGAATGCGTCGTTCTCGGGTTCCTGCCACCACACCATCATCACCTGCTGATCCGCGGGTAAGCCAGCGAGGAACGACTGAATCTGCGCCTCTGACTCCCTCACCTTGTACGTGATCACGCACTCGGGCCACGCGGCCCGGGGTAGCGCGCGCTCGATCTCGTAGCAGTTGTTGGCAGGGTCCGCCCAGCTCGAGGGCAGCGGCATTGAGGCGTCGTAGAAGACCTTGTCGGCTTGGAGTGGCCCGAGCAGGTCGTTGGTGTGCAGCCAGTCTGTGGCCGTGTAGGAGTAAAGCCGGCCGTCGTCCTGAGTGTTCCCATGTGCCCCCATCACGAGCGCCGCTCTGTAGGGCCGCAGCGTCACCTCGTCGACGTTGACGGCCTCGCCCGCCGCCATGCCCATGAAAGCCAGCTGTGGCGAGCCAACCACGTGGCCGCATCTGGAAGGAACGGTGGTCTGAGCCTCGACGTACTGCCAGGACCGTTCTCCGACCAGGGCCATCGCGGGCGTGTAGGACCACTTCAGCAGCCGGCCCGGCGCCGCGTAGCAGGCCAGTCCGAACCTCAGCGCTTGGCCACGCGACGCCGATGAGAGCTTGACGTACGCACTGAGCGTGTAGGTGTTGGAACCACCTACGCCAATGGCGTCGCTCTTTTGAAGCCTGAAGACCGAAAGGCCTGCGTGGTCCACCGTGTCCTGCAATGAGTGCGCGTGCAGGAACGCCACGTCGGAGTCGCTGATGGCGGCGTTGTGGACAGGGGTGAAGTCAGCATGGCCCTCGAAGTCCGAGTTCGCATAGCTCAACAGGTTTCCGACCGGGAGCGGCCCTGGCTGGATGGTCCACGTCGCGGACGCGCACCCGGCAAGTGCCCCCATCGCCGCCACCATCGCAGCGGCCACGATCAGCAGCCGGCCCGCTGCTCGGACGAGCCGCCGGCGGACGCCGGGTCCATTCCCGGGCGGACCAGAAGTCGCCTCGCGCGCCTTCTCGGGCCCCTCCGAAGTCGCCTCGTGCGCCTTCTCGAGCCCCTCCGTCATGTCCGTTATGGCCAATTTCCAGGACTTTTGCCGCGGGGAGGAACGACTGTCTGAGTTCGGCCAAGCTCCGGTGAAGCGGCCAGGAACGAGGCTAGCCGACGCGTCATGCACTCCTGTTGCCCTCCAGGTCATGGTTGCAATTCTGCTGGCGACAGCGAACCGTGCGCGCTGGTCCTGTGTCGGCTGTTTGCATCCGTGGAGCCCGACGCGGCGCTGGCCATAACACGCTGGACCGCCGTGGAGAAGACTCAACAGCGTCCCGGAGAGGGCGGTCGCGAGCCCCGGTTCCGGCGCCGCGCCTACGAGCGGGTGCGCGACCGCGCTCGTGGCGATCGCGATGCGCTCTGCGCGGCGCATTGCTCGGCCGGAGGCCGACAGACACCCGAGGCGCTCATCGCAGCGAGCACATGCGACGCGGAGATCGCACCGTGCCCAGCACCGGGTAGGACTGGCGAGGGTCGTGTCAGGCCGTGTCGTCGCTGCAATCTGATTTGCGCGGCACCCCAGATCGGTCTTGCGCCGTTAACGTTGCGGACTGATGTCCAAGGCGTTCAAGCCAGCGGACGCTCGGATGGGCGGCGTCGTCTTTGAGCTCGATCGCTTCGAGTTGACCACGGAAGCTGGCTGCCTGCTGGAGGGTCGCTGGTTCGGTGTTCGTGGGCGCCGGTTTATGCGGCCGACCCTCACTCTGAGCGGTGACGGACGCGAGACCAGGCTGCTCGCGGATCTCGCGCACAAACCATGGGGCCCAGAGGAAGGTCAGCCATGGGAAGCGCTGTTCCCGGGCGAACTTGGAGACGGCGAGCCCGCAGAAGCCGAGTTGACGGTGGCCCCTGACATATCCATCGCGCTGCCCATACCTAACGGTCAGGCGGGCGACGGCAAGGAGAACCCGCGAGGGGGCATGGAAACGCTCTCCCGCGAGATCGCGGAAACCCAGCGGGAGATCAGGCAGTCAAAGCGAGCGCTTGCAGCAGCAAAGACCGAAAGGTCCCGTGCCGCGGCACAGATGGATGCATTGACGGCCGAGGTCGATGAGTTGACACGCGCGCGCGACGAAGCCCAGCATGAACGGGATCAGACAGCGGCCGAGCGTGATGCCGCTATGAGCGCGCACAAGGCCGCTGTGGAGGAAGGCGACGCCGCTCGCTCCGCCCAAGAGCGCGCCCTCGCCGAACGCGACGCAGCCGTGGCTGCGCGGGACACCGCCGTGTCCGAACGTGACGCGGCCGAGGCGGCACGCGACAAGGCGCTTTCGGAGCGCGATGCATCTGCCGCCGCGCGGGAGACGGCCCTCACTGAATGCCGTGATGCGCTGGCGGCGCGCGACCAGGCCATCTCCGCACGAGACGCCGCGTTCTCCGCCCGAGATGCGGCGCTCGCCGCCCGCGATGCCGCCGCCTCAGAGCGCGATGCGGCGAAGGCGGCACGTCAGGAGGCGGTCGCCGAACGCGATGCGATCAAGAGCGCCAGAGAGCAGCTGCAATCTGAGCTCACCGAGGAAAAGGCCGCCCGGGGCGCAGCGCTGGTCATGCGCAACGCGACGGTGGCGCGCCACACCGGCGGCTATCCGCCCAGGTTGACTGGCGTGGTAGCGACGGTGGTGGTGCTCGCGATCGTGGTGGTGGCCCTGATCGTCATCGGCGTTATGTAGGCCTGACCCTCGGTGGTGCAGCTTCGGCGCCACCGTCGGTGAGCTTCGGGCCCCGGGGAGCGGACACCATGGACCCGACCCCTGCCGCGGGCCGGGGGTGGGGTCCCTCATGTCCGGTTGTCGGGCTCGCCGACGCCCTGCCACCGGGTGTCGCGGACTCGCCGCCCTGCCGCCCGCTCTGGTCGGGCGATCGCCCGCGGTCGCGTTACGTGACCGCGATTCTCGGCTCGTGAAGGACCGGGAAGTTGACGGAGTTTGCGATGAAGCAGAGCTGGTGGGCGCGGGCGTGCAACTCCCGGGCGGCCTCCTTCATCGATTCTTCGGAGATGGTCACGCGCGGTCGTAGCGTGACCTCGGTGAACTGGCCCCCGCCGTCGGGCGTCTGGTGCATCTCACCCTCCGCCTCGTCGACGTAGTCGACCACCACTACGCCGGCTTCGGCACAGACGTGCAAGTAGGAGAGCATGTGACACTGGCTGAGCGCCGCGACCAGCAGGCGCTCTGGATCCCAGCGGTCCGCGCTTCCGCGAAAGGCGCGATCGGACGACCCTTTGAGCGGTGGGCGGCTGTCGGCGGTCACCTCATGATCGCGCGCGTAGGCGCCGTAGCCGCTCGTTCCCTCGCCCTGGTTCCCGGTCCACACGACCGTCACCTCGTACCGATGCACCGTCCCGGTCATCCTGCCGTCCGTTCGCGGACGCTGGGCCTGCGGGCTGAGGCTCCATTGCCGGCTCCGAGCGGGAGCGGCGACGAAGGCTTCAGCTCCTCGAGGCGAAGCAGAGTCATCACCCTCGCCGCGCCACCCCGGGTGGAGAGGCGTACGAGCACCCGCTGCAGCTGTGCGACCTCGCGCGCAACCACCATCAGCATCGCGTCGGTCTCGCCTGTGACCCAATCCGCTGCGATCACCTCGGGCATCGCGCGCACTGCGGTTGCGAATCGCCGATGACTCGCCTCGTCGTGCTTTAGAAGGGTGACTGCGACGTACACCTGGAGTGGAAAGCCGGCGGCAGCGGAGTCGAGCCTGGCGGCGATCCCGCGGACGATCCCCGACTCCTTGAGGCGGCGCACGCGATGGAGCGTGGCGGCAGGCGAGAGCCCGACGATGCGGGCCAGCTCGACGTTGGGACGGTCCGCGTCGACCTGAAGCTCATCGAGCAGCTGCGTGTCAATTAAATCAAGTTCTAGGGTCATCTGCAAAATATTCCATCGTATTTGGCCTTAGGTGTCAAATCAGGTGTGGCAACAGAGCGAAAAGCAGCGATCATCGTCCGTATGGATCGCAGACGCTACGTCCCATTCGCCGCGCTGGCATCCGCAGGCCTCCTGTGGGGCCTTACCGTGCCGCTCTCGAAGCTCGCCATGGGCTGGCTCGGTCCCGCATGGCTAACCGTGGCCCGATTCGCGGTGAGCGCCCCGATACTCGCGATCATCGGGCGCCGCTCGCTGCGCGAGGCGCTGCAGCCGCGCGTGGCGGCCGCGGGAGCGGTCGGATTCGGCGCGGTGATCATGCTGCAGAACGCCGGGATCGAGCGGACAAGCGTGAGCCACGCGGCAGTCATCCTTGGCACGGTCCCTGTCCTAGTCGCGCTGGTGGCGGCTGCTCTCGGACAGAGCCGTGCGCGGCCACGGACCTGGGGCGGGTCTGGACTGGCTCTCGGCGGCATCGCGCTCGTGGCGGGCGCCGGCGGTGGCAGCCCCATATCGCCGGGGGACCTGCTGGTACTGGCTTCAGCGGTGCTCTCGGCCGGCTTTATCGCCACGCAGCCGCGACTGCTCAAGGATCGAGATCCTGCGGCCGTGACGGCGGTCCAGTTCGCGGCCGGAGGATTGGTCGCCCTGCCGATTGCCGTGATTACCGAGGGCGCTCCCGCCGCATCGGTACACGCCGGCCCAGCGTCGGCTTACGTGGCCCTGTCACTGGTGGGGACGCTGCTGCCGTTCTGGCTTTTCGCCTTCGGGCAGGCCAGAGTGCCCGCCGACGTCGCGGGGGCGTTTGTCAACCTCGAGCCGTTGGTTGGAGCTGCTGTCGGCTGGCTGGCGCTTGGTGACGCCGCCGCGCCTGCGCAGATCGTCGGAGCCTTCGCGGTTCTCGCGGGGATCCTTGTCGGCACGGTGCCTCGGCGCGGGGTTCGCGTCGGTCCGGAGCGTGGTCACCCCGACTGCGAGGACGTCGGTCCGGAGCGCGGTCACACCGACTGCGAGGACGGCCGGATTGGCTGCCCGCGCATCCGGCGATTGGGTCAGCGTCAGCGCCGCGCCAGCCCGATGATCCATGCCCGCGGCAGAGGCCCCCAGAACCGGCTGTCGCTGGCCTGGCCTCGGTTGTCGCCCATCAGGAAATAGTGGCCCGCGGGTACGACGATCGGCTTGGGCAGGTCGCATTCGGCCACGCCGCCGCAAGATTCGATGTAGGGCTCCTGCTGGCGCACCCCGTCACGGACCACGTGTCCGCCGGACACCGCGATTCGGTCTCCCGGCACCCCGACGATGCGCTGGACGAAGATCATCCTCGACTCCCGCTTGGCCGGCGTTCCGCACGGCTGCTTATTCGGCTGACCGGGCCCCTGGTCGATGTTGACGCACGTCAGGTTCGTGGGGCTGGCGGTGGTAGGCGGATGAAAGGCCACGATTTCGCCGAGTCGGGGCGTGAAGCGAGCCTCCTGGATGGTCATGTGGCTGCCACTCTTGAGTGTCGGCTCCATGCCGGGGTTGGGCACCGTGTAGTGGATGAGCCGAGGCGAGCTTGTATTGCTCGAGGAGCCGCCACAGCCGCCCGCGAGCAGCACCAGGACAATCCCCGCGACAAGACCACCTGCACGCACCATCGCATCGTGAAGGGACTGGGTCTGATGGTCAAGTTGGGTGCGTTCTAATCCGCCGTATGCGCGCGCGGAGAGGCGCCCGGTGCCGTCCGGAGGATGAAGGAAACTGGCCTTCATGCTGCTGCTCGCCCTCGCGCGTCACACTGGAATCAGGCTCGCCGAGCTCGGTTTCCTGCTGGCTGCGATCGCAGGCGGACTGCTGCTGATCGTCGCGATCGTTCCTGTGGGCCGCCGCGTGGGTGCCGCTTTCGCTGGCCTTGCTCTGGCCGGCGGGGGCGTGCTGTTGATCGTCGCCACCCACTGGGGGCACTTTGGGTAGCGGTTGCGCCCACGAGCTTGCGGCCGTCGCGCCGACGACGCTTGTGGGTGCGGCGATGAACTGACGGTATCGCCGAGCTCAGTGACGAGCCCTGAGCGGCCTTGGGGGCAGAGCCGCGTCGGTGGCATCGTCGTCGGGGAGCTCCTCGACCGTACGGTCTTCCGGGTGCTCAAACCAGAGTGCGCCCTGGTGGCCCATCATCGCAATGGCGCGCCGGATATTGAACATCGGCGTAAAGCAAGCGACGACCGCCAGTGCGACGACAACGAACATGACTATTTCAAATGCGCTGATCATTGCCTTTGTGGGCAAAACTAGGATCCCTGCGCGGGAACCCGAGTGACATCCGGCACAGAGGGATGGATGCAGCGGCCGATGCGCGCGGCGATGGGCGCGCTCCTCTACTTTCCTTCGCAAACGCTCCTCGAAAGCCCGCGTGACGCGGGGCTCGAGTTCGAGGAGCTCGCCATAGATACCGAGGACGGCGAGCGACTCCACGGCTGGTGGGTGAGCACGAGGCAGTCGCACTCCGCGGGCCACCTCCTGTTCTTCCACGGCAACGCCGGCAACATCGGCGACCGGGTCCTGCTCGCCGACCTGCTTGCCTCCGCGGGATTCGACCTGCTGCTGTTCGACTACCGGGGGTACGGCCGCAGCACGGGCAAGCCCACAGAGCGAGGTACCTACCTCGACGCCCGAGCCGCCGGGGACGCGATGGTCGCGCGGGCAGACTGCGATCCGGCGCGGGTTATCTACCTGGGCGAGTCGCTCGGCGCTGCCGTCGCCGCCGAGCTCGCGCAGTCATCGCCCCCGCGAGCGCTGATTCTCCAATCGCCGTTCACCAGCCTGCGCGACGTCGCGCGGCGGCACTATCCCCTCCCCCGGTTTTTGATCCCCGACGCCTACCCAACCTTGCGGCGGATCCGCTCGATCGGCGCGCCACTGCTGGTGCTCCACGGTGACGGCGACACGATCGTGCCGGTTTCACATGGACGGAAGCTGTTCGAGGCCGCTAGCCCGCCCAAGCACCTCCACGTCTTTCCCGGGCTGGGCCACAACGATCTCCTGCACGCCGGTTCGCGTTACGGCGAGGTCATCACAGAGTGGATCGATGGCCTCGGTCGCTGATGAAGGCCTTCCGATGTCTGCCTCAGGTGGGGCCCACTCGGGCGGAACCGATGTCGGCGGGACCTACGAGGACGGGGCACCCGGTTGGGGCGAGCTGTCCGCGTCATGTCGCTCCCCCCCGCGTCGACGGCGGACGATCTCGAACACAATCCCGCCGATCAAAATCACACCGAGCAGTATGAGCGCCACCAGGCCGAGATCGCCGACGAAATCGGCCACCGACGGTCCAACGTAATACGCGACCAGCCCCACGGCAAGGGCCCAGAGCGCGGCGGCCAGAACGTTCAGCGGCTGATAAATGCGCGAGCGAACGTGGTGGATTCCCGCCACCCAGGCCGGGGTCATGATCACGGCGATGGCCACCTTGCGATGGAAGATCCGGTCCCCGCGCTCGAGCGCACGCAGGCGTGCGCGGTAAAGAGGCCCAGGTGCGGTAAGCACCGTCCTGCCGGCCTTCAGGCCGATCATCCAGCCCACGATCCCACCCACCACCGAACCCGCAAACGCAATCGCTATCACCGAGGCGATGTCCAACTTGCCCGCGGCGGCAATGATCGCGCCCGCGATCAACAGTGCCTCGCCGGGACCGGGGAACCCGGCGGAGCTGACAAAGGAGCCGAAGGCCAGACCCACGTAGTCAAAGGGCGGGCCGTGGAAGCGGTGGTGAAAGAGGTGGTGAAAAAAGGAGTGGTGGAGATGAAGGTGCAGGTGGATCGCCGCCAACCCCACCCAGGCCGACGCCGAAATCGCTAGACGCACGTCAACGCTTTCACAAAAACGATCGTCTCACATGCTCTCCGCCCTACACTCGCGCCAATCATGGTCCTACCGCTCGGGCATGCGCAGACACTGCGGGCCGGGCGCCGGATCCCCCCACGGGAGCGGTGGATTCTGGGTGGCGTGCTCGGGCTGATCATTGCCTTGCTGGTGGCCGTGGTTATTGCGTTCGCCACCGGCGGGCCCAGCTCCGCACATGGGTGTATCCACGTCGTGCTGCCAGCGGCGACCGGCTCTCAGGCGATAAACCAGTGCGGTACCGCGGCTCGGGCGACGTGTGCGTCGGCGGCGAAGTCGGGGAACTTTACGGCTGCGGCTGCCCGGTCTGTGGCGTCCGAATGCCGAAAGGCCGGGCTCCCCGTGAGGCGGTAGCGGCTCTTCGCTTCCTGCGGGCGGCGTTTGTCCCGATGTCGAGAGCTGCCGCCCGCTTCCTAGACGCTCGGCCATAGCCCGGACGTCACTCGGGAACGACACTGCCGGCTTAGCTTGGCCCCGCCGGGCCACCACCGTTGTGCGGTGGGATTCGTTGCACATCCAGGTGACAAAGGAGATCCATGCCAGTCGAGGCACCAACGTGGCTAAGTTCGGGCGACACCTCGTGGCAGCTCACCGCCGCGACGCTCGTTGGTTTGATGAGCATTCCCGGCCTAGCGGTCCTTTACGGGGGCGTGATGCAGAAGCGCTGGTCCATCAACAGCATGATGCTGACGTTCGCCAGCTTCTCGATCGTCCTCGTGGTCTGGGTGCTATGGGGCTTCAAGATGGGCTTCGGAACTCCCTGGCACGGGCTCTCGCATAGCGGGTTCTTCGGCAACTTCATTGGCGTGCCGGGCCCGGTGCTCTCGCACACCCAACTGCAGCACCAGGCCAAAATCCCGCTGGTCGGGTCGCAGGCGTTTCCAAACTCAGCGCTTGTCTACTTCCAGTTCGTGTTCGCCGCGATCACGCCGATCCTGGCGCTGGGGTCGGTGCTCGGGCGCGTCAACTTCAAGGCCTGGATTCCCTTTTGCCTGCTCTGGATCACGTGCGTCTATGCGCCCGACGCCTTTCTCATCTGGGGCGGCGGGTTCTTCGCCCAGCACGGGGCCGTCGACTACTCCGGCGGTTACGTGATCCACCTCTCGGCCGGAGTCGCGGGTTTCGTGGCGGCAGCGGTCATCGGTCCGCGCCTCCAACGCGACCGCGAGATCGACGCGCCAAACAACGTCGCGATGGTCGCCGTTGGCGCGGGTCTGCTGTGGCTCGGCTGGAACGGGTTCAACGGCGGCGACCCGTACGCAGCCAACATGTCGGCTGGGGCAGCTGTGCTGAACACAAACCTCTGCACCGCTGTGGCATTCCTGGCCTGGGTGACGTGGGACTATGTGACCGGCCGCAAGCCTTCTCTGCTGGGTGGCGTCAACGGGATGATCACCGGGCTGGTGGCGATCACACCCGCGGCGGGCTACGTCAACGGATTTGGCGCGATCGCAATGGGGGCAATCGCCTCCACCATCGTCTACTTCGCGCTCAACTACCTGAGCCGCATGAGGCCGTTCCGCAACGTCGACGACACGCTCGGCGTGATCTACACGCACGGCTTCGCTGGCCTCGCCGGCGGGCTGTTGGTCGGGATTTTCGCCGACCCGCAGATGGCGCTCTTCTACAAGACGAGCAAGCACGGACTCGTCGCCAGTGGTGGCGTGGCCGGTCTCCTTCACGGCAACGCGACGCTGCTCAAGTGGCAGGCTTTGGCTGGCCTGTTCGTGATCGGCTGGACCGGAATCGCGACGTTCGGGTTGCTCAAGCTGGTCGGGAGGTTCATCCCGCTTCGCATGTCCGAGCGCAACATGGAGATCGGCGACACCGCGGAACACGGGCACGAGGTGTATCCGTCGGACGTGCCCTCGCTCGGTTACCCGAACGGCGTGCCGGAGCCCGCGCCACGGCCGCCGGCTCCGGCACCGGCTCCGGCTCCGGCGGGCGGGCAGGCGGCTCCAAGCACGATTTAGCCAGGCCAACCGCCCCGGGAGGCGCGCTGAGCTTTGCTCGAGTGCCCCCGTGGCGGTCCGCCATTTCTCAACGCATCCCTCAGTTTGTGCGGCCTGTCACGCGCTCCACAAGCCGGTGCCAGAGACTCGGCCGGCGTGGTTGAGCGCGTAGCCAGTCATCGCGCGTGGGGAGACGACCCTGCTTGCGTGCGGCGAGTACGCACTCGGTGTGCGCGTGCCGGCGCCTCGAGGAGTCCCCCTCGGGGGCGATGAGCATGTGCTCGCTGAGAGCCGGCAGGTGGTTGCCGCACAGAGGGCACCGATAGGTTGCGGGCTTGCGATTCTGCGCCCGACGCAAAGTCCACCAACGTGCTTGGGTCCCGTTGCGCATCTGAAACCAAGCATGGCACCGGGGTATCCTCTTAATATGGCCGTGCGCGAGTCAGAAGAGCTTCGAGGGGTGCGCCGCACCGACGCGCTGCGCGCGTCGCCGCGCATGTTCGACTCCGACCTGCTCGACAAGCTTTCACGCGTCCACCCCATCGTGCCGCCGCTGATTTTCGGGCCCGCGATCGTGTTCGGCATCGTCTATGGCGTGGTCCAGGGCGCCGGATGGCTCACGCTGGCGTGGCTTGCCGGCGGTTACGCGTTCTGGACGCTGGCGGAGTACTGGATCCACCGCATCATCTTCCACTTCGAGCCCGAGCGGGGCATCGGCGCTCGCGTCCACTGGATCATTCACGGGGTCCACCACGACCACCCGAACGACCCTCTGCGGCTAGTGATGCCGCCGTCGGTCAGCGTGCCGCTCGCGGGCCTGTTCGTATGGGGCTTTTACGGCGTGCTTGGCAGTCCGGCCTTCCTGCCGTTTGGAGCCGGCTTCCTGGGCGGTTACCTGCTCTACGACATGATCCACTACCACCTTCACCACCACCGCCCCAGGACTGCCGTTGGCCGTCTGTTGCGCGAGCTGCACATGCGCCATCACTTCCAAGACCACGAACGCGGCTACGGCATCAGCGCGCCCTACTGGGACTTCGTGTTCGGCACCGCTCTGCGACGGCGCTAGTCAGACCTAGCCGTCGATGGCCGGCCTGCTCCTCTTCGGCGACACAGCGCGCTCTGCTGCACTGCGCCACGAGATTCCTGCGGAGATCATCGACGATCTGCTGTTCGCCGAGACCGACGGCAAGCGGTTCGTGCTCACTTGGATCTTCGAGCGCGACCGCGTAAGACACGCTCTGCCGGACGCCGAGGTCCTCGACTTCTTCTCCTTCGGCTATCGAGATCTCATTAAGGACGGCATGTCGCTGCTCGAGGCCGAGCGCGAGGTGGTTACGCGAGCGGTGCGCGAGATCGGAATTGACGAGGCCCTTATCCCCGGGGATTTTCCGATCGCAATAGCCGATGGGCTCAGAGCGTCCGGAGTTGAGCTCCGGATCGACGACGATGCATTCGAGCTCCGCCGGCGAGCCAAGAGCGCAGGTGAGCTCGAGGGCGTCCGTTCCGCGCAGAGGGCCGCTGACGCGGCCATGGGTGCGGCCGCTGAACTGTTGTCAGCCGCCGAACCGACGGACGACGGATGGCTCTCAGTCGAGAACGACGTGCTCACCGCCGAGCACGTCCGCTCGACGCTTCGCGCCGTATGCTCGGCTCGAGGAGCGCTTTGTCCTCCCGATGTCATCGTCAGATCCGCCCACCAGGGCTACGGTCACGAGCCCGGAAGCGGGCCGCTCATGGCCGGGCTTCCGATCGTGATCGACATCTGGCCACGCGACGAAGCAAGCGCCTGCTGGGCGGACATGACGCGCACCTTCCTCGTGGGGGCCCCGGTGTCAGAGCATGCGGCGGCGATCGCTGAGCGGACCGAGGTGGCGATGCGGGCGCTGGAGACCGCCAGAGCCGCGATCCGTCCCGGGGTGTCGGCACGCGAGCCGTTCGACCTGGCGTGCGAGGTGCTCGAGGGAGCTGGTTATCTGACGCAGCGAACCGCCACGCGGCCCGATGAGACCGAGGGCTTTCAGTTCGCGCTTGGCCACGGCGTCGGCCTCGAGGTGCATGAACCCCCGTTGCTTGGGCTTGAGGGCAAGGAGACGCTGGTCGCAGGTGACGTCGTCGCAATCGAGCCCGGCCTCTGGGACAAAGACGTCGGGGAGATCCGCTTCGAGGACTTAGTGCTGGTGACCAAGAGCGGCTGCGAGACGCTGACCAACTTTCCGTACGGTCTAACTCCCGCGGGATAGACCGCAGAACGGCTACGTCTCAGCCGCGTCGCCTCGAGACGCCGCGCTATGGAGACAGCTCGGACGCTGTGCGCTCCTCGTCCCGCGTGCGTCGGGCCCAGCGCGGCCGGGGGGAGCTCCGGTACACGCGCACGGGGCCCCAGCCAGGTCCGGACGCTGCCGAGCCGCTGGGGGGGAGCTCGCGCTCGGGGAGCTCGTGAGGCGCCGGCTCGCGGGCAAAGGGCTCGCGCTGCGGGTAGTTGCGGGGTGAAAGCTCGGGGTCTCGACGCGGAAGCTCGTGCGAGATTGGCTCGCGCGGCGGGAGCTCGCCGGAGCTGGGCGAGGGGACCGACGAGCGGCTCGAAGCAGGCTGCGGCCGCGGTGAGAGACCGACATCGGGGCCGGGGCGTCCCGGGGCAGGTCTGGAAGTCGGCTCCAGGCCACGCGGAGAACTGGGCGCCTGACCGAGACCGGGCGAGGGCCCGTGCGGCTCTTCGCCGGCTTGCGGATAGCGCTCGACAGGGGACGGGAGCCGCACCGCTCGAACGGACCGGCCCCCTGGGACGGCTACCCGGCACCGGTCTATCTCGACGCCTGCCAGCTCGAGCTCAGCGATCAAGCCGGCCGGGAACTCGAGCCCCGCGTCACGAAGCTCGTCATACGTCACCGGCTCCCCGGCACGACGGGAGAGGATGCTGAGCAAATGCTCCTGCTGATCGTCAAATGGCGAGGGCATTGCCCCGTATGGAAGCACGGACCGCTGCCCCGCCGGAGATTCGAACGCTGAACTCTGCCATTTGCGTCTTGCCGGCTCCCTCGACGCGATCTCTGACCTACAAAGCCGCGATTTTGCAGCGCGGAATGAGAGGGCTCCGAATCCTCGGCCCCGCACAGCCGCTCGCTGTGCCGCCGACAGCGAGGTAGCGTCCTCCCGCTGTGACAGAGAGGCTGCTTCCCGCACTCGGACCCGCCTCATCTGTCGGAGTAGTCGATTCAAAAGCGGAGTGACCGAGGGACGTGCAGCCCCCCGGTCACTCGACAATCCGGGCCTGGGCGGCGTCCCTGCCGCCTCACTCCGCTTCCGTGTCGTTAGTGCGTAACCGCCCTATTGCTCAGGGAGCTCGCCTTGGTGGCGATGATCTTGATGTAGCTGTAGTTCAGGGTCGCGCCCCCGCCGGAGGTTCCGTTCTGCTGACAGGCCAGCTTGATCGTCCCCCGACCGGAAAAGTGGTGGACGACCTCGAGCGGGATCGTCGCTTGGTTAGCGGAGCCATTTGTGCCGGAGGCGGCATCCACTGTCGCCACGGACGTATCGAAGTCAGCAGCTCCACTACCACTCCGCGCGGTGAGCGTACACAGGGCACGAGCCGGGTTGGAGGATGAGTCAGACACACTGACCTTGCCCACGGCCCAGTAGTTGCCTGCGGATGGAATCGTGTCTGTTGCCAAAGTATGAAAGCTGTTGTCCGTTGGTGGCACCGACTTCCCTGAGTCGTTGTAGACCGCATATACGGGTGCTCCCTGCGCTCCCGACAAGACGTGGTAGCCGGTCGCCGCGGCGGTTCCGCCAAGCGCCACACTCAGCGCGACGACGGCGATGACGCCGGCCGGACGTGGCCGAAGTCGACTTAGCGATTGCAATCGCATTTGATCCCCCTTTGACATTAGGCGCTTCGCGCCCGTGACTTTGCCCGCAGATGGTGCGGGCTGGGGAGTCTCCTTCGCAGTGGGGAACCACCCTACTTTTTGTCACCTTGCCATTTCGCAGGAACTGAGCTAGAGACAGACTGGGGCCGCTCCACCATGAGAAGGTCGACGCGCCGCCCAGGCGCGGCGATGCGTCTGCGGTCGCACCCTGCGTGGTCGGCCACTGCTGACCCTACGACACGGCGCCGGCGATGATGGCGGCGATTTGCAGCACGGAGAGGGAGGGATTCGAACCCTCGATGGGGCTTGTAACCCCATACTCGCTTAGCAGGCGAGTGCCTTCAGCCACTCGGCCACCTCTCCCTGGGCTTGGGAGTGTAGTCCTTGGCCGCCGGGCAAAACGTGATCAAACGATCGCGGACAATGCCTACGATTGGCTCAGACCAGGAGCGGTGGCAGAGTCAGGTTGAATGCAGCTGCCTTGAAAGCAGCCGGCCGTCGTTTGGCGGCCCGGGGGTTCGAATCCCTCCCGCTCCGTCCGCCCGTTTCGGGCCCTCGGACTCAAGTTGCGTTTATCCGAGCGCCTCGCTACATTCACGCGCATCACGGGGGCCGCCATTCATTCCGCAGTAGCTGAGCCGGTCGCTGCTCCGGCCGCTCCGCCACGACCTGAATTCGAGATCGTCCCGCGCAAGGGGCTGCCGCTCGTGGGCGCGGCGCTGGTGCTCGTGATCGTCGCGATTGCGGTCAACAACACGTGGCTACTGATGTTCGTGCATGTGGCCGGAGGGGCCGCTTGGACGATCATCGACCTCTTCCTCGGGTTGGTGCTGGGTCCGATCATGGGGCGGATGTCGATTCCTGCCCGGGTCGAATTCACGACCAAGCTCATGCCGAAGGTCCTACTGATCATGCCCACCGTGGTGATGATGACCCTTGCGGGTGGATGGCAACTTGGTACGAAGTTGGGGACCGTCCTCACCGGTAATCCCCTGCACGGCTGGGTGGTCGCGAGCTTCATCGTCGTGGGCGTGATGTCGGTGCTCGCACTGGGTCTGCTCGAGCCGGCCAACATTGCCGTTCTGGTCGAGCTGAAGAAGCGTCGGCCGAAGCCTCAAGTCATCGAGCATCTGATGAAGCGGTTTATCTACTGCGCCGGCATCCTCGGAATCATGCAGGTCGCAACGCTCGTGATCATGACCAAGCTGGGTGCTGGGTGATCGGGTGAGCGCTACTTCCGCTCATGCCGAAACCCACGCCGAGCCCGTCCGGGACCCGATTCTCGACCGCAAGTACCCGCCGGTCACTGCGCTGTGCATGGTTTCCCTTGCGCTCATCGTGATCGGTGGGATCTACCTCTCTGCGCACCTGCCCCAGCATGTCCCCCTCGGTCCAGCGATCGGTCTGCTGGTCGCGTCAGCCGCGCTCTTCGGAGTCAACGTCTTCCTGCTGGCACGAGTACGCGACTTCGCCTGGGACCGCTTCTTTGAAGTGGGGAAGTGGTCGTTGCTTGCCTACGCCATCATCGGCGCGATGATCGAGTATGCGTTCGTCCGCAATCACGTCGGCGGCGGGGCACTTGTTGTGCTGACGTTGTCGCTGGCGGTCTTCGCGGTCCACGTACCAACTTTGGTGGGCTTCACGGTCGCCCGCTACTACGATCCTGAGGACGAGCTTCAAGCGCCCTCTGGTCCTAACGGCGACCATCAATAGTCGCCCACTTCGGCGCCGTCGCCCCAGATACATCTCACTAGAATCGCGCCAAGGCGCCCGTAGCTCAGCTGGATAGAGCGTCGGTCTACGGAACCGAAGGTCGGGAGTTCGAATCTCTCCGGGCGCGTAAGAAAGCCCACTAAGGCGGGTGGGCCCAGACGACGAACGAGCACACGCCTATTCGCCATGCGATCGTCAATCACCGCACAACCGCGCTTCATCAAAGCGCGTCAAATTTTGCCATCCATCCCATCTCCCCTAAAGCCGTGACGCTTGGCGTCGTGACACTCGCCAAATAGACAATCTGAGCGTGGTGGTTTGACGCGTCTCGACTGACCCTGGCGTACGCAGGCGCTTACGGATCAATCTCCCGATCTCACCTCGCCGCTGTCCTTAAGAAGCATCTCGAGCAGCAGTGGGTTGGGCGCGCGTCCGAGGAGCTGGCAAAGGAGCAGATCGATGATTTCGTCGGTGTTGATGAGTTTGACGCGTGGCAGCCAAGCCGACGGGTCCGGATCAAGCTGCTCGCTCCGGGCAGCGCGTGCTGAAGACCTGTTAGGTGGATTTGTCGCCCACTGGCAGCACCAAGCGGTATCTACGACGAGGCTGGGACCTACCTCGGCGTATGTCGCGGCACGGGGGCGTCGGCTCAGTGGCCGTCTAGCTCCGGAGATCTTCAAGCGCGGACGGACGGTCGGGCACTCGCCCACGCTCGCTCCGCGGAACGCCACCCACCCCACCACAAGGTGCGTCATTCTTCAACCGGCGCTCTCCTTGACACATCTTGCAGTTATGCCTGAGCTGGTCCCCGCCTAACACGCCGATCGGAATGACGCGGGCAAGGTGTGGTCAGCCCGCGCCGATTTACTAATTCTGGGGTAGCTCCCTGGGGCGAATTCCGGTATGGGCGAGTACTTTGGGTCAGCTGTTCCGTTGTATGCCGTCACGGTTTCAGGTGAACATTCGGTTCAGGAGAAGCGTTGGGTGCGGGAGCTGTCTCAGGGGGTGCAGCTCCGTCGCTAAAGGGATAGGCATGGTCATCGCCCTCGCCACCTGGGCCCACCGGCACTTGCGGAGCGTCGTGCTTCCGTGCACGATGTGCAACAGCGCGCTATGACCTCAGCGCGCTCACAGACAGGCTGGGAGATCGAAATCGGCGGACTGCGTGTCGCGATTGCAGCCAAACCGGTTGTGTTCGGCCGCGACCCTGAGTCAGACATTCCGCTGGAAGACCAACGCGTTTCATGGCGACACGCCAAGGTCGAGTTGGTCGACGGCGCTCCGGTGATCACGGACCTAGGCTCGAGCAACGGCACGTATCTCGACGGGCGACGACTTGGAAACGAGCCGACGCCAATCAAGCGCGAGTCGATTCTGCGTTTTGGGGACAGCCGCGCGCGGGTGTGCGAGCTCGAACCTGATAGCTCTGTTGGCCAAGGGCGGTTCAGGCGGATTCCCGTCCGTCGACGCACCATCCGAATCGGACGTGCTCCTGACAACCAGGTGGTGCTTGACGAGCCCAACGTCTCCTGGCATCACGCCGAGCTGCGGCCAGGGTCACCGCCTTCTCTGATCGATCTTGGATCTCGCAACGGCATCAGGGTCGGCAACCAACTCATCCAAGGAGCGGCACCCTTGTCGCCCGGGATCCCGGCGGGTATCGGTCCATTTCAGCTCCGGTATGAGAATGGCGAACTGGTAGCAGTCGATGAGCGCGAAGCACTCGAGCTCGTCGTAAATCAGGTAACCGTCGACGTCAGCACACGAAGAATCCTTCAGCCCACGAGCATGACCGTTGCGACCGGTGAGCTGGTCGCCCTCATAGGTGCGAGCGGTTCGGGAAAGACCACCCTGCTGAAATGCATGGCCGGCGTGGCGCAACCTACTGGCGGCGAAGTACTCGTTGGCCCGGATCCGCTCGAGCTCCGGCTCACAGATGTTGGCTACGTCCCGCAGAGCGAGGTAGTCCATGAGCGTTTGACCGTACGGGAAGCACTCCTATACGCGGCGAAGTTGCGACTGCCCTCCGACACCCGTCCCGACGAGCGCGCCGCCGCGGTCGACGGCGTACTAGAGGAGCTTCAGCTGAGCGAGCATGCCAGTGCTTTTGTGGGGAGGCTCTCTGGCGGCCAGCGAAAGCGCGTCGCGTGCGGTTTGGAGTTGATCGGCAAGCCGACGATGCTCATGCTCGACGAGCCGACGAGCGGCCTTGACCCTCCGCTAGAGAGGCGACTCATGCAGACATTCAGAAGGCTGGCGGACAGCGGCCGAGGCGTCGTCGTGGCTACGCACGCCACGAGCAGCCTGTCCTTCTGCGACACGGTGGCTGTAATGGCTCCCGGGGGCTTT
>DASRHQ010000092.1:0-17586 GCA_035650455.1 Solirubrobacteraceae bacterium
CGATCTGCTCGCGGACCTTCAGCGTGAGCGAACGGAGCTGGCGATCGTGGTCGACGAGTATGGGCGAACCGCCGGCATCGTGACGATTGAGGACATAATCGAGGAGGTCGTGGGCGAGATCTCGGACGAGACCGACCCCGCGGGTGGGGCCGTGAGACGGCTCGCCAACGGGGATTGGTTCGTGCGCGGCCACGTTGCGGTCACCGACCTCGAGGACTATGGGCTTGTCCTGCCGATCGACACCGACGCCTACAACTCGGTCGGCGGCCTCGTCTTCGCCGAGCTCGGGCGCCTGCCCAAGCGCGGCGACACGATCGCGGCTAACGGCTACTCGATCCGGGTCGAGTCGGTGCGTGAGAACCGGATCGAGGCGGTGCGGATCAGGCCCCGCAGAGCGGTGGCATAGCCCTCAGTTGTGCGCGCTGCCTGTCCGGCAGAGGCAGCTTCCACATACTGTCCCACGCCGCGCGCAATTTCGTTACATTTCGCATCAGCAACGGCCGGGTTTAGCCAACTTACCTTCCCGGTGGTTGAGAGGAGAGATGAAGCCGGCCCGTGATGGGCCGGCTTCGACCCCTAGCCGGTCGGACCGACCGGCTACACCGGAGCGTCCGTCCCTCGAGCGCGCTCGTCCCCTTAAGAGAAGAAGCCGGCCCGCTGGTCACGGGCCGACTTCTGCTTCTGGGGAGGAGGTGCTGCTATGAGGTACGTCGCGAGTGGAAGTCTGGGGGGCGCACCTGAACGAGCCCTAAATCCTGTGTGTTAGCCCGTACAGAGCCAGGCGGGGAACTCCCGAGGACCGCCGCTCACCCGTAGCACGAGGCCCGCGACGAGGCCCGCGCCGGCGCCGCTCACTCGTAGCTATAGAAGCCGCGGCCAGTCTTGCGGCCGAGATCGCCTCTAACCACGTGTCCTGCCAGTGAGGCGGGCACGGACGCGCCGATCGCTTCCCCGATGGCCTCGGCGACATCAAGTCCAACGAAATCAAGCAACGCGATCGGTCCCATGGGCAGCCCTGCACCGAGGGTCATGCACTTGTCGATGTCCTCTGGCGCCATTCCTGTCTCGTCCATTAGTTTGATCGCGCTGAACAGGTAGGGGAATAGCAGGCGGTTGACGACGAATCCCGGGGTGTCCGGGACCACGACGGGCGTCTTGTCAAGTGCTTCACAGAGTGCGATGGCGCGAGAGCGGGTCTGCTCGGTGGCCTCGTCCGGAAAGACCAGCTCAACGAGCTTCATCTTTGTGACGGGGTTGAACACATGCAGGCCGAGGAACCGCTCGGGCCTTCCAGTCGCACGTGCGAGCTTCTCGATCGACAGCGAGGACGTAGTGGTCGCAAGGACAGCGTCGTCGCGTGCCGTGCGTCCCAGCTCCGTCAGCAGGACCGCCTTGCTGGGGTGGTCCTCCACCACTGCTTCCACCAAGAAACTCGTCCCCGAGAGGGCGTCGAACTCGCGCACCACCTCGATCTTTCCCGCGGCTTCTCCCTCCAGTTCCTTGGCGCAAAGCTTTTCCACCCGAGACCTCGCTCGATCGGCGGAGTTGTCGGAGCGGGCCCATAGGACTACTTCGCCCGCGCGAGCGGCCGCCGCTGCCAGGCCGCAGGCGATCACCCCTGCACCGGCGATGCCCAGCCGCTCCTGCACGGGACGCTGGTCTTGCCCCTGGATAGAGCCGGTTACGACCATGTCGCGCAGTACAGTACGCGACCGATCGGTGAGATGAGCTGACGCGGGAGCCGGGCTCGGCCGGGGTTGGGTCAGCGCTCCGCGCCGCCCTGAAGCCCGCCCTGCCTGACCCCACTCTGCTCCAGCCGCGCGATCAGTTCCTCCAGTCGCAGCTCTTCGAGCCCCTGGCTCACTGCGTCCAGTTCGCCCGCGCAGTATTCAACGAGCTCTCGGCCCTCGCTGATCAACTCGAGGGTCTCGCGTAGCCCAGCGTCGCCCGAGTCAAGTCGCCGGATGATCTCCTCGAGCCGGGCGACGGCGCTCTCATAGCTGCGCTGATCGCTCATTCCCGGTTGTCCCTCCCCTTCAGCGCTCATTCTCCGCCGTCCTCGTCCTTCTGCTCGAGCACCCGCGCGGGTACCCGCCCGTCATGGAAGCGCAGCGATACCTCGTCGGTGCGGCGGGCGGCCCGAGCTGAGGTCACAAGCTCGCCCGACCGATGCTCCACCAGCGCATAACCCCGGGCCAGGGTTCGCTGAGGATCGTGGGCGGCCAGCGCCAGCGCGAGCCGCTCGAGCTCGCGCCGGTGGGCCAGCGCCTGAGAGCTGAGTGCGCGCTCACGCGAGCGGCGCAGCACCAGCAGATGCACCGCGCCGAGATTGCGTCGCTCATCGACCGAGCGGCGACCAGCGGCGCGCAGCTCGCGCACCAGCTGATGTAGACGCCCGCGGTGACGCTCCAGGTGCGCCGCCGGTCGGCGTGAGAGCGCCACGAGCAGCTGGGCGCGGCCGAGCAGCGCCCGCCGGCCGTGCCCGTGCAGTCGCCGCGCGGCGGCAAGGAGGTTCTCCTTGGCGTCCCCGATATCGATCGGGACGGCTGCTTGCGCTGCGTGCGTTGGGGTGGAGCAGCACACGGCGGCCACGTCGTCGATCAGCGTTCGGTCGGTGTGGTGGCCGACCGACGCGATCACCGGCACACGCAGCAAGGCAACGGTCCGGCACAGCGCCTCGTCGCAGAAGGCAAACAGGTCGGCGAGCGAGCCGCCCCCGCGGGCGACGACGACGATCTCCACCTCGGGTATTGCCGCCAGCTCCCGCAGCGCGGAAGCGATCTGGGGCGCGGCATGGCGGTCTTGAACCGGCGCGAACGCCCAGACGAGTCGTCCCATCCATCCGCGGCGGGCCAGACCGGCGAGGAGGTCGTCTCGGGCCTTTCCACGCTCGCCTGTGACCACACCGATCGTGCGCGGAAGCAGCGGTCGCCTCAGCCGCTTCTGCGGCTCGAACAGCCCCTCCGCTGCCAGCTTGACTCGCAGCCGCTGCAGCGCCGCCAGCAGATCCCCCTCACCGGCGATCCGCAGCTCGGAGACCGCGAAGCTGAACGAAGGCGAGGATGAAGCACTGCCCGGGTAGTAGTCACAGCCGCCCCCAACCACCACGCGTACGCCGTCGGAGACTTCGAGCCCGAGCCGCTCGAAGTCATTCAGCCACATTGAGCAGGGCAGCGCTCCGTGAGCATCGCGAAGCTCGAAGTACACGCGTGCCCGGCTGCGACGCATCCCCCACAGCTCGCCGACAAGTTGCACTCGGACGAACTGGCGCAGTCGTGCCCTCAACTGCGCCGCGTAGGCGCCGACGGGATAGGGACCCGGCAGCCGGCTGCCCGGGATTCCCTGTGCTGGAGTTGCCGCGCTGTCGAGCATGCCCTGAGCCGAGGCTAGCGTCCGACCCCCCGGTACGCTCCCGTCCGTGGACTTGACGCTTTCACCGTCCGAGCAGGCGTTCCGTGACGAGCTTCGGTCGTGGCTTGAGGCCAACCATCCCGGCATACCGCCTCGCGACGAGCGAGGCGCCTTCGAATTCCGCCGCGCCTGGCAGCGCCGGCTGCATGAGGCCGGCTGGGCTGGAATCGCATGGCCCGAGAGCTACGGCGGCCGCGGCGCGAGCCTGATCGAGCAGGCCATCTTCAACGAGGAGATAGTGCGCGCCCGCACGCCCCAGGTAGCGAACGTGCTCGGGTTGGCCATGGGTGGACCGACCGTGATCGCGCACGGCACCGAGGAGCAGCGGCAGCGGTACCTGCCGCCGATCCTCTCCGCCGACGAGATCTGGTGTCAGGGTTTCTCCGAGCCGGAGTCGGGATCCGACCTGGCGTCGCTCAAGACGCGCGCGACGCGAGCGGGCGGTGAGTGGGTCATCACCGGTCAAAAGGTTTGGACGACCTATGCCCAGCACGCCAAGTGGTGCATGCTGCTGGCCCGCACCGATGTCGAAGCGCCCCGCCACAAGGGCCTGACGTACTTCCTCATGGACATGGAGCAAGACGGAGTGCAGGTCCGTCCGCTGCGCCAAATCACCGGCGAGGCCGAGTTCAACGAGCTCTTCATCGAGGAGGCGCGGATTTCCGACGACAGCATGATCGGCGGCGAAGGCAACGGCTGGGCGGTGGCGATCACCACCCTCATGCACGAGCGGGCGACGCTGGCCTTTGGCCTCCAGGTCTCGGTCCAGATCGCGATCAGGGAGCTCATCGAGCACGCCCGAAGCACGCCGGGGGTGGACGGGACGCACGCGGGCGACGACCCGCTCGTGCGCCAGCGGCTGGCGCAGCTGATGATCGAATCGGAGGTCCTGAGGCTGAATGCGTACCGCAGCCTCAGCGCGACGATGCACGGGGGGGTACCGGGCCCCGAAGGTTCGCTCGGCAAGTGGCATTGGTCTGAGGTCAACCAGGCTCTCACCGAGTTGGCCATGGAGATTTCCGGCGTGCGCGCGCTGACCATCGAGGGCGACGGGGACCATGACTGGACCTACCGCTTTCTGCGGGCGCGGGCCAACTCCATCGAAGGCGGCACGACGGAGATCCTCAAGAACATCGTGGCCGAGCGAGTGCTTGGCCTGCCGCGCCTGCGGTGATCCGCCACCGCGGCCCAACCCCAAGCAGATGAACTTCGAGCTCACCGACGATCAACTCTCGATCAAGCGGACCGCCCGCGACATGCTCGCGTCGCGCTACCGGTCTGAAACGGTTCGCGATCTCGCGGCCGACGAGCGGGGTTTCACCGACGAGCAGTGGGACGAGCTGGCGCAACTCGGCTGGCCGGGAATGGTCGTGCCCGAGGACGACGGCGGCCTCGGCCTGGGCGCAGTCGAGCTGGTCGTCATCCAGGAGGAGATCGGATACGCGCTCGCGCCGACCCCATTGCTCTCGACGCTTTCGGCCGCATTGCTCCTGGTCGCCGGCGGCAGCGATGAGCAGCGCAGTCGCTGGCTGCCGCGACTCGCTGCGGGAGAAATCCGAGGGGCTATCGCGACCTGGGAGGAGCATTCGGGTCCGGCGCCCGACAGATCCGAGCTCGAACCAGTCGACGGACGTATAACGGGGCGCAAGATCGCGGTGCCGGATGCGGCGAGCGCTCATGTCCTGATCGTCGCCGGCGCCGACGGCCGCCACTTCCTGGTCCAGGGCGATGATCCCGGAGTGAGCATCAGCCCCCAGCGGTCGCTGGATCCCACGCGGAAGCTCTATACGGTCGCTTTCGACGCGGCCTCAGCGGATGAGCTTCCAGGTCTCGGGAGGGACCGGGTCACTCACGCGTACGCCACCATCGTGACAGCGCTTGCCGCCGAGAACGTGGGCGTGGCACAGCGGGCGATGGAGATGGCGATCGCCTACGCCAAGGACCGCAAACAATTCGGCCGGCCGATCGGCTCTTATCAGGCGGTCTCGCACCGCTGTGCCCAGATGCTCCTCGAGGTCGAAGGGGCGCGCTCGCTCTGCTACTGGGCCGGCTGGGCGCTCGACCACGACCCCGAGGGGGCGGTGCGGGCGGCCTCGATGGCAAAGGCTTACGCCAGCGACGCCGGCTTCCGAGTCGCGGCGTCTGCGCTTCAGGTCCACGGCGGCATCGGTTTCACCTGGGAGCACGATCTGCACTTCTTCCTCAAGCGAGCCAAGGCCAACGGACACGCCTTCGGGGACGCACGCTGGCACCGCGACCGCGTCGCCGAGCTCTCCGGTATTTAGCCTAAAGCGGGTGACCTTCTTCCGGCGTGAGCCGGGTCCTGACACGGAGCCGGTACAAGCCCAGCGACCGCAGCCTGAGGCAACGTCCGCGCAAGGGCGGCGCTCGCGCCGGCGCCTCTCCCACGGGGACCGCCACGAGTCCGACATACACGCCGCTCGGGCCTCTCGGCAGCTGCTGCACGGGCTGATCGCGCTGGTCGTCCTGGTCGCGATCGTGGTGGGGCTGCTGGCGGCGATCCCGGGCCTTCACGGTGTGGCGAAGGTCGTGGAGCGCATGCCGCTCGGCTGGGTCGCCGTGGCGATCGGCTGCGAGATCCTCTCGTGCGTCTGCTACATCCTCGCCTTCCTGCAGGTCTTTGAGCGCGCGCCGGTGCGATTCGGCGCCCGCGTGGCGCTCTCCGAACTGGCATTCAACGCCGCCGTGTCACTGGGCGGAGCGGGAAGCATCGCGGTCGGAGCGTGGCTTTTGGTGGAGCGGGGAGCTTCGCCGGGTCGCGTCGCAGAACGCTCGGTGGTGCTCTTTCTCCTCACCAGCGCGGTCAACGTGATCACGTTCATCCTGGCCGGCCTCGCTCTATGGACCGGGATTCTCCCGGGGCCCACGGACCCGTTGCTGACGGCCTTGCCGGCGGCGATCGGGACCTTGATCTTCGTCTTATTTCTTGCGCTGCCGAAGTTCATCGACCGTGGTCTGGCCCGCCGCCTACCCAACGCTATCCGCGTGGTGCTCGAGACCACCGCGCAGAGCATCCGCGACACCCGCCGTCTGCTGTTCTCTCGCGACTGGCGGATCATCGGCGCGATCGGGTACTTGTGGTTTGACATCGCCGTTCTGATCGCGTGCTTCGCCGCAATCGGGCACCCGCCGCCGATCGCCGCGCTTGTGTTGGCCTACCAAATCGCATACCTCTCGAACGTCATCCCGATCCCTGGCGGCGTTGGCGTGCTCGACGGAAGCATGGTCGGGGCGCTCGTTCTCTACGGCGCCAACGACACGGACGCCACCGCTGCCACGTTGGTCTACCACGCGATCTCGCTATGGGTGCCGGCGATGTGGGGGACGATCGCGTTCGTCCTGTTGCGCCGCACGCGGCACCAACCGCTGACACTGCGCCCGCCTCGTGAGCAGCGCCGGCCGCTATGGCCGCCCGAGGCCCCTTGGCAGCGGCTCAGGCGCTACCGAGACGAGCACTCCGAACAGCAGTCCGCATCGGTGGAGTGAGCGCATGTGGCCCTTCCTAAGCAGCCTGTCCTCGGCCACCCGCTGGGTCGGCAGGGCCCTGCGGGGTCAGGTCGTCCGGTCCGTCGGCGGCCCCGCACGGGCCCGCGTGATCACACTATTCGGGCTCGTGCTCGCTCTGAGCGGCGCCGACGCCGCCACCGTGGGCGCGGTGGCACCGCAGCTCGAAGCCTCGCTGCACATCGGCAACACCGAAATCGGCCTTTTGAGCACCGTCGCCCTGCTGGTTGGCGCGTTGTTTGTGATTCCGGTCGGCTTTTTGGTCGACCGCATCAAGCGGATGCCGCTGCTGTCGGGCAGCATCGTGCTGTGGAGCGTGGCCTCCCTGGCCTCCGCTTTTGCCGGCAGCTACTCGGAGCTGCTGATCACCCGGCTGGCGCTGGGGGCCGTCACCGCCACGGCCGGTCCGGCCATCGCGTCATTGACAGGCGATTACTTCCCCGCCCGCGAGCGTGCGCGCGTGTACGCCTACATCCTGGGCGGCGAGGTGGCGGGCACGGCGGTGGGGTTCATCGTCTCGAGCACGGTCGCTAGCGCGATCTCGTGGCGGGGCGCGTTCGTGCTCCTGGCGATCCCGGGTTTCTTCCTGGCGCGCACCCTGTGGCAGACCGTGCCGGAGCCGCTGCGGGGCGGCCAGAGCCACCTCGAACCCGGGGTCGAGGATCTGCATCAGGCCGTCGCGCGATCCTCCATCAAGCTCGACTGGGAGTGGGAGGAGCCTGGCGCACCGCACGAAGGTGAGCTGGCACGCGAGGCCGCGGCGCAGCGCGGCGTGGAGCCCGACCCCCACATGGTCCTGGAAGAGGACCCGCGCGAGATGGGGCTCGTTCGCTCCACCAGATACATCCTCGCGGTGCCCAGCAACGTGCTGATGATCATCTCCTCCGCACTGGGCTACTTCTTTTTCTCCGGTCTTCAGACCTTCGCCCTGCTGTTCATCCGTGGCCACTACGGCGTGGGGCAAGCCACCGCAGAGCTGGTGCTGCTTGGGCTCGTGGTCGGAGCACTGGTGGGGACGCTGATCTCTGGACGGCTCACCGATGCGCTGCTGCGCCGAGGCGTACTGGGCGCGCGCGTGCTGTTCCCGGCGATTTGCTATCTGACCGCCGGCGTGGTGTTGGTGCCTGGACTCCTGGGGTCAAGCCTCACCCCCGCGGTGTGGTTCGACATCGGCGGTGCGGCTCTGCTGATGGCCGCCAATCCGCCCCTGGATGCGGCTCGGCTCGACATCATGCCGGCTGGGTTGTGGGGACGTGCGGAGAGCACGCGGACGTTCCTTCGCTCGCTGGGACAGGCGCTCGCTCCGGTGGCTTTCGGCGGCCTCTCCAGTCTGATCGCTGGCATCGTCCCCGCCCAGGCGCCGGTGGGCACACATCCGGGCGGAGTCTCCGCCTCGACCGGGACCGGACTCGAGCTCACCTTCCTGGTCATGCTCGCCACGCTGTTCGCGGCGGGTGTGTTCTTGATCTTCGCGCACCGGCATTACGCTCGCGACGTGGCCACCGCAGCCGCGTCGAATCAGGGCGGACCCTGGAAACCGCCGCCCACTCGCGCCAACCGCGACCGCACCCCGCCTACGGCAGCCGAAGTGCCGCCGGTCGACTAGTCGCGCCGTACGGGGGCATCCGGCCACCGTTCGTGGTAGCTTCCCCTCAACTTTCGGCGACGCGTCGATCAAGGGGGCGCCCTCAAGCGCGCCGAAAACGCTCGCCCTGGAGAATCCTTCGCAGGGAGATCACGCAATCAACTGGCGCGAGACGCTCGCGCCCTATGCGCAGGCGCGAGTCTCGCGCGGTCTTGGCGACCTCGCGACGTCGGTGCTTCCGTACGTCGTGCTGTCCGTCGCGATGTACTTCTCGCTCAAGGTCTCCTACGCGCTCACGCTTGCGCTGGCCGTGCCAACCTCCGCGTTCGCGCTACGCACGTTCGTGATCTTCCACGATTGCACGCACGGCTCGTTCATGCCGTCAAGGCGCGTGAACGCTTGGCTCGGCAAGGCGCTCGGGTTGATCATGTTCTCCTCGTTCATGTGCTGGCGGCACGATCATCTGGTCCATCACGCCACCTCCGGCGACCTGGATCGGCGCGGTCAGGGCGACTTGCCCACGCTGACGGTGGCCGAGTACCGCTCGCGATCTTGGCGGGGGCGACTCGCCTACCGGCTGTTCCGCAATCCGCTCGTGATGTTCGGGTTGGGCCCGTTGTACGCGATGATCATCAGTCCACGGCTCGTCCCGCGCGGGGCTCGGCCGCGGATCCGCCATAGCATCCTGCTCACCAACGCTGTGCTTGGGCTCGGCATCGCGACGCTGTGCTGGTTCGTCGGCTGGCGGCAGTTCCTACTCGTGCAAACGCCGTGCGCTCTGCTCGCCGGAGGTGCCGGGATCTGGCTCTTCTACGTGCAGCACCAGTTTGACGACACCTACTGGGAGGCCCATGGTGACTGGAGCTTCGCCGACGCTGCGCTGCGCGGCAGCTCGTATCTCAAGCTGCCGGAGGTGCTGCGCTTCTTCACCGCCAACATCGGCTTTCACCACGTTCACCACCTGAGTGCGCGGATCCCCAACTACAACCTCAAGCGAGCCCATGACGAGAACCCCGTGCTGCAGGCCGTGCCCACCCTGTCACTCTGGGATGGCATGCGCGCTGTGCGGCTCAAGCTGTGGGACGAGGACGAGGGCAGGCTTGTGACATTCGCGGAGGCGCGGTCAAGTGCCGGGACCCGCCGGTTCCTCGAGCGCCCCCTTTCCGATGGGGAGGCCTCGCAGGCCGCGGTGGGCACCTGACCGGCGATGGCGGACCGCGCCGATCTCGACTTCACCTACTCGCAGATCGACCGGATCTTCCGCCTCAGTCTCGGGGAGCTCGCGGACTTCAGCGGCGCCAAGTACGACGGCGACTTCTCGCTCACGCTCGAGCAGGCGCAGAGCCGCAAGCACGAGTATGTGGCCGAGCAGATCGGGATCGACCCCGGCCGCCGAATCCTGGATCTGGGGTGCGGGTGGGGGCCGCTACTCGCCTTCATTCGCAAACGTGGCGCGGTCGGAGTAGGCGTCACGCTCTCGCGCGCCCAGGTGCGGTCATGCCGGCGACACGGCCTCGATGTCCACCTCCGTGACGCTCGCGACGTCACCGGCGAGACCTTTGGGACCTTCGACGGCGTGGCCAGCCTCGGCGCCTTCGAGCACTTCTGTTCGCCGGACGATTACCGCGCCGGGCGCCAGGAGACGCTGTATCGCGAACTCTTCGCCGGGGTCGCCGAGACCGTTCCGGAAGGCGGACGGTTCTACCTCCAGACGATGGTGTTCGGGCGAAACATGATCCCGCTAGAGGAGCTCGACCGGGTGGACACCAACGCGCCGCGAGACTCCGACGCCTGGTACCTGGCGCTCATGGGACGCCAGTTTCCGGGCTCTTTTTTGCCGCTGGGCAAGGATCAAATCGTGCGCTGCGCCGAGCCGCACTTCCGCCTTCGCTCGAGCGTCAGCGGGCGACTCGACTACATCGAGACGATCCGCCAGTGGCGACGGCGGTTCGCGGAGCCTGGGGTGCGCAAAACGCTCGTTAAGCTCCGGCTCCTACCGCGCTGGCTGACCAGCGCGGACTTTCGACTCGCCTTCACCTCTGGAGTGAGTGCCAACAGCGTCTGCTTCGAGCGCGAGCTGCTCGACCACTATCGCCTCGTGTTCGAGCGGACCACTAGTCGCGCCGACCGCGGCCGTAAAGCAGCTTGACCGCCTTTAGGAGCAGGCCGCTGCGAACGCGGTTGTAAGGGAACATGTACAGGTCTTTCTTGGGCGCAAACCTGGTCAGCACGATGGTCTGTCGCTGGGTGTACTTGCGGATCCCCTCGGGCCCGTGCCTGACGCCGACGCCCGAGCTCTTCCAGCCCCCCATCGGGGCTTCGAGCGCCGAATAGTTGGCGCCACAGTCGTTGACCACGACCGCGCCCGCCTGGATTCTGCGCGCAACCCACTCGCCGCGGGCGATGTCCCCGGTGAACACCGACGCCTGAAGGCCGTACGGCGAATCGTTGGCCATCCGGATCGCCTCCTCGACGTCGGAGACCTTCATGATCGGCAAGGTGGGGCCGAAGGTCTCCTCGGTCATGCAGGCCATCGAGTGGTCGACGTCGGCCAGCACAGTGGGCTCAAAGTAGGCGCCCTCCCCGGGTGGGCGGCGCCCGCCGGATAGGACCCTGGCCCCTTTGGACACCGCGTCCTGGACGTGCGCCTCGACGATCTCCGCCTGGGGTGGGTTGATGAACGAGCCGACCTCGACCGAGCCGAAGTCTCTGGGCACGCCCTGGCGCAGAACCGCGGTCTTCTCCGCGACCCGCCGGACGAACTCGTCGTAGATCGGTTCCTCGACGTAGGCGCGCTCGACCGAGATGCAGGTCTGCCCGGCGTTCTGCATCGACCAGAATACCGCAGCATTGGCCGCCCGCTCGATGTTGGCGTCGCGCAGCACAATGATGGGGTCCTTGCCGCCAAGCTCGAGCGACACCGGGGTCAGCGTCTTCGCGGCTCTCTCCATCACACGGCGGCCGGTCTCGGTCGAGCCCGTGAACATGATGAAGTCGACCAGGTCGATGAGGTCCTCGCCAAGGGCGCCGCGACCGACCGCGACCTGAAATACCCCGTCGGGGATCCCGCACGTGCGCAGGCCCTCTTCCATCAGCAGCGAGCTCAGCGGCGTGACGCTCGAGGGCTTCAGGATCACCGCGTTACCGGCCGCCAGCGCCGGCACGGCGTCGCCGATGTTGTTGACCAGGGGGTAGTTCCAGGGGCCGATGATTCCTGCAAGGCCGACCGGTTCATAACGGACTATCAGCTTGCGGCCGAGAAGGAAGGGCGATGCCGACCTGACGCGTTCGTCGGAAAGATATTTGGGCGCCCTCTTGGCCCAGAAGCCGAACCCCATGGCCGTCAGAGTCATCTCGAGCGTCACGTCCTCGCGGGTCTTCCCCGTCTCGGACACGACGGTGTCGATCACGCGCTGCGCATTGTCGAGCACCCACTTCTGCATCCGGCGCAGGATCTTGCCCCGACCCTCGAAGCCAAGGGCTTGCCACTCCGGCTGCGCGGCGCGGGCACGGCCGGCCATCTCGGCCAGGCGCTCAGGGCTACAAGCCGCAAGCGTCGTGATCACCCGGCCCGTGGCTGGGTTCATTACCTCGATCGAGTCGGCTTGCCGCCGCTGCTGCGGGGCAGGCTGTTCAGTGACGGTGGCCATCGCTGCTGTTCCCTTTCTGTGGATGCTCTACGACAACGGTAACGGGCTCAGCTCATCATGCCGCTGAAGTGGCCGCCCGTGATGTTGAGCACCTGACCGGTGACGTAGTTGGACCACGGAGAGCACAAAAAGAACACCCCTCCCGCCGCCTCCGCAGGCGTCCCGGGACGCCCCAGCGGGATCAACATCGTCACCATCTGGCGGACCTGCTCGGGGATCCCCAGCTGGACCCTCTCGCCACGTATCTCGGCCACGTTCTGATCGCTGCGAACTTGCGTCAGGCGGGTGTCGATGTACCCGAACGCGACTGCATTGACGTTGATCTTGAACTGGCCCCATTCCTTGGCCAGGGTCTTGGTCAGCCCCACCACCGCCGACTTCCCCGACGCGTAGTTGGCCTGCGCGGCGTTGCCCATCGTGCCCGAGATCGAGGAGACGTTGACGATTTTGCGAAAGACCTCGCGACCCTCCTCACGTTCCTTCTTGGCGGGCTCGCGCATGTGCGGGGCCACCGCGCGGCACATCCGGAAGGGCACGACCGAGTGAATGTCGAGCATCCGCGCAAACCACTCGTCGGACATCTTGTGGATGGGGGCGTCCAACGTATACCCGGCGTTATTGACGAGGATGTCCACCTTGCCCCAGCGCTCGATCGTGGCTTGCACCAGCCGCTCGGGCATGCCCGGGTCGGTCAAATCGCCCGCGAAGGCGAGCGTCTCGCCGGCGATCTCATCCGCGGACTGCTGCGCGAGGTCGCCGTCGAGATCGTTGATCGTCGCCTTCGCCCCCTGCTCGCAAAGCAGCTCTGCGGTGGCGCGGCCGATGCCTCGCGCTGAGCCCGTGACGATCGCGACCTTGCCCTCCAGCACTGACATCTGTTCCTCCCTTTCATCCATTGGTGGTTGCGGCAGTGTGCCAGCGATAGAGTCCGCGACCTTGTGAACGCGAAGGAATGGCTCGCAGAGTTCGCTGCCAAGCTGGACGTCGATGCCCCCACGGCTGCCGAGTTCTCGGCGCTGCTCGATCTTGCCGCCGAGGCAGCTCATGCCTCCGAGCGCGTCGCCGCGCCGGTGGCCTGCTGGGTAGCCGCGAAGGCCGGCCGCTCTCCCGAGGAGGCGCTTGAAATCGCCCGCGAGGTGTCGGGCGATACCTGAGCGCGAGCACGATGTCGTCGTCTTCGGCGCCACCGGCTACACGGGCGCCCTGACGGCGGAGTACCTGGTCGGCCGGGGCGACGGAGCGACGCGCGTCGCGCTCGCCGGCCGCAACCGCGCAAAGCTCGAGACAGCCCGCGACAAGCTCGCTGCCGATCTGCCGCTGATCGAGGCCGATGTCGACGACCCCGCGTCCTTGCGAGAGCTTGCGTCCTCGACGCGGGTCCTGATCACGACGGTGGGCCCGTACATCAAGTATGGCGAGGCCGTGGTCGCCGCCTGCGCCGCGGCGGGCACCGACTACGTAGACCTCACGGGCGAGCCCGAGTTTGTCGACCACGTCTGGCTGCGCTACCACCAGCAGGCCATGAACACAGGCGCACGGATCGTGCACTGTTGCGGCTTTGACTCCATTCCCCATGACCTCGGTGTGCTCTTCACCGTGAATCAACTCCCCGAGCAGGTGCCGATCACGATCTCGGGCTACGTGCGTACGAACGGAACCTTCTCCGGCGGGACGTACGAGACCGCGATCACCGGTTTCTCCCGTCTGCGCCAGACCGCGAGGACGGCCGCCGAGCGCCGCCGCACCGAGCAGCGGCCTGCGGGCCGACGGGTCAAGGGCGTGGTGGGACGGCCGCGGCAGGACGCGTTCGCCGGCGGCTGGGTCGTGCCTCTGCCGACGATCGATCCCCAGGTGGTCCTGCGCTCCGCGAGAGCGCTCGAGCGCTACGGCCCCGATTTTTCCTACTCGCACAACTTCGTGTCCAAGCGGCTTCTAACGCTCGCTGAAATCACCGCCGGCGGGGGCGCAGCGATCGCGCTCGCCCAGCTTCCGCCCACCAGGGATCTCCTGCTCAAGCTCGTGCCCGCGGGGGACGGCCCCTCGCTCGAGCGGCGCGAGAGATCGTGGTTCAGGGTCAGGTTCGTCGGCGAGGGCGGAGGTTCCAGGGTGCTGACAGAGGTCTCCGGCGGCGACCCCGGCTACACCGAGACCGCCAAGATGCTCGCCGAGTCGGCGCTCTGCCTGACGCAGGACGACCTGCCCGAGCGCGCCGGACAGCTCACGCCGGCTGTGGCCATGGGAGAAAAGCTGATCGATCGTCTGAAGCGCGCCGGCCTGCGCTTCGAAGTTCTGGAACAGACTTAAGGCCGGGCCACATGTGGCCCCGGCCCCGGTCCGCACATGTGCGGACCGGCCGGTCGGCGCATGCGCCGACCGGGACAACTATTTGAGTTCCGCCGACGTTTTCTGCAGCAGCAACCGCGACACGATCAGCAGCTGAATCTGCTGGGTGCCCTCGAAGATGTCGAGGATCTTGACGTCGCGCGCCCACTTCTCGAGCAGTTCGCCCTCGCCGTAGCCGACGCTGCCGCACAGCGCGACGCAGCGCAGCGCGATGTCAGTGCCCGTGCGGCCCGCCTTGGCCTTCGCCATCGACGCCTGGAGGGAGTTGGGCTTGCGGTTGTCGGCCATCCAGGCGGCCTGAAGCGTGAGCAACCGTGCGGCCTCCCAGTCGGACTCCATCGCGATGAACTCGGAGGCCGCGGCGCTCTGAGCATGGGGTGGGGCGTTGTAGTCGATCCGTATCCCTGCCGCGGCGAGCACCTCGCGCGTACGTTCGAGACACGCGCGGGCCACGCCGATCGCCATCCCGGCCACCAGCGGACGCGTGTTGTCAAAGGTCTGCATGACGCCCGCAAACCCGCGCTTTGCCTCGATCTCGGGGCTGCCCAGGAGGTTCTCCTTGGGCACACGGCAGTCGTGCAGGACGAAGTTGGCGGTGTCAGAGGCCCGGATCCCGAGCTTGTGCTCCAGCCGGTCGAGCTTCAGCCCGGGGTTGTCGCGCTCGACCACGAACGACTTGATCGCGGCGCGACCCTTGGAGGGGTCGAGCGTCGCCCAAACCACGAGCAGTTCCGCGCGATCGCCGGAGGTGACGAAGATCTTCTCGCCGTTGAGCACGTAGTCGTCTCCCTCGAGCTTGGCGGTCGTGCGGATGGCGGCGGAGTCCGACCCAGCCTCGGGCTCGGTGATCGCCATCGCGGCCCATTTGCCGCCAAATTGCTCCAGCTGCTCCTCGTTGGCCACCGCGGCGATCGCGGCCTGCCCGAGCCCCTGCCTCGGCATCGTCAAAAGCAGCCCTACATCGCCCCAGCACAGTTCGATCAGTCCGAGCAGGCTGGCCATGTTCGAGCCGTTGCGGTTACCGGAGCCATTGGATGCCGATTCCGGAGAGGCGCCGTTGCCGCCGCCCACGGTGCCGGCGCCGGCACCGCCCAGCGCGCCGGACTCCGCCATTCCCTCCATCACAGCGGCCAGCATGTCGAGCTCCTTGGGATAGGTGTGCTCGGCCAGGTCGTATTTGCGCGAATTGGCCCGGAAGACCTCCACGGCCACCTGGTGGGCCTGGTTTACGAGGAAGTCGAACTTCTTCGGCGTCTCGAGGTTGATCATGGAACAAGTCCGCCCTCCATCAGGCCGGCCGCGCGCAGGTCGCGGTACCAGCGTTCTACGGGGTGCTCCTTGACGTAGCCGTGGCCGCCCAGCAGCTGTACGCCGTCTGAGCCGATCGCCATGCCGCGCTCAGCGCACAGCCGGCGCGCGAGTGAGCTCTCGCGCAGATAGCTGGAGCCCTGGTCGGCGCGGGCAGCCGCGCGGTAGGTGGCAAGCCGCATACCCTCGAGCTCGATCGCGATGTTCGAAACGGCGAACGCAACCCCTTGGCGGTGCGACACCGGCTCGCCGAAGGCCTTGCGCTCGTTGACGTAAGGGATCACGTAGTCAAGCACCGCCTGGCCTGTCCCGACCGCCAGCGCGCACCAGCCGAGCCGGCCGAGCGCGATGCATTCCTCGAATACCTCGGGGCTGCCCTCGCCGAGCAGCGCCCCGGCGGGGAGCTTGACCTGATCGAACGAGACCCGACCCGTACCCGCCGCGCGAATGCCCATTGCCGGTTCGGCGGCGACGGAGATTCCCGCGGCCTTGCACTCGACGATGAAAAGCGCGGGGCCTCGGTCTGCGAGCTCAGCGGCGACGATTAACAGCTCGGCGTCGCCAGCGCGGGGCACCAGCGCCTTGGCGCCCTCGAGCACGAAGCCGCCGTTGGTGGTGCGGGCCGTTGTCCTGAGCTTGAAGGGGTCGAACAGGGGATGGGGCTCGAGCACGCACACGGCGGCCGCCGGGACGTTGTCCGAGACGAACTCGGGTAGGTAGCTCGCCTGCTGGTCGGCGTCTCCCCACAGCCCGAGCGCGGTCGAGACGCCCGCGGGCGCGAGGCAGGCCGCGGCGAAGCCCATGTCGCCCTGTGCGAGCGCTTCCGCCATCAGCACCGAGGTGACCGCCGAGCGCTCCTCAAGCGCGCCGCCGAGCTCCTCGGGCACTCCGACCATCGAGAGACCGAGCTCGTTGGCCTGGGTGAGCAGGTCTTCGGGCGCCGCCGCTTTGGCGTCAGCCTCTTGCGCGTTCGGCCGCACCCGCTCGAGCGCGAAGCTGCGCACCGACTCGCGCAGCATCTGCTGCTCGTCGGTCGGTGTGAGGTCAAAGAGCGTTCTGTCGGTGGCACGGGGTTGGCGGGCCGCAGTAGCCAGTTTCTGCGTGGCCTTGAAGGTGCGGCCGGCATTGGCCGCCGTGCGCATGGTCGTCTTGGCCGCCTCGTGCAGGAACCGTTCGGCGGGTTGACGGAGGCCGAGGCGATCAACCACCGATGAGGAGGCGAAACGGTTCAGGGCACGCAGTCCTGCCGCCATGCCGCGTTCGCTTAGGGTCTGCTGTGCGGACATGGATTCAGGATAACACGAAATGGTGTCACGTTGTCTGGTGTCAAGTCGGGTGTGTGATCCCGCGCCCGCCGGCGAGTCCGAGCCAGGCGATGACGTCGGGGAACGTCCCGACTCTCAGCTTGTCGCCCCGCCCCCGACCGCCCGGGCGCGCCAGCATCTACCGCGTGCTCGACCGGCTTGTCGAGCATGGGCTCGCGGAGCGCGTCGAGGTCGGCGACGGGCAGGCGCGATGCGAGCGCCAGCAACCGGGTGGCGAGCACCACCATCACATCGTTTGTGAGGGCTGCGGTCGCCTGATCGCGTTCGACGATCCGGCCTGGAGCGGGCGATCACCAAGCTTTCGCAGCGCCTGGGGATGCGAATCTCCCGGCCACGACATCCTGCTGCGCGGGGCCTGCGGGCACTGCGCGTAGTGGTTCGGCGTTCAGCGGGCGGCTTGGATTCGGTCGTTCAGCGGGCGGCTTGGATTCGGTCGTCA
>DASRHQ010000093.1:0-81069 GCA_035650455.1 Solirubrobacteraceae bacterium
CTCGGTCATACCGCCGAGCGACTCGGTCACCTCGACTTCAGCTCCATAGAGCCTCAGCAAGCCCTCCCGCTCTCGGCTCATGCCCTGCGGGAGCGTGAGCACGAGGTCGTAACCCTTGGCCGCGCATACGAACGCGAGCGCGATACCGGTGTTGCCGCTGGTCGCCTCGACGATCGTGGTCCGGCCGGGCTCGATCAGCTCGTCGCGCTCGGCGGCTTCGATCATCGAGACGCCGATCCGATCCTTGACGCTACCGCCCGGATTGAAAGCCTCGAGCTTGGCGAAGAGCTCGACGCCCTCGACCCCCATCCGGGTCAATTGGACGATCGGTGTTCGGCCGACATGCTCGGCGATGTTCGTGGGAACGCGGCTCAACCACGCGAACCCTAGGAGATCGCGGCCCGCGCGAGATGACCGCCCGGTCAGCGGCCTTTCACCGCCAGAGCGCGCCGCGCGAAAATAAGCCCGCAAGTCGCAGGCACCCTGGTACGCTGCCGGGAAACGCCGAGTCCGGGGTTCGGCGCAGCTGTCGCGGTTGATGGGGGTCGGTTTTTGGGACCGAGCGCAACTGGCCGGGTGTCGCTGTGCGCCCTGCGGCCGGTGCCATGCCACAACCATCTGGAGGAGACGCATGTTTGAGACGGTCTGGCGCAAAAATCTCCTGGGGGCCGCGTGCGCGCTGCTTGTCACGTTGAGCGTCGTCCTAGTTACGACGGCGGGCGCCTCGACACCGAAGGTGTATTTCGGTTCAAGCCTCGATCACAGCCCGGCCAACGCCGGCAGCACCTGTGCGCAGAACGGCGTGCACGGAGGGGCACTGTGCACGCACGTCGGTTCCTATTACCCAGGTTTCTCCGGCCATGCCAAGGCCCCGCAGAACGGAACGGTGACCGCAATCAGGCTTCGGACCGAGGGCGCGGCGAAGCTGCACGTCCTGATTGTGGCGGTGCGCAACGTGAGCTCCGACCACATGTCCGGGCAGGCCAGGGTAGTTGTCAACGGGCCGACGCTTCACCCCGTCAATTCCGGAGCGATTCAGACGTTCCCGGTCCACCTCGCGGTCAAGAAGGGTGAGGAGCTCGCGGTCAACACGACCAGCAACAAGGCCGAATATTGCTCGGACGGAACCCCCGGCCAGCTTCTCTTTGATCCGCCTCTGACCACCAGCTTCAGCAGCTCCAAGGGTGTGGACGGCTGCCTGATGCTGATCCAGGCGGTGATGAAGTCGTAGCGCTCTGGTTTGTTGTGACGGACCCCGATCTTGGGGTCCGTCACAGCGAGCACCAGCAGAGCACTGGTAGCGTGGGCTTGCGTGATGCGAACGACGTTCATGATGGGGGCGGTGGTTCTCGGGTGCGTAGCGCTGGCGGGCTGCGGTTCAAGCTCGAACTCCGGAACAGGAAATTCAACCTCCGGCCCGTCAGCAGACCGGGCGCAGGTCATCGCGCTCGGAACGCGATACGACAACGCGATCAGCGCTCAGCACGCGGCAGACGCCTGTGGTCTGATGACGCCGGGACTTCAGGATCAGTTCGTGAAAAAGGTTGGCGTCGGCGGCGACTGCCAGCACGCCCTCGAGCATATCTTCAGTGTCGTAACGAGCCTGGGTGCGGCCAAGGCCCTGGTCGTGACAAAGAAGATCGAGATTACGAGCGTTCGGATTCACGGAAACGCCGCCGATGTCAAGCTCCGCCTCCGCTATCGGGGCAGGACAATTCGCTCCCACGCCCAGGCCCAGAAGACTCAGGACGGGTGGCGGATCTCCTGTTGCGTGGGCCGGGGCACCCCGGGCTAAGCGGCGCCATAGATGAGTTGGCCTGAAGCTAAGGCCGTCGCCCGCCCCCCGTTCAGGACCCGGGCGAGACCCTGCTTCAGCTTCCGGGTCGGTAGCCGAACGGCGAACGGGCCGCCTTTCGACCCCGTTGTCCCGGGCGGCCCGCCTAAGGTCGAAGACTACGCCGCTCGCGCATGCTCCATGAACTTAGTTTTCCCTAACGAGCGCCGGACTTCTCTTATTCGCGCTAAAGCGGCGCTCGTCCCGGACGCGTCACCGTGGCGGTGAGGGATGCACCCACAGCCAGACCTCGGCGCGGCCCTTGGTTCTGTGTGCTGTGAGGTGGTAACAACCTGGCTGTCGGAACAGGTAGCCGGCGCCCCACTCCTCTCCGGGTCGAGCGTAATTGCTCGCCTCGGTGCCGTGCGCCTCTGGCCCCCACGCCAGGGCAATGGGCCGCCCCCTCTCGTCGTACTCAGCGAGCTTCAACGGGCCGTGACCCGTGATGTGCCAGACAATCTTGACCACGTCTTCACCCGCGAACGCCCGGACCGCCTCGCGAACCGCAACCACATCCCCACAAACCACAAGCCGGACACCCGCGATCAACTCATGCCCCTAGACAACCGATCCTCCATATGAGCGACTGAGCACTCGTGCGTCGACACCGGATCGGCAGGACCGCTGACGATCGGATTCGCGTGAAAAGGGGACGCGGATTGAGCGATGGCCGGGCGCTCGAGATCGGTGGAGGGCAACCGCCAGTCAAGTTGAGTCCCGGCCCCAGCTCATGAAAGAAGCCGGCGCCAGCCCGGTTGGCGCGGTCGGCCACCCGCGGTTGCCGAGCCGTATGAGTCCAGCGCAAACCGTGTCCCCAACCGTGTCCCGAACTCCGCAAATCTGACCCCAACCAAGGTCACCTCACAGAACCGAAAAGCCCGTAGCGAACGCAAATGCCCCGGCACATGAGCCACTTGTAATGAAGCGGTTGGGAGTTCGAGTCTCCCCGCGGGCTCTGAGGAAAGCGCACCGGCCCCGCAGTCGCAACCAGTATCGCCTTCGCTCCTCGCCTCGTGGCGCGTGGCGCCGTCGGTGGCTGTCGGGCTTGGGCTGAGGATGCTAGCCGCGGGGCCAGCTCACCTCCTGACCGTACTCCCATTGAACGTGCCTGTGTGAACGGCCCGCGAACTTAACATTCAAATGGGTATCACGCGCGACCGGTAGCCTCGGCATGAGTTCGCGACTTCACGGGCTCGGGCGCTGAGCAGGGATTCTTCGGTCCTAGGCCGGTACAGAAGAGCTACCCAGAATGGTCGAGTCTCGGGGCCGCCGTGTGCCGAATCGTGCGATCCCGTCGTTGAGCACCCGCCCGAATGGACGACGCCGTAGCCGGCCGGATCCAGCTCTGGTTGGCTAGAGCCCGCGCTCGCGAGCGTCCTTGCTCATGGCCCTGGCGAGCGCCGCCGGCTGGACTCGAGCCTCGAGTTCGCCGACCCGCTCGCTCAGTCGCGTCGACTCGCGGTGCACGGAATCCTGAAGCCCCTGGACGAGCTGCTCGAGTTGTGTGATCGTGGACTCGAGCGCGTGCAGCTCATCCAGCCGAGGATCGGGCATTGACGGCCTCTCGCGCTCATCCGCCGCGGCGGACACGCGACGAGTCTGCCGAGTCCGCGCCGATCAGTCCCTCCCGCTCGTGCATAGATCACCGCCGGCCAGGTCGCGAGACTGGGCGGGGCTGCTAGCGGCGGCCTTCCTTATTCGTCACCTGGCGGGTCACCAGCGAGCCGCTCTCGACCTGCTCTCGGACCAGCGCGAGCTTCTCAGCCCGCGGCAACGCCATCCGCGCCTCCCCGCAGCACCCCGACACCGGCCGACCAACGCGCTACAAAATGGCGGGCAGATGACAGCTTCCGAGTCGTGCTGCTCAGGTGCCCAGGACTTCAGCTCCGACCAGCCAACCAGTCGCACATGAACGCAAGCGAGCCCCCCGACCACCCATGACTTCGATCACGGAGGTAGCGGTCATCACCGGAGAGCGCTACCGCATCGAGGGAGATCCCAAGGACGTCGAACAGATCATCCTCGACGCCGCTCGCGGGTCGATCATGCAGCTTGCATGGCTCATCGAGGCCGAAACCGGCGAGGACATCGTCGTCAACCCCGATCATGTCGTCACGCTCAGAGCTGTCGACTCCTAGACGCTTCCTCGCGCCGCACATGAGGCCGTAGGCAACGCCCTGCGTGAACGGCAAGCTCGACACCTGAACGGCGCGGTGTCGGCGGGCCGCGCCGCAGGGTCTAGGGGGTGGGTCACTTTGGGGTGTTGCTCTGTAGCGATACCACCGCGCTATGCGGGGGTGGATCGAAGTTGTAGAACTTGCCGGGTTTTGCGCCAGGTTTGCCGAACCCGATTCCTGCTTTTTCGAGTGCTGCGACCACGCCGGTGATGCTTGGGATGGTGTAGGCCTGAAACGCGCGGTCGTCCGGTAGCTGTTTTTGGGCGAACCGAACGAGCGCGAGGTGTTGCGCTTCGACGCCGCCGATCTCCCCGGCGTAGCGAGCGAGAGAGGCCTTGCCGGCTTTAGCGAATGTGGTGGTCGCGATCAGGTAGGCGTCGACGAACAGCGTTTCGGCGAGCTCAAGCACCTTGAACGGCTGGCCGGGTTTAAAGAACGCGTCAGGCGCCCAGAACGTCGTCGTCAGCGGTTTCGCACCGAGGGTTTTCAGCGTCTTGTAGTGGTCGTATTCGGCGGCGTTTGCCGCCTTGAGGACGGGCACGAACTTCGTCACTCCGGTCTTGCTCGCGTGCTCGATTAGCCCGGTCAGGTAGGTGACCGCAAGCGCCTCGGCGGTGATCGCAGTGTTGACGATCTGTGTCGCTTCACTCGAGCTGGAGGCCCCCAGTGCTCCGGCTGGCGCGAGCACAGATGAGGCGGCGGCCGTGGTCGCGGCTCGGCCCAAGAGCACGCGACGGGTGAGCCCGTCGGTGGGTGTGTCGTCAAGCACGTTCTCGAGCACTTGGACGTCCTCGGAAGTCATCTGATCGTTGCTATTCATCGCGTTTCCTTTCAGGGTCGATAGCCGGGGTCACCGCGGAGCCGTGTGCTTGACGTGGGTCACCGCGCTCGCTGGCGGCGGCGCGAAGGTGACGAACTTCCCGGGCGCCGAGCCCTTTTTGCCAAAGCCCACCCCCGCTTTCTCCAACGCCGCGACGATCCCGTCGATCGAGGTGATCGAGTACTCGGTAAAGCCCAGGTTGTTGGGCAATTTGCCGGCCGCAAACCGAGCGAGCGCGAGATGCTGTGCCTCGACGCCGGAGATCTCTGACGCGTAGCGCGCGAAGCTTGCCTTCCCCGCCCTCGCAAACGTCGTGATCGCAATCAAATATGCGTTGACGAACAGCGTTTCGGCGAGTTCCAGCGTGGGGAACACGCCCGACAGATGCGCCCCGAAGAAGGCGTCGGGCGCCCAGAACTTAGTCGTCAACGGCTTGGCGCCCAGACTCGAGGTCAGCACCTTGTAGTGGTCGTACTCCTCGGCGTTCGCGGCCTTCAAAACATCGGCGAACTTGGCCACCGGGGTCCCTTTCGATTTCTCGATCACCGCCGTCAGGTAGGTGACCGCCAGGGCCTCCGCTGTCGCCGCGGTATCGATGATCTTCTTGATCTCCGAACCCGAGGATGAACCCGGAGACCTTGACGTTGTCGTCTTTTTCTGCGTCGTCTGCGAGCTTCCACCACACGCGGCAAGCAACGCACCCACGCCGCCGAACGCCAGAAGACTCCCACCAGCTCGCTGCACCAGCCGCCGCCGGGTCCCCGGCTCAAGCGAGCTATCGGCAAGAGCGTTTTCAAGCAGCTGAACGTCTTCGCCGGTCTGCCAAACGGGTTGCTGATCAGGCATGAAATGTCCCTTCGTTGCCGTAATGGCGCCGGCCGAACCCGCCACGGGCCGGTCGGCGCCCCCACCTGGATAAAGGCCATACGCACTGCTAACCCGCATGGATCACTGCCCTGTCCGATGATCCAAAGCCCGCCAACCCGCGTAGAAGGTCGTCGGCGGGCAGGGGTCCGCCACGAAGCCAACCGGTACCTACAAACTCATTTTTGTTTCGGTCAACTCGCCAATTTGCGGGCGACGATCCCCGCAGGCTCGCCGACGAAGATCTGATGGAGCGCGTCCGAGACGGCGACGCGGATGCCTTCGCGGTCATCTTCGACCGACATGCGGGCGCCGCCTTCTCCCTCGCATATCGAATGTGCGGTTCAGCCGCGCGTGCCGAGGACGTAGTTCAAGAGGCCTTCTTTTCGTTGTGGAGGACCGGCGTGCGCTATGACCGCGTACGAGGAAGCGTGCGCTCCTGGGTGCTAAGCGCGGTGCACAACCGCGCCATCGACGAGCTGCGGCGGGGGGCAGCGAGCAGCTCGCGCGATGTGGTCGACGAGCGGCTCACCGCGAGCTTGCCTGCTGCGCAAGAGACCGCGGCCGAAACCGAGCGACGCGACGACGCCCGTCGCGTGCGCTCGGCACTCCAAGAGCTCCCCAAGGACCAGCGCCAGGTGATCGAGCTGGCATATTTCGGCGGCTTTACTCACCGCCAGATCGCTGACATGCTCGACCTTCCCGCGGGGACGGTCAAAGGGAGGATGCGGCTCGGCTTGACCAAGTTGCGCCTTCTACTGGGTGACCTTGCGGGGGCGGTCGGATGAGCGGCCGCGACCACATGCCCACCACGCACGACTGCAACGGGGACGCCGCCGCCTACGCCCTCGGCGCGCTCGAGCACGGCGAGGCGGACGCCTTCAAGCGCCACCTCGAGAGCTGCGCGGTATGCCGCGATGAGCTGACGGCGCTTCAGGAGGTCGTGCACGCGTTGCCGATGGCGGCGCCGCAGCACCCGGCCCCGAAGCGGTTGCGTCGGCAGGTGCTACGCGCCGCAGGCAAGAAGACCACGCCGGCCCGCAAGGTCCGCCTGCGTCGCGCGCCGTTGAGGCCGCCTCGCACCCGAGCAATGGTTCTCGCCGGCGCGTGCGCGGCGATCGCGCTCGCCGTGCTGGCGGGATTGAATCTTTCGAGCGGCTCTGGGGTACGCGTGATCCCTGCGCGGGTGGCAGGCATCTCAGGGGCCGCGCAAATACGACTCTCCGATAACCGAGGCGAGCTGATCGTGCGCAACCTCTCCCCTCCACCGCCGGGCGATATCTACGAGCTGTGGCTCAAGCGACCGCATCGCACGCCCACGCCGGTCAACGTGCTCTTCAGCGTCACCACAACAGGCGCCGCCGAAATCGGACTGCCACCCAAACTGGGCGGGATCAAAGAGATCCTGGTCACGCCCGAACCGAAAGGTGGAAGCCCCCGCCCCACCCACAGGCCCGTGATCGTCGCGCCGCTGACCTGAGAACCGTCAGGAATGATCCGAGCTGCGCCGCAAGTCCCTAACCCGGCGTCGTCGGTCTTGGTCTCCTTGACCGCCTCCAAGCCGTGAGAACGACTCCTACTACGGTTGAGGTCCACCCGGCGGGCTCGCATGCGGGGTGAGCGCACGCCGTTTCAGGTTTGAGCGCGGCGCCTGAGTTCGGCCAGTACTTCATCTAAGTCCCCATCCTCGCGCGCGCTCGCCCGCTGCACCCCCGCGCCCCCGCCCTCGGCCAGCAGCTCCCGCAGGCAGCGATCCTCGTCGGGTTGAACGCGGTCGAGCAATTCGGCGAGGAGCTCGCGGACCGGACGCAGGGCGCCGTCGCGTTGGGGCAGCCGCGCGTCGAGCCCTTCGCGACCGGCGCGGAAGGACGCCTCTTCAAGAATCTCCGGGGCCGGGCTCCAGTCCGCAGAGGAGTCAGCTGCGTGGCATGCCAGGGCATGCACGAGGTTCACCAGCCCTTCGGTGTGAGCCAGGGAGACCTGCGCGTCTAGCGCTCGGAGCTCCACCGTCCCCAGTTTGGGATGCGGACGGAGCTTCCACCAGTGGAACGTGTAGTCGGGCACCTCGGCCACGCGCGTCAACTCCTGCGCCATCGCGCAGAAGTCGGCCCAGTCCGCGAATGCCCGCGGCGCGCCGGAGCGTGGCCAGGCGCGAAGTGTGATCTCGCGTGCCGAGGCGAGTCCGGTATCGCGGCCATGACGAAACGGAGAATTCGCCGCGAGCGCCTCCAACAGCGGCAAATGAGGGCGTAGCCCATTGAACGCGCGGATCGCTGTTTCGGCGTCTGGCATGCCGACGTGAACATGCAGTGCGCCCACGGGATCGACAATCGCGTCGCCGAGAAGAGCCGAGATGAAGTTGTACCGCTCCTTGTCAGTGATTTCGGCCTCGCCCTCTTGGGCAGTGGGGTGGGTCCCGGTGCCCAACAGCTCAACTCCTACGCCCAGTACCGCGTCGCGCAGCGCACGAAGGTCGGCAATCGCCTCCTCCGTAGACCGGCACACGCCCGAAATCAATTCGACCTGGCAGGCGTGAACCTCAGCTGAAACCTCCCCGCGCGAGAGCTCGGGCAAGTTCTCAAGCACGTGCGCCCCAGCGTTTCGCTGGCGCCCCGCGTCATCCACCAAAAACAGCTCTTGCTCGACTCCAAGCGTGAATGGCTCCGTACAGCCAAAGGCGGGGGCATCGAGATCGGACTTGGGCATAAGTGTGGATCCTCCTCGGCGATCGTGGACGTTCCCCCGATCCCCGATGGCGAAGTACGACCTCGAAGCTAGCGACCTCGGAGGTTGCCGGCGCGGGTGTGAGTGCCTCCGCAGCCCGCTGCTGCGATAGCACCGGCAGCTAAGGTCGCGACAACAATGCGTTTTATCGCGCTTACCACACCTGACGGATGTGCGCGGACACGATCGTGCCGCCCGCCACGTCGTATGCCAGATCAGGTCAAGCGGCGCGATCGTGAAGGATCCACCCTCAAACCGCCTCCGCGAGAACTCGACGCCCATGGATAGCCTCGGCGACCGCCTGCGGCACGCGGCAAGTGCCCGTCGTTCGGTCTGACCGGCAACTATTCTCGCGCGGTGCTGGGGCTTGGCATCACCGAGGAGAACCGCCGTTGGTGGGTGCTTGGCAGCATGACCGTCGCGCTGCTGCCGTTGAGCATCGGCGGGTTCGGGTACGTGGTCACGCTGCCGGCGATCGCCTCCGATCTGCACGGCACGGCCGCGGATCTGGCGTGGACGCTCAACATCGAGGTGCTGTTCTTCGGTGCCTCGACGATGGTGATGGGCCGCCTCGCCGACGTGATCGGGCGTCGGCGCATGGTCGGGGCGGGAATGCTGGCCGTCATCCTCAGCTCGGTCGCGTGCGCGCTGGCTCCCTCGGTCGAGCTGCTGATTGTGTTCCGCGGTCTACAGGGCATCAGCTTCGGGATGGTCTACGGCGCGTCGCTGCCGATCGTCTCGACCGCGTTTCCCGATGAGCAGCGCGCGACCGGGCTCGGGATGTGGGCGGCCGGCTATCTGATCGGAGCGGTTCTCGGCACCCCGCTGGCGGGCCTGCTGGCGGACGCGGTGTCGTGGCGGGCGCTGTTCTGGCTAAGCGTGCCGCTGATGCTCATCGCCTTAGGGCTGACCTCGATGGCGGTGCCGGAGTCGAGGGATCCGACGGTGCCGCGACGGATCGACTGGTTCGGCGTGATTCTCCCCGCGCTGGGCATCCTCTCCCTGCTGTACTCACTGCAGGAGGCCAACGATGTCGGATGGGATGCGCCCAGCATCGTGGCCGGGTTCATCGCGGCCGCGGTCCTGCTGACGTTGTTCATCGTCGTGGAGCGTCGGGCACAACAGCCACTGATCGACTTCGGGCTGTTTCGCAACCGCACCTACAGGGTCTCGTGCGGGGTCGGGATGGTTTCGCAGATATCTCAGGGAGCGATCCTCTTCTTCGTCCCGCTGTTCCTGGAGAGCGCGCTTGGCCTGTCCGCGCTCACCGCCGGAATATCGCTGCTCGCGCTCACGGTCCCGATGTTCGTGCTCGCGTTGATCGCCGGCCGTATGCTCGCCCGTTACGGCGGACGGTCATTGATGGTGGCGGGCGCGGCCCTGCTCGCTCTGTCCTCAGGGGTCCTGCTGGCTGTCGGTTCAAAGCGGGGCTTCGGGCTGGTGCTCTTGGCGCTGGTCGTCAACGGCGTCGGGGCGAGCCTGGCCTTCAACGCCTCGAACATCACCGGCGTGGAGTCGATCGAGGCCGAGCACTCGGGCCTCGCGTTTGGGGTCATGTCCCAAATCCGCCTGATCGGCTACATGCTCGGGGTGGCGCTTCCGCTCGCTGTGTTCAACGCGCTGGCGTTCCACAGGCTTGACCAGCTCGCCGGACTGACCGGCAGTGGCCTGACCAGCGACCAGCTCAGCGAGATCCGCGCCGTGCTGGCCGGTTCTGACTCGGCGCGCAGCCAGCTCGTCTCCGCGTCTCCCGGTGTCGCACACGATCTCGACAACGTGGTGCGCACGGCGTTCGCGTCCGGTCTCCGCGGCGCGATGGCGCTCGTCACGGCGGCCGGCGTCGTCGGCGTCGTGATAGCGCTGCGAACCCGCCGCGCAGAAACCGCTCCGACGTCCGAGTCAGGCGGCTGGCCGGGTAAAGCACACGCTCATGGCCCGGCCCGGTGACGCGGCCAGCGCCAGGCTCAGGGGCGGCGCGCCGCGGAGCGGATTCGATTAGATGCTGCGGTTTACGGTGAGCAGGGATTAACCGGACAGATTGGAGTACTCATGAAGACGCGCAGGCTAGGTTCGCTCGAGGTCTCAGCATTGGGGCTCGGATGTATGGGAATGTCGGCTTTCTACGGCTCGACGGACGAGGCAGAGTCTGCAGCGACCATCCAGCGTGCGCTTGAGCTGGGCATCAACTTCCTCGACACCGCGCAGCTGTATGGCCCGTTGACCAATGAGGAGCTGGTGGGCCGGGCAGTCAAGGGACGCCGCGAGCAATACGTGATCGCGACCAAGTTCGCTCGGCGCATGGAGTCAGCTAAGCCGGGAGACATGTCGACGATCGGACCGTTGGACGGTTCGGCCGAGCACGTTCGCAGCTCGATCGAAATCTCCCTCCGGCATCTGGGGACCGACTATGTGGATCTCTTCTACCAGCACCGCGTGGACCCGAACGTCCCGATCGAGGAGACCGTCGGCGCGATGGGCGAGCTGGTCGCGGCCGGCAAAGTACGGCACATCGGGCTGAGCGAGGCCGCACCCGAAACCATCCGCCGGGCCCACGCCGTGCACCCGGTCACGGCCGTGCAGACTGAGTACTCGCTGTGGAGCCGCGATCCCGAGCGCGAGGTTCTGCCGACCTGTCGCGAGTTGGGCATCGGCTTTGTGCCGTACTCGCCGCTGGGCCGCGGCTTCCTCTCTGGGCGGTTCACCTCGCCGGATGAACTTGAAGAGACCGACTTCCGCCGCACCGGGCCGCGGTTCACCGGCACGAACCTGGAGGCCAATCTAAGACTCGCTGCCAAGGTGGCGGAGATTGCCGAGGAAAAGGGGATCACCTCGGCTCAGCTGGCGCTGGCCTGGGTGCTTGCCCAGGGCGAGGACCTCGTCCCGATCCCCGGCACCAAACGCCGAAGCTATCTCGAGCAGAACGCCGCCGCGGTCGACATCGAGCTGACCGACGAGGACCTGGGACGAATCGACGCCGAGTTGCCGGAAGCAGCCGGCGAGCGCTACGACGAGTCCGGCATGGCCGCGGTCAACCTCTAGCGCTCTCGCTGCTGGGAATCAGGAACCGCGCGACCTCACGCGGGGTGGGCGTCTGGAGTCCTCAACCATCCGGGCTGCCAGTAGTGGCGGTCGAGCTGGATTACACGTAGGCCGGTCCTGCGGCCGAGTTTGGCCGCAAAGGTTGTCTTGCCCGCACCTCCGCAGCCCACCACGGCAACGCGCTCCACAGCGATCAGTAGGGCAGCTCGTGGGGCCAGCAGCTTCGATAGTCGGGCTCGATCGCTGACTCGAAGCGCACCGCATCGATTACGGGCCGGCCCTCCAGTAGCGCGCGGGCAACCCGGTGCATTCCGTCCATGACCCGTCCGTCGTGTCCGAGGATGATCGGATAAGAGACGTCAACCTCGCTGATAAGGCGTGCGTGCTCGACGACGTTGCGGACCGTGGGCAGCTCGTCACCTCCATCGAACCAGTAGACGGTGTCGATCTCCGCGATCGAATCGACGAGCACCCGCTCCACCGGCAAACCGCGACTCAGTTCCACGAGCCGGTCGACATCCCAAGCGTCAAAACCTTGCTCGGCCGGCCAGAAGTGGTACTGCTTGCGCATCTCGAAAAGTGTCGCGCACCGGGCATCCGGCATCACCTCGGCGCACCAGCCCGCTGGCGACCCCCGTGTAGGGTGAGCGCCTATGGATCGACTAAACGCCCTTGACGTCCCCGGCTCGCTCGCCGAGGTTTGTCGACCGGAGAAGTTGGCGCTTCTTGTTTACGACATGCAGGTGGGAATTTTGGGGCAGATCCCCCACCGCGAGAGTGTGATTGACAAAGTTCGTGAGGTCCTTGAGTCGGCGCGGGCTGCCGGCATTCGGACTTACTTCACGCGGCACATCACGCTGCCGATCGAGCTGATGGGCGTCGCCCAACTGCGGATGTGGCGTGTTTGGCAACGGGTTGAGCGCCTGCAGGACGTGGAGTCGCCTTTTTTGCCGGATGCGCCGCAGACGCAGATCGCTCCCGAACTCGCGCCCAACAACAGAGAGGCAGTCCTGGACAAGCTCACGCTGTCGGCGTTTGCCGGCACCCCTCTGGAACTTGCTCTGCGCGGCGCCGAAGTTCAGGCGCTGGCGGTGGTAGGAGTAGCAACCGAGATCGGAATCGAACCGACGGTACGCCATGCCGGCGATCTGGGCTTCATCCCGGTCGTCGTCACCGACGCGTGCGGCGCGGGAAATCTTGAGGCCGGCGCTCGGACAATAGAAACCCTGCGCTTCCTGGGTGACGCGATGCTCACGAACGCCGCCGAATTTCGGGCAGCTCTCGGCGCCACCAGCTGAGGCCCGTCTCACACACGGACCGCCGGATACTGTTGTCGTGAGCGAGCGCGTAATGATACGTACGATCGACGGGCGGGCCTCCGGATTGTCCTGACGAGCGCATCGCGTGGTTAGACTCGCGCGACGGTGATATCTGCCGCTGGCCTGCAGGCGAGGTCGTGTCGGGGTGGAAAGGGCCGCAGGTGGCCGGCGCTGGTGGCCGCCACAGCGTGCCTGGTAGTTCTCGGGGGATGCGGGTCAGGTGCGTCCACTGGTTCATCTTCGTCGCGCGTTGCGACCGGCTCCCGCGACTGTCCTGGCCAGAAGCTCACCTGCGAGCAGCTCATAGCGCTCGGTCTGTCCTACCCGTATCCCCGGGAGCCGACCTCTTACCTCTACGTCGCCGGTGCCGCCTATCCGTACGTCTCCATCCGACACCACTCGCTGGCAGACGCGTCGGTCCGCGTCGCCGGTACGGTCGTCACCGTCCGCGAGCTGCTCAAGCAACTTGGCGAGGAGAGACAGGCCCACGTGGCTCGTACTCCAGTGATCGCGTACGGCTCAAACGCGAACGTCGACGCCCTCTCGCGCAAGTTCCTGCATTCCAACTTCCACGGAGCGGCTGTGATCCCCGTGATCAAGGGCACCTTGCACGGCTTTGACGTGGCCTGGTCGCCACAGTTCGTGTTCAACGGAGCGATGCCCGCCACAATCGTCCACTCGGCCGGCACTTCGGTCAGCGCGTGGATCACCTGGTTGGACGCGTCCGAACTCCGCTGGATGAACGCCACCGAAGATGTCGGGACCCTGTACTCGTTCGGCGTTCTCAGCCACGCTCGCATTGATGCCCCCGGACCCCGATCGAGGCGACCCCGGGTCTACGTGGATTGCTTTGGCGCGCTCCGAATCCACGGTGAGATCGTCGCCATCCGCCCCGTGCCCGCACGTAGACGCTCGCTTGTTCCCGTCGACTCCGCGGCCGCTCTGGCGAGGGTTGCACCGCTGATCGGTTGGCACGGCTCGGTGTTCGACCTGCTGCTGGACAACGTCCGCCACCCGGCGGACAGCGCGAGCCGCAGCAGGACTCTCGAGGCCTTCGGCACCCAGCCCGCCTTACCGGGGTATGAGGTCATCCACCCCTGCGCCAGAGGGTGAGGGTGATCGAGCGCCCGGCCGGCGGCCAGGCGAGGGCGGCCTACGCCGCACCCGGCCAGTAGGCGGGCGCGGCCTAGGCTGCGCCCGCCTGGATCGCGATCGGACTCACCCCTGTGAGCCGTTCGAGTAGGCGCCGTCCTGGATGTCTTCGACGAGGGTGGGTCCAGTCGGCTCCCATCCGAGCAGCTCGCGGGTGATCGCGCTGGAGGCGGCCATGTCGAGACCGACGAACTGAGCGAGGAAGCCGAAGCGCTCCCCGGCCTCGTCGAGCGAGATCGGGGTCGCTGGGAGCGCAAAGCGGTGGCTTATGGCCTCTGCGATATCGCGCATCGCGATTCCTTCCTCGCCAACGGCATGGAGCACCGAGCCACCAGGGGCGTGCTCAATCGCAAGGCGGACGAGCCGGGCAGCATCGCTGCGGTGAACGGCCGCCCAGCGGTTCTCGCCTTCTCCTACGTAGCCGGCGGCGCCGTGGCTGCGGTCGGCATCGACGATCCGGGCGATGAACCCGTGATCGCCGGCGCCGTGGACAGTGGGCGCGAACCGGACGCTGATCGATCGCACGCTCCGGTCGGCTAGCGCGAGCACCGCTCGCTCGGAGGCGGCGCGCGGGCTGACCTCATCGCTAGGCAGGTCTCGCTCGGTGGCGATCCCACCCGGCCTAAGGCCCGCGACACCCGCGGCGACGACGAGCGGCCCGTCGCTGCCGTCGAGCATCCCCCCGAACACCTCGATCGCGCGGCGGTCCGACGCGGCGGCCTCCTCGAAATGTCCGGTCCAGGCGATGTCGTGCCGGAAGGCCAGGTGGACGACCCCATCGGCCCGCTCGGCCCCCGCCCGCAGGACATCGATGTCCTGGACATCGCCGCGCAAGACCTCGGCGCCGGACGCGGCGACCTTCGCGGCCGCCGCATCCGACCGAGCCAGCCCGATGACTTGATGGCCAGCGCCGACCAGTTCGGGAACGACGGCAGAGCCGATCCACCCGCTCGCGCCGGTAACGAATACACGCATGAGAGATCCTCCGTATTTAGGAATTTCGGTTTCGGCGACGAGTGCCGAATCGGTCCGCGCGGATGGATCCGATGTCAGTCGCTGCCATCAATTTAGCATCTGATGTCAGTGGCTGTCAACACAGCAACTATGATTCAAGAATGGGTCGATGGGAACCTGACGCGCGCGGCCGGCTGGAGCGGGCAGCGCTCGCCCTCTACGGTGAGAACGGCTTTGAGAACACGACGGTGGCGCAGATCGCCGAACGGGCGGGCCTGACCGAGCGGACGTTCTTCCGTCACTTCGCCGACAAGCGCGAGGTCCTGTTCGGCGGCGGAAGCGCGCTGCAGGACCTGATCGTCAGCATCATGGCCGACGCGCCGGCCTCGTTGACACCGATCGATGCGGTGGCCGTCGGGCTCGAGGCCGCCGGCGACCGGTTCTTCGTTTCCGAGCGCCGCGATTTCTCCAGACAGCGCCAGGCTGTGATCGCCTCCAACCCTGAGCTCCAGGAACGGGAGCTGACCAAGCTCGCAGCACTCTCTACGGCGATCGCCGACGCGTTGCGGCGACGCGGCGTCGACGGCCCAACCGCTGGCCTCACCGCCGAGATCGCGATCGCGGTTTTCAGAACCGCGTTCGAGCGCTGGATCGACGAAGCCAACCAAAACGACTTCTCCGACCTCGTCCGCGAATCCTTGCACCAACTCAAGGCGCTGGCCGCCGCGTAGACGTCGGCGGTCTGTCAATACGGCCGCGCCGTGGGGATTGCCCGGGGGACGGTTATCGCCAGCGCATTGGGCGAAATGGTGGCCGGGAAATCTGCCCGTGTTTAGATCGCTTGAACTTGGGGACAAGGACACGAGGCAGTAGACACCGGAATGAGGGGAATCCGGCGGATCAGCTGTGATCCGCTGACCTAGAAAGGAGACAGAAGTGCGTAAACGCATGCCATCAGTCATAACCGCGGCGGCGGCGACAGCCTTGCTGGCCGCCCTGCCGGCGACGGCGTCGGCCGCTACGCACCACGTGCTTACGACAAAGAAGGTGGGCGGGCCGAACGTGGCGGTCGGCGCGACCCTGAAGGCTTCGCTTAAAAAGGGTACGAAGGCGACGTTCTACAGCCCCGGCACCACGACCGGCGTTACCTGCGGTAAGTCCTCTCTGACCTCCAAGGTGACCAAGAACCCGGCAGCACCGGGCACCGCAACCGAATCGCTCACCGCACAGACGTTCAGCAGTTGCACGACCAACATCACCGGAGCGACCTCGGTGAAGAGCGTGAAAGTGCTCAACCTGCCCTATGCCACGACCGTCAGCGATGCTTCCGGCAATCCGGTCACCGTGAGCAAGCCGAGCACGCGGCTATCGCTGAACACGGTGATCGGCGTGGTTACGTGCACCTACAGCGCGGCCACTATCCATGGAAAGGCCTCCAACACGGGCAATCTGATCACTTTCAAGAATCAGTTGTTCACGTTGTCCTCGGGGTCGTCCGCATGCCCGGCTAGCGGCGACTTCTCAGCAAAGTTCGGCCCGGTGACGGACACGAGCGTGTCGGGCAGCCCGGCGGTCTTCGTCAACTAGCACGGGCTAAGGATCCACGCCGCAGCCGAGGCGATGTGCGCGGCTAGGTGATCTGAAAATCGACCATGGCGGGCCCAGCCTCGAGCGTTCGCGCGGGGTTGGGTCCGCGGTCGCGTGGTCGGGCGCGGCCCGGGATTGGTCTGGCGCGCCCGGGGATTTGGTCACTCGGGCGCGCCCGGGGATTTGGTCATTCGGGCGGGCCCGGGGATTGGTTAGTCGTTTTGCCATTCGCCCCCGGGCTTGCACACAGGCGTTCACGCTCATCGGAGCTTAAGGTCGCCCCTGCAACAATCGCGCGGTGATCGAGGTCGAGCACGTCACGAAGCGCTATGGCGACAAGGTCGCGGTCGAGGACCTGAGCTTTGCGATCAGGCCGGGGCTCGTGACCGGCTTCCTGGGCCCCAACGGCGCCGGGAAATCGACCACGATGCGGGTGATCCTTGGGCTTGACAAGCCCACGGCGGGGTCGGCGCGGGTGAACGGACGTGCTTATCGTAAGTTTCCCGCGCCGCTGCATGAGGTCGGTGCGATGCTCGAGGCGCGAGCGATCCATACCGGGCGGTCGGCCTACAACCATCTGTTGGCGATGGCCCAGACCCACGGCATAGGCCGCCGACGGGTGGAGGAGATGGTTGAGCTGGTCGGGCTGACCGACGTGGCCCGCAAGCGAGCCGGAGGGTTCTCGCTGGGGATGGGACAGCGGCTCGGGATCGCGGCAGCGCTTCTTGGCGACCCGGGCACGCTGATCTTGGACGAGCCCGCCAACGGCCTTGATCCCGAGGGGATCCTGTGGATACGGAACCTGATGAAGCGCCTCGCTGCTGAGGGGAAGACGGTGTTTCTCTCCTCGCACTTGATGGCGGAGATCTCCCAGACAGCCGAGCACCTGATCGTCATCGGCCGGGGACGACTGATTGCCGATACAAGCGTGAGCAAGATCGTTGCCGAGGCGTCGGAGGGCGCTGCGGTGATGGTGCGAACGCCGCAGGCCGACGAGCTCGGCCGGGCGCTCGCCGCCGAGAAGGCAACGCTGCTCAGCCCCGAGCAGGGGCTGCTCGAGGTACACGGCTTGAGCAGCGCAGAGATCGGGACGATTGCGGCCCGAGGTGGGGTCGTACTTCATGAGCTGATCCCGCAAAAGGCGTCACTGGAGGACGCATTTATGCGCCTGACGGGAGACGCCGTCGAATACCAGGCGCTCGTGGGCGGAGAGCAGAGAGACGGCGCGGAGGTGGCCGCATGAGCGCGGTCACGCCGGTGATGGATCAGCCGTCCGGGTCTCCGCACGTCCAAGCGGGCCGGGTGACGCTGCCCCGCGTGTTGCGCTCGGAGTGGACAAAGCTCTGGACGCTGCGTTCCACGCGCTGGTCGCTGCTCGCGGCGTTCATCGCCATGGCCGGACTGGGTCCGCTCGTTGCGGCGGTTCAAATGGCGCGCTGGAGCCAATTGAGCGTCCACGACCGGCTGACGTATGACGCGGTCAATACGGGAGTCGGCGGGTGGCACCTCGCGCAACTGGCGATCGGAGTGCTGGGCGTGCTCGTGATCACGGGCGAGTATGGGACGGGCATGATCCGCTCCAGTCTGTTGGCGGTTCCCCGCCGACTGCCGGTGCTCTGGGCCAAGCTGCTCGTTTACGCGCTGGTCACCTTCGTGTTGATGCTGATCGCCTCGATGATCTCCTTCCTCGTCGTCCAAGCGATCGTGACCCAACACCACGTCCAACATTCGTTGTTCTCCTCGGGAGCCTTGCGAACGGTGATTGGCGCCGCGCTATTCCTCACCGTGCTCGGCGCGCTCTGCCTGGGACTCGGCACCATCCTGCGCAACACCGCCGGCGGGCTCGCTGCATTCGTCGGGTTGCTCTTCGTGCTACCTGGCATCAGCGCCATCCTCCCCTCCAGCATCGACAATGCTGTCTCGCCCTACCTACCGCTGAATGCGGGTACCACCGTCGCCAGCCACACGTTCGATAACCCCCACCATCTGGCCGTGTGGACCGGCTTTGCGCTGTTCTGCGGTTACGCGGCGGTGGCGATCATCGGTGGCGCGGTGACCATCATGCGCCGAGACGCCTGAGGAACCACGTCCGAAAGCTCTGTCGCTGCCGGCTGCAAACGAAGGCGCGAGGTGTGCGGTCGGCGGACTAGCATCGGAGCTAAGTTATGACGGGGTCCACCTCGCCGGCACCGTCCAGTTGCGCCGATCGAGCTCTCTCGGGCCACGAGCTCAAGTCGTTGCCCAAGGCTCCGGCCCGCTCGACTTCTCGCTGCTCGCGAATGCCTCCTGTCTGCGCGTGCTTTGACCACCGTCGCACTCTGACATAGCGCCGGCGCCTTACTCAAGGCCCAGAACCTAACGCGGCGTCGTGAAGGGCGACGCGCTGCGGGAATCCCTCACAGGATGCTCCCTACCAGCTCGCAGAGCACTCCCATGCTCCTCTCAGCGTGCTCTTGGAAAGCGCGGCCAACCTCTTGGTCCCAAACGTATTTGAACCGCGCCGCGCCTGGTTCGCGCCGCGAGTAAGGAACACCACATGCACGCTAGATATTTGATTTCGGCAGCGTTGCTTTCGGCGTCGCTTGCGGCCGCGACGGCCCCAGCGGCGCTAGCTGCGTCCGCCAACCCACAGGCCGCTACAAGCGCTAACTGGTCGGGCTACGTCGCCCAGAGCAAATCCGGCGATGGGTTCTCGAGCGTCTCTGGGAGCTGGGTCGAGCCCTCTACCAAGTGCTCCAAGGGCCAGGGACATGCATCGTTCTGGATCGGGCTCGGTGGCGCCGGGCAAGCGTCGCAGTCACTCGAGCAGGTCGGCACCGCCACGGATTGCAAAGCCGGCGGGAGCACCCATCACTACGCCTGGTATGAGCTGGTGCCGGCAGCTCCGGTTCAGCTAAACCTTGCGATCTCGCCAGGCGACCATCTCACCGGCAAGGTTTCCGTGGAGGGGACAACTGTCACGGTCTCCTTGACCGACGCCACGACCCAGCAATCAGCGACCAAGACGATGCAGATGAACAACCCTGACGTCTCGAGCGCAGAATGGATCGCGGAAGCGCCGTCGAGCTGTGACCAAATGGGTAACTGTCAGCCGCTTACGCTGGGAAATTTCGGCACCGTTCGGTTCAGTAACGCCGCCGCCACCTCCGACGGTCACACCGGAACGATTTCAGACGCGCTGTGGACGACACAGCCTGTTGCACTCGATGGCAGCACTGGCGGCTTTGTGTCAGACCAGGCTTCGGGTAGCGCCCAGCCGTCGGACCTCTCCACAAACGGGTCCGCGTTCTCCGTGAGCTACGTCGGGAGCGCCGCCGGCTCGACATCGGCCGTCAGCGGTGGCTCGGGCCCGAGCACGGGGTACAGCCTCAGCGGCGGCTCCGGCCCGAGCACGGGAGACGGACCCAGCGGAGTGGCATTGGCCTGTGTGCCCACAAGCGAGGGGTGGGTGTGTGGCTTCGTTCCGGCCTGAGGTTCGACGCCGACGCGGTGACGGTGACCCGGCTGCTATCGGGTCACCGCGCCGCTGATCGGGAGCACAAGCAGCGATGGCCGCTCGGGACCGTAGAGGAGCTCCACTTCCACCGGCCGCTGGGTCCCGGCCCGAAGCGGATCCTCTCCGGTGCCCGGGTTTCGCACATACCGGGGGTGCGCACCCGACGAGATCTGCAGGCGGATGCGATTTCCGGCCGCGAACCGGTGCGCCATTGGCCAGAGGTCAAATCGCACTCGCCATGCTCCGTCATCAGCTGACTGCTCGAAGCGCCCCGGAGCCACGCTCGCCAGCGCGTCGCAAACGTTGCGCGAGACGCCTCGTGGGCTGACGTCGCACGCGCGCGCGAACAGATCGAAGTAGGGCTCACTTGCGCGCGCCCACAGTTCCACGCTGACCGGGCCGATCGCTTCGAAGGGTTCGTCGAGCGGACCGGTCGTGAACGTGACCACATCCGAGCGCGCCTCGAGGCGGCGGTTGTCTACGACGGGCTTGGCGATGACCATCACTGGGCCGCCCAGGGACGGGGTCGGGTCGGCGGGGTCATAGCGGTAGCGGCGGCTTCCGCCCGTGCCGGGGGCCGGCGGCTCCCAGCCCAGCTGGTCGCCGCCGATGATCCACAGCCGGCGCTCGGCGGTCTCCTCCGGAGGCCACCGCGCGAATTGCCGCCATCCGTCGCCCGTGCGCTCGCCCGTCACGAACACCCGCACCGTGGCCGGATGTACGAGCTGGGCGTCGCCGAGCAGGTCGCGCCGGAGCCAGGCAAGCCCGTCACGCACCCCGGCGGCGGCAAGGCCCTCCGCGGTATGAGTCCAAGGTCCGATGATCAGCTGCCGCGGGCGATCGGCCTCCTGCAGCGCCGCATAGTCCTCGAGTTGCCACGGCGCAAACGAGTCGTACCAGCCGGTGATCATCTGCACCCGGGCCTTGACCCTTGGTACGCCAGCCGAGAAGTCGCGCTCCACCCAGTAGCCGCCCTCCCGTTCGGGACTAGACAGTGCCTCCCGAAACCAGGCCACCTCTTCGCCAGTCAGACGCCGGTCAAGCTCGTGGAGCGAAGCCTTGGACAGCAGTGAGTGGAGCCGGCCGAGTCCGAGTGCCATCGGCAAAGGCGCCCAGCGGCGCTCCTGCGAGGCGATCATCACCATCCACTGCGCCGAGGTTTCAAGCGACATGCTCCCGCCCGGAAAGCTCTGGCCGTGGAACTGCGAGGCGCTGCCCTGGATCGCCAGCGCCCTCAGATCATCGTCGGCGTCGGCGGCGACCGCCCACTGCACGAGCCCCAGATAGCTCTCCCCTGTCATCCCGATCGCCCCTGCGTGCCACGGTCGGCTGCGAAGCCAGCGCAGCGTGGCCAGGCCGTCTGCGCGCTCGTAGAAGGGGTTGAATGTCCCCTCGGAGCCAAACGTGCCGCGGACGCTTTGAATCACCACCTGCAGGCCGCGCTCCGCTAAAAGCCGCCCGTGCAGCAGCCCGAAGAACCCGCCCCGGCCGTAGCACGAGCGGACGAGCACCGTAGGCTGTGGCCGGCCACGTGTGGCCGGGTTCACCCACCGATCTGCAAGCAGCACAGCGCCGTCGTCCATCTCGACGCGCAGGCCCTTGTCGCATACGACCGACCGTGTCTGGGCACGCGGCAGATGCCACCGCCGCGCAAGGACCCCGCTGAGCAGGCTCATGTTCGAATCCCGTCGCTCACCGCAAACCTTCCGTGGAGGGATACATCATTGCGCCCTACCATGGATTCGACGTCGACAGCAGCGCCATGAGCTTGTCGTCCAATAAGCCGAGTGCTCCACGCCTGCCGCGGGATCACGAGTACGACGCCCGCGTCCTCGTGGGCGACCACTCCCAGCCGTCTGCGGAAGCTTGCCTAGAGCTCCTCCGTGCGTATGAACCGATCCTCAGGTTCACAACGGGGGAACTCTTCCTTCCCACAGCAGTCGGCCCGTACGTGGCCCAGTGCAGCCTGTGGGCAGAAGACATCGCCGGCGAGACCCGCCGCATCGTACCCGCCGGACGGCTCACGCTCGAGCGCCTGTGCATGGAAGCGGTCGCTCACTCGACGGAGGCGCTGTCCTTACGCTTCGTTCAGGCGCCGCTGAGGCGCAAGGAGTACCGCCGCTGGCGCCATATGCCGCGCGAGCGGATCCTCGCGACTTCCCGCTTTACGACGACCGGAATGTTCGGGCGGGTGATCGAGGCCGGATTTAGGGCCTCCTTGCTGTTACGCGGAACAGTGGCTCGCGGCTTGGCGGCTGCGGCCGAGGTCACCTATCGCGAGCAGCTGAAGTCAGACCGGTGCCCCTACTACGGCCGCGTGGTGCGAGACGGCGGCTATCTGTGCCTTCAGTATTGGTTTTTCTATGCGATGAACGACTGGCGCTCGACTTTCAAGGGGGTCAACGACCACGAGGCCGACTGGGAGATGGTGACCATTTATCTCGCCGAGTCCGAAGGAGAACCGCCGCGTCCAGCGTGGGTGGCGCTCTCCTCTCACGACCACAAAGGCGATGACTTGCGGCGGCGGTGGGACGATCCCGACCTCCGGAGGCTTGGCCAGCATCCGATGGTGTTCGCGGGCGCTGGATCGCATTCGGGGACATTCGTTCCGGGCGACTACGTGATCTCGGTGAATCCGCCCCAGCTGCACAAGGCGATCGACATCGCACGGCGGCTCCAGCAGTTGCTCGCCCCGTGGCGCGAACATACCAGTGGCGCAGCTGGGTTAGGGATCCCATTCGTGGATTACGCTCGTGGGGACGGCCCGTCCGTCGGCCCTGGCCAGCAGACCGAGTGGGTCGCGGGCCTGATCGACGACCAGACCCCGTGGGTGCGGGACTATCGCGGCCTGTGGGGAATCGATACGGAGGATCCCTTCGGAGGTGAGCGCGCACCCTCGGGTCCCCGGTATGAACGCGATGGGTCCGTCCGCCAATCGTGGGCCAATCCGCTCGGTTGGGCGGGTCTACTCAAGGTGCCTCCCCGCGACGACCAAATCAGCGATCTGTTGGAAGAGCGAATCCTGGCGGTCGAGCGCGAGCTGATCGATCTCGATGAGAGCATCGCCGGCGAGCGCGACGAGTTGCGTGGCATCGCGATCGAGATGCGCTCGTTGCAGGCGCACGAATACGCGAGGCCGCTGGTCGAGACCCGCCGCAAGCGCATGGCGGAGATCGAGGCCAGCCTGGACGGAAGGATCGCCGCCCGGGTGCAGCTCGCGGACGAGCTTCACGCGCACCGCGACACTGTCCGGCGTCCGCTTGCACCGGAATCGCCGCAAGCTCATATCAAGACGCCGCACAGTCCGCGCTCAGCGCAGCAACAGCGACGTAGGCGGTTCTTACACGTTTGGGCGGCCGTGAGCACGCCGCTGCTACTTGCGTTGGTCCCGGTTGTCCTGTTCGCCCGGCCGCTGGCGTGGGTGACAACCATCGTCGCCGCGGCGCTGCTGTTCGTCGGCATCGAAGCGTTCGCGCGGCGTCGGTTTCTGTCGTTCATGGCCAGCGTCCTATTGCTGGCGGCGATCGTCGCCGCCGCGGTGGCGATAGTTCGCCTCGGTCATCAGTACTGGAAGTACGCCCTGGCTGCCGTATTTGGCATCGCCGCGCTTGCTCTGCTCGTCGGAAACCTGGGCGACCTCCGCCACGGGTGGCAGCAAGGCGGCGCGATGGGCGACGACGACGAATGACACGAGGACAGTTCGGATTGGAGGGAAGTAGCGGTCGTTGACCCTGACCCTCGAGCTTGAGCCGTTCGTCGAGCCGCCGATGGCAGCTGACCGGTGGAGGCGCTGCCGCGTCTGACCGCCGCCCCGCTCGGCCACCTCTCGTCAGACGTGCAACCACAAACCAGATGTGGCGAGCCGCGCAGCCAGATGCGCCGCTGCGGCCGGGTCCCGGCCGCAGCGGCGCGTTGACACCAATTCGAACCTCGCCGTCAGTGGCGCTGAGCTCGAGCCTTTCCTCCGTGGTTGAAGGCGCTCAGCCGCAGTTCGGGTTTGGAAGCGGAGCGCTGGCCAGGTCGTACTGTCCCTTGAAGAAACCGTGCGCAACCAAGTGGGCGTACTGGTGATCACGGCCGAACGTCTTGCCGTTGGTCATGTTGCCGAACTCCCATACGCACTGCCCGCCGACCTTGGCCTGCGTGTAGTACGGGTAGAAGTGCCCGGGGGCCTTCGGCGGCGGCACGGCGCAGCCCTGGGGGGTGTGCGGCGCGCATGTGGTGAGTTCGCTCGCCGGGGCGTCGGTCTCGAACTGGATCTTCGAGTATTTGGCCCCGCTCACCGTTACTGGCTGCTGCTCGAGGAAGGGCGAGGGGAACGGCCCCGCCGTCAGCGAGTTCGGCCACTGGGCGTAGTAAGGAGTGCCGTCGAAGTCCAGGTCGCCGTTCTGGCTAAAGAAATCAAGGCAGCCTGTGACCTGATCGGGGGGTACGGCACCCTTTTCGGTGGTGTTGGCGTAATAGCAAGGCGAGTCGGTCAGTTCCTCGCCGTCTTTGGTCGGGTCCGGCGGCCCGGCCTTCTCGTATGGGCCGTGGCAGAACTGGAAGAACTTGCTTGCGCCTGAACCTACCTGGCCGGTGAGGCGGGTGCAGGACTCGAAGTGACCCGTCTCGTACTCGGTCAGGATGCCGCTCAGAAGCACCGACCACTGGATCGAGTTCTGCTTCCGGGCGGTGTTGAACAGCGGCTGGAAGTTGAACGGCGTGCCATCGCAGGTGACGATGTTGGTGTTCATGAAGCCGTTGGCGGCCGAGGCGACCATGGACCCGCTCCGGCCGGTGGTGAGGTCGTTGATCTGCACTTTGAACGCGTGCTTTCCGTGCCCGATGCTCGCGTCCCACATGTGGGTGCGAACGACGTCACCCGGGTTCATGTACAGCGTCTTGCCGTTCGGCGTGAAGGTGGCCCCATTAGCCAGCTGTGGACTGGGCGGGCCGGCCGGCACGCCGTTGCGCTGGATGTAGGCGAAGTTCACCGGCTCGGTGCAGCTCGAATTCATACCCCCGTTCGAGCGTGCCTCGAGCGAGTCGATGTTGAGCGCCGCGCACCACTGCGTATTGGAGTTGCAGCTGATCCCCGTGGAGAAGCCGGGCGGATAGAACTGCATCTCCATAAACGCACCGCCACCGCCGGGGAAGCTTCCGTGCGGCGCGTTGCTGTCGCTGTTGGGCTTGCACGGCGTCTGCGGGTAGGACTGCGGGTCGCAGATGCTCATCCCATACCACGGGGCGGGGGTGAGCTGGAACCAGTGTGTTACATCGTGGCCGGGATGGGTCACCGTCGGCTTCGCGGCTGGGTCGCGCGGGAGCCGTTCGGTGAACGTCACGTTGTTACCGGAATTGGGACGGTTGGACAAAAACCGGATCGACGGCTCGTCGTGCCCGATGTAATGACCGTTGTCGTAGAAGCGGTCGCCGTGGCCTTTCAGTCCGCGTATGTCGGTGCACAGCATGGTGCGCTTGACCGACCGTTGAATCGGGCTATAGCCGTTGCAGTCGAGTTCGCCCACCGCGTTAGGCCGCACGCCGTGCGAAGCAGGGCCGGCGTTCGCAATCGCGCCGGGGAGGGCCAGGGCAGCGGCCGCGAGTAAGCCCGCGCTTGCTGCGGCTATCAGCCATGTTCGGGTGGATAGACGAGTGTGTCTGGGCATGGCGCTCCTTTCGCCGGGACCCCTTCGCTCCCAACGTGCGCGAAGGCTCACAGTTCTAGGTCGGCGCGCGTTGTGCGCGCCACGGGGGCTGCCTCAAAACGAGCCGAACCTACCTCACCCACATCGTGTTAAGCGAGAGACCTAACACGCACGCCGGTTTCGCACCCGCCATGACGAGCGCCGGCCTGTGGTCAACCATCGAGTTCACGCCGCAGCTTCTCGACGAGACTCTCGAATAGCGGATATACCCCGGGACCGTGCGCCGCGTGAATGGCGGGTCGCCACATCTCCCAGCGCTCGATGAGGGTACGGCCGAGCATCAGCTTGATCAGCTCCAGGTCGAAGGCCCCCCAACGCTCAAGCGCCGCCAGCTGCTCGAAGTAGTCGAGCTCGCGGTAGAGCACGTATGCCTCGGGGGCATCCGCGGCGACATACCCGGCGAAAGCGTCGCGCAGTTCGTCGGCGGATTTGAACCGAGCGATCAGTCGACGCGTCTCTACAAGCGCGTCCTCGTTCCAACGCCGAAAGAACTCCGCCGCCATCTGTGCCTCGCGAGTTCTGCGCGTCTCACGCGCTTGTTGCGCTGCGAACCCCGCGGCGGCAAAGCCTCCAAGAAGGCCGAGAGCCAGGACCGACGTGGCGATAGCCGTTACCGCAGCCCAGTCCACGGCGTCGATTATCAAGGCTGACCTCCGAGTTGTAAGGCGGTTCGCATGCCGGCGATCGCGTCGAGCAGGGCGCCGAGCGGTCGCAGCAGGAGCGTCGCGTGCTCGATGCGGCCGAGCTGATCGCTGGTCTCGAACAGTACGCCGGTCATGCGCTGAGCGCCGTAACGGGCGGTGATGATCGTGACAGTGTCACGGTCGCCGACCAGTTCGCGCTGTGGATCGATCGTATCCAGAACGGTGTGGATCGTCGAAAGGATGTGTGCGACCTCCGTCCGGCCTCGATAGTCCCTTACGGGGCTGTGGAAGACGATGTCATCACTGAGCGCGGCCTGAAGCTGGCGACCGCGCCCGTTTTGCAAAAACGAAACGATTGTTGAGCGCATGATTGCTCCGATTGACGAGTTTGAAGTGTGTGGAGTGCGCAACCGCGGCGTTACCTGACCCGATAAAGCTGATATTCGATCGCCTTGGGGCCGGCGAGACGACCTCGGCCGAGGAAGAGGCTTTCGCGAAGCCACTCGTAGCGTCCGGTGCCTACCTCGAACTGCGGCGCGATGCGCATGTATTGGTCGTCGAACCCGGTGGGTTTGCCGGTTGTTAGGGCGGCGAGGAAAAGCTCGCTGCTGCGAATGACAGCAAGGTCGTAGCGCAGCAGGATCAACTCCTCATCCTCGGTGACCAGTTGGGCACGTAGATCTTGTCTGCGGATCCCGTCGGTACCCAGGCGGATCCAGTCGATCCCGGGCATCGCCAGATTGGCCTCGATGCGGGGCCCCCGGAGCGTCGCGGCCGTGATCTGCCAGCACAGACGCTCGCCGGCCGGAGAACCCCGCGTGGGTCCGATCGGCCCCTCGATCGTCTCCGCGTAGGTCATCTCGTACTCGAGGGCGATCATGCCTCAGGCCCCGATCCAACAGATGAAACGGACGTGGATGCCTTGTGCGCATTGGGACTGTCTGCCGCGGCCGGTGCGGGGTTGTCGAGAATCAAGCGGGCGCCACGCCGGCGACTGAAGAAGGCCACGGTCCAGCGGACGATCACGAGTAGCCGGTTTTGGAAACCGATCAAGAAGACGAGGTGAACCAAAAGCCAGGTTGCCCAGGCCGCGAACCCCGAGAGGTGCAGGCCATTGATGTCGGCGACGGCGCGGGAGCGACCGATCGTGGCGAGGTTGCCCTTGTGGCGGTAGCGAAATGGGCTGGGCGTTGCGCCACGGAGCCGCTCGCGGATCGCTCGCGCTGCGTAGCGGCCCTGCTGCATGGCGACGGGTGCGAGTCCTGGAAGCGCCACGGCCTCTCCGTTGCGAGCCTGTACCCGGACCATGTCGCCGAGTGCCAGCACCTCGGGGTGACCGGGCACGGTGAGATCCGATCCGACGGTGAGCCGTCCGGCTCGGTCGACCTCGGATCCGGTGGCCCGCGCCAGCTTATAAGCGAGATCGGAGGCGGCGACCCCGGCCGCCCAGATCGCCGTATGCGCAGCAAGGTGGTCGAGTTCGCGACCAGGAGTTTGGATCGCGACCGTGCCGTCACTGACGCCGACGACGCGGTGTCCGGCGAGGATGGTTACGCCCAGCCGCCTCAGCGCGTGCGTCGCCTTTATCGACAGCGACTGGGGGAAGTTCGGCAAGACGCGGTCGGCGGTCTCTACGAGCACGACGCGCGCTGCGCCGGTGTCGGCGCGTCGAAAGTCGGGGCGCAACGTCTCGTTGGCGAGCTCGGCCAGCTGGCCCGCAATCTCCACACCGGTCGGGCCGGCTCCGACAACGACGAATGACAGCCAGGCCTGCCGCTGATCCGCGTCGACCTCCGCCTCGGCGGCCTCGAACGCAGTCAAGATGCGACTGCGGATCGCGAGCGCTCCGTCTAATGACTTTGGCTCCGGGGCGTGCGTTCGCCATTCGTCGTGGCCGAAGTACGAGTAACGCGAGCCACCGGCCACGATCAGCGTGTCGTAATTCAGCTCGCCGTTGCCGACGCCATTGGGGAGTCGATCGAGCTCGATGCGGCGGCGTTTGAGGTCGAACCCAGTTACTTCGGCCAGCAGGACACTGGCGTTGCGCTGGTGACTGAGGATCGCCCGCAGCGGTACCGCGATCTCGGCCGGCGAAAGCGCGCCGGTCGCGACCTGGTAGACCAAAGGCTGAAACAGGGTGAAGTTCTGGCGGTCCACGAGCGTGACTTCCACCGGTGCATGCCGCAGTCCCCGCACCGCCTGCAGCCCGCCGAAGCCGCCGCCCACGACAACCACCCGGTGAGGCCGCCGGCCATCGGAGCTCCGAGGGCCGGAGACGTCGCCTTCGGCGGTGGTGATGAAGTCGCGTTCGCGGATCAGCACGCATGTGGCGGCGGCAGCCGCGATCGCGATAACCGCGCTGACCAGCAGGATCGTGTTCAGGCCGTGAACCAGCGCGAAGCGTGCGGTCGTTGCGACCAGGCCGCGCAACGGAGCCGGTGTGGTCGCGATTGCCTGTGGCCCGGCTCCGGCCGCGACCGCGTGGGCGATCGCGTGAGAGTGACCGACGAGAGCCGTGGCACCCAGCCGGCCAACCACTGAAGAGCGCACCGTGGAGGCGAGGACAGTGCCCAGGGCGGCAACGCCGGTCGCCACCCCCACGTGACGCAGCGTCGAGTTGATGCCCGACGCCATCCCCGCACGGGCGGGAGGGACAACGCCGACCGCGGTCGAGACAAGTGGCGTGCTCACAAGGCCCGTCCCCACGCCGCTGACGATCATTCCGGCAAGCAGATGCGTCCAGCTCGAACCGGGTTTCAGGCCCCGCATGAGGATCAAGCCGGCGGCGACCAGCACAAAGCCGGCTGAAATCAATGCCCGGCGCGGGACCCGGGCGGTTAGCCGCCCGGCGAGCGGCGAGGTGAGGAAGATCGCGCCGGTCAGCGGCAGGAAGCGAACGCCCGTACCGACCGCGGAGAGACCGAGGCTGTTCTGCAGATACACGATCAGGTAGGTGATCACCGACAGGATCGAGGCCGAGATCGCGAAGGCCGCCACGAGCCCGCCGCTGAAGCTCGGCACGCGCAGCAGCGCTAGGTCGAGCATCGGCTCGGGCCGGCATTGCTCCAGGGCAAAAAACACGCACAGCAGTGCGGCGCTTGCGGCGAGCGAAGCGATCACGCTCGTTGCTCCCCAGCCTTCGCGCTGGCTTGTGATCAGCCCGTAGACGAGGCCGGCGAGGCCGGCGCTGAAGGTGAGAAAGCCCGCCCAGTCGGGTCGCTTGGCGTCTGGGTTGTGCGACTCGTCGACGCGTCTTAGCGTCATCAGCAGCGCGGCGATGCCGATCGGGACGTTGACGTAGAAGATCCAGCGCCACGAAAGTCCGCTGGTGATCGCCCCGCCGAGAACGGGGCCGATCGCGATCGCGACACCCGTGATCGCTCCGAACATCCCGAGCGCAACGCCACGCTCCCGTCCCTCGAAAGCCTGCGCCAGCAGTGCCAGCGCGGTCGCGAACATGATCGCTCCGCCGATGCCCTGGGCCCCGCGCGAGAGGGTTAGAAACAGTGAGCCCGTGGCCAGACCACACAACAGCGAGCCGGTGGTGAAGATGACGATCCCGATCGCGAACAGCAGCCGGCGCCCGTATTGATCGGCCAGCGAGCCGGCGGTGAGCAGAAACGCGGCCAGCGTCAGGGCGTAGGCGCTGACCACCCACTGTAGATCTGCCAGGGATGCCTTGAACGCGTGCTCGATGTCGGGCAACGCCACGTTGACGATCGTCAGGTCGAGTAGCAGCATGAAGGCGCCCGTGCAAACAGCCGCAAGCGTCCACCATTTGCCGTACGGCGCCGCTTGTTTGTCGGCGATGCCGGTGCGTGGTATGCGAGACACGATGGTGTGCATGCGGTCCTCCTTCTCTGACTCCAAATCGCTTTCGCACAGAAGACCAGTCGGCGGGCCGCAGACCAAGCCCCGAAACCCCTGTCCTGCTATCACGTCGTGTGATGGAGGTGAGGCAGCTCGAGGCGTTCGTCGCAGTCGCCGAGGAGGGTGCCTTTACCCGCGCTGCAGACCGCCTGCACGTCGTACAGCCGGCTGTCAGCCAGGCGGTACGGCGGCTCGAGGAGGAGCTCGGCTTCGCGCTGTTTCAACGCACCAGCCGTCGCGTGACCTTGACCGGCCCCGGCGAGGCCTTCCTTCCCCAAGCGCGGGCAGTCCTCAGCCGGCTGGAACGTGCCCGCCGTGCCGCCGCCGAGCTGTCGGTGGGCCGGACCGGAGTCGTTCGACTCGCCACCACCGGCGGCGCATGGGACGTCGCGCAGAAGCTCCTGGCCGAGCACCACGCCGCCCACCCAAGCGTCGACGTCGAACTGCAGCCGGCAGGCCGCGCCCCCAAGCTGCAGGCGATTCTCGAAGGTCAACTCGACGCAGCCCTCGTGCATAGCGCGCCCCCCACCCCCGGCCTGTCGTTCACCGAGACATCCACGGAGCCCTGGCATGTGGTCGCGTCTGCACGTCACCCGCTGGCCGACGCCGGATCGATCTCGTTGCGAGCGCTCCAAGCCGACCCACTGGCACTCGTGTCAGGCGACCCCGGCGGCGCCCGCAGGCTGCGCGAGCAGCTTGTCGACCTGTGCCGCGCAGCGGGTTTCGAGCCAACACTCGGCCCAACGCTGGCGACACTCGAAGACGCGCTGATCGAGATCGGGCGCTCCAGCGCCTGGACGTTCCTGCGCGCCGCCAACGCTCGCGACGTTGCGCGCGTCGGTGTGGTCGAGCTTGAGGTATGCGATGAGCTGCCTCCGGCCCGGCTATGGCTCGCGCACCGAAGCGAGCCCGCACCGGCCGTGAGGGCGCTCGCCGCGGTCGCACGTCGCCTCCGGGACGCGCAGGCAGGCGGGGCGCGCAATAACAAGTAAGAGCCCTTGCACCAATAGTTACACTCCCGCGATGGCGCGGCCAATCGTGCTCGGCGTGGTCGGCGACTCGGGGTCAGGCAAAACGACCCTCACCCGCGGCCTGATTCGCGTCATGGGCGAAGACCAGGTCGTACGGATTAGCGCGGACGACTACCACGTTCACGAGCGGCGCGAGCGCCGAGCACTTGGCACCACGCCGCTCGACCCCGGCGCCAATCACATCGACATCCTCACCCAGCATCTCGTCCATCTGCGCCGAGGCGAGGCGGTGCTGAAGCCTGTTTACGACCATCGCACCGGCACGCTTGGCCCCCCCGAATATGTGCGCGCCTCCAGGTACCTGGTCCTCGAGGGACTGCTCAACTTTCACACCGAAGCCCTGCGCACCGCGCACGACGTCCGCGTTTACATGGCGCCACCCGAGGAGCTGCGGCGCAGGTGGAAATTGACGCGGGACTGCACGAGGCGTGGCTATACCACCGACGAGGTCCTCCGCGAGCTCGACGTCCGTGAGCGCGACGCCGCCGAGTTCATTCGCCCCCAGCAGGCCCATGCCGACATCGTGGTGTCGTTTCACGCCAGCAACGATGCCGACCCCGCACACCTCGACGCCGACGTCTTACTACGCGACACCCTTCCGCACCCCGATCTCTCACCGTTGCTGGGCGACGGGAGCGCCGACGGCCGCGGTCCGCTGCTGGTCCGCCGGGAGCGTGACCTGCTGCTGCGCGTCCCAGGCGACATTCGCTCCGAACACGCCGCAGAGCTCGAGGAGGCGGTTTGGGCGCGGATGAGCTTCGCCAACCATCTGCGAGTCCGCCGCCTAGGGGAGTTCGTGGTCGGCACGGACCTACGCCGCTCCGATTCGCTCGCGCTCGTCCAGGTGCTCGTCCTCTACCACCTGGTATGGGCACGGGCGACGATGACCTCCGGGGCGCTGGCCCGCACGGAGCAGCGCCCTGTGACCGGCGCCGATTCAGCGCTGCACGCCTGAAGCCGCGGTGGCCGTCACCGTCACCCAGCTGGTCGCGTTCCTCACCGTGGTGAAGCGTGGATCGGTCACTGCCGCCGCCGAAGAGCTCGTCGTTACACAGCCGTCCGTGTCGGCTGCGGTTAACGCACTGCAGCGCGAGCTGGGAGTAGTGCTGATGGAGAGAAGCGGCCGCAGCCTGCGGCCTACCGCCGCCGGCGAGGCGTACGTCCCCTATGTGACCGACGTCCTCGGCCTGCTGGAGCAGGGTGCTCGTGCTGCCCGCGAGGCAACCGACGCCGCGCAGCGCACGCTTAGAGTGGGCGCGGTGACGACGGCCGGCGAATTCCTCGTCGCGCCGCTGCTGCGCACCTTCCGGGACGCTCATCCGGAGCTCGAGATCACCCTCCACGTTGGCAATCGCAAGAATGTGTTCGCGCTCCTGCTTGCGCACGAACTCGACCTCGCGATCACCGGGCGACCACCAGAGGAACTCGCTCTGCGCGCCCGCGCGTTCGCCCCGAACCAATTCGTCCTGATTACGGGGCCCTCGGACCCATTGGCAAAGCTGCACTCGGTGCGGGTCGAGGAGCTGGGCGAGCGCCCTTGGCTGCTGCGCGAGCCAGGCTCGGGCACACGGACCATGTGCGAGGAGTACCTCGCCGCACACGCACTCACTCCCCGAATCCTCACTCTCGGCTCAAACGGCGCGATCAAGCAGGCCAGCGCGGTCGGCCTCGGCGTGGCCCTGCAATCGCGGATCGCGGTCGCGCTTGAGCTTGAACTGGGGGTGCTCTCGACGATTAGCGTCCGCGGCGGACTGCCCAAACGAGCATGGCACGTTGTACACCCGGCAGTCGGTCCGCAGCGCAGCGAGGCTAAAGCGTTTGAGGAGTTTCTCGACTCGCGAGCAGCGCGTCAGCTACTGGCCGCTCCGCTGAGCGCAGCGAACTGAGACTCCTGCGCGAGCACTGCGTCGAACGCTGCCAGCACGTGCTCGGCCACTTCGATACGGGCATTTTGGCCCATCAGGCCGATCCGCCAGATCGGCGGGGCGCTCGGACCGAGGCCGCCACCGATTTCGATGCCGTGATTGCGCAGCATCCGCGACTGGACGCGGCTGCCATCGACCCCCTCGGGGACACGGACGGCTGTGAGCGGCGCAAGCTGATGGTCGCGGTCGGCGAGCAACTCAAGCCCACGTTCGGTTAACGCCGCCTGCAAGAACGCGCCGGCGTCGGTATGGCGCTGCCAGCGCGCCTCGAGGCCTTCGAGGCTCACTTGGCGGAGCGCTTCGTGAAGCGCGTAGATGTGGAGGATCGGAGCGGTGTGATGGTAAACCGGGGGCCGGTGGATCCAATAGGCCTCCAACAGCTGCAAGTCAAATGAGTAGGGGACCGGGGTCTTGCGTGAGCGGATCCGCGCGAGCGCACGGTCGGAGACCGCAACCGGAGACATCCCAGGGGGTGCGCCCAAGCACTTCTGGGTGCACGAGTAGGCGTAGTCGATGCCCCAGCCGTCGAAGTCGAGTTCCACGCCGCCGAGCGAGGTCACGCAGTCGGCAAGCAGCAGCGTGTCGCGGCCACGCATCGCGTCGCCGAGCTCTCGCAGTGGATGCCGTACCCCTGTCGACGTCTCCGCATGAACGACAGCGAGCAGCCGGGCGTTTGGTTGCTTGTCGAGTGCGTCGAGAAGCCGCTCGTTGGGCACGTGTTGTCCAAACTCGGCCTTGATTTCGATGACTTCGGCTCCGTAGCGGCGGGCTATCTCGGCGATCCGGCCACCAAAGAACCCGGCATTGGCGACGATCACGACATCTCCGGGCTCAACGAGACTGGCGAGGCCGGTCTCCATACCAGAGGTGCCAGTCGCCTGGAGCGGGAGCACCAAGCCCCCACGTGCCTGATAGGTGGCGCGTAACTGGTCGACGATCTGAAGCAGAAAGTCGTGTAGGTCGGGATCGAGATGGCCGAGCATGGGGCGCTGCATCGCCGCCAGCGCGCTCGGGGACACGTTGCTGGGGCCGGGACCGCAGAGCAGGCGATCGGCGGGATTTAGTTCTGGTGGGACGGTCATCAGGCGAGCGAGGCTAGCCGACGGGAGAGCTGAGGAAAAGCAAAGAATTTCAGGCCGACAGAAAGACTTCCCTCTATACATTGAGTGAAACCGTGCATTTAGACAAATTCATCTAAGAACGCTTGTGCCAAAGGCGGCGGTTGTGTCTACTGCCGCCCATGAGCGCGACCAACGCACGGCTTCACCGCAGCGAACTCGCCGTCCCCGGCAGCAACGTCAGGATGCTCGAGAAGGCACCCGAGCTCGGCGCCGACATCGTCATGCTTGACCTCGAGGACGCCGTCGCCCCTGACGACAAGGAGCAGGCGCGCGTGAACATCATCCAGGCGCTACAGGAGCAAGACTTCCGCCACTGCTCGGTGTCCCTGCGGATTAACGGGCTCGACACTCACTATTGCTACCGCGACATCGTCGACGTGGTCGAGCAGGCGGGACAGCACCTCGACGCGATCATGATCCCGAAGGCAAGCTGCGCCGGCGATGTGCACCTTGTCGCGACCCTGCTCACGCAAATCGAGGACGCAACGGGCCTTGAGCGGCGGCTGGGAATCTCCGTGCTGATCGAGACGGCTATGGGAATGGTCAACTGCGAGGAGATCGCGCGCGCCTGCCCGGAGCGGCTCGAGGCGATGGTGTTTGGGGTCGCCGACTATGCCGCCTCACTGCAGAGCCACACGATGTCGATCGGCGGGGCCAACCCCGACTACTCGATGCTCGCCGACAGCGAGGACGGCGGCGAGCGCGAGCGACATTGGGGCGATCAATGGCACTATGCGCTGTCGCGAATCGCCGTGGTCTGCCGCGCATATGGACTGCGGCCAATAGATGGGCCCTTCGGCGACTTCACCGATCCCGAGGGTTACCTCGCCTCAGCCCGTCGCGCCGCCGTTCTCGGCTACGAGGGCAAATGGGCGATCCACCCGTCTCAGATCGAACTCGCCAACGAGGTGTTCACCCCGGACACGCGGATCGTCGAGAAGACCCACCGGATCATCGCGGCAATGAAGGAGGCTGCCGCCGAGGGCAAGGGCGCCGTCTCGCTCGACGGCAGGCTGATTGACGCCGCCTCGATCCGGATGGCGCAAAACCTACTGGCCAAACTTGAGCAGATCGAGGCGCGGCGGGAGACCGGCGGGCTTTCCGGCGCCAGCAACGGCTCCGGCGCCAGCAACGGCACCGGCGCCTCGGGTGGCCGGCTCCACATCGCCAGCACCGCCTGACTCGGTCGATACCACCCGGCTCGGTCGAGGGAGGCTAAGTCGGCTCCCGCGCGGCGAGCTGCGCCGGCGTGAAAATCTCCATTCGGGCGGCCAGCATCCACTGGTTTCCGAACGGATCGCCGAGGCGGCCACCGCGTTCGCCGTAGAACTGGTCGGTAAGGGGATAGATGACTTCCGCGCCGGCTCCAACGGCACGGTCCCACGCGGCATCGACGTCGGGCCAGTACGTGCACAGCAGGGCGTTGAACTCGTCGTCCTGGGCGTCCTTGACCATCACCACCGAGTCGCCGATCAGCAGCTCCGCGTGAACGAGCCCGCCGTCTGGCATGTGATAGCGCTCGCCAAGCTCCTTGGCACCGAACGCCGCCTTGTAAAAGTCGATCCCGGCCGCGGCATCGCTCAGCGCAAGCCGTGGGGTGACCGTGTGGAGGTGCTCGGGCACCGGTCTGACTGCCCGTTCGCGCTCAGCCAGGCCCGGCTGCTGGTAGACCCCGATCACGTTGCCGCCGGGATCGCGAACGTGTCCAACGCGCTCGCCGGGTGCCGCATCCTCGTTCAGCACCTCGCCGCCGGCCGCCCGGACGGCCGCGAGCGCTGCGTCCAGGTCCGCGACCATGATATGGACCATGATCCCGGGCTCAGCCGACGGTGGCCGGCCGCTGACCCATGAGCCGCTCACCTCCTTGACCGCGTCGTCAAATGCGATCGCGCCGTCACCGCGGCTGCGCAACTCCCAGCCGAAGGCGTCGCGGTAGAAGCGCGACGAGCTTTCGGCGTCGGCTGCGGGGATTTCCAGGTAGCAGATCTTGCCGGTTGCGAATGTGGGTGTTCCGTGTGCCATACGATTTAATATACACGTATAGCAAATGCCTGCAAGTACCCAACGCTCCCGTGGCCGCCCACCGACGATCGATCGCGAAGACGTGCTCGAGACGGCGCTGGGGCTACTGGACGGCGAGGGTGTCGAGGCGCTGACGATGCGCCGGCTCGCGAGCGAACTCGGCGTCTCCGCGATGACGCCCTACCGCTATGTGGGCAGCAAGGACGAGCTGCTGGTGGTGCTCGTCGACCGCCTCGCGGCCCGGCTCGTGTACCCCCCGCGGCCCGGGGATCCGAAGGACGCGATGCTGATGCTGTGGTCAACCATCTACGACAGCCTCGCGGAGCACTCCTGGGTACCTGAGGTGCTCGCACGTCGGCGCCTGATGGCGCCGTCGGTACTCGGCGCGATCGAAGAGATACACGCGGCGCTGCGCAAAGCGGGTCTGTCGGTGCAGGAGGCGGTGCGCGCGTACCGGCTGATGTGGAATTTCACCCTCGGCTCGCTGCTCGTCCGCGCCGGGGCGAGCTCGGAGCAGACAAGCCAACAGCGAGAGCTTCGCGGCGCCCCCGATCCCGGGCGGTATCCGATGCTGGCAGCGGCCGCGGCCGCGTGGACGGCGGCCCACGGCCGCGACACCTACCGCGAGGATCTGGGCACGCTCATCGACGCGCTGGTGGCGGCGGCCCGCCCAGTCAGAAAAGGCCGCTCGCCGCGGGCGCGCCGCCAATCAAGCGATCACTACGAAGACGCGTAGCCTACGTCGATGGCCGTGCCCTTTGCACTGAACGATCGCCACGCGTTCGTGAGCGGATGCGGCAGCCCGGACGGGATCGGGTTTGCGACGGCGAAGCTGCTTGATCGGTTGGGCGCCCGCCTCTCGATTACCTCGACCACAGAGCGCATTCACCAGCGCGCAGCCGAGCTTGGAGGTGCGTTCGCGGGTGTGGCCGACCTGACCGATCCACAGCAGGCGTCGTCCCTGGCCGCGGCAGCACGCAAGACGCACGGACCCGTGGATGTCCTTGTGAACAACGCGGGAATGGTCCAGACCGGGATCCCCGACGGGAGCGGGCGGGTTACCGCGCTTTCGCCCGCGGCGTTGCAGAGACAGCTCGAGATCACCCTCAAGACGGCCTTCCACGTCACACAGGTGATGCTCGCGGACATGGTGGCGCGCGGCTACGGACGCATCGTGATGGTCTCATCGGTGACGGGGCCGATGGTGACGGCACCAGGATCAGCAGCCTACGCCGCGGCCAAAGGCGCACTCGACGGACTCATGCGGACGATCGCGGTCGAGCACGGCCGCGACGGAATAACCGCCAACGCGGTGTCGCCCGGCTGGGTCGCGACCGGCTCCTCAGAACCCGACGAGCTCGAGGCGGGGCGCAGCACGCCGGTTGGGCGCCCGGGCACGCCGGACGAGGTCGCGGCAGCGATCGCTTTCCTGTGCTCTAGCGAAGCGAGCTACCTCACCGGCCAGACGATCGTTGTCGACGGCGGCAACATCATCCAGGAGCATCACGGCGTCGACGTCTACGGCCCTTCGTGATGTCGGTACTCGAATCGATGCCTCCGCGGTTCAACGCGGACGAGGCTGCGGCCATCGCGGCGGATCTCTTCGGACTCAGCGGGGATGCGCAGGACCTCGGGAGCGAGCGCGACCAGACCTTTCTGATCGCCGGGCGCGGGGGCGACGGCGTCGTCAAGATCTCCAACCTCGGCGAGGATCCCGCGTCACTCGAGCTTGAAGCGGCCGCGATAGCGCATGTGCTGCGTGTCGACCCCGGTCTTCCGGTCGCGCGGCTGCTCGCTTCAGACACCTTCGACGGACCCGATGGCACCCACTTCGTGCGGTTGTTTGAACGATTGGGCGGCCGTCACGGCGGGCCGGAGTTGCCAGACGACGCCGTCCGCGCCTACGGCGCGACGCACGCACGCCTGACGCTCGCGCTCCGGGGCTTCTTTCACCCGGCTGCAGGTCGCGAGCTGCTGTGGGACTTGGCACATGCCGCACGTCTCCGTCCCATCGTCGCGGCGATAAAGGACGCCCGTCGCCGTCGCCTGGTCGAGTCGGTGCTGGACCAATACGTGGCGCGGGTTGCGCCTCGCTGGCCGCGGCTACGCGGACAGGTCGTCCACGGTGACTTCAATCTCGACAATGTGCTCCTCGGTGACGACGGACGGGTCTCCGGAATCGTCGATTTCGGAGATATTTTCCATACCGCAGCCGTTGCCGACCTGGCGGTCGCCGTCGCCTCGGTGATCCGCGGCCGCCCCCGGAACGACGTATTCCGCGCCGGACGTCTTGCGATTGACGGCTACGCCTCGCGCTCGCCACTCGAGCCCGAGGAGCTCAATGTCTTGGGATATCTCGTCGCGACGCGACTCGCGGCGATCGTCGCGATCAGCGCTTGGCGTGTGGAGCGATACCCGGAAAACGCCGCGTACATCCAATCCTGGGACGATGACTCGTGGCCGCTGATCGAACTGTTCAACGAGATCGGCGCCGATCAGTTCGCGGGCGAGCTTGGCGCGCAAGCGCCGCCGACAGCGACTGCTGCGCTTGCGCGGCGCAGGCAAGCGGCGCTCGGAGCACTTCTCACCGGGCTGACGTATGACGAGCCCGTACACGTGGTGCGCAGCGAGGGGGTCTGGCTGATCGATTCCGCGGACCGGCGCCTGCTCGACGCCTACAACAACGTTCCGGTGGTCGGGCACTGCCACCCGCGGGTCACAGAGGCGGTCGTCCGCCAGACGCGCACGCTCAATACTCACGCGCGCTATCTGTACGAACCGCTGGTCGAGCTGGCCGAGCGGCTGCTCGCCACTATGCCGCCGACCGCAGGACTCGACACCGTGATGCTCGTCAACTCCGGCAGCGAGGCCAACGACCTCGCGTGGCGAATCGCGCGCGGCGTCACTGGCCGCGACGGGGCGCTCGTCTCACAGGCTGCATATCACGGCGTCACGTCCGAGATCGCCAGCCTTTCCCCAGAGGAATGGCCGGCCGGCTACGTGCCGTCTCACGTCGCCCGGATCCCTGCTCGCTGGAGCGACGACGACGTCGCGGCCGCCGTGCAGCGCCGGCCACTCGCCGCGACTTTTCTAGACGCCGGGCTGACGAGCGACGGCATCCTGCCGGCGTCGCCCGAGCGAGCCCAATCTCTGGCGCGCGCCACGCGCGAGGCGGGAGGTCTGTTTGTGGCCGACGAAGTCCAAGTCGGACACGGGCGCAGCGGCGAGCACCTGTGGGCCTTCGCGCACCTTGGCATCGAGCCTGACTTCGTCACGGTCGGCAAACCGATGGGGAACGGCTATCCCGTCGCGGCCGTTATAACGCGGCGCGACCTGATCGAGCGATTCGCCTTTGCAGGGAGTGTCTTCAGCACCTTTGGAGGCAACCCGGTCGCGGCGCGGGCCGCGCTGGCCGTCCTCGACGTGATCGAGGACGAGCGACTGGTCAGCCACGCGAAACGAGTAGGCGGGCTGATTCGCTCGCGACTGCTCGCTATCGGCTGCCCTGAGATTCGCGATGTCCGCGGGTTCGGCCTGCTGATCGGGGTCGAGTTCGACGAGCCGGACCGCGCCCGCGCGGCCGTCGAGGCGATGAGGCGCGACGGCGTACTGGTGGGCCGGACCGGACCGCGCGACGACACCGTCAAGATCAGGCCGCCGCTCATATTCGACGAGCCGCACGTCGATCGGCTGACCGCGTCGTTCGAGCGCGCGCTCGGCTAAGAGCCCGCGATCGTCAGACCGCGTTCAGGCGCCACGCAAAGAGAATCGCCGCGACGGAGGTGGCCAGGTTCAGGCTCGAGATTCCGGAACGCATGGGGAGGGCGACCCGACGTTGAGCCCGTGAGAGCAGACCGTCGGAGATGCCATACCTCTCGCTTCCAAAGGCGAGTACCGAGCGAGGAGGCATGCGCGTCGGATTGAAGGGGTCCCCCTGGGGATCGACCGCTATCAAGGGACGATCTCCGAAGCGCACCGAGTCGATCCGGCTGACCGGAAGTGCGAAGTGCAATCCGGCCGCTCCGCGTAGCGCGTCCGCGTGCCATGGGTCCTGGGTCCCGGTAGTGAGGACGCCGGCGGCGTCGCCGGCAGCCGCCACACGTACGCACGCCCCCATGTTCTGGAGGTTTCTCGGGTTTTCAAGCAGGACGATTGGACGGGGCGTGGGGTCGGAGAGCATCTCAGTCACGTCGAGCTGGGGCCGTCGGGCGATTCCCATGACTCCGGTCCTGGGTGCTTGGGGAGCTAAGAGCGAAAAGACTTCTGGCGATACGAGCTCGAGCTCCGCGCCGAGCCGATCCTGCAGATCCGGAGCAAGGACCGCCGCTAGTTCGCCTAGGTCCGCTGCGTTTGTGCCGACGAGTGCCTCCAAGCTCGCCCCAAAGCGCAGCGCATGCTTCACCGCGTGAAATCCCACCAAGACGGCAAGGTCCGGACGACGTCGTGCGCCTCGGAACTCCTGGACGATCCGCGGAAGGTGACCGACAGCTGCCATTTCGCCTTGACGGGAGTCTAGGAACCGGAATCTTGCCGCCCCCACGCCACGAAAACGAGCGCGGTTGCCTGTAATCCGTCGACGGCCTAGCGTCGGTAGGTTCCAGTCGTTCAATCCGACTGGCTCTGGGGAGGGATTCGATGGCTCCAAATCCGCTGCGTCCGCCACTACGGCGCGTTTCGCCGGCACGCGGACCGGCCGCGCCGACATGGCCGAGCTACACGGGAGACTCGCAGCCCGTTGGTACCAGCAGCAGTGGGGTCACCGTGTACGTCGATCCCACGCTCGGCAACCAGGCGCTGCAGAACGCTCAAGACCTGCTCGCGGCCGCGGACCGGGTGGTCCAGCAGAACAACGCCATCTTCGGCATCACCGGCGGTGCGGTCGACGTCATCGTGTTCGCACTCAACGGGCAGACTGACGGCACCGGCGGTGCGGACCACGACGGCTGTGACTTCACGACCGGCAACGCGATCGAGGTCGACGCCTCCTATGGAAATTCGGCTCGCGTCGTGGCGCTGTTCGAGGCGGAGCTAAGCGAATGCGCGATGAACGGCCAATTGTGCGGATACAGCACGGGCGAGGCGCTGTCGCGGTGGTGCGCGATGGTCGTCGGCTCCAATGCGTTAAAGGACTTCGCGACGGCGCCGCAATGGGCGCAGGACGGAATGCCCAACTGGGTGGATCAAACCGAGCAGACCGACCAAGACCCTGACAGCACGGGGTGCGGGATGGCGTTTCTCTCCTGGCTGATCAGTCAGGGCCATGCCCTCAGCGACGTAGCAAAAGCGATGGTCAGCCTCGGTGACAGCGGGACGCTCGCTGCGCTCTACAGCCGGCTGACCGCTGACACGGCGAGCAACGCGTGGTCGAAATTCAGCTCGGCGGTCCAGGCGCTGCCGGGAGGCGTGACGAGCGACGATCCTTTCGATGCGCTGGCGACGGCGGGCGCGTCGGCCTGAGCCACCCTCAGCCTGATCCACCCCCGGCGGACGCGAGCTGTGATGCACGACGGAGAACTGGCGGCGATCCGGGACTGTGTCAAATGACGTGGTGAAGGCGCGATCTGACGCGTAGCTTCGATCCTCGAGGGGGCCCGAAAGCCCGGGCCAACAGCAGACGACCTGACCGGGAGGTTTCCAGATGGCTTGGTATTTCATCGTCCTTAACTTTCTTTTTGCGGCGATCGTGCTGGGGGGAATTCTCGGCTCGCACACGTGGGCCATCGCCACCCAGCATCGAGATTGGCCGTCGGCTCAGCGAGAGACCGCTACCGCTGCTGCTCGACCTCAGTCTTCACCGGCTGCACGGTTGATTCCGCGACCGGCGGTGTAGTCAGGAACCTGCTCAAACGCCTCGGAGCTCATAGGCCGAACGCTAGGCGTCGATCGCTCCGGGGTGTCGCGGGACACCTGGTGGGGCGTCGCGCGGCGCATGAAGACGCGTCGCGCGACGCCTCGAAACCTCACGTGGCCGATGGGGCGCCCGCGTCTGCTTGGGCGTCGCCGCCGGAGGTGCACGGCGGCGCACGGCTGCTGAACGATCGAGGGCTCGGGTTGCTCCGCGCAGCCTCCGCGCTCGCGCAAGGTGTCGCGAAGCGTTTGAACGGCCCGATTTCGGAAAGCTTGCCGCATACGCAACGAGGTCGTCGCGAGAGGAGGAGCGATGAGTGCACTGCGGCCCACTGGCCGAACCATCTATTTCTTCGGTGCGCTGGGCGGGTTGCTGTTCGGCTACGACACCGGGGTCATTTCGGGTGCGCTGCTGTTCATCCCCAACACCTTCAAGCTGACCCCATTCCTGGAGGGAGCGATCGTGGCGGCACTGTTGCTCGGGGCCATGATCGGCGCGGCCTGTGCCGGGCGTCTGTCCGACCGCCTGGGACGTCGGCGCCTGATCATCATCGCCGCGATTGTGTTTACGGGAGGCGCGCTGCTGGCTGCGCTCGCGCCCACAGTGGCAGTGCTCATTGCCGCGCGCTTCATCATCGGCCTGGCGGTGGGGTCAGCGGCGTTGGTGGTACCGCTCTATCTCGCGGAGATCGCGCCGGCGAAGATCCGGGGCGCGATCACATCTCTGAACCAGCTGATGATCGTCGGCGGCATTCTCGCCGCGTACGTGGTCAACGCGATCCTCGCGTCGTCGGGCAACTGGCGACTGATGCTCGGATTGGCCGCTGTGCCGTCGCTGGTGCTGCTGGTTGGCATGCTCTTCATGCCTGAGACCCCGCGCTACCTCGTACACACGGGCGAAGAGGAGACCGCGAAGGAGGTTCTGGAGGACCTACCAGGCGACGATCGGCCGCAGGAGCGCATCGACGAGATCCGTGAAGTCGACGAGGCCGAGGAAGGCGGAACCGGATTGCGCGCTTTGCTGCGCGCCAAGTGGGTGCGGCCGGCACTTCTGGTCGCCACGGGATTGGCGGTGTTCCAGCAGCTCGTCGGGATCAACACGATCATCTACTACGCCCCGACCACGTTGACCAACGTCGGGTTTTCGAAGACGAGCGCGATCTACGCGAACCTCATCATCGGCGTCATCAACGTCGCCCTGACGATCTTGGCAGTCCGGCTGATCGACCGAGTAGGGCGAAAGCCCTTGCTCTTTGCCGGGATAACCGGAATGGCCGGCAGCCTGATCGTGCTCGGGGTCGGGCTCTCGGTGCTCGCGACGCCTCACCATCCGGGCGACCCCGCCGCGATCCTCACGCTCATCTGCCTGGCGACGTTCATCGCTTCGTTCGCCGCGACCTGGGGTCCCGTCGTATGGGTGATGATCCCTGAGGTGCTCCCGCTGAGCGTTCGCGGCACCGCCATGGGCATCGCGGTGTTCGGCAACTGGGCCGCCAACTTCGCGGTATCTCAGACCTTCCCGCCTTTGCTCAACAGCCTCGGCCCCGGCCCGGTGTTCCTGGGTTACGCGGCACTTGGCATCTGCGCGGGGCTGTTTGTCAAGGCGCTCGTCACAGAGACAAAGGGGCGCAGCCTGGAGGACATCGAGGCCGACTTGCAGCGCTCGACGGGCATCCGCAACCGCCGTCGTTCCCGGACCCCAGCGACCACGAGCTAGGGGATGCGCTTCAGATACGTGCTTGTGTCGGCCGCCGCGGTGCTTTTACTCGGAGCGTCGCCGGCGTCCGGCGCAGGGATCGGTTCCTTTGCGCTCACCGCGACCTCGCCGCATCCGTCGACCGGCTACGCGCCGACGTTCACGGGCAATGGAAGGCTTGGGATTCGCGTGCCCGCGATCGGCCAGGGATACGTTGGCGGAACCGTGCCCTCCCAAGCCGAGCTGGCGGGCTTCTACGCGAAACCGACCCATCCCCTGAATGCTTCGGAGTCCGTCCAGCAGCGCGCGAGCATCCCGGACTGGAGCGCCCTGACTTTCAAAGACGGAGGCACCGCCTTCTCCCTGTCCAGAGGCAAGGTGACCGCATGGCGCCAGACCGTCGACCTCCACACCGGGATCATCACCACCACGGCGACTTGGCGTGCACCGGACGGCCACGTGACTCGACTGCGCTACCAGGTGCTGACCGATCGAGCTGATCAGTGGCTGGGGGTGGTCTCGCTGACGCTGAGTCCTCAGTGGAGCGGAAGCGCGACCGTCACCGACTTGATCGACGGCTCAAAGCAGGCACTCTCCGGTGGCACCGCTCCGTCGCTCACCGAGCCCGGCCAGAGGGGCCACGACGTGGGCTCCCGTCAGGACTGGGTGTCGGTCCGCACGCAGACCAGCGGCATTCGCGCCACGCTGGCCAGCGAACTGCGCACCAGCGCAAACGTCGCCGGGCGCCTTTCGCCCGTGTCTGAGCCGTCCGGGAGCGTCGCGCAACGGCTCACCTTTCCGGTTAAGGCCGGACAGAATTACACGGTCACTAAATACATCGGGGTGGGCGACTCGCAAGACGCTAAGAACACGACCGCAGCGGCTCGTCACACAGCGGGCGCAGCGGCGAAGTCCGGGTACGGCGGCTTGGTGGCCGCCAACGACCGCGCCTGGGACCGGCTGTGGTCGGGGCGGGTGGACATTCTCGGAGACTCGTCTCTCGCCACCGACGTCAACGCCAGCGAGTTCTATCTGTGGTCCAACACGCGCGACGGGGTGAACTGGAGCATCTCGCCTGCCGGGCTGTCCTCCAACGGCTACGACGGACACATCTTCTGGGACGCCGAAACGTGGATGTATCCGTCCTTGCTGGCGCAGCACTCCGAGCTTGCCAAGGGGATAGACGCCTACCGGTTGGCCCGTTTGCAAGAGGCCGAGCACCACGCCCGCGCCACCGGCTATAAGGGTGCGCGTTTTCCGTGGGAGAGCGCGCTCGATGGCACCGAACAGATCCCACCGCCCGCCTCGATCAACAGTGAGGGGCTATACGAGCAGCACATCACCGCGGACATCGCGCTCGCCCAGTGGCAGTACTACCTCGCCACCGGTGACAAGGGCTGGCTGGCCCACAACGGCTGGCCGGTGATCTCGCATGCGGCCGAGTTCTGGGCCTCGCGTGCAACCGCAGGGGCCGGCGGCAGGTATCACATCGACCACGTCACCGGGCCCGATGAGGAGAACCCCAACGTCAACGACGAGGCCTATACGAACAACGCCGCAGCGACTGTGCTGCGAGATGCGACCGCCGCGGCAGGGGTCCTGGGCCGGCCGGCGCCGGCAGCGTGGCTGCGCATTGGGCGGGGACTGGTGCTTCGAAAGGCAACGCAGCCGCCCCATCACCCAGAGTTCGACGGCTACCAGGGCCAGATGGTCAAGCAGGCCGACGTCACGATGCTCCAGTACCCGTGGGGGCGCTCGATGCCGGCTGGCCTGGCGCGCGGCGATCTGAACTACTACGTCCCGCGGACCGACCCCAACGGTCCTTCGATGAGCGACGCGATCAACTCGATCGATACCTCGACGCTGAGGACGCCCGGCTGCGCAAGCTACGTGTATACGGTGCGGAGCTTCCAGCCATTCATCCGAGACGTATTCCGCCAGTTCTCCGAGACCAGCACAGGCGGGGCGTTCACCTTCATGACCGGCATCGGCGGTTTTCTGCAGGAGTTCCTCTACGGATACTCGGGGATGCGCCTCGCGCCCAGTGCCGTACGGTTGGCCCCGACCCTGACCGGAGCGATCGGCGGAATCGTCTTGCACCACGTCGGATGGCACGGCCGCACCTTCACGGTCACGATCGGACGGCGTCGAACGACCGTCTCGCTGAACGCCGGCCGGCCGATGCCGGTGGACACGCCGAACGGCCGCCGCGTTCTGTCAAGTGGAGCGACTCTGTCGATGCGAACCGCCCAGCCGCAAGCCGCCCCCACCAGCGATCTCGTGCGCTGCGGTCCCGCACGGGCCAGCAGTGCGGCCCTGGGCGCGCCCGCGCTGGCCGCAATCGACGGAAGCATCGCCACTGATTGGCAACCCACCCGGCTCCCCGCGACGCTGACGGTTCCTACACGCCGGCGCGCTTCCATCCGCCAGGTCGTGGTGGTTTGGGGGCGCCAGTGGCGGCCACCTCCAAAGCCAAATGTGAAGCCGCCGCCCAGGCCCGTGGTGATCCGCCGCGCGAGCCGCTACCTCGTGCAGACCTCCAATGACGGCCGAAGCTGGCGGACACTGGCCACGGTTACCCGGTCGACTGGGACGACCGACACGCTTCGAGTGCGCTCAGGACCAGTGCGGTTCGTGCGCCTACGAATTCTCGCCGCGGCTCATCCGAAGAGGCCGCTGCTACAGGAGCTCACGGTCCGATAGCGCCATCCGGAGCCTGCCGGGCCAGTCGGCCCTCCCGTCAAAAATGCGCCTATGGGCGATCCAGAGGTGTAGGTTTCGCCTTGCTGTTCGGGTGTCCGTGAAGATCTGATTCGTAGAGGGGAAGTGGCGGGATGAATAGGTATAGGGTCGCGCTGGGCGCGGGTCTAGCGCTGTGCGCGTTGAGCGGCGGCGCTCAAACGGCGACCGCCAGAGGCCGGGGCGGACTGCAGCCGCCGGGAACCGGGGTGCTGCCCACGCCGCTCAGAGGCACCCCTCACTTCAGCACCGCGGTCGAGAAGCCCGTCGAACAGGTGCGCCAGCTCGTCCAATGCGGCGGAACGATGTATGCGGTGGGCACGTTTTGGCAGATCCTTCAAGGCAGCCGCGTTTTCGAGCGCCACAACGCCTTCAGCTTCAAGGCCACCCCTCCGTTCACGATGACCTCATGGGCCCCGGACGTCAACGGCACCGTCAACTCAATCGCCTTCAGACACGGCAAGTGCTCCCACGCTTACATCGGCGGCAGTTTCACGTCTGTGAACGGCACCAAAGCCACCAATATCGCCGCGATCAGCACGTGGACGGGCGCGCTGGTGAACACCTTCGCTCACCACGCCTCCGCCACGGTGGAGACCGTGCGGGCACTGAACCGCCATATCTTGGTAGGCGGCTTCTACACGTCGATCAATCGCAGCTCGGCCAACCCCTACATGACCAGCCTGAACCCGAAAACCGGAAGAGACGACCGGTTCGTGCACCTGAGGATCAGTGGTCACTACCAATACCCCAGGGTGGGCAACAACCTCACCCGGGTCTACAACCAGGCGCTCAGCCACAGCGGCAGGCTGGACTTGGTGATGGGCGACTTCACCTCGGTCGGTGGCAAGAAACGCCAGCAGATCTTCATGCTGAGGATCTCCGGTCACAAAGCGAAGGTGACCCGGTGGACCTCACGCGATTTCAGCAGTCATTGTGTGACCGATGAGCCGTTCTACATCCGCGCAGCATCCTGGTCACCCAACGACCGTACGATTTACATCGCCACCACTGGCCGCAACCTTGCCAGCCGGCCCGGCGGGGTCTTTCCCCTGACCGGGCTATGCGACGCCGCTGCGGCGTTTCCGGCTACCAAGACCTCCGTCCAACCGATCTGGATCAACTACACCGGCTGCGACTCGCTCTATAGCACCGCGGCCGACGCCGGCACGGCGTACTTCGGTGGCCACCCACGCTGGTCGATGAATCCCGACGGCTGCAACCACCCTGGCCCCGGCTCGTACACCGCAAAAGGCATACAAGGACTATCGCCCACCACCGGCGCCCTGTATTTAAACGCCAACAAGAGCAAGCCCTCCGGCTACTACGAGTCCTCCCGTGGTGTTGGCGCGGACGACATGCTCATCACCCACGCGGGCCTTTGGGTCGCCAGCGATAACTTCGGCAACAGCCAGTGGTGCGGCTTTTTGTCCGGGCTGTCGGGCATCTGCTTTTTGCCCTACCCGTCATCGATCTCAGGCCACCGTTATGACGCCGATCGCGCGACCCACATCACGAGTGCATCGACGGCGCGTAGGAGATCCCGATAATCAACCCCTCGGGCGAAAGGACTCGCACCACAGTCTGGCCCCACGGCTCGGTCCGGGTTGGGTGCAGGAGCTCGTAGCAGGAATCGCGGAGTTCCGTCTCAGCGGCATGGACGGCATCTGCATCCGCCACCTCGAACTCGATCGAAGCTTGCGGAACTGTGCGATCGGCCGGCCAGTCGGGCCTTCCAAAGCACGCTTCTGCGGCCTGGCTGAGGGGCCAGACACCGAAGTGCCGACTGCCGGGGATGTTCTCGCTGTGGATGTAGTCCCCTCCCTCGAGCGGGAGCCCAATCGTCTCGAGGTACATCCGTCGGCTGGCGGCTGGATCGGGGGTGACGGGTGCGATGCCGGTGATGAATTCCACTTTCATTGAGACTCCTCGTGTCAGGTCGTGCCCGCATCCAAGCAGCGCCGCTATGTTCGCGCAATGAGCTCCGATACAGCTCATCCGACGGTTGCTGACCTGCGAGCGCGGCTGGTGGGACGACTCGTGGTGGTCGAGCCGCTCGCCGGTGGTCACGAGGCCGGACTGTTTCAAGCGGCTGGGGATGGGGCGATATTCGGTTGGATGCCGGAGAACCTGAGCGCATCCCGCGAGGGGTTGCGAAGCTGGCTCCATTGGTCGCTCGACGCAGCACGGAGCGGCCGCGACGTCCCGTTTGCGATCTTGGCGGCCCAGTCCGGCCAAGTCGTCGGCTCGACTCGCTTTCTCGAGATTCGACTCGAGCATCTGAGGGTCGAGATCGGATGGACCTGGCTCGCAAAAAGCGTCTGGGGAACGGGGATGAATGTCGAGACCAAATTGCTGCTTTTGACCCAGGCATTCGAAGTCGCCGGTTGCAGGCGGGTTGAATTCAAGACGGACGCCCGCAACGAGCGTTCCCGCGGCGCGCTGGAGGCGCTCGGCGCGAAGTTCGAAGGAGTCCTGCGCAAGCACATGGTTGTTCAACACGGTGCCGAACGCGACTCCGCGTACTACTCGGTGATCGACGACGAGTGGCCGGCGTTGAAGACGACGCTCCAACGCCGGCTTGCGCACGGATCAGCCGCGTCTGACCGTGTCGTAGGCGCCTGATCGTCTCGCCGTCGGCGCGAGGCGGCGCGCTGCTATTCGGTCGGACGAAGCCGCGTAACTACGCTGCCAGCATCCGCGCGAAGTTCACTTGCCTGCCAGCCCGAATGCGAAACCGTCTATGTGTGATCCCGCCCCGATCACACATATGTGCTGGGACACGAGTAGCGGGGGTTGCCGGCATGGGACTCGCCGGCGGCTACGCTGAACCGATGCGCGCTCCAATCACACTCGACCTCCACCTTCCAAACTTCAATTACCCCGATACCGCTGAAGACCAGGTCTTCGACAAGCTTGTCGAAATCGCGACCGCAGCCGAGCAATCTGGATTCAGCTCGATCTCGCTTATGGACCATTTTCATCAGATCCCGGGGGTGGGGCCGCAGACGAACTGGATGTTTGAGGGCCCCACGATGCTGGCCGCTCTCGCCGCCCGCACCTCGCAACTCACATTTGGGCTGCTCGTCGGGGGCGTGACCTACCGCAACCCGGCTCATCACGCGAAGATCACGACGACGCTGGATGTCCTCTCAGGCGGCCGAGCTTGGCACGCGCTCGGCGCCGCCTGGTTCGAGGATGAGCATCGCGCGTATGGGTTCGAGTTTCCGCCGCTCAAGGAGCGCTTCGAGCGACTCGAGGAGGCGCTCCAGATCGCGCGGGCAATGTTTCGCGAAGGGGGCGCGACCTTCGAGGGCCGGCACTTTCACGTCGACGGAGCGCACAACAATCCTCGGCCCCTGCGCGGAGACATCCCCATTGTGGTCGGCGGAAGCGGCGAGCGCAAGACGTTGCGGCTCGTCGCCCAATACGCGGACGGCTGCAACCTGTTCGGCAACCTGGAGCGCGCACGTCATCTGCTCTCGGTACTCGAGTCACACAGCGATGAGGTCAACCGCGATCCGGCCGAGATCACCAAGACGCGGATGAGCGTGGTTGCGATCGCTCCCACCCACGAGCAGGCCGCGGCCAAGCTCGATCAGATGCGCCGCGCAGGGATCCCTGAGGAGCGCGTGGCGTCGGTGCTCGCCGGCGACGCCGACGAGGTCGCAGAGCAAGCGCATGCGTTCGCTGAGATCGGAATCGAGGGAATGACGTTGTCGCTCCCCGACGTCCATGACCCTGAAACCGTTGCGCTCACCGGCGCAACGCTCGGACCGGTGTTCGCCTCGGCGGTCAGCTGAGCGTGCCCCCGGTCAGGCCGGGACTGGCACCACCTCAGCCTCGGTGGCCACCTGTGGCTTGTGCTTGGGCAACAGCAGCGAGGAAACCAGCGCGGCGCCGAGGAGTGCTACCGCCCACCAGAAAGTCTGACCGAAGGCGTTAGCCATCAACGGGGCGACGTGGGCCCGGGCGGCACTGGACATATGAGACGCGGCGCCGATCCCGCCGTGTGAGCCGGCTCCGAGTTGAGCGCTTAGCGCCGAGGCGAGAACCACTGAAAGCACTGCGGTCCCGATCGACGATCCGGTCTGCTGGAGGATGTTGAGCGTGGTGGTGCCGCGCGCGACCGCTTCTTTGCGCATCGTCTGCAGTGCTCCCGAGAACACCGGCATCATCGTGAATCCCATCCCCAGGCCGAACACGAACAGGTCGATGCTCGTCGCCCAGTAGGAAGTGTTGGCGCCGATCTGCGTCAGCCACACCACGGCCGCGATGATCCCGAGCATCCCGAAGGGGACGATGCGACCCGAGCCGGTGCGGTCCGAAAGCTGCCCCGCAATTGGCATCGCCAGCATCGCCCCGAAGCCCTGAGGTGCCAAAAGCAGGCCCGCGTTCAGCGCGGACTCGCCGCGCACCGCCTGGAAGTAAAGCGGCAGCAACAGGAACGTCCCGAACACCGAGATCGCGACCAGGACGAGCGTGATCGACGAGGTTGAAAATGTGCGGTCCCGGAACAGCCGAAGATCAATCAGCGGGTCCTTGGTGCGCAACGCATGCCAGCAGAAGCCCGCGAGCAGCGCCAATCCGGCGAAAAGGGGTGCGAGCACCTGGGCGGATGCAAAGCCGCCCGCGGAGTTGGTTTCAGCGAGGCCGTAGATGAACAGCGCGAGCCCCGGCGAGAGCAGCAGCAGGCCCTGATAGTCGAGGCGTTGTTCACGCTTCGGGACGTCGCGCGGAAGGATGCGCGCAGCGAGCACCAGCGCAAGGATCCCGATCGGCACGTTGATGAAGAAGATCCACCGCCAGGACACATCGGCCACAAGCCAACCGCCCAGGATGGGGCCGATGATCGGGCCCAGCAGCATCGGCACGCCGATGATGCTCATCACTCGGCCGATTCGTTGCGGTCCAGCGGCACGAGTAAGGATGGTCATGCCCGCGGGCATGATCATCCCGCCACCTAGACCCTGGAGCACTCGAAAGAAGATCAGGGAGTCCGCCGACCAGGCTAGACCTGACAGCGCCGAGCCGGTGAGGAAAAGCGCGATCGAGATCATGTAGAGCCGCTTGGTTCCAAAGCGGTCTGCGATCCACCCGCTCAGCGGAATGACCGTCGCCAGCGCCAGCGTGTACCCGGTGGCGACCCATTGGATCGTCGTGAGCGAGGTGTGAAACTCAGCGGCCAGCGTGTTGATCGCGACGTTGACGACCGTCACGTCGAGGATCGACATGATCGTCCCCAGAACCACCACTGAGGAGACGGCGAGGAGCGCTCGGTCTATGCGGTTCTCGTCGGGCATAGCTTCGGCGTCACGTTAGCTGACGCCCACTCCCATGCTCAGCGCCCGGGCCGGTGGTCTCATGCTCAGCGCCCGGGTCGGCACTCCCGGGCCCCTCGCGCACTCCCGCGCGGGGCAGCCCGTAGACCGCCGTCGCAACCACGATGATCGTGACCGCCAGCGGCAACGCTGGAGCCGCGGACCGGGCGTAGGTCAAAAGCACAGCGCCGCACGCAGCGCCAAGAAGGAGCGCCACCAGCACCACCGCGCGCCTCGCCAACTCTCTTTGCGTGCCTGACCGGAGAGCCAGCCCACCGATCAGTCCGGTGAGCGTCCCAGTCACATAGGTCGTCGTGACCCCAGAGACTCCCAGCCGGGCAACAGCTCCGCCCTGAAGTCCCATGGCGAGCGCCGAGAAGCCCACCAGGACGGCTTTGAAGAGGTCATTCGGATGGCCGGAAGCGCCAAGCCAGCCAGCGAGCATGCCGGCTTGTGCAACGGCGCCGCAAACGAGGGCCATCGTCAAGCCGGAAGGCCACGCCGATGGGTCCGTCGGACCACGGACCAGGCGCGACGCTGCGAATACGCCGAGCACAAAAACGACCAGCGATACCGCCGATCGCACCGCCTCGGAACCCGCCGAACTTCCCACGGCGAGCCCGAGCAAGACGATGTTGCCGCTCATCATCGCGGTGAACACCCTTCCCAGCCCTAGGAAGCTGATTGCGTCAACCGCGCCTGACCCAAACGTCAGGCAGATCAGCAGGACATCGCGCAGCTCCTCGGCCGATAGCCGTGACAGAAACGCCGGGCGCATCCGCGGAGCTTACGTTCACGGGACCCGCAGGAGTCCGTCCCAGACGCCGAACGACCCCACCCCGCAACTTCCGCGGGACGGGGTCGCACCCTAGCTGGCATACCTCTCTGGCCACCCGGTGGGCCCGGTCGCCAGGAGGCGTTCGGACCCGTTACGCCGGCCGGGCGACGGGCTTGTACTGCGGGTGGGCAGCGTGCCGCTGAGTCCGAGTCGCCGCCCTCGCACGCCGCCAGCGCTGCACGGCGATGGCCTGCGTATCGCGCTGCTGGGTCAAGATCGACCATACGAGCGGAGCGACAACAGCCACGATCACTCCGAAACAGAGCACTGCGTTGAAAGCGATTATCAGAGCCATTTGACACTCCTTCGTTTGAGTCAGGCGAAAAGCTCTGCTCACTAGCCTGCTCGGTGTCGGTTATGAAACGGCAATCTCTTGGTAGTCAGTCGGAAACCCAGGGTCCGAGCTGTCACGCCGGCCGAGCGACGGGCCTATACCGCGGGCGAGCGGTGCGCGTCTCAGTCTGGGTCGCTGCCCTGACGCGCCGCTGCCGCTGAGCGGCAATGGCCTGGGTGTCACGCTGCTGGGTCAAGATGGCCCACACAAGCGGAGCGACGACAGCCGCGATCACTCCGAAACAGAGCACCGCGTTGATAACGATTATGAGAGCCATTTGACACTCCTTGGATTGAGTCGGACTGAAGCTCTGGCGTCAGGGTTCTCGACATTGGTTATGGAATGGCAATCTCTTGGTAGCCAGTCAGAAAGCCAGTGCAACAATCGCCTCGCATGGACTCATCACCTCCGATCAACGCAGAAGCGCGTGTTCTTGTCGTCGATGACGAGCACGCGCTCCGGCGGCTGCTGCGCCTCTACCTGGAAAGGGAGGGGTATGCGGTCGTGGAGGCAGACAACGGCTTGGATGCGCTGTCCGTCGTGCGGCGCAACAGCATCGATCTGGCTCTGGTTGACGTCATGCTGCCCGAGCTCGACGGCTTCTCGGTCGTGCGGCGGATCCGCGAGAACTCGGCGCTGCCGATCATCCTGATCACGGCCCGCGGTGAGGAGACCAATCGTGTCGCGGGGCTGGAGCTCGGCGCCGACGACTACGTGGTCAAGCCGTTCTCCGCGCCGGAAGTGGTGGCCCGCGTACGCGCTCAGCTGCGGCGCGCGCGGGGCCTCGTAGGCGGTCGTTCAACCTTGCGCCACGGGGCGCTCGAGCTCGACGAGCAGAGCCGACGGGTGACGGTCGACGGCCGTGAGGTGGAGCTCACACGGCGGGAGTTCGACCTTCTCGCCGCGCTGCTGCGCGAGCCCACTCGGGCACACACGCGCGAGGGACTGTTGGAGCTCGTGTGGGGATCGCCCGACTATCAGACCAAGACAGTCGATGTACACATCGCCGCGCTGCGCCGCAAACTCGGGAACGCGGTGCGGATCAGCTCGCTGCGCGGGGTGGGGTACCGGTTGGAACCTTAAATGCTTGCGCGTCTGGCATCGCTGCGGATGTGGCTGCTCGTTGCGATGGTCGCATCCGCGGCCGCAGGCCTCGGCGGAGCGGCTGTTCTATTCAGCCAGCTCGAGCACTCGCACGAGCGATCCGACGACATGACCAAGGCGCTCGAGGAGGCCCATTCCATCGCCGCTCAGATTCGGGGCGGCTCCGACGCGAACGATCTGGCGGGTCTCCAGTCACTTCTGGTCAATGACCGAATAGTTGTCGTGCGGGGCGGGCGGACGATCTTCAGCGGTCCGGCGCGCAGGGGGCGCCAGTTCGAGCTGCAGGCAAGCGCTCCGTTCCCCGGAGGCGTAGTGCATGTTCTCGACTACTCCGGCCCTAGTTCCAGTCCCACGCTCGAGTTCGTGCTCATCGCCGGCGGCGTGCTCCTACTTGTGATCGCCGCCGCGGCGGTCACTGCAACAGTCGTCACACGGGCCGTGAGCACCCCGATCAGACGCGCCATCGAGGCGGCCGAGCGAGTCTCGCATGGCGAGTTTGACGCCAGGATGGGAGGTTCGGGCCCGGAGGAGTTCGCCAAGCTGGGAAGGGCATTCGACCAAATGGCGGCCCGACTCGAGCGTGCAGACCGCGACCAGCGACAGTTCCTGGCCGACGTCGCACACGAGATCGCCACGCCGGTGAACACGGTCGCCGGCTTCGCCGTGGCGCTGGCGGATGGGGCCGCGCAGAACGCCGAGCAGCGTGCGGAGGCTAAGGCGCTGATCGAGAACCAGACCGAGCGATTGGGAAATCTGCTCGCCGATTTGCGTGAGCTGACACGCCTCGATCTGGCCGAAGGGGCCCACCCCCGCACGCTGGCGCTGGCCCCGTTCACGGAGGCGCTCGTGGGTGGCTTTCGTCGCGACGCGGAAGAGGCAGGCATACAGCTCACCGCAACTGCGCGCGGAGACGATGCGTTCACCGACGGCCGGCTGTTGGAGATGGTCGGCTCCAACTTAGTCTCCAACGCTATCCGCTACACGCCATCAGGCGGCCGAGTGCACGTCCGCCTGGAGCGCCAACGCAACAAGCTCGTCCTGAGTGTGAGGGATACGGGAGTGGGAATCGCCCCCGAGCACCAGCAGCGCATATTCGAACGCCTATACCGCGTCGACAGCACGCGTGATCGCGCGACCGGCGGATCCGGCCTCGGTCTGGCAATCGCTGCTCGTGCTGCCCGCAGCTTGGGAGGCTATATCGAGCTGGACAGCACGCCCGGGAAGGGCAGTGAGTTCCGCGCGGTCGTCCCGGCGCAAATCGAGTCGCGCCAGAGCAGGCGGGAGTCGCCGCCAACGGCGGATACCTCTCAGGAGCCTGAGAACGGGCGGACAGGCAGGCGTGAGCCGCTCGAAGCGGCGCTCAGCGGGGAGCGATTTCCGCGCTCAGGCCGCGACGCTGCGCTCTAGGAACGCCCGCAACTCCTCGAAGTGGCGCTCGCGCGCGCGTTCGTTGTAGGCGGGTGTGTCGGCCATCGTGTATCCGTGCTGTGCACCCTCGTAGACCTCAGCGCGATACCGGGCTCCGACCTCATCCAGCGTCCGCTCGAGCGTGGAAATCTGCTCCGCGCCCATGCTCGGATCCTGGTCGGCGAACCCGAAGTAGAGCTCAGCGCTGATCGCCTCAGCCGAGCGGTGCGGACTGTCGGCGTCGTCGGTGACTAGACCACCGGCATGAAATCCCGCCAGTCCCGCCACGCGATCGGGATGGGCGGCTGCGATCCGCCAGCCGAGGCGCGCCCCCATGCAATAGCCGGTTATCGCAATCGGCCCCCGGGCGCCCGCCTGGCGCAGGAACTCCAAATAGGCATCTCCGTCAGCGGCAATTCGCTGCGGCGTGAGTTCGTCCATCAGCGGCCTCAATGACCCAAAGAAGCGAGAACGACTGTCGGAGTCGCTCATGTCGGGCATGGGCGGCACCGGCGAGGGACCGGCACGGTAAAACACATTGGGCGCAAGGACGACGTACCCATCCGCCGCGATCCGCTCGACCATTTCTTCGATCGTCGCCCGCAGCCCATAGGCGTCCATGATGAACAGGACCCCGGGATGGGGCTCGTCGTCGGGTCGGGCGAGGTAGGCGTTGGCGACGCCGTCCGGGGTAGTGATTTCTACGGTTGATGTGTGCATCGACATAAGATCGCAGGTACGAGTAAGCGGGAGGAGTCTGGTGGCTGAGAAGCCTGGCATCGAGGGCAAGCTTGTGGGCCGGCGGGTCGTCGACCCTCACGGCCACAGGGTCGGCACGATCAACGCGCTGTTCGTGCACGGCGATCGCGAGGTGCCCAATTGGGCACGCGTCAAGATGGGAATACTCGGTACGGACTCAGCCCTGATCCCCCTGCACGATGCCCAGGAAGATGGGAACGATGTTCGCTTGGTCTACGAGAAGGAGCACGTGAAAGCGGCGCCCGAAGTCGAGCCCGATGACGACAGGCTCTCCGACGAGGATGCCGACAAGCTCCACGGCCATTACGGGCTCGACCGGGTGCTTGGGTTGACAGCCGACGACTCGGAGGACGAAGTGGAGTTGCCGCGGGAGACGCGCGACGCCAAGCCGCCCGGCATGGAAGAGGGCCCGGACAGCCCGCTGTCTCAGCGACGCCACGAGCGCCAGCAGGAGATTCAAGAGGTGGCGCGGGATTTCGAGCAGTCCGGGGAAGGCGAGGGGCCCGACGCCCCTCCGTTGTCGCCTACGGATTCCGGGTAGCCAGTACACGGCGCCGGTATCGGCGGTGTCGAGCAGGCGCGGCGAATACGACCCGAAGGAGCGCGAGCATGGCTCTACAGCAGCGCGAACGCACCGACCCTCAACCTTCTGACCTCGAGCTACGGCGCACGGGCCGCAAGCTGGCCGCTCCCGGAGCGCGATTCACCGGCATCGGCTTGATCGTGCTGATCGCAGGCCTGCTCCTGCTTTTCCTGACGACGGGATGGGCCTGGGTGCTTGGCATCGTTCTCATCGCCCTCTCGGCGCCGATCCTCGGCGTCGGCGTTTCGCTTCTTATGGGCAGCGGCGTGGCGGGCTGGGCCGCGCGGCGCCGGCCGTTCGCGTAGGCGGCGCTGAACGCCGGTCGCCCGTTTGCGGCGCGCTCCAGTCCTCAGCCACGTAGGGCCGAAGCGAGCGCCTTGTGGGGTGCCTGCACCATCTCCGCGATCGCGGTGGGCTCATACCCACAGTGGGCCATGCAGTTGTCACAGCGGGGGTCGCGGCCGCGACCGTAGCTATCCCAGTCGGTGTCCTCGACTAGCTCGCGGTAGCTGCTGGCGTAGCCGTCGCCCATCAGATAACAGGGACGCTGCCAGCCGAAGATCGAGTAGCTGGGGATCCCCCACGCCGTGCATTGATAGTCGGCCCTGCCCTCGAGGAAGTCCAGGTACAACGGTGAGTGGTTCAGACGCCAGCGCCGCCGGCGGCCGTCCGCGAAGGCGGCGCGGAAAAGCCGGCGGGTCTGCTCGACACCCGGGAAATGCTCCTGGTCAGGGGCTTTCTCGTACGCATATGCGGGCGAAATCATCATCTGATCGACTTCGAGGTCGTCATTGAGAAAGTCGAGCACCTCGCGCACGGTCTGCGGCGTGTCGTCGGAGAAGAAAGTCGTGTTGGTGGTGACGCGAAAGCCACGGCGCTTCGCCGCGCGGATCGCCTCGACCGCCTTGTCAAAAACGCCGTCGCGGCAGACCGACCGATCGTGGCGCTCGCGCAAGCCGTCCATGTGCACCGCCCACGCGAAGTAGGGCGACGGTTCGAACCGGTCAAGCTTCTTTTCCATCAGCAGGGCGTTCGTGCACAAGTAGACAAACTTCTTGCGCTTGATCAGCTCGCCGGCGATCACATCGATCTCGGGGTGTACGAGCGGCTCTCCCCCAGCAATCGAGACGACAGGGGCGCCGCATTCCTGAACGGCAGAGATGGCGTCCTGCACCGGCATCCGCCGCCTGAGGATGTGATCAGGATGCTGGATCTTGCCACAGCCCGCGCACGCCAGATTGCACTGGTAGAGGGGCTCCAGCTCGAGCACAAGCGCGTACTTCTCGCGGCGTCGGAGACGCTGAGAGACGATGTAGGCGCCTACCTTGGCGCTTTGTCTGATCGGTACCGCCATCCTCTACACCATACCCTGAGCGCTTTGAATACTCGTCTCCCCGGCCAGCGGGCTGACAGGGGAGGGCTCCCTCACCTCGGGGGGCAGTGCGAAGCGAATCGTCTCGTCGGCGACGGAATTCTCCGTGCGCGCCAACGGCCCGAGCACGGTAAGCGCGCCCACCATGCGTTGCACCATCCGCTCCGGGCTGGAAGCCCCTGCGGTGATCCCGATCCTGCGGACTCCGCGGAGCCATGCCGGGTCAAGTTGAGACTCATCGTCCAGCAGTCGCGCCGGGCAACCGGCGCGGCGGGCCACCTCGACCAGGCGGTTCGAGTTGGAGGAGTTACGTGAACCGACCACCAGCACCAGATCGCAGTCTGCGGCGAGCGCCCGCACCGCGTCCTGGCGGTTCTGAGTCGCGTAGCAGATGTCATCGGAGCGCGGCCCGACGATCTCCGGGAAGCGCGTGCGCAGTCGCTCGATGACGGCGCGGGTCTCGTCGACCGCGAGCGTCGTTTGGGTCAGGTAGGCGACGCGCTCAGAGTCGGGGACGTCGAGCCCATCGAGGTCTCCTTCGGGATCGATTACGCGGATCTGCTCGAGCATCTCCCCGGAGGTGCCCTCGACCTCCTCGTGGCCCTCGTGGCCGATGAGAAAAATGGTGAACCCGTCGGCGCCGAAGCGGCGCGCCTCGGCGTGAACCTTGTTGACGAGCGGACAGGTCGCGTCGACGACGTTCAGCTGACGGCGCCGGGCCTCCGCGCGCACCTGCGGCGATACTCCGTGTGCGGAGAAGACCACGGTGGCACCGTCGGGCACCTGTTCAAGTTGGTCGACGCACACCGCCCCCCGCCGCTCGAGGTCGTCGACGACATGGCGATTGTGGACGATCTGCTTGCGCATGTAGACGGGTGCTCCATACCGGTCAAGCGCACGCTCGACCACTTCAATGGCCCGCTCGACGCCGGCGCAGGACGCGCGGGGCGCTGCTAGAACCACCTCGCGCGGACCGATCTCCCGGGCCCACTGGGAGAGAACACCGGCGGCGGCTCGCAGCGCCCGCGCCGCCCGCAGCGCATCGGATGTGGCGGCAACGGGATGCCGGAGCTGCCCGCCCCCCGTATCGAGCACAACGCGGACAACGGCCAAGGGCCGACCCGCAGCGGCCGGCGCCAGCGATGCGGACTCCATGTCCGCTAGCAGCGCGCCTGTCTCTGCGAGAGCGGCGCGAATCCGGCCAAACGCCGGACCGTGCACCGAAACGACGGGCCCGACATGCGCATTGAGACCGTCGCGGCGAAGCATCCCGGCAATCACTGCGGCCCCTGGGCACCTGCACAGAACCTTGCCGTCGCGTGCGACGAGCTCGCTCGCCACGACCACGTCGCCTGGCTTGAGCTCGGGCGCAAGCGCGCCCCCGAACCCGGTCACAGCGACCCCGGCCGCGTGGTGGCCCGCGGCGCGTCTGGCCGCCCGGGAGGCCCGCCGCGGCCCGATTCCGGTCACCGCCACGGTTGCGTCGGGCGCCCCGCGGCGCACGAGCGCGGCCTCGATCCCCATCGGCGCAAGCAGCAGCAAGCGTTCCGCGTTCACGCAGCTACCTTCCCATGCAGAGCACGCTCTCGTCGGAGCGCGGGCAGCACGACTCGCGCCGCCGCGCGACCCGAGCGCACGGCTCCCTCCATGGTCGCAGGCCAGCCCGTGTCGGTCCACGAGCCGGCCAGCGCGAGACCGTCGATCCCGGTCCGGGGACCGGGGCGTGAGCGCCACGATCCCGGAGCGGCACGGAAGGTCGCAAATCGCTCTCGGGTGACGACGAACCGCTCAACGGTCGCGCCCCTCGCGGCCGGGAGCAGCTCCGCGAGGGCAGCACGCAGCGTCGATTCCAGCTGCGGGGCCGCAGTGTCGATCTCGGCGTCGGCGGCTGACAACGAGACGGCCAGGCACTGACCTCGCTTCAGACCGCTGGACGCGGTGCGGTCGAATACAAACTGGACCGGCGAAGAGACGGCGGCAGCGAATTCATGGCTCAGCACGGGACGGTCGAAGACGACGTGGAGATTCACAATCGGTGAGAACCCCAGCTTTTCAAGCGCACCGGCGTCTCGCAACGCGCCGGTGGGCAATAGGCCGGCCGCGCGATCCTGAGGCACGGCGAGGACGAGCGCCGAGCCCGGGATGCGCTCACCTTGGCCACAGACGTGCAGGCTGCCGTCCGGTTCGGCCTCGACTCGCTCCGCCCTGAACCCGAGGCGAACCTCAACACCTGCGCGGCGCAGGGCCTCGAGCGCGGCGTCGCCGTGAACCCGCTGTAGAGGTACACGCGCGTAGCCGATGTCGCCGGCCTCGGCGCTCTCGAGCAGTCCTGTGCGAAAGACAAAGGCGGCGGCCGCGAGCGAGGTCTCGTCCGCGCGCAGGTTCAGCGTCGGACGACTGATCAGCTCCCACAAGCTCTCAACCGCATCCGGGCTCTGACGACGCTTGCGCAGCCAAGCCCCGAAGCTCTCTCCGTCCGCCTCGGCGCTTTCCGGCGCGACCTTGCCGAGAGCGCGTGCCGCGACGGCCGCAGCCACGCGCTCGCGCGCGGTCAAGGGCCGATAGCGCATCAACGCGCTCATGAGGTGCAACGGCGCAGGGAGACCGCTGCGAGTTAGCCACGCGGTGCGTCCCTGAGGCATGAGCACCGGGATCGAGAGCCGGTCCTGCAGCACCGTGTCGGCGACCGTATCGAGTCGCCGGAGCAACTCCCGGTACTCATTGCAGCAGCGCAAGAACACGTGCTGTCCGTTGTCAAGCCAGAGCTCATCGCGCCGGAACGAATACGCGGCTCCTCCGAGGCGGGGTCGGACCTCGAGTAGGGTTACCGCCACACCGGCGTCCGCGAGCTCGAGCGCCGCGGCGATTCCAGCCAGTCCTCCACCGACCACGGTGGCCCGGTCGGTCACGATCCCACCCCGGCGGCCTCGGGCGCCTTGGCCGATCCGGCCTTAAGGCTTCGGAACGCGACCCAGGTCTTCTCCCACGGAGGCAACGAGACGCGCCGGTCAAGCACCGCGGCCGGGTCGCGCTCGATGCGCTCGAGGATGCGGCGGTAGATCCCCGTCATGGCGCCGACGCAAGCGCCGCTGCGCCCGTCGATGAGGTCCAGCAGGGCCAGGCCGCGGTCAAACCACTGTCGCGCGCGGGCCACCTCGAAGGCCATTAGAGCTTCGAACTCAGGCCTCGGGGCGGCCTCAAGCTCCGGACAACCAAATCTGTGCAGGTCCTCCCGCGGCAGATAGACTCGACCGCGCTCGAGATCCTCGCGCACATCGCGGAGGATGTTGGTGAGCTGCATCGCCACGCCGAGATCGTCTGCCAGCGGCTCGGCGAGCTCGCGGTCGGAGGTTCCAAAGATCGCCAGCGACAGGCGCCCGATCGAACCGGCGACGCGGCGGCAGTAGACGACGAGCTCTTCGAAGGTCTCATAGGTTTCGCCGCGTACGTCCATCTCGACGCCGGCCAGCAGGTCCTCCAGCGCGGTATGGGGCAGCCCGAAGCGACGCTCGGCGTCGGCCAAAGCCAGGGTGCGAATGTCGTCATGGGGGGATTCCAGTTGCCTCTTGGCCTCACCGAGCAGCGCGAGTTTGCGCTCGGGGGGCTCGTTGCCGTCGCCGACGTCGTCGACGCGGCGTGCGAACGCATAGACGGCGCACATCGCCCGTCGCTTCGACGCCGGAAGCAGGCGGATGCCGTAATAGAAGTTGCCCGCGCGCGCGCGGGTGAGAGCCTCGCACGCGCGGTAACCCTCCTCCACCGCTGTGGCGGTCCTATCGACCGCTACCAACGTCCCTCCCGCCGGAGAAGCGTCGCCATCAGCTGGTACGCGCGCAGAGCCGCCCCGGGACGCGGGCGTGAAGCGAGTACGTCGAAATCTGCGCGCTCGATCGCGGCGAGGGCGGACCGGCCACCCGCCACGAAAGCGGCGACCGCGAATGCGGTGCGACCGGTGAGCGTCCGGATGAGGGGCGCACCCTCGGACAGGAGGCGACGCGCGCGGGTGACCTCGAACGCCATCAGTCGCTTGAATGCCGGCGTTGCGGTGCAAGCGCCGAGCTCCTGCTCGGCGACGCCAAAGCGCTCGAGGTCCTCGGCCGGAAGGTAAATCCTTCCTCGGCGGTAGTCCTCGGCAACGTCCTGCCAGTGCTCGACGAGCTGAAGTCCGGTGCAGACTCGATTCGATAGAGCGATCCGCTCGGGGGTCGCGACTTCGAAGATCCGCAGCACGAGCTCGCCCACGGGGTCCGCCGAAAGCGTGCAATAGCCGACCAACTCGTCGAAGGTGCGGTAACGATGGACTGCCTGATCCCGCCTGTTGGCCTCGATCAATCTTCGGAAAGGCTCCATGGGTAACGAGTGAGCGACGATCGTGGGCCCCAGCGCGGCGATCAGCGGATTCGTGGGGGTCCCGGCGGGCTCAAAAGCCCGCTGGAGGTCGCGCTCGAGGGCATCGAGCAGAGCGAGCCGGTCACCGGCAGCCTCGTCTCCGGCGTCGTCGACGACCCGCGCAAAGCCGTATACCGCAAGCAGGTCATCGCGCACGCCGGCGGGGAGAAGTCGGTTGGCGACCGGGAAGTTCTCCGAGTGCGCCTGCTCCATTACCGTCGCCGGCTCGGGCGCATTCGCCGACCCGCCGCGGCTCGTGGGTTCAGCCAACGCCGTCACGCCGCTCGCGTGTCCTGCAGGCATCGGCCGAGCGCCATCACGGGGAAGATGAGCCGGTAGAGGTGATAGTTGATGTAGAAGACTCCAGGAAAGCCGGTTCCCGTGTATTGGGGCTCGTCCCAGGTTCCGGACGGCAGTTGTCGCGAGCACAGCCAATCCATGCCCCGTCGCACTGCTGTCGATCCTGCCTCGCCGCCGATTTGCAGCGCGATCAAGGCCCAGGCCGTCTGCGAAGCCGTGCTCTCGCCGCGCCCGATCCAGGCCGGATCGCGGTAAGAGCGGCAGTCCTCGCCCCACCCGCCGTCGTCGTTTTGCTTTCGCTTTAGCCAAGCGACAGCACGACGAACGCGCGGGTCGTCGGCACCTGCGCCGGCGGCCGCAAGAGCGCACAGCGCCGACCAGGTCCCGTAGATGTGGTTGACGCCCCACCGGCCGAACCACGATCCGTCCCACTCCTGCGCGTTATCTAGCCAGGCCATACCGGAGGCGGCGCTGTCGCGGGTGGACTCACCCCGCACCACCGCCAGCGCCTCGAGCACGTGGGCGGTCACGTCGGCGCTGGGAGGATCGATCACTTCCCCGAAATCACAGAAGGGCATTTTTCGGGTCAGCGGCTGGGTGTTGTCGGCATCGAACGCTGCCCATCCCCCGTCGCGGCTCTGCATCGCCACCATCCAATCTACGGCGCGCGATGTGGCCAGCTCAACGCGCTGCGGATCGGGATGCGCGACGCGCCGTAGCGCCAGCACGCAGATCGCAGTGTCGTCGATGTCGGGGTAGTTGACGTTGTGGTACTCAAACGGCCAGCCTCCCGGCTTCGCGGCGCGTCTGCGAACAGCCCAATCGCCGGCGACGTCCGTGACCTGCATGTCAATCAGCCAGTCCACGGCGCGCACGAGCGCGGGATGATCGGCCTCGAGCCCTGCGTCGCGCAACGCCAGCACGGCCAGTGCCGTATCCCATACCGGCGACTGGCAAGCCTCGAGCCAAGTGTGGCCGTCACGCCGGACGGTGAATCGCTCGAGCCCCTCGAGCCCCGCTCGCATCACCGGATGGTCGGTGGGATAGCCCTGCAGGTGTAGGGCCATCAATGAGTAGACCCAGGGCGGCTGGATCCCGCCCCAGCCGCCGTCGGCTTCCTGGCGCTGAATCACCCAGCGCTCCGCCGCGCGCAACGCGTGCCGGCGAAGGGCGCCGATGGGATGACGCTCATACGCCCGGCCCAGCTGGTCCAGCGCTGTGAGTACGCGACCGCTAACCGAAGTGAGCGGGGCTCGCCTGGCGGGCGGGCCCGGGCCAAGCTCCTCGAGCGTAAAGCCCAGCGAATGGGCGGGACGGTGGGCGCGCACGATCGTCAACGCGACGATCGTCTGGCGGGCCCAGCACGCGAAGTCGTACGGGTTCAGCGGGAACCAGCTCGGCAGCAGGACGAGCTCCGGTGGCAACGCGGGCACGTCGTCCCAGGGCCAGAGCCCGAACAGCGCCATCCAGATTTGCGTAAAAACTCTCGCCTCACGCGGGCCTCCCCGCTCCCTGATCCAGGCCGCAGCCAGCATCATGTGCTCGTCGGCGGGCTGATCGCCTGCCACGCGAAGGCCCCAGTAGGCCTCGATGGTGGTCGAAAGGTCTCCGGGCCCGCCGTCGAAGTTGGCCCAGCTGCCGTCGGCGCGTTGTTGCGAGCGGATCCACGCGGCGGCACCCCGCGCGCGTTCCTCGTCTCGAATTCCGAGAAACTCGCGTAGCAGAAGGTCCTCGGCGTCCATCGAGACGTTGGTCTGGAGCAGCCCGCGCCAGTGGCCGTCTGGCTGCTGCAGCGCCAGCAAGTGGTCGCGAGCGCGCACGCACGCGGCCGCCTCGTTCTCCTTTTGCGAAACAGACAATCCTGGGGTAATCACCTCAAGCGCTGGGGCAATCGCGCGACTTGGCATTCCTCCTCCAAGAGGCTCTCAGGGAGATCGACAGCAACCTCTTCCACCACCGGAGCGCGCGCTCCGGTTTTCACACTACGATCATACCGTGGAGTCTTTACGTCTCGATGCTCGGCGCAACCGCAGCCGCATCGTGCGGGCGGCGAGATTGTCATTTGCCGAGCGGGGGTTGGGGATCGCGGTTCACCTGATTGCGGACCGCGCAGGAGTCGGGATGGGGACGCTCTACCGGCACTTTCCCAGTAAGCAATCGCTGATAGACGCCGCGCTCGCACAACGACTGGACGAGTTGCAGCCGTCCATCGACGGAGCGCTCAGTGCAGCAGATCCCTGGGACGGATTCGCCGAGTTGCTGCTGGCGATGGTCGCCGCGCAGGTCCAGGATCGCGGGTTCTCGCAGATGCTCGGGCCGGGCGGTACCGGCGCAATCTCCGATCAATTGCGCGTACGCCTGCTGCGGCCGCTCGAGCGGCTGATGCTCCAAGCGCAGGCCGCCGGGCGGATGCGGGCGGATCTCATCGCCGGCGACCTCCCGGCGATTCTGCGGATGGCGGGAGCCGCTGCGCAGCACGCCGGTCCTCCCCAGAATTGGCGCCGCCACGTCGGCCTGCTCCTCGATGGACTCCAGGCCTAAACGCGCCGTTGCCCACAAGGACTGACCACACCGCCTCGGCTCCAACCTTCGACCTTCAGAGTCATTCATTGCACTCCGACGGTGCGCTCGACCCGCAGAGGGTCGTCGAGGCGGCATTTCAAGCCGGGGTCAGGCTGCTCGCGCTCACCGACCACGACACCATCGAGGGTGTGCCTGAGGCCGTCAGCGCGGCCGCTTCCCTGACGCTTGAAGTGGTCCCGGCCGTGGAGATCTCGGCGATCGGAGGCGCCGAGGGAGACTTCCATGTCCTGGGGTACCTGGTGGACCCGGGTAACGAAGACCTGTTGGGTGCGCTTACGCGCTTTCGCTGCGATCGAGACCGGAGAGCACGCGCGATCGCTGAAAGTCTCGAGTCGCTTGGGTTTGCGCTCGACTGGAGCCCGCTCCAACGTCGCCTCGACGCCGGCAAGCCGATCGGGCGGCCCCACTTGGCGCAGGCCGTCGTTTCGCATCCGGACAACACGCGCCGGCTCGAGCAGGAATACCGAGTCAGCGCCTCGGCGTTCCTGGAGGCCTACCTCGCCGAGGGAAAGCCGGCTTTCACGCCGCGGCTCACCCCCTCGGTGCCGGAAGCGATCGAGACCATCCATGCGGCGGGCGGGGTGGCGGTGTGGGCGCATCCATTCTGGGGCCTGAGCAGTCCTGAGGCGGTTCTACGCGCAGTCGAGGCGTTCAGCGCTCAAGGCGTCGATGGCCTCGAATGCTTCTATCCGACGCACACCCGCGCGCAAACCGAGTTGCTCTATGACCGCTGTACCGCGCTGGGGTTGCTCGCCACGGGCTCGTCGGACTTCCACGGCCCGGCGCACTCGATCTTCTCGCGCTTTCGCGCGTTCAGCACCTACGGCCACAGACCGCTCCTGGGACCGCTCGCCTGACTCGCCGTGCCCGGTGGACGCGCGCGCTTAGTCAGCGGCTAGGCAGCGACGTTGCGCTCGCTCAAGTGCTGGGAGACCTTGCGCTTTACCCGCTGCAGTGCATTGTCCACGGTCTTGCAGTCACACCCAAGCCGCCGGCCGACCTCCTCGTAGGAGTGCCCGTCGAGATAGAGCGCCAGGACCTGCGACTCGAGCTCAGACAGCGTCGTGGAGATACAGCCCACCAGCGCTCGCAGCTCTTCGGATGAGATCACCTGGTTGACCGGATCGTGCACCGGCGACCCCGGCAGCAACTCATCGAGCGTGGCTTCAGTCTCCTGCCCCGCTCCGGCTGGAGCGCTCGAGAACGAGATGTACTGGTTCAGCGGCGCATGCTTGTTGCGCGTCGACGTCTTCACCGCCGTGATGATCTGGCGGGTGATGCACAGCTCCGCAAAGTTGCGGAAGCTTGACTCGCGATCCGAGCGGTAATCCCGCACGGCCTTGAACAGGCCCACCAGGCCCTCCTGGATTAGATCGTCGGCATCGCCTCCGGCGAGGAAGTAGGAGGAGGCCTTCAGACGGACAAAACCGTGGTATCTGCGGACGATGCGGTCATAAGCGCTCGCGTTGCCCTGCTTGGCGAGAGCGATGAGGTATTTGTCATCGACCTGAGGTTGAGCTTGATAGGAGAGAGACCTTGCCACTTCGTTTCCTTTCTGGCCCAGCCCGGGCCGTCACGGATCGTGGCGCGTCACCTCCCCTGGCGCCGCGTTGGATGTCGCGGATGTCGCGGGTCTTTCGACGCGACTAGAGCAGGAGCCTCAAGCTCCAGTTGAAGTTCATCTTCTCCCGTGCGCGAGCTTGACAGACGGGTAATCGGTTGTCAAGCGCCGCTTTCCCGCGTGCAAGCGGCCGCCCGAGAGCCGACCCGCCCTACTGTGCGACGGGATCTCGCTGCCTCGAGGCCGCGTACAGGAGGACCGCGGCCGCGTTTGCCACGCTCAGCGACTTCACCTTGCCGTGCAGCGGAATCCGCACGAGCAAGTCGCAGGCCGCTGCCACGCGTGGGCGCAAACCTCTTCCTTCAGAGCCAAACAGCAGCACTATGCCGCCACGGAGGTCGACCTCCTCGTAGCTCACCTGCGCTTCGGGCTGCGCTCCGAAGCACCACAGAGACGCCGCCTTTGCCTCGACGAGGAAGTCGACCAGGTTGCGCACCCGCGCCACGGGCAGGTGCTCCACGGCTCCTGCGGACGCCTTGCACACGGCCGCGGTCACAGACGCTGAGCGACGCTCCGGCAGGACCAGTCCGGTGGCGCCGGCGCATTCGGCAGTCCGGCAGACTGAGCCGAGGTTCTGAGGATCCTGAACCTGATCCAGCGCCACGATCAGAGGCTCCTTTAGCGACAGCAAGTCGCCCCCGGCGACATATCGAAATGGGGTGACTTCAGCGCAGACCCCCTGATGCGATCCAGAGCCGCACAGCTCCTCAATCGCTGCGGCGGGCTCGAGCGTGACCTTCGCGCCGGGCGAGCCGGCGAGCCATGGCTCTCGCGAGGCACTCCCAGTGGCCCAAATCCGCCGCACCTCCCGCGGGCCTCGCAGTGCCTCGCGGACCGGATTGCGGCCGTAGACGATCATCTCTGCGCGGGTATCAGCTGCGGACCGGAGGGCCCGTCGCGGACCTCCCAGCCCATGTCCTCGATCCGCTCACGGATGCTGTCGGCCTCTTTGAAGTTGCGGCCTTGACGCGCGAGTTCGCGGGACTGCAAGAGCTCAAGCACATCCGCGGGCGGGCGGGGGTTGGTCTGCTCGAGGAGATTGTCGAGCGCGAGGACGGCAAGCATCTCGCGAAAATCGGCATCTCCAACCGGGGCGGGCTGGGGGCCGGCACGCGCGCGGTTGGCCTCCCGCGCCCATTCGAACACAACCGCCAAGGCCGCCGGCGTATTGAAGTCGTCGGCCAGCGCGGCGAAAAAGCGCTCGCGCAGAGGCGCGGACCATTGGGGAGAAGGCCCGAAGGCCAGCGCGCGGCCAGCCTCACGGATCCTTCTGACCGCGGCCTGCGCGACCGCCAGACGGTCGTGATCGAATTCGATCGGCTGTCGGTAGTGGCCGCCGCAGAAGTATGCGATCAAGGCGTCACGGCCATAAGCGGCTATCGCCTCGTGCAGCAAAAAGATGTTCCCTTCGGACTTCGCCATCTTGCCGCGGTCGAGGTTGACCATTCCGTTGTGCACCCAGAGCCGCGCGAGCGGGGTACGGCGTGCCGCCTCGGTCTGGGCAGCCTCGTTTTCGTGGTGGGGGAAGATCAGGTCGCTGCCTCCGCCGTGGATCTCGAAATCCAGCCCCAGGAGCGTCTCCGCCATCGCCGAACACTCGATGTGCCATCCCGGGCGCCCCGGACCCCAGGGCGAATCCCAGTAGGTGTCCTCGGCGGGCTTGTACGCCTTCCACAGGGCAAAGTCCGCGGGGTCTCGCTTGCGCTGCGCGCCCTCCACGTCCTCACCTTGATCGAGCTCCTCGACGCGCCTGTGCGAGAGCTGGCCGTATGGGGGGTACGAAGCGACAGAGAAGTAAACGTCGCCCTGGGCGGGATAGGCATGACCCGACTCCACGAGTTCCTCGATCAGCTCGATGATGGACTCGATCGTCTCGCTCGCGAGCGGTTCGTGATCGGGCCTACCGACCTCGAGCTCGTTGGTGTCTGCGACGTAAGCCGCGGTCATCGCGGTCGCGAGCTCGCTGCTGGCGAGGGAGCCATCGCGCGCCGCCGCATAGATCTTGTCGTTGATGTCGGTGATGTTGACAACGAGCGTAACCTCGTAGCCCTCATGCACAAGGAAGCGCTTGAGCAGCGAGAACACGACGTACGGTCGGGCGTTGCCCACGTGAATGCGCGCATAGACCGTCGGGCCACAGGCGTAGATACCAACCCGCCCTGGGTCCCTTGGCTCGAGCGGACGCAGCCTGCCGCTGAGCGTATCGTGAAGCAGGATCTGGCGCACCGCAGCGCACCCTAGCGGGATCAGGGGGTGTGCAAGTTTCGCAGGACGGGTAGGAAAAACCGCTTTTCTGATCGCGATGGATTTCATGCAAAGCGGACGGCACGTTCGGCCGCTGGGGACGCTAGGGTGACGCTTATGCCTAGTAAGCCCCGGCGCGAGGAGCGCTTGGCTATGGTCGAGGCGGCGTTCAGTTCGCTTCCAGACCGCTACCTAGGCGCCGAGCCCAGCTTCGACGCCACCTACCACGTGGTGTTGGGAGACGTGGGTCACGTCTGGGAGGTGCGTTGTAACGCCGCCGCCCACGTTCACCGCGGCGCCACGCGCCGCAAGCCCGACGTCACAATCGCCACCGACTCGGCTACCTGGCTGGCCCTGCGGGAGGGAGAATTCTCGGGAGTCGAGGCGTTTGAACGCCGCCTGCTCAGCGTCCGCGGCAACCTCGACTACGCGATTGCCTTCGAGGGGTTGTTCCGCCTGCCCAACGGCCGTCCCCCCATGGTGTCGATTCACGAGGTGCCGGTCGATCGTCAGCGGATCTCCACGCTGACCATGGGAACGGGGCCCGATGTGCTGCTGCTTCATGGTCTGGGAGGTACGAGAGCATCGTTGTTCCAGACGGCCGCAGCGCTGGCCCCGCTGTACCGCGTTCACCTCCCGGACCTCCCCGGCTTTGGATCCTCGACCAAGCCCGCGTTCGGCGGCTACAACGCAGCCTGGTTCTCCTCGCTGATGCTGGGCCTGATGGATGAGCTTCAGATCCCGCGCGCATACGTCGTCGGCAACTCGATGGGCGGCCGTGTCGCGATCGAGATGGGTCTCGTGGCACCCGAGCGGATTGCCGCGCTGGTGCTGCTGTGTCCCGCGGTGGCGTGGATCCGTCGCGGCTTGCACCCGATCGTGCGCCTGCTCCGGCCCGAGTTTGGCCTGCTCCCTCACGGTTTCCGGCGGTCCATGGTCGCGGCGCACTTTTGGAGCCTCTTTTGCGACCGCAACGTGATCGACCCGGCGGTGGGCGAGCTGATGGTGGACGAGTTCCGGCGGATCTATGCGACCGCCGGCGCCCGGTACGCCTTCCTGTCGAGCGCGCGCAATATCTACCTCGAGCCGCCGTTCGGGGAGGAAGGTTTCTACCCGCGGCTCTCAAAGTTGTCAGTGCCGGCGCTCTTTGTCTGGGCCGACCACGACACGGTTGTTCCCTGCGCTTTCGCACGTCACGTGGCCCGGTGGCTGCCGAGCGCCGAGCAAGTCACACTCGAGCGGTGTGGTCACGTCCCGCAGGTCGAGCGCCCCGAGGAGACCAACGCACTGCTTATGAACTTCTTTGCGCGCGTGGCAAGCGGAGAGGAGCCGCCGAGGACGCGATCGGGTGCGACCAAGCGGCGCCGCTCGCAGGCCGCATAGATACGTTCAGACCCCATGGCAAGCTCGCGGCTCTCAGAAACCGCCAGAAGTAACGGGCATCAAGCCGACCACGCGAGCGCGCAGCGCGATGGCTCTCGCCCGGTCGCGCTAGCGGGCCGTGCGCTGCGGGAGGTCTCTCAGCAGCTCGCCCGACGCATACCGCGCGCCGACCTGGACGAACGTGACCCCGACTACATCCGCGAGCGGCTGCCACTTCTGTGGCTGTTCGCATCCCTGTGGTATCGCGGCGAAGTTCGGGGACTGGGCAACATTCCCGACTCCGGGCCGGTGCTGCTGGTGGGAAACCACTCGGGCGGAAACATGCTTCCTGACACGCTGGTGTTCACGCTCGCATTCAGCACCTATTTTGGGGTCGAGCGGCCGTTCTACCAGCTCGCTCACAACCTCGTGCTGACGATGCCGGGGCTGGCGTGGCTGCGCAAATTCGGCACGGTCGCCGCCTCGCAGGACAACGCACGCAAGGCGCTTCGCTCGGAAGCGGCCCTGCTCGTCTATCCGGGGGGCGACTACGAGGTCCACCGTCCCATCTGGGAGCGCAACCGGGTCGATTTCAACGGGCGACGCGGTTTCTTGAGGCTGGCGATCGAGGAGGATGTCCCCATCGTTCCAGTCGTGGCGATCGGAGGGCAGGAAACTGCGCTGTTCCTCTCGCGCGGCGAGCGCTTGGCACATCTGCTGGCCCTCGACCGGATATTCCGGCTCAAGGTACTGCCGATCTCGCTTGCCCTCCCCTGGGGAGTGAACGTTGGCGACATGCTCGGTCATATCCCGCTGCCGGCCAAGATCACGATTGAAACCTTGCCGCCGATCTACTTGAGAGAACGCTTTGGCCCCGAGCCGGACCTTGGCGCTGTGTATGACCACCTGATGGACGTCATGCAACACACTCTTGATGGGCTCGCCTCCGAGCGGCGACTGCCGCTGATCGGATGAGGGTCGCTGAGGCGATCACGATCTCCGCTCCCGCTGAGCAGGTGTGGGCGGTTGTCTCAGATCCCGAGTGCGTGCTCGAGTTCATGTCCGGCGTTACGCGCTGGGAGGTCGCGAGCCCTAACCCGACCGGGCTTGGCGCCCGCTACCGGGTGCTGTTCCGGATCGGTTCGGCCGAGATCGGCGGACTGGTAGAGGTGGTCGAATGGGCGCCCGGCTGCGACCTGGCATGGACCTCGGTGACGGGGCTCGACCAGCGGGGGCGATGGCGACTTCGCGAGACCGGCCGCGGTGGAACTCGGGTCGAGGTACGACTCGCATACGGCGTCGCGGGCGCGGGCCTGACGGGTTGGATCGCGGAACGCGTGGCCAAGCCCGCGGTGTCCGGCCACCTGCGCCGAAGCCTGCGCCAGCTGAAGCGCATCGTCGAGTACGAGCAATTGCGCGAACAGGCCGCGACGCACAGACGCTCATAGTCCTGGGCCTACGCGACCGCCTTCTGGCTGCGAGATCGTCGCGACCGCCAACGCGGCGATTCCCTCTTCGCGGCCCACGAATCCCATGCCCTCGCCGCGTGTCGCCTTGACGTTCACTTGGGTGACCGACAGGTCCAGCGCTTCGGCGAGGCGCTGTCGCATCGCGCCTCGCATAGGTGAGATGGCAGGACGCTCGATCACGATCGTCGCGTCGACATGGTCCACCTTGAATCCCCGTTCCGCGAGCAGCGCCGCGGTTTGACGCAAAAGGTCGATCGAGTCTGCATCCTTGTAGCGCTCGTCGCTGTCGGGAAAGTGCTGGCCGATGTCCTCCAACGCCGCCGCGCCCAGCATCGCGTCGATGATCGCATGGGTGAGCACGTCGGCATCGGAGTGTCCTTCAAGCCCCCGGGGGTGATCGAGCTCGATGCCGCCTAGCACCAAGCGGCGGCGTTCCGAGAAGCGATGGCAGTCATAACCGATGCCGGTCCGCACACTGACGCCGTGTGGCTGCCCGGTCATTGCCTCAGGTCACCTTCACGACGAGCCAGAGCCCGCGGCGCGCTGCACCAGCAGCAGTTCGACGAGATGAAGGTCGGTCGGGGTGGTGACCTTGAGGTTGAGACCTTCCGATGGGATCACCTTCACACGCCCTCCGGCACGCTCGATAAGCCAGGCGTCGTCCGTGGCGGCAGCAAGGACCTCCTGTGACGCCTCCTCCAGTACCCGCTCGAGCGCCATCCTTTCAAACACCTGGGGTGTCTGCGCCGCCCACAGGCGCGAGCGGTCGAGCGTGCGCCGCACCGTCCGTCCATCGTCGTCTACCTCCTTCACCGTATCCGTCAAGGGCGCTGCGGCCACCACAGCGTCCACCCCATCGGCTTCGATCTCGTCGAGCGCGCGGTTGAAGACCGCTGCCGGCGCAAGGGGTCTCGCCGCGTCATGGACGATCACCGGTCCCTCTCGCGCTGTGGCACCGAGCGCCGCCTTTACCGATTGCGAACGCAGCTCCCCGCCTGCCACACACGTGGCGCCCGAAAGCTCCGTCGCAGCGCGCTCTACGCTCTCGGCGGGTAGAGCGACGACGACCTCGCTGACCGCCTCGAGCGAGCGTATGGTGTCCAGGCTCCACTGGACCATCGGCTTGCCGGCGACCATGACAAGCGCTTTGGGCACCTTCTGACCCAAGCGCTCGCCGCGGCCGGCAGCCACGATCAGCGCGACGGCCACCGCGTCCTCCCCCGGAGGAGGATCGGATCTATTGCGCTACTCCGGAGAGAGGGCCAGGTCGCCGTCGAGGCTTGACAGGCCACCGGTGGCGGCGGCGATTTTGCCGTTGGTGGCGACTCCGCCGGCGCCAGGCTTACCGGTTGCGGATCGGAGCTTGCCGTCGGACGCAGTCACTTTGCCGTTACCCGACAAAGCCCCGGGACCCGACGAGTCCAGCAGCAGCGAATCGAGGTGGAGCTCGACCTGCTCGGCCGTCATCTCGAGCGCGTACATCAGCTCCGAGGCGAGGATCTTGCGGGCGCGCGTGAACATCTGCTTCTCGCCCGTAGACAGACCCTTCTCGGCCTCACGGATCGCAAGATTGCGCACGACCTCCGCGAGCTCGTAGACGTCTCCGGTCTTGATCTTGTCCCGGTTGTGCTTGAAGCGGCGGTTCCAGTTCTTGGGCATCTCTGAACACTCATCCTGCAGGACCGCAAGCACCTTCTTGACGGTGTCCTCGTCAATCACGCGGCGAAGCCCGGCACGGGCGGCATTCGCCGTGGGGACCATCACAGTCATGTCGTTGTGCAGGATCTTGATCGTGAGGTATTCGCGGCGCTCGCCGAGGACCTCCTTGACTTCCTTGCGCACCACTTGCCCGGCGCCATGATGCGGATAGACGACGCTGTCGCCAATCGCGAATTCGACCGCCTGCATCGGCTCGATCGCGTCCAACTCTTCAGAGTGCTCTTCCATTAGCTGTGTGATGGTGTCCTCCTCTTTCTCATGCCAGCGCCTAAACGTGCCGGCTGACTAGGTCTGCAGGTACCGGTCCACTAGGTTGATCTCCTGCTGACGGCGGAGACCCTCGCGGATGTCCTTTGCGCGGATGTCCCCTACTCCCTCCACCGTCTCTAGTTCCCCGTCTGTGGCTGCAAGCAGCTCCTCCAAGCCGCCGAACTCTCCAACAATTCGTTCTACCACAAGCTTTGGCAGTCGAGGGATCCGGCCGAGGATGCGAACCCCGCGTGGGGAGACCGGATAGTCGAGCGTGTTGAGCTTGCGGTCGTAGCCGAGCAGCTCAGCGAGTCGCCCAAAATCCAGGAGATCCTGGTGCGAGAGACGCACCAGCTGGTCCAATGCGGACTGGTACCCCTCGTTCGTATCGTCGATGAGGTAATCGTGGACAAGTGCGGCTTTGTCCGCGGATACTCCGACCATCGTCTCGTCGAGCTGCATTTCGATCAGTCGCCCCTCGGACCCCAGTTCGACGATGTGGCGCTCGATCTCCGATGCCATCCGGGTCACAAGCTCGGCTCGCTGAAGCACCGTCAGCACGTCGTGAAGGGTGACGCCGCCCTCGAACTCGAGTGCCGTCAGCCTGGTCGACACCTGGTCGAGGCGGCTGCGGTACTTGTCAAGTGTGGCCAGGCCCTGGTTGGCCTTGGCCAGCACGACCGGAATGTTCTCAAGGATGTACTTGATCGCATCCACGAACAGCGAGACGACCTCGCGTCGCTCTGAGATCGCGATCACGAGGGCGTCGGTCTGCTTTGCCACTCGAGCGGCGGTCCGATGGCGGGTGCCGGTCTCGAGTGTGAGGATGGTCGGATCCGGCGTCAGCTGGACGTTGGCATAGACGATTTTGGTCGCGTTCGAGTTGAGCACGATTGCGCCGTCCATCTTCGCGAGCTCGTATAGAAAAGCCGGCGAGTAGTCGAGGTCCAGCTTGATTCCCCCGGAGAACAGAAACGCCAGCTCGTCCGGATCTCCGATCACGATCATGCCGCCCGTGCGAGCATGCAGAATGTTGTCGAGACCCTCGCGCAGCGAGGTTCCTGGGGCGACCATCTCAAGCGCCCTTACGAGCCGGGACGTCTGGCGAGACTCGAGCTCTGCGATGAGCTCATCCCCGGGACGCGGCGCCATGAAGGCCGATTTTACCTGGCATTAGGGTCCGTCGCGTCGCCGGGCCCCGGCGCTTCACGCGAGTGGACCCGCCTACGCGCCCGGACCCTCTGCCTCAGCACGACTATTTCAGGCGGCGATTGCAGCTTCCCGTCGCCCCAAAGCGGCTCCAATCGCATCGCGCAGCGTTCGGTGCGACTCGGGCGAGAGCACCGGCTCCAGACCGAACCGTGTCGCCTCGGCGATACGCCGATCGCCGTGTGCGACCGTTCGGAGCTCGCCGGTCAGCCCGAGCTCGCCGAAGCATGCAAGTGGCCGTGAATCGCCGCCGAGCCGGGCACCCTTGGCGGCGCCGGCGACCGCCAGCGCAACCGCAAGGTCGGCTCCCGGCTCGTCCACGCGGACGCCGCCGACGACGTTGACGAACACGTCGGCGGCGCCAAGGCCGATCCCCGCGTGGCGCGCGAGCACCGCCAGCACGAGCGCCAGGCGGTTGCGGTCGATCCCCGAAACGACGCGGCGCGGGGGTACCACCTCGGAGCGGGAGACAAGCGCCTGGACCTCGACCAACAGGGGGCGCGATCCCTCCATCGCACACACCACCACGCTTCCCGGGCCGAGCGTGGCTTCGCCCACGAAGCGGGCAGAGGCATCGAGCACCTCGACGAGTCCGTGGTCGCGCATCTCGAACACCCCGGCCTCTTCGACGGAACCAAATCGGTTCTTGACCGCGCGGACAGTACGGTAGGTGCGTTCTCGTTCGCCTTCGAACTGGAGCACGCAATCAACCATATGCTCGAGGGCTATCGGTCCCGCCAGCGCGCCGTCCTTGGTCACGTGGCCAACGAGCAGGACCGCCGTTGACCGTGCCTTGGCGACACGCATCACTTCGCCGATGACCTCCCGAACCTGTGAGACTGAGCCGGCGGCGCTCTGAAGATCGCTTGAGCGCAGGGCCTGGACCGAGTCGATCACGCACACGTCTGGCCGCTCGCGCTCGAGGGTCGCGCTTACACCCTCTAGCTCTGTCTCCGCGACCACGGGCACCGCGAGCGGCGTTCCGGCTCGAAGCCGCTCGGCGCGCAGCCGGACCTGCGCGGCCGATTCCTCGGCCGAGACATACAACGTCTGGCGGCCCGCTGCCGCCAGGTTCGCGAGCACCATCGTCGTCAGCGTCGACTTGCCGATGCCGGGAGCGCCTCCGATCAGCACCAGCGACCCCGGCACTATGCCGCCGCCGAGCACGCGGTCGAGCTCACCGATGCCGGTGCCGAGCCGGGCATGCTCGTCGCTGACTACATCTTTGAGAAGAACGGGCCTGAGCAGACGTCCGGCGCCCCGCTTGCCGCCGCTGCTGCGGCGCCTGCTCTCTTCGACCAGGGTGTTCCACTCACCACAGCCCGGGCACTGGCCGGCCCAGCGGGCGCTCTCACCACCACAGGTCGAACAGACATAGGTCGAAGACGCCCGCGCCATGACACGAGAGTAGGCGGCGATCCCGACGGTATCCCGCGCTATGACCTAGTTTTCACGAAGCGGGCACAAAGTGGCTGGGTGCTTTGGCAAATCGATGAGCTTTGCAGCGCGGCCAGTGCTGGTTTCCCTCGATTGTCGCGTCGGCGTTGCCGCGTTAGGTTGTTTGCTTAACCCGGGTGCAGGTGGGTAGGCTCCTTGCCTTATTGACGCGGCTGATGGGCGATCAGTCCGTGGGGGGTAGTCAGGATGGTTTTCAGCGGGGCGCGTGCGTTTGGTTTGGGGTTTGGGGAGCTCGCGAGAAGCTTGAGGATCTGGGTGTTGGCTGATGCGTAGTCACAGTTGGCGGGTGCTGTCGGCTGTGGCGGTGCTCCTCGGCGGTGTCCTCACGTCCGCTGGATTCGTGTCGGCTGCTCGAGCAAAGGGGCCAAATGCTTCGAACGGCATTCAGGAAATCCACCATGTCGTGATCATCATGCAGGAGAACCGCAGCTTCGACTCCTACTTCGGCACCTACCCCGGCGCCGACGGGATCCCGGGCGAGACGTGGTACGGCGGCGGCGGCGTGAACCCGGGGACGATCCCCTGCGTCCCCGACACGCAGAACACGACCACGGGCTGCGACCAGCCGTTCCACGACACCAGCGACGTCAACTACGGCGGCCCGCACGGGATGTTCAACGGCGTCGAGGATATTGACAGCGGCGCGATGGACGGCTTCGTCAAGGCGGTCGAGAGGTCGCCGTCCTGCACGCAGCCCGACCAGCCGGGGTGCTCGCAGGGGACGCTGGACGTCATGGGCTACCACGACGGCGGGGACATCCCGAATTACTGGGCCTACGCGCAGAACTTCGTCCTCCAGGACCAAATGTTCGATCCGGTCAACTCGTGGAGCATGCCGTCGCATCTCTACACCGTCTCCAACTGGTCGGCGTCGTGCGGCCCCAACAGGGCGTCGTGCGTCAACGAGCCCGCGCTGACCGGCAAGGCGACCCTCGACGCCGCGAACCAGGGCAAGCTGCACTACCGCTGGACGGACATCACCTACCTCCTCCACAAGGCCCACGTCAGCTGGCGCTACTACATCTTCCAGGGACCCGACGCCGACTGCGTCCAGGACCAGCTTCTCAGCTGCAACCTGACCTCGGGCGGTAAGCAAGGACCGACCACTCCAGGCATCTGGAACCCACTGCCGATGTTCACGGACGTCCGCAACGACAAGCAGACGGGGAACGTAAAGTCGATCCACAGCCTGTTCTCGGCCCTGAGCAACAACCGCCTGCCGGCGGTGTCGTGGGTAATTCCCAACGGGATCGTCTCCGAGCACCCTCCAGCCCCGGTGACCAACGGCCAAAGCTACGTGACCGGAATCGTCAACTCGATCATGCAGAGTCCCTACTGGAGCTCTACGGCGATCTTCCTCACATGGGATGACTGGGGCGGGTTCTACGACCACATAGACCCGCCGAGCGTCGACCAAAACGGCTACGGGATCCGTGTCCCAGGGATCGTGATCAGCCCATACGCGAAGCAGGGCTACATCGACAACCAAATCCTGAGCTTCGACGCTTACAACAAGTTCATCGAGGACGACTTTCTCGGCGGTCAGCGGATCGATCCGGCCACCGACGGCCGTCCCGACCCACGGCCTGACGTGCGCGAAGCTAATCCACAGCTTGGGAACTTGGCGAATGACTTCAACTTCGACCAGACGCCGCGCAGCCCGGTGCTGCTGCCGACCTGCTCCACAACGGATCTCGAGCCGGACGCACAGATCAGCGGCCCGGCGTCGATCGCCGACGGCGTCTCGGGAACATGGACGGCGACCGCCACCAATCCCGACCCGTGTGGCACGATCTCGAGCTACTCCTGGAATTGGGGTGACGGCACAACCACCTCGACCACGACGGGCTCGGCACCACATGCCTACACGACCGCGGGGAACTACACGATCACGCTGACTGTCACCGACGACTACGGCGTGACCGCCACGGCCACGTACACGGTATCGGTCAGCTAGCACCACAAACCGCCGCCCAGGGGGCGCCAATCACGCCCAGCGCGCAGCCGCCCCGAAGACGTCGTGACCAGCGAGCGACCCCCTGTGGCATGGGGGCTTCATCCGCGGAACCGAGCCGTTAGGTTGCTGGCCTAACGTGATGCCGATGGGGTAGGTTCACGCAGATCGTCGAGGCCGCGAGCTGTGTCCGGCCATAATGAGTGATGCTTGGGGGCTTGGAGGGCCCGGGTTCGTAGGGGCGGCGAGGTGTCATATGACGGGTTGATGATCCGGTCCATTCGTATGACTACGACTTCCGGAGGTAGCGCTCAAACAGGCAGACTGGGTGTGAGCATGCGCGAGCGTCCACGACAAGAATCTGCGTCCAAGCCTGTCACCGCGGGAGCCGGTGTCTGGATCGTGATTCTCCGCCGGTTCCAGGGCGCCCCGCGCGGTCACGGCTTAGGTGGCATCTAGCGAATGGAGCGCGATGTCGAGATGCCGGTCGTGCCGACGCATCAGGCGGCCCTAGCGGAGGAGCACGAGCCCGAGACTCATCTCGAGACGACGTGGCCCGAATACTCCGCGCGGCACATGCGCCTGTCCTGGGCCCAGGCGTCGATTCTTGCGGCCGCCATCGTCGGGACCGGGTTGCTCGGAATGCTGGGAGGCTGGCAGGCGGCCTTAAACGCGTGGGCTGCGGCCGTGACGGTGATCGGCGCGCTATTAGTGGGCGGGCGCGTGTGGTTCACGTGGCAGGGATGGCGCTGGGCGCAAGCAACCCCCACAGCCCCCGAGGACGTGACAGGCGACTCGGGCGACCCCGCGCCGATGACAGCGCTCAACGGCGCCCTCCCGGCTTATACCGTGCTGATCCCGATCTTTCGGGAGAAAGAGTCAGTGATCGTTGCACTGGTGCGCTCGCTTGAGGCGCTCGAGTATCCACGCGATCGACTGCAGGGGCTGCTTTTGCTCGAAGCAGACGACCGCGAGACTCTCGACGCTGTCCAGCGCACACAGAGGCCGGACTGGCTTGAAGCGGTCGTGCTGCCGCCGGGCGGCCCGCGGACCAAACCACGCGCCCTATGCCACGGTCTGGCCCGCGCGCGAGGCGAGTTTGTGACCGTCTATGACGCCGAAGACCGCCCGGAGCCTGACCAACTTCTCGCAGCCGCGACGACATTTATGGCCAAGCCGGACTGCGCTTGCCTGCAGGCGAGGCTCGAGTACTACAACTCGCGCCAGAACCTCCTCACGCGCTGGTTCGCGATTGAGTACGACGCCTGGTTCAAGTTCTTACTTCCAGGCGTCGCGCGCGCGGGGGGACCAATTCCGCTAGCGGGTACATCCAATCATTTCCGCGTGAGCGTCCTCCGCGCCGTCGGAGGATGGGACCCGTACAACGTGACCGAGGACGCCGACCTGGGCGTTCGGCTGGCGCGGATGGGGCACCGCGTCGAGCTGCTCGATTCGAGTACGGGCGAGGAGGCGAATAGCCGGCTCCGTAACTGGGTGGGGCAGCGCTCTCGGTGGATGAAGGGGTTCATGGTGACGCTGCTTGTGCATACTCGCAACCCGCGCCGCCTCCGACGTGAGATCGGCACGCGGCGGACGTGTTTGCTGCTGTGGGCGCTCGGCGGCCCGGCCTTCCTCTGCTTGACGTTGCCGCTAGGGATCGCCCTGCTCGCTGTTTGGATTCTTGCCAAACCTGGCTGGGAAAGCGCGGCGTACTCGGGGCTCACCTATTACCTGGGCATGGCGACAATCGTGTTCGGCGGATTCCTCATCATTTACGGAGGGCTCGCGATCGCGGCGGCCCGCAGGGACGGCGAGTCCGCGCTGCCGACCTTGGTGATCCCGATCTACTGGCTGGCGATGAGCGCCGCCACGTATGCCGCCGCATTCGAGTTCCTCCGGCGACCGCATCACTGGTATCGCACCGAGCACGGGCACACCAGGTTGTCTGGCGACCCGTCGCGCAACGGCGCAGGCTCTGGTGGCCGGCGACTCATCGCAAGCCTGGCTCCAACAGCCGACGGGGAGTCGGCGATTTCGCTGTCCAGTGGCTCTGTCATCGACCGCGCCCGGAGCCAGCGTCGGGCTCGTTCGGCGACGTGGCGCCGGATCGCCCTTCCGGCTCTGGCGATCGGAGTGCTCGACTTCGCCTTCAGCCAATGGCTCCGCAGCCGCGGAATGGAGTGGGGCGACGCGATGTCGCGGCAGATGAATGCGGTGCTGGTCTTCTACGGCTCTGACCCTCA
>DASRHQ010000094.1:0-10507 GCA_035650455.1 Solirubrobacteraceae bacterium
CTATGTGCCGGCGGACTACATCCCCTACGAGCAGGCCAAGGTGGACGTGCACAGGCGCATCGCCGCCGCACGTGAGGTCGCCGAGCTGCGCGAGCTCCGCGACGAGCTTGCCGACCGCTTCGGCCCCGTCCCCGAGCCACTCGAGAACCTGATCTCGCTGCAGGAGGCGAGGCTCAAGCTCGGCTCGGTGGGCGCTCGCGCGGTCACCTTCCGCGGTGACCGGTTGGCAGTCACACCGGTCGACCTCGACTCGGCGGGAGCAAAGCGGGTCCGCGAGGAGATCCCAGGCGCGGTCTACGAGTCGGGCCGCTCGCAGCTCTCGATACGGGTCCCCGACGATCCACGCAAACGCTTCCCCGCGGTATTGCGCGCGGCCAATGTGCTGCTCACGTTAGGAGGCGGCTGATAGTTTCCTGAGAGCGGCGGGGTCGCGGGGCAATGAGTCGCTACCATCGGGCTCGTCCATGAACTTCAGACGGTGGCTTCTGGCGCTTGGCGCTTTTTTTTCGCTCGCGGTGGTGATTGCCGGCTGCGGCAGCTCGGCCGTCCCGAGCGGATCCGTCGTGAACGTCTCCGGCAACGCGGTCACCACGCGCGCGTTCAACCACTGGATGTACATAGCCGCTAAGGGCCAGACCCAGAGCAGCCCCGGCGCGCCGCTGGTGGTCGCCAATGACCCCCCGGACTTCAAAAACTGCATCTCGCAGGTGCGCAAGGAGGTCCCGCAGCTTGCGAAGGCTTCCGACAAGCAACTGAAGGCCACCTGTAAGCAGCTCTTCACCTCGGAGTCGGGCCAGGTGCTCGACTTCCTGATCCGCGCCTACTGGTACCAGGCGTATGCCGCCAAGCACCACGTGTCGGTCTCGAACTCCGCCGTCCAGACCGCCTTCAACCACGACAAGGCATCCCAGTTCGGTTCGAGCCCGTCGGGCTTTCAGAGCTTCCTCACGCAATCGGGTCAGACGGTCCAGGATGTGCTCTACCGGGTGCGGGTGAATTTGATCTACCAGAAGCTCGTCAACAAGGAGCTCAAGCCGGTCTCGAACTCCGAGATCTCCGCCTACTACGCGGCTCACGCCTCCCAGTTCGGCACACCCGAAAGCCGCGACCTGCGGATCGTGTTGACCAAGACGAAGTCGGCTGCGAATGCCGCCAAGTCCGCGCTGGCAAACGGCCAAAGCTGGACGACCGTGGCCAAGCGCTACTCGATGGACTCGGCGACCAAGAACAAGGGCGGCGAGCTCAACAACGTCACGGCGGGCCAGCAGGATCAGGGGCTTGACAAGGCCGCGTTCTCGGCGCCGGTGGGCAAGCTCGAGGGGCCCATCAAGAGCCAGTTCGGCTACTACCTGGTAGAGGTCAGGGCGATCCACAAGGCGACGCAGCAGAGCCTTGCCAAGGTGCGGTCGACGATCAAGCAGACCCTCACCACGCAGGCCAGGCAGACCGCCCAAACCTCAGTCGACAACGCGGCGCGTAAGGAGTACCTGAGCAAGACCAAGTGCCTGAGCGCGTACATGATGAGCGACTGCAGCGGCTACAAGCCGCCCAAGACTTCCACGGGCTCACAGACCGCGCCCGGCGGATGAGCGCTGAGGGCCCCACCCGGGGCGGATGAGCTCTGAGAGCTCATCCGAGGCGGCGGCCGCGGCGGTCGCGCGCCTCGACGAGATCGCGCATAAGCTTCGCCTCGAATGTCCCTGGGACCGCGAGCAGGACGAGCGCACAATTGTGCCCCACACGGTCGAGGAGGCTTATGAGCTCGCCGACGCCGCCCACCGCCATGACGACGGCAAGCTGCTCGACGAGCTCGGAGACGTGCTCTTTCAGGTCCATTTCCTGGCGCTGCTTTTGGAGGAGCGAGGCGCGGGTGACCTCGAAGCGGTGGCCGAGCATTGCGTGGAGAAGCTGATCCGCCGGCATCCCCACGTCTTCGGTTCGGCCCGAGCGCAGAGCGCCGGCGAGGTGCTGCGCAACTGGGACCAGATCAAGCGTGGGGAGGAGGGGCGAGAGCCGGGCATCTTCGGCGATGTCCCGGAGACGCTGCCGGCGCTCCTTTACGCCCGCAAGGTCCAGCGCCGAGCGAGTGGGTCGCCACCGCCCAGCGAGTCGGCGTCGGTCGAGCGTGCTCGAGAAGGGTTCTCGAGGCTGGAACAGGCCGGCGACCACTTCGAGGTGATCGGCGATGTGCTGTTCGAGCTGGTGGCGGTGGCCCGGCAACTACACGTGGATCCTGAACTGGCACTGCGCGCCGCCGCCGATCGGTTCCGCGAGCGAGTGCTCTCCGCACCATGAGCGCGATCGAGCGAATGCCCTCTGCATCATGAGTGCGATCGAGCGAAAGCTCTCTGAATCATGAGCGCGATCGAGCACGTCCACGGCCGGCAGATTCTCGACAGCCGGGGAAACCCGACCGTCGAGGCCGAGGTCAGCCTACGCTCGGGCGCGTGGGGGCGCGCCGCCGTCCCTTCAGGGGCGTCAACCGGCGAGCACGAGGCGCGCGAGCTGCGCGATGGAGGTTCGCAATGGGGCGGCAAGGGGGTGCTCAAGGCGGTCGACTTTGTCAACGGGCCGATCGCCGAGGCGGTCCGCAGCCACGACGCGTCCGACCAGGGAGACCTCGACCAGGCGCTGATATCGCTCGACGGGACTTCAAACAAGGCGCGTCTGGGGGCCAACGCGGTGCTGGCCGTCTCGCTGGCCGTCGCACATGCTGCTGCCGCGGAGGAGCGACTGCCGCTCTGGCGCTACCTCGGCGGCGAGGCCGCCCACGTGCTGCCGGTCCCGATGCTCAACGTGCTCAACGGCGGCGCCCACGCCGACAACTGCGTCGACTTTCAGGAGTTCATGATCGTGCCGGGCGGCGCGGGGTCGTTCGCCGAGGCGCTCCGGACGGCGGTCGAGGTCTTCCAGCATCTGAAATCGACTCTCCGGGATCGCGGGTTGTCGACGGCAGTGGGAGACGAGGGTGGATTCGCGCCCGACCTCGAGTCCAACGAGGCTGCGCTGGAGCTCCTCGTATCCGCGATCTCCGCGGCTGGATATGAACCGGGCCGCCACGTCGCGATCGCGCTCGATCCGGCCACGTCCGAGTTTCACAAGGACAACTCGTATGTGCTCGAGCACGAGAACCGCAGGCTCGATGCGGGCGAGCTGGCCGGCTACTGGGCCGAGCTATCGAGGCGATACCCGATCGTCTCGCTCGAGGACGGGATGGCCGAGGACGACTGGGAGGGATGGAAACGTCTGACCCAACAGCTGGGGCAGCGGCTCCAGCTGGTCGGCGACGACGTGTTCGTTACCAGCACGACGCGCCTGAAGCAGGGGATCGATCAGGGCGTGGCCAACTCGATCCTGATTAAGGTCAACCAGATCGGGACCCTGACCGAGACGCTTGCGGCGATCCGCATGGCCGCAGATGCCGGGTACACGAGCGTGATGTCGCACCGCTCCGGTGAGACGGAGGACGTGACGATCGCGGATCTCGCCGTCGCAAGCGGCTGTGGCCAGATCAAGACGGGAGCGCCGTCCCGGACCGATCGCGTGGCGAAGTACAACCAGCTCTTGCGGATCGAGGAGGCGCTCGGCGGGGACGCCATATATCCGGGTTGGTCGGCTCTGAGCAACAAATAGACGGGGCCTGGGCGGCGATGGCATTGGGGGCCGCGCTGGCGCCGGGGTGGGGGGTGGCAATGCCGCCGGGGTGGTTGCAGCAGGAAGGACTACTCGCACGGCGAACGAAGGCCCAAGTCGATGCCGTCTGCTCGTACCACGACCGCCCGGACAACCACGGCGCCGAGGCCCCGTACGCGGCGCGCCCAGCAAACCAGACCGCGGCCCGCTCCCGGGAGGCCGCGCCGGGTCCGCCGCAAGGCTCGTTCGCCGTGGGCACGGGTTCGCTGGGACCGGCTTGGACGCACCGCACTGCTGATCGTTCTGGTGGTGGTGGCGGGCCTCTACATCCAGCACACCATCGAGTACTTCTCCGCGCGCTCGACCGCCGATGCTCAGCACGCGATCGTCCACCAACTGGCGCGCCAGAACCGCACGTTGCGCGCCCAGCGGCGAGCGCTGCAACAGCCGGACACGATTCAGCGCTATGCCCGGGCCCTGGGTATGGTCAAGCCGGGCGAGCGGCCGTACACGATCCTGGGCATGCCGAGCAGCGCCGCGTCGCTGGCACGCCACCACGAGCGGCGCTAGCCGGCTGGGCGCCGCTCTGGTGCGGCGCAGAGGTCTGAGGAAGCGTGTCGTTTGAGGCTCTGAACGGTTTCTGGCAGGAGGGTTTGCGGCGGCTCGAGCGCGCAGAGCCCAGTGAGCGGCAGGCTTTGGACCGAGTCGTGGATGCGCTGGTGGTCGAGCTGCGCCGCCGGTTGGGTGGTCCTTTCACCACGGCCGAGCTCGCGCGGCTCTACGAACGGGATGGGATTGACTGGGCCTTCGCGATCGCGACTCGCGTCGCGCCCGCGACCCCGGCCGCCTGGGATATGGACACGGTCGCCAACGCCGCCTTCGCGCGCTATGTCCGCGGGGCGTCCGACTACGCGGGCGGGCGGCGGCTGGATCGAGGGGACGGGTAGAGGGTCGGGGGTGGCTCGGCTGCCTCCTTTTGGGGGCCCTTCTTGGGGGCCCTTCGGCGGGCAACATTCGCAACACCGTCGCGTGCCCGATGGGCTGTTGCGGATTTTGCTCGGATAGCGAGCCTCTTTCGCAAAAGCTCTCGGCGGCCCCCGGGGTGATGCGATTCTTGCCCGCCGCCCGCGACGCGGCCCCGCACGCGACGCCCGACGCGGCCCCGCCGCCCGCGACGCGGCCCCGGACGCGACCCCCGACGCGGCCACACCGCCCCCGCCCGCACGACGCCGCGGGCAAAACTCTTCCGACCCAGCGCCCATGCACCTGCCGGGATGAATCTTGCCCCCGTGGCGGCAAAGATTCTTCCCGGCCGCGATGAGCGAGGGAGGCGGGAAGAGTTTTGGCCGCGCCGTACCCCGCCGAAGCCAACCTACCCCGCCGAAGCCTCCGTCGCCCCCGAAGCCCCTACTCCTCGTCTTCCTCCTCGCCCTCCTCGCCGCCCGAGCGCCGGATGACGATCTGGTCCTCCTCGATCGTCACCTCCACCGGACGGTGGCCGGCCCAGTTCTCGGCGTAGATGGGGTCGTCCTGCACGGCGGGATCGAGCCACAGCCCGTACCCCTCCTCGCCGTGGTCGAAGGTGGCCTCCAGGGTTGCGGGGGAGGCGCGACGGCGTCGCCGGGTGCGTCCGCCGCGTCTGCGCCGCCGTCGGCCCGACCGGTCTTCCTGATCCTCGTCGTCCTGCTCCTCCTGCTCCTCGGCCGCCCGCCGCGTCTTGGCTTCCTCGAGTTCGGCCGCCCGCCGCGTCTTGGCCTCCTCGAGCTCGGCCGCCCGCCGCGCTTCGGCCTCCTCGAGCTCGGCCGCGATCGCGGCGTCGTCCTCTGCACGCAGGTCGATCTCGTCGTCGAAGTCAGTCGACGAGACGACACCTTCGTTGTCCTCAGCCGGCTCGAGTCCCTGGTCTTGCTTGAAGGCCTGAATCTGCTGGACCGTCACCTCGAGCTGATGGGCGATCCAGGCATCGGTTCTGCCCTGTCTGACCCACGTGCGGATCTGGTTCAGCTGGGGACGTAGCGATCTGCTCCTCACCACTGGAGCGGCAGACTAGTACAGGGCCCGTCAGGGCGGCACGGAGGCCGCGTTGAGCGCCTCGCTGCTCCGCCAATAATGTGGGAGAGCGGCGACATTCGGGTATCCTGACCCCTTACCCACCAGGGGCGAGCAGGGCGCCCCGGTCAAATTAGCGTTCCGTAAGCAGGGAGGCAGTGAAGATGTTGGTCCTGACCCGCAAGTCCAATCAGAGCATCATGATTGGCGACGACATTGAGGTCTCGGTCCTGGCGATCATGGGGGAGAAGGTCCGCATTGGTATCCAGGCGCCGCGGGACATTCCCGTCTTTCGCAAAGAGGTGTACCTCGAAATCCAATCCGAGCAGCTTCAAGAAGGGAAGGGAGCACGCGAGGAGGTAGACGAGGCGCTGCGGGGTCTGGGCGGGAGCCGCTAGTCCCCGGCCGCCCGCTGGGCGGGAGCCGCTAGTTCCCGGCCGCCCGCTGGGCGGGAGCCGCTAGTTCCCCAGCCGCCGCGAGTCGAGCCGCCGCGAGTCCCCCGCGGCCGCCCCGAGTCGAGCCGCCGCTAGTTCCGCTACCGCCCGCCCCGAGTCAAACAGCCGTCAAGCGACGAACTCGCCCCCTACGACAGCAGGTAGTACAGCGAGACGAACATCGCCACCGTGACGATCGCGGCGGTGAGGATGAGCGTGAGCACCAGACCCCAGAAGCGCAGCGAGCGGCGCTTTTCGAGGCGCTGGTAGGTTCGCTTACGCGAGCGCTTGGTGGCCTCGCGGCGCAGCTGCTGGCTGCGTTGGTAGTCGAGTTCGGATTCGTCCCAGAACTCGCGCTCCAGCTGGGCGAGGCTCTGGCGCATCTTCAGGGCCATCGCGGCGCGAGCCTACCACCCAAGGGCGATCAATGTTATGGACCCTAGTGGACCGGTTGCCCCTCGTAGACCTTGGTGAACCGCAGGTAGTTGTCCGCGATCTGCCCCGCGGCCTGTTCGCGGGGAACTCCGCCGTCGAGGAATCCCTTCAGCGCGTCCCACCAGATGGAGCGCCCGATCGCGAAGCCCACGAAGCCCTCGACCGGCGCGGCGGCCTGGAGCCAGCGGTCGACCTTGTCCGTTGAGGCCCCGCGCCCCAACACGACGCACTTGACGTTCTCTCGGCCGGAGCCCGAGCGGCTCTGCTCGGCGAGCATCGCGGCGTCGTCGCGGTCCTCGACGCCCTCGATCTTCCAAATGTCGACCTCGATGCCCGTGGCCTGAATCCTCTCGATCGCCCGCCTCATCAGCTCGGGGCGCAACTCTGAGTCGTAACGATCGTCGTCGCCGCCCACCTGCTGTAGCTGCGCTTCGGTCGCGGGGACCAGCAACTCGAACAGGAACTTGCGATCGTTCTCATGCAGCCAGTCCGAGAGTCGTTTCAGCCGGCCGAGCTGGCGTTCGTTCATCGCGCTATCCCCGTCGGGGTTCAACCGCACCAGCACCTTGGAGAAATCCGGGTCGAACTCCTCGATGTGCTGTCCAAACTCCTCGCCGTACTCGAAGTCGAATTCCTCCTGACCGGACTTCTCCACCGGCATGGCCAGCTTCAGGCCGTCCGTACGGGCCTGCTGCGGGATGTCGGAGCCGAACTGCTCGTCGACCAGCACGCCGGTCGCTCCGGGCTGGGCACCCCGGTCAACCGCCACCAGCATGCCCTCGAAGATCAGCTTCTTCGCGTCCGCGATCGTCTCAGTCTGCTCCTCGGTTGGATCGCCCTCGATCCCGAACATCTTCTTCTGGAAGGAGCCTCGATGATCGAAGGCGAGGATGTAAAGCTTCCCGTCGTAGCCGAGCGCCATTTCCTGTCCTTTGCTCTAGGTGTCTCGCGCAGTTTAAGAGCTGGTGGGGCTCCGGGAGTCCCAGCTTCGGCGCAGCGCCGGCATGACTTGGAACGTTGCACGGTCGCGCCACCAGGCTCGTTAGGCTCCGCCGCCTAATGGAGCACCATTTCGTAGAACCTGCGTTCACGCTTGGGATCGAGGAGGAGCTGATGATCCTCGACTCCGAGACGCTCGAGCTCGTCAACGCGATCGAGTCGTTCCTCGAGCCCTCCGCCGCGGGGGAGATAAAGCCGGAACTGATGGAGTCGGTGCTCGAGGTCTCGACCGACCCGTGCGCAAACGCCTCCGAGGCAGGCGCCCAGCTGCGGGCGCTGCGAAACCAGGTGACGCAGTCGGCGGCGCAGCGCAACCTCGCCATCGGGTCGGCCGGCACACACCCCTTCGCGCTCTGGGAAAACCAGCGCATCGTGGCGCGACCGCGCTATCGTGACCTCATCTCGGCGTTGCGCTTCGTCGCGCGCCAGGAGCTGATCTTCGGGATGCACGTCCACGTCGGCATCGATGATCCGGAGAAGGCGATCCACGTCGCCAATGGAATGCGGGTGCACATCCCGCTGCTGCTGGCGCTGTCGGCTAACTCGCCCTTCTGGCGAGCCGACTCGACCGGGCTGGCCTCCACTCGCACCCCGATTTTCAGGGCCTTCCCGCGTGTGGGCATGCCGCCGACCTACAAGGATTGGGCCGACTACGAGCAGCGGATCGAGTTCATGGTCGGCACGCGCGTGATCGAGGACTACACCTACCTCTGGTACGACGTGCGTCCCCACCCCAACTTCGGCACCGTCGAGGTTCGGGTTATGGACTCTCAAACCCACGTGGAGCACACGGTCGGGCTCGCAGCGCTCGTGCAGGCCCTGATCCGGGAGCTCGCCGTCCACTTCGAGGAGGACCAGGGGCTTGCGAGCTACCCCTTCGAGATGCTCGACGAGAACAAGTGGCTGGCGGCCCGCCACGGCCTGGAGGGCGAGCTTGTCGATCTCCCGCACCCGGATCGGGTGCCGACCAAGGCGCTGGCGCGCCGCCTGCTCGACCGGATGCGCGAGCACGCGCAGGACCTCGATTCCGAAAGCGAGCTTGAGGCCGTGGAGGATCTGCTCGAGCGTGGCAACGGAGCCGCCCGGCAGGCGGTCGTCTTTGAGGCGAACCGCGATTTCCGCGAGTTGATGGCGGAAATCGTTGCCGCGACGGCGGTTTAGGGCTCCGCGCGGCCGACGCGAAGGCCCTCGTCCGGGTCTAGGCGGCGGCTTTACAATCGGTTTGTGAGTGCGGGCGGACCCGATCTCTTCGTCATTTGCAAGAGCTGTGGATCGGAAGTAAGTCCCTACATCACCGAGTGCCCGTATTGCGGAAACCGGCTGCGCAAGCGAGCGCCGAAGCTCGATCGCAACGGCCGGGTGGCCGAACGGCGGCTGCGACCGCCAAAGCCCGCGCTGTCACGGCTGCGGCCGGGGGAGATCCCGGGGATTCGGGCCGAGTCGCGCCCGTACGCCTCGATCCTGCTCGTGTTGGCCGGAATCGCGGGCACCCTGGTGTGGCGGACGTCAGCGGTGTCGCTCGGCCAGCTCGCCATCATCGGCAAGCCGGGCCACGAGTGGTGGAAGCTGGTTACGGCGGCGTTCACGTACAACAACGTGGGCCTCGCCTTCGCCGTGTTGGCGACCGTTGCCATCTTCGGCTGCCTGCTGGAGCGCCGGCATGGTCCGCTCGCGGTGCTGGCGCTTTTTGCCGTTGGCGCGATCGGAGGGCTGGGCGTGGCGGTGCTCATCTACCCCAACCCAATCGCGCTGTCTGGCAACGGTGGCGCGCTCGCGCTGCTCGGCGCCTGGGCGACTCCGCATCTGGCGGCGCTCTCCCGCGGGGAGGGGTCCGACGCCGACCTGATCGGGACCGCCGTGATCGCGGCCGTGGTCCTCCTGATGCCCTTGGCGGTACCGGATGCCAGCTGGGTCGCCGGCGGGGTTGGGCTCGCGCTGGGGCTGGTGATCGGGATCCCGTTCGCGCTCGCGGACGCGGACTGAGCTTTACCGGCGCATACGTATGATGGGCGGTCCGAGTGGCCGATCGTTCATACACAGATGCCGATCTCGACGCCGCGATCGCTGCCCTCAGCGAGCCGGGGCGGCTGCGGGCGGCACAGGATCTGGTCGCGCGCGCGGCGCCCGCTCTGCACCGCGTGCTCGACGAGGCCATCGACCAGGGTGGTTGGTTTGACTCAGCGCACGAGCAGGCCCTACGCGAGGCCGCAGGCGAAGAGGACCCTGCGGTGCGGGCGCTGGCTGTCCGCACGCTGGTCGCCGAGGAGACACGATTGGGCATGTTCGTGGGGGTGACGGTCGGCTTCGAGCTTGCCCGCGAGCTCACTCAGGCGTCCCCACAGAGCGAGCCCCCGCTAGGGTCGCCCTCAACCGACCGCCCCACTCCCCACCAAAAGGATTGAACTAGATGCAGATCCGCTTTCTCGGCCATGCCTGCTTCGAGCTGTCCGACGGCTCGGACACCGTGCTGATCGACCCGTTCCTGTCAGGCAATCCCAAGGCCGCGATCGCGGCCGACGACGCCGCGGCGACGACGATTCTGTTGACCCATGGCCACGGCGACCACTTCGGCGACACGGTCTCCATCGCGAAGCGGACAGGGGCGCCCGTTGTGGCGATCGTGGAGATCGCGGACGAACTCGAACAAGAAGGCGTCCAGGTCCACGACCCCAACCTCGGCGGCACGGTGCGATTCGACTGGGGATCGGTGAAGCTGGTTCCCGCATGGCACACATCGACCACGCCGAAGGGGACGGTGAACACCCCCGCGGGTCTGGTGGTCAACTTTCACGACACGATCGTCTACCACCTGGGCGACACCTGCCTGTTCTCGGACCTCCAGCTGGTGGGCAAGCGTGCGCCGATCGACGTCGCGCTGATGTGCATCGGGGGCCATTACACGATGGATCGCGTGGACGCGGTCGACGCGGCCGAGCTGGTCGGGGCCAAGACCGTGA
>DASRHQ010000095.1:0-7460 GCA_035650455.1 Solirubrobacteraceae bacterium
AGGCGCGTCGGGGGCTGTCGCTCTGGCCGCCCATTCAAGCGTCCCCGCTCGGGCCTCCTCGCCACGAGCCCTCGACGTGCTGCCCTTCCCGGCTACCCCCGACGCCGCGCCGGGCACGAACATCGACCTCCCGGCAGCCTCCCGTGCACAGGTCCAAAGCGTCATCGCGGTCGGCTCGCGCAGCGGCCTGCACCCCGGTCGCCTCAGCGCCCAGCCCGCCGGCAACGGCACAGCCTTCACCCCCAACCGGCCATTCTCCCCCGGCGAACGCGTCTCCGTCACCGCCACGTTCCGATCCGCCAAGGCCGGCACCGCCTCAGGAGCACCCGGCAAAAAGCAGATCAGCTTCTCGTTCTCCGTGGCGCGGGCGGTGAGCGCACTGGGAAAAAAGGAGCCCAAGACCGGAACCAGGCATGCCCGCATAGCGAGTACCTCTTCGCCACTGACTTATTCACTCGTGACTCAGCCAGATTTTCACCCCCCAATCGTGACGATGAGCGGCAACGACACAGACCCCGCGTCAGGGGACATCTTCCTGGACTCGCAGAACACCGGACAGAAAGCCGCTTACATCCTCAATCCGCAAGGTGCGCTGCTCTGGTACGACCCCCTCCCACCCAGTCAGGGGCAGGCACAGCTGCACGACGTCCGCGTTCAGAGCTACCGCGGGCATCCCGTGCTCACCTTCTGGCAGGGCGGGTTCGTCAGGCCTCCCGGCGGGGGTCGGGGAGAAGACCTCATCCTCAACCATCACTACCAGACTATCCACACCATAACCGCGGGAAACGGCTATCAGAGCCAGGGTGCCGATCTGCACGAATTCGTTTTAGGGCACGAGGGCTCGGAGGGGACGGCGTTCATTTCTGTCTGGTCGCCCGTTCAAGCCGACTTGACCTCGGTCGGCGGTCCTTCAAACGGGACGGCCTTTGACTGGATCGTCCAGGAGATCGACGTCGCAACCGACAAGGTGATCTGGGAATGGCACGCGCTGGGCCACATACCCATCAAAGACAGCTACCTCAAATACACCCCAGGCCAAGCTTACGACTACTTTCACCTGAACTCGATCCAGCAGCTCCCCGACGGCAACATCCTGATCTCTTCACGCCACACCTGGGCGGTCTACCTGATCAACAAGAAGACCGGAAACATCGTCTGGCAGCTGGGAGGCAAGCACTCAACCTTCAACATGGGGGCCGGCACAAGCTTTGCATGGCAGCACGACGCCAGCATTCAGGGTGGGCGCTTGGTTACCCTCTTCGACGACGGCGCCGGCTTCACGAAGGTGGAGAGCCAGTCCCGCGGGCTGGAGATCCAGATCAACCGTCACAAGAAGCAGGCGACACTCGTACATCAGTACCTGCATTCTCCACCCACGCTGGCTTCGTCCCAGGGCAGCGTTCAGGTCCTCCCAGACGGCAACGTGTTCGTTGGCTGGGGCTCAAAACCGTACTTTTCCGAATATACGCCCAGCGGGACTCAAATCTTCAGCGGCTCGTTCGTCTCGCCAGTCGCGTCGTACCGCGCCTATCGCTACCCCTGGTTCGGCAAACCGCTGCAGCCCCCGGCGATCGCCGTCACACCCGCGTCGACGACGGGAGAGGACAACGTGTATGCAAGCTGGAATGGAGCGACTCAGGTGGCGAGCTGGCAGCTGCTCTCCTCCTCGAGCAGCGCCGGGCCGTTCACCCCGGTGGGCTCCCCCGCTCCGTGGTCGGGCTTTGAGACAGAGATCCAGACCCCGACTGCCGATTACTTTGAGATGGAAGCGCTCGACTCGCACGGGCACGTTCTTGGCACCTCGGTTGCTGCGGCAGGGTCCTAGGTGATCCGCGTAGACTGGCGTCAACGAATCAAGGGGGTAGAGGTTGCCCAGAGGGCGAAGCTATAGAGAACGCATGCGGCGCACGGGATCGACCGCTGCTTTGACCATGACTATCGGCTGCCTTGTGGCGGCGGGCGGGGCCGCCGCCGCGGCTGTGGCGGCAGGGCACGGATCACGCGCGCCGGGTTCTCGCGCTTCGACGCAGGCCCTCGACGTGCTGCCGTTCCCCGGCACGCCCGACGCCGCGCCGGGCACGAACATCGACCTCCCGGCAGCCTCCCCCGCGCAGGTTCAAAGCGTCATCGCGGTCGGCTCGCGCAGCGGACTGCACCCCGGTCGCCTCAGCGCCCAGCCCGCCGGCAACGGCACAGCCTTCACCCCCAACCGGCCATTCTCCCCCGGCGAACGCGTCTCCGTCACCGCGTCATTCCGATCCGCCAAGGCCGGCACCGCCTCAGGAGCACCCAGCAAAAAGCAGATCAGCTTCTCGTTCGCCATCGCGAGTCCGGTGAGCAGCATGAGTCGCCGCGACTCGGGCGCCAGCACCAATCATGCAGCGTGGACCGGCATCGGAACGGCCAGCGGTTCACAGCCTAAAACTCACACCTTTGTGACCGAGCCGGGCTTCAAGCCCCCCATCGTGACGGTTAAAGGCAAGGGTGTCGACGCCGGCGCCGGAGACGTCTTTCTCGACGCTGAGCATTCGGTTCAAAACGCGGCATACATCCTCAATCCGCGGGGAAGTTTGCTCTGGTACCACCCCTCCACGAGCCAGGGGCCGGGCCTCGCAGTGCGCAACACCCGTGTACAGAGATACAACGGACAGCCGGTGCTCACCTACTGGCAGGGCCATTCCGTAAAGCCGCCGGGCGGCGGCCGCGGGGTAGGTGTGATCCTCAACAAGCACTACCAGACGCTCCACACCGTCAGTCCGGGCAATGGCCTCAAGAGTCAGGGTGCCGACTCGCATGAGTTCCGACTGGGACACGAGGGCAAGGAGGCCACTGCCTTCATCCAGGTCTGGCAGCGGGTGCAGGCCAACCTCACGTCCGTGGGCGGTCCCCCAAGCGGGCCTACGTTCGACTGGATCATCCAGGAGATCGACATCGCGACCGGCAAGGTGATCTGGGACTGGCACTCGCTTGGGCACGTCCCGGTCAACTACAGCCACTCCGGGTACTTCTCGGCGGTGCCCTATGACTACTTTCACATGAACTCGATCCAGCAGCTTCCGGACGGCAACATCCTTATCTCTTCGCGCAACACCTGGGCGGTCTACCTGATCAACAAGAAGACCGGGAAGATCATCTGGAGGCTCGGCGGCAAACACTCCAGCTTCAAGATGGGGCCCCACACGAATTTCGAGTGGCAACACGACGCCGTTCTGCATAACAACGGTCTGCTCACCCTCTTCGACGATGGTGCCACGCCCAAGGAGGAGAGCCAGTCGCGCGCACTGCTGCTCCATATCAACACGGCCACACACCGCGCCACGCTCGTCCACGCCTACAAGCACAAGCCGCCCGCGCTCGCCACGGCTCAGGGAAGCGTTCAGATGCTTGCGAACCACAACATCTTCGTCGGGTGGGGCAGGGCGCCATATTTCTCCGAATACACGCCCAGCGGTCACCAAGTGTTCGCGGGGTCATTTCGCGCGCCGGTCCAAAGCCAGCGCGCGTATCGCTCCCGTTGGGTGGGAGTCCCACTGCAGCCGCCGGCGGTCGTCGTGAGACGTTCCAAAACAGCAGGACGCGATCTCGTCTACGCGAGCTGGAACGGCTCCACCCAGGTGAGAGAGTGGCAAGTACTCGGCTCTCAGAGCCAGGTCGGGCCGTTCAAAAAGCTCGGCCCGCCGGCAGCGTGGACAGGGTTTGAGACCACTATGCAAAGGGTTGCGGCCAACTACTTCAGGGTGCAAGCGCTGGGCGAGCACGGGAGCGTCCTTCGCACCTCGGCGGTCGTCGGCGGCCCGTAATTCGAACGTAGGTCAAGGGCGCAGACTTTGCGTCGAGGAATCCAGGGGGTTGAGGTGCCCAACGGGCGAGGTTTCGCAGGACGCATCCGCCAAGCCGGTTCGACGGCGGCGCTGACGACCGCGGTCGCCTGCGCTGTCGCCGCCGGCAGTGTGGCCGCGGCCGCCGTGACGACGGCGCCAGGGTCACGCGCGGGCGCCCGCCATCTCTCCGCGCAAGGCCTCGACGTGCTGCCATTCCCGGGCACACCCGACGCCGCGCCGGGCACCAGCATCGACCTCCCCGCCGCGTCCCCCGCGCAGGTTGCCACCATCACCGCCGTCGGCTCTCACAGCGGCCTGCACCCCGGTCGCCTCAGCGCCCAGCCCGCCGGCAACGGCACCGCATTCTCGCCCTATCGCCCCTTCTCGCCGGGCGAACGCGTGTCGGTCACCGCGACCTTCCGATCGGCGCGGGCCGGCACCGTTTCGGGAGCGCCCGGCGCGAGGCAGATCAGCTTCTCATTCTCCATAGCGCGTCCTGCGGCTTATCCCAGTGCAGACAATGTGCGCGCCGGCGTTGGTAGCTCCGCGCGCGACGATACGAGAGCCCGGCGAAGCTCCGTGGCGCGCACCCACACCTTCGTGACCGAGCCGGGCTGGCACGTGCCGTGGGTGAGGATGAGCGGTAGGGGCACCGACGCCAGCGCGGGCGATGTGTTCCTCGACGCCGAGCACTCGGGCCAGAGCGCTGCCTACATCTTGAACCCACGAGGAGATTTGGTCTGGTACCACTCGTCGGCGAGTAAAGGCGGGGGCCCTGGGGTGCGTGAGGTTGAGATGCAGAGAGACGACGGGGAGCCGGTACTCACCTATTGGCAGGGAAGGACGCTGAAGCCACCGGGCGGCGGCCGCGGGGTGGACCTGATCCTCAACAATCACTACCAGACCATCCACACCATCAGGCCGGGGAACGGCCTCCGAAGCCAGGGCGCCGATTCGCATGAGTTCCTCTTGGGCCATGAAGGCAAGGAGACCACGGCTTTCATCGAGGTCTGGAAGCCCGTGCAAGCCAACCTCACCTCCGTGGGCGGTCCCCCAAACGGGCCGACGTTCGACTGGATCATCCAAGAGATCGACGTCCCGACCGGCAAGGTGATCTGGGACTGGCACTCGCTTGGGCACGTTCCCATCGCCTACAGCCACTCCAAGTTCCTATCCGCCGTCCCCTACGACTACTTTCACATGAACTCGATCCAGCAGCTTCCGGACGGCAACATCCTTATCTCTTCGCGCAACACCTGGGCGGTCTACCTGATCAACAAGAAGACCGGGAAGATCATCTGGAGACTCGGCGGCAAGCATTCGAGCTTCAAGATGGGACCGCGCACAAACTTCGAATGGCAGCACGACGCCACTCTGCACGCCAACGGACTCCTGACCCTGTTCGACGACGGCGCCACCCCAAAGGAGGAGAGCGAGTCGCGGGCGCTGGAGATCCATATCAACACGGCACAGCACCGTGCCACGCTCATCCATGCCTATAAGCACAAACCACCGGCGTTGGCCACGGCTGAAGGAAGCGTTCAACTGCTCTCGAACCGCCATCTTTTCGTCGGGTGGGGCAGGGCGCCCTATTTCTCGGAGTACACACCGGTCGGTCATCAAGTGTTCGCTGGGTCTTTCCGCTCGCCGGTCGAAAGCCAGCGCGCGTATCGCTTTCACTGGGTCGGGAGCCCACTACAGCCGCCGGCGATCGTGGTGAGGCGCTCCAAGGCGGCAGGACGCGATCTCGTCTACGCGAGCTGGAACGGCTCCACCCAGGTGAGAAAGTGGCAGCTCCTCGCCTCTGCGAGCCAGGCCGGCTCATTCAGCAAGGTCGGTTCGCCTGTGTCGTGGTCGAGCTTCCAGACCGAGTTCCACCCGCGGCGGGCCGGCTACTTCGAGGTGCAGGCGCTCGGCGAACGCGGGGCCGTCCTTGCTACCTCCGCGATCGCCGCGGGACCATAGTCCGACGCGAGACCGTCGGGGCCCGACGCCTTAGACTGAGGCAAGCGCGATGACTGTCAATCTCACCCGCATCTACACGCGCCTCGGCGATACGGGCGAGACCCATCTGGGCGATATGAGCAGGGTCCCCAAGACCCACCCGCGCATCGAGACTTACGGCACGGTTGACGAGTGCAACGCCCAAATCGGCGTCGCCTTGGCGATGGGCGGGCTTCCCGATCGTTACGCCGAGTGGCTCAGGCGAATTCAGAACGACCTCTTCGACCTCGGTGCCGACGTCTCCGTACCGCTTGACGAGCCCTCTGAGCGCGAGCGACTGCGGGTCTCGGCCGATCAGGTCGAGTGGCTCGAGCAGCGTTGCGATGAGGTAAACGCCGACCTTGAGCCGCTGAAGTCGTTCGTACTGCCCGGGGGCACTCCCGGCGCGGCCCAGCTGCACGTCTGCAGAACTGTGTGCAGGCGAGCGGAGCGGCTCGCGGTCGGCTGCGCCGAACTGCTCAACCCCGAGGTCATGCGCTACCTGAACCGGCTCTCGGACCTGCTCTTCATCCTCAGCCGCGGCGCCAACGAGGGCCGCGAGCCGCTGTGGGAGCCCGGGCAGTACCGGTAGGGACGACCGGACAGGCCCATCACCCGTCGGACTCGAAACTGACCGCAGGCTCGAAGTTCGCCCTCTTCGCCGCGCGGCGCAGCGTCGGGAGCACGCCGGGGCCGAGCAGCACGATGCAGATAAGGTCGGTAACGGCGCGGCCGGTATCCCACCCAAGCGAGGTCGTCGCGTCGAACAGGAGATAGCGGTGCCACTGAACGGTGAAGGAGGCGCCGGGGAGGTAGGAGATTGAGCTGCCGGGGTCAACCGAGAACGGCCAAAACTGGAGGTTGAGCAGGAGCCCGAAGAGGTATCCGGCGAGCACGCCGTAGACGGCTAGCATCGCGATCTCAAGCTTGCCGCGGCACGGGGGCAACAGGCCGGCAAACAGCCCGACCCAGGCGCAGCCGAACATCTGATAGGGCATCCACGGACCCACGCCGCCGGTGATGATCGCCGAGGCGAACAGAGAAATGCAGCCGAGGGCGAACCCGAAGCCGGGGCCGAACACCCGGCCGGCGAACACGAGCAGGAAGAACACGGTCTCGATCCCAGCGGTTCCGGCGCCAAGGAGGCGCAGGCCGGCGTTGATCGCGGACAGGACGCCGAGCATCGCGATCGCTTTGGAGTCGATGCCGCCGTCGGCAAGCTCGGCAAAAACAACTGCGAGCACGAGGGCCAGCAACAGCCCGAACATGAGCGGTGGCATGTATGTGCTGCCGAAGTGGCCGGGCGCAAGCAGGAACGGCCACAGGAAGCAGACGGAGCCGACCAGAGTCGCGAGCGTTGCGGCGGCGATCGAGCGCCAGCGCATCCGGATCGCGTTGCGGCGAGGCGCGGGCCGAGTCACCGGGACGACGCTCACGCGCTGACCCTCCCTGCAAGCACCCTTGGCGGGTCCAGGGCATCGGCCACTTGCGCGGTCCTGAGGTAGCGCAGCGGCGCCAAGATCTTGGCGACCTGCGGTGCGAACGCCGGCGAGGCGAGGACGATCTCCAGAGTCGGGCCGTCAGCAATGACGTCGCCGTCCCCCATCACCACCGCTCGGTCACAAGTTGCGGCTACGAACTCGACGTCGTGCGTCG
>DASRHQ010000096.1:0-10651 GCA_035650455.1 Solirubrobacteraceae bacterium
CGACCGGCCACGGCGAGTCCCCGCCGCCCGGCCACGGCGCCTGGTCGTAACCTCGCGCTGGAAGACAAGCTCTCGAGGGATTGGCCACGGACGCCGGGCGAGGGTGGGGCTGAGTCTGCCGTCCGGACCCGACAGCCTCTGGATCACCTCGGTTCGGATCTTCTCCGGGTCGGCGTCGAAGGCGAGGAGAATGCGAGCGGCGACGCCCTCGTTCTCGCCCGCCAGTGCGAGCAGTATGTGCTCGGTCCCGATGTAGCCGTGGTTGAGCGAACGCGCCTCGTCCTGGCCAAGGACGACGACCTGGCGGGCCCGCTCCGAGAATCGCTCAAACACGCCGCAGCTGACGCGAGCGCTCCTGCGCCCACCGGCCAGCTCGATTATCCCCTCAGCGCGCCGTCACGGAATCGATCTTCCACTGGCCGGACTCTTTGACGAAGTGGAAGGTGCCGGTGCCCTGCCCCGGGGCCGATGCCGTCAGGGTCGCCTTGTTGCCCTTGACCCTGACGCCCTCGACCCGCAAGCCCTTTGGCAGCGAGAGGCTGTGCTTGGTCGTATGCGATCGGCACCGCGCAAGCGCTGCATGGTAGTTGGACAGTCCAGTGTTCTCGAGCGCGTAGCGCTTCGTGAACAGGTCGCAGGCGGCCGGGTCGCGGGCGGCCAGTTCGTGGACCACCTTGGTGAAGGTCGTATGCACCTGCTGCTGGTCGCTCGAGCCGCCGCAGCCCGCCAGCGCCAGACCGGCCAGCCCCACAGCCAGCGAGGCCTTCATTTTCATCCAACTTCCCCTTTCCGCGTACGACGCACCTGGTCTCCGGGCAGCCGGGGGCCAGCGTACACCACGTGCATCCGGCGCCAGGGCTAGTAACCCATTAGTCGCGCATCGCGGGGAGCCCCATTAGTCGCGCATCGCGGGGAGCCCCACTAGTCACGCATCGCGGGGAAAAGGATGACCTCGCGGATGGAGTGAGTTCCGCTCAGCACCATTACCAGGCGATCGATGCCCACGCCGATACCGCCGGTCGGCGGCATCCCCCACTCCAGCGCCGCAAGGAACGCCTCGTCATAAGGGTGTGCCTCGGTGTCGCCGAGGCCGGCGAGTGCGCGCTGCTCTTCAAAGCGGCGCCTCTGCTCGTCGGGATCGTTTAGCTCGGTGAAGGCGTTTGCGATCTCCATGCCGCCGATGAACGCCTCGAAGCGTTCCGCCAGCCCGGGCTCTGACCGGTGACGCTTGGCAAATGGAGACATCTCCACCGGGTAATCGGTGATGAAGGTCGGCTCGATCAAGTCCGGCTCGACATGCTTTGAGAGCAGCTCGTCCACGAGCTGGGGCCAGGTGTCGTCCTTGGGCGGCGGGATGCCTTTCGACCGCATCTCCTCGGCAAGCGAGTCACGGTCGCCGAATCGCGCTATGTCGACGCCGGTGCGAGCGAGGATCGCTTCTCGCAGCGTCTGCCGGCGCCACGGCGGCGAAAGGTCAATCGCTCCCGTATAGCCGGCCTCAGTGGCAGCGAACGCCACAAGCTGCTCGCAGCGACTGGCCATATCGAGGTAGTCCGCATAAGCCTCGTAGAACTCGAGCATCGTGAACTCGGGGTTGTGCGCGCGGTCGAGACCCTCGTTGCGGAAGTCCTTGCCCAGCTCGTAAACGCGTTCAAGGCCTCCCACAATCAGCCGCTTGAGATAGAGCTCCGTTGCTATTCGCAGGTAGAGCGTCCGGTCCAGCGCGTTGTGGTGCGTGGTGAACGGACGCGCCGCGGCTCCGCCATACAGCGGTTGCAGCACGGGCGTCTCCACCTCCACGAACCCTTCGGCGTCGAGATACCGCCTCGCCGCCGAGATCACGCGCGCGCGCGTAACGAACAGGTCCCGGGCTTCCTCGTTTGAAACCAGATCCAACTCGCGATGGCGGAAGCGGGTCTCCACGTCCTGCAACCCATGGTGCTTTTCGGGCAGCGGCCGCAGCGACTTGGCGAGCAGCGTGAACCCCTTGACGCGCAGCGTGGGCTCGCCCCGCCGTGACCGAAACGCCGTTCCGTCCACTCCGATCAAATCTCCAAGATCGAGCGCCAAAAGCGACTGGAGCCCCTCCGGGCCGAGCTCGTCCACTCGTGCCTGAAGCTGGAGGCGGCCCGAGCGATCCGCCAGATCGAGAAAGGCCATCTGGCCCTGACCCCGTCTGGCCACGAGACGGCCGGCGACCCGATGCTCTGCGGTGCTCTCCTCTCCGGGCTCGAGCGCTTCGTGCGCAGCACGGACCGAAGCGATCGGCTCAACCCCCGGAAACTGATGCGGGAAGGGCTCGACTCCCCTGGCGCGTAGCTCCTCGAGCTTGCGCCGTCGCGCGGCCAGCAGCTCGGAGGATGGAGCCTCGCGCTCCACGGACTAGCCCCCTACTTGGCCGCTTCGATTTTCGTGATCTTGAGCCGCCGCTCGCCCTTAGGGGTCGGGAAGATGACCTCCTCCCCGCGCTTGTGGCCGAGCAGCGCCTTTCCAACCGGCGACTCGTTGGATAGCTTGAGCTCCGCCGGCTTAGCCTCGGCGGAGCCGACGATCGTGTACTTCGTGGACTTACCGCCTTCCCGGACATGCACCATCGAGCCGACCCTGACAACGTCGGTGTCGATGTCGGACGCATCGATGACGGTCGCGGATCGCAGCCTCTCCTCGAGCTGGGCGATTCTGGCCTCCAGCATTGCCTGCTCGTTCTTTGCGTCGTCGTACTCCGCATTCTCGCTGATGTCACCGAACTCTCGAGCCTCCCGGATCCGCGCGGCGACCTCACGGCGACGCGTGGTCGAGAGCTGCTCGAGCTCGGACTTCAGGTTGGCGAGTCCTTCTTGGGTGATAATGACGTCCTTAGGCATTGCGTGTTCAGACTCTGTTTCGGGGCTAGAAGATGAAAAAGCCCGCTCGGACGCGGGGAGACGAGCCGTGGCCGCATCAAGCATCCCCGCGGCCCGCGCGGCCGCGGAAGTATAGAGACCTCGGCCGCGCTCCGGTCAGACCGCGGGCGTGAGCGCCACGAGGTGGTCGTCCGTCAAAGCGCCCTCGCGCATGAGCGCACGGGCCGCCTCGATGGTGGGAGCGGTCTGGAGCGCGACCAGCAGGGCGCGCGCGTTGCGGCGTGCGTCGGAAACATGCGCTCCGGCGAATAGGCGCTCCACATACCACGGATAGAACTTGCGTAGGTAGCGAGTCGCCCGCTCCCGTCCCAGGTGGTCAACGGCGCGCTCGATCACCCAGTCAAGCTCGTCGAGGATCTGGCCTCGGGAGGGCCGCCTGTCTGTCTGCGCAAGCAACTGCTCGAACAGCCAGGGGTTGCCGAGCGAGCCCCGGGCAAGCAGGACGGCGGCTGCCCCAGTGGATTCGAAGGCGGCCCGGGCCTGTTCGCGGGTGTGGAGACCGCCCGAAACGAGGACCGGCACGGGCAACTCCGCCACCAGCGAGCGGACCAGGTCATAGTCCGGGGCACCGCGGTGGCGCTGGGAGGCGTGGCGGGGGTGAATCGCGATCGCGGCCACATCCGCCCGCTCGACCAGCACCTTGGCCAGACGCAACCCACGTTCATCCCCCGGCCGCAGCCCGGACCGCAGCTTGACCGTCACCGGCAAGCCGCTGGCCCTCGAGGCCGCCCGGGCCACCGCGACGGCGCGATCCTCGTCTTCGAGCAGTGCCGCGCCGGCGCCCGTCTTGCAGACCTTCGGGACCGGGCAGCCCATGTTCAGGTCTAAAAGGTCAGCGCCGGCAGCCGCAACGCGCTCCGCGGCCGAGGCCATCACGTCGGGATCGGCTCCGAACAGCTGCATGGAGACCGGGTGCTCGTCTGGATGGATCCGCAATAGCTCGCGGCAGGTGCGCTCATTGCGGTAGTGGACTGCGAAGCTCGAGACCATCTCCGAGACGACGAGACCGGCCCCGTAGCGCTTGGCCTGAAGGCGGACGAACCAGTTGCCGATTCCGGCCAGCGGCGCCAGCACGACCCGGTTTTGGATCACCACTCCGCCGAGCTTCCAAGTATCGGTGAGGTCCATCATTGCCGCTTCATGGTACGAATCCAGCATGAGCGCAGCGGAGCGGAGCGGTTACTGCGGGCCGGATGCCCGCAGACAGCATCAGGGGCGCCGACCGGAGGGAGGCAAGAGGTGACCCCGCAACAGAAGACCGAGGTCGGCCTTGAACCGCACGCCGAAGACGCCGCCCGCAGCGGCGCCGGCGACGGCATCGCCGCTGAGGTGGCATCCGTGCTCGGCGCCTTTAACCAGGTCGTGCTCGACGAGGTCCCCGGGCTCGAGCTCTTCGATGCCCATACCCACCTGGGCCAGAACGATCCCGATGGCATGAAGCAGCGGGCGGAGGAGCTTCTGGCCGGTCTTGAGGTAGCACATGCGAGGGGCGCGTTCGTATTCCCCATGCACGAGCCCGACGGCTATCGCAGCGCCAACGACATGGTGCTCGAGGTGTCACGGAAGTCGGCCGGTGCTCTGGTGCCGTTCTGCCGGGTCAATCCCCACGACGACCCCGTCACCGAGGCACACCGTTCACTCGACGCCGGGGCGCGCGGGATCAAGCTGCATCCGCGCGCCGAGCAGTTCACGCTTGACCATCCCGCAGTCGTCGAGCTGGCGGCGATCGCGAACGAGCGGCGCGTGCCCATCCTGATTCACGCCGGACGGGGGATTCCCGCGCTGGGCGTACACGCGGTCGAGCTCGCCTCGCGCTTCCCGGATGCACGCCTGATCCTGGCCCACGCCGGCATCTGCGACCTCTCCTGGATCTGGCGGGCCGCCCCGGATCATCCCAACTTGCTCTTCGATACGGCCTGGTGGATGCCCACCGACCTGATTTCGCTCTTTTCCCTGGTGCCGCCGGGTCAGATCGTTTTTGCGTCGGACTCTCCGTACGGATCGACCTTGATGTCAGCGTCGTTCCAGCTCCGGCTCGCGCTCCAAGCGGGGCTTTCCAGGGAGCAGATTTGCTCGCTGGCCTCGCGGCAGGCGCTGCGGCTTGCCGGCGGGGAGCCGCTCGTTCCCGCAGGGCCAGCCGTCGGCGAGCGCGAACAGGCCCCTCACGTGCTGCTGGATCGCCTCGCCCAGTTCGTCTTGCTCGCTGCGATCCAGCTGTTCCGGGGTAGTGATGCCGCCGAGATGCTGACGCTCGCGCGGTTGGCGTGTGACATCCCATCCGACATAGATGACGCACCCGTCTTCGCCGCCGTGCTCGATCTACTTGACATGCACGCGCGTATCTCAGCCGCCGATCCGGCGGATCGCCGTCCGCGAGCCCTGCTGATCCTCGCGGCCACGGTGGCGCGCACGCCCAACGTCCCCTTGCCGCCTAGGAGCTAGAGTCCAGATCGCGATGGATGAAGCACCGACGCTCTACGTGTGCCATGGCGACGACGGCGGGCCGCGCATGCATCCTTGTCGCCGGGTCCAGGAGGCGCTTCGAGAGGCCGGCATTGAGTACCACAAAGTCATCGCTGCTCATGGCAGCCCGATCCCGTTCCTACGCAAGGGCTCGCGCGAGGAATTGCGCGAGGCGACCGGGGACACCAAGCTCCCGACGCTGAAGCTGGCGGATGGAACGGTGATCACCCAATCTCGGGCGATTCTCTCGTGGATCGATCGGCAGCGGCAGGCGCAGCCGACCGATTCCGATCCCAAATCAACCGCAGGCCCGTAAGCGTCAGCAGATCGTCTACCTCGTCGATCGTCTCGCGGACGAACGGCACCAGCACCGGCGCCAGCCCGCCCGTGGCGATCACGGTGGTCTGAGAGCCGAGCTCGCCGCGCAGACGCCGGAGGATCCCGTCCACCTGGGCTGCGAACCCGTACACGATGCCGCTACGGATCGCGTCCACGGTCGACTTGCCGACCAGCGATCGCGGCGGCGCGAGCTCGACCTTCGGCAGCTTTGCCGCCCGCTGATAGAGCGCGTCGATCGAGATCTCCGCTCCGGGAGTGATGATGCCGCCCAGGTACTCGCCGGCCTCTGACACGACGTCATAGGTGATGGCGGTACCGAAATCGACCACCACGCAGGCTCCGCGAGCGCGATCGTATGCAGCCAGAGCGTTGGCGATCCGGTCGGCGCCGACCTCATGCGGATTGTCATATCGAATCGGCATCCCGGTGCGGATCGTCGGTCCCACCACCAGCATCTCCTGTCCCAGGTAGCGCTTCGCCATCGCCTGCCACTCGTCGGAGAGCTGAGGGACCGTCGAGGAAACGATCGCCCCGTCGATGTCGGCGAAGCGCAAGCCGCGCAGGGCCAGCAGATTGGAAAGCACCGCGCCGAGTTCGTCGCGGGTCGACTCGCGCACAGTGGCAAAGCGCCAATGCTCGACGGGGCTGGCGCCGTCCCCATAGACCCCGAAGTGGGTCTGTGTGTTGCCGACGTCAACGACCAGCAGCATGCGCGGATTACATCAGGGGGGGACCGCAGCGGCGGACCGCCTGTCCGGGCGGCAGCCGCGCCAGCGCGCCGGCCAGCGGGGTCCCATTGGGGAGGGTCAGATCTGGATCGAGCTCAAGTAACGGCACGAGTACGAATCGCCGCTCCACGACCGAGGGATGGGGCACGGTCAGGTGCTTCGACGTGTGCATCATGGCGTCCAGGATCAGAAGATCGACATCGATCTCCCTGGGACCGTGGCGGACCTCCGCACCACGGCGCCCCAGCTCTTGCTCGATCTCTTTACAAGCCTGGAGCAGCTGCTCCGGATCAAGGCCCGTCGCGATCCGAATGCAGGCATTGAGGAAATCCCGTTGGTCTGAAACCAGGCCCACCGGCTCGGTCTCATAGACCGCCGAGGAGGTCAGTACCTCGATTCCGCGATCGGGCATCGCGCGTACGGCCGCCTCGAGGTGGGACCGCCGGTCCCCCACATTCGAGCCCAGACCGAGATAACCCCGATAACGCTGCGTCACGGCGGGGGGCGCAAGCGAAGTCCTGCGGCTACTCGCTCTCGCGCCACACCTCCACCGATACCTCGCTTACCGGGAGCGCCAAGGGAGGCTCGGGCTTCGCTGCTTTGACCCACACCGAATAGACGTCGTAGCGTTCGAGCAGCCGATCGGCGATCGCCGTGCAAAGTCGCTCGAGCGTCTTATAGGTACGTTGCTGGGCTACCAGGTTGGTGGTATCGCAGACTTCGGCGTAGTCGACGGTGTCCTCGATCCGATCGGTGACGGTTGCGTCGCAGTCGTCGAGATCCAGCCGCAGATCGAGCAGCAACCGCTGGCCCACCTCCCGCTCGGCGGCGCTCACGCCGACATGCGTGAACAGGGACAGACCGCTGATCTCGATTGTGACCTCGGGCTCTGACGGCGCTCCCTCGCCCTGGTCTCCTACGTCGTCGAACTCGCTGGGCTCGCCCTCGCCGTCCATCGGCGGCGGACCGTAGCAGCCGCCACCGTGAGCGCGTCGTAAACGGGAGCAACATCGTGCACCCTGAAGATCCGCGCGCCCCCAGCGTACGCGAGCACGTTGGTCGCGATCGTCCCAGCGGCACGCTCATCCACCGGGCGCCTGGTGAGCTTTCCGATAAAGCTCTTGCGCGAGCTGCCGACCAGAATCGGCCGCCCCAGCGCCACTAGCTCGTCGACGCGGCGCAGCAGCTCGAGATTATGGGCGACGGTCTTGCCAAAACCGATCCCGGGATCGAGAACGATTCGCTCTAAGGCGATCCCCTGGCTTACGGCGAAGTTCAACCGCTCCTCCAGGAAGGCCTTGACGTCATCGACCACGTCCTTGTAGCGGGGATCGTGCTGCATGGTGCGAGGGTCGCCCAGCATGTGCATGAGACAGCAGTCGACGCCTGCGGCAGCCACCACGCTCGCCATCTCCGGATCTCCGCGCAGTGCGGTCACATCGTTGACGAAAGTCGCCCCTGCCTGGAGCGCCCGTTGCGCCACATGAGCCTTGGACGTATCGACCGAAAGGAGAGCGTCGACCCCGGCCGCCGCAAGCGCCTCGAGCACCGGCACGATCCGCCGCAGCTCCTCGTCCAATGGCACCGGCAGGGCGCCGGGGCGGGTGGATTCCCCCCCCACGTCGAGGATCGCCGCGCCTTCGTCCTGGAGCTTGAGCCCGTGCGCCACGGCCAGTTCGGCATCCAGATACTGGCCCCCATCCGAGAACGAATCTGGTGTGACGTTCACGACCCCCATCACGAGGAACTCAGTGCCGGAGTCCGCGAGGAGCTCCGAGACCGGTCTGTGAGCAGAGTCCTCCGTTCGCCCGCCAGGCTTCGCGCTCACCGCCCGTCCTCGCCCGGCCAGCGGCCATGCCGATCGAAGTACTCGCGCGCTCGCTCCTCTTGGTCCCGATCGCGGTTGCTCTGGAAGCTCAGCCTGAATAGCCAGTTGATCATCCACACGATCAGCGCCACGATAATCAGCCCCACGCCGGCCGCGGCTTCCGCATTGCGGCCGTGGCCCAACACGATCGCCACGATCCCGGCCACGGCAATCGCAGCGGGAAGCCACACCCGCGTGGCCTGGAGCACTATCCGTGTAAGCGTGACGTGCGACTCCGTGCGCTTAAGTGGCGCTCTTGGCCACTAGCGGCGCCTATTCGGCCGTGCCGCCGGCGAGTCCCGGCCGCGGCAGCGGCCGTGGTCCCGCGCGGCCAGGCCGTTCGGCCGGCGGCGTGGGAACTGGAACCTGGGGCGGCGGCGGCGCCTCCGCGCCGAAGACATCTTCCTCGGTCTGGCCGTCCAGCAGCGCCTCGAACTGCTCGCGCTCGATCGTCTCGCGCTTGACCAGGATCTCGGAGAGCTTCGCGAGTGACGAGCGGTGCTCGGTGAGGATGTCCTTCGCCTGTACATGAGCCGACTCGACGATCCTACGGATCTCATCGTCGATCTCACGGGCGATCTCGTCGGAGTAGTCGGGCTCGGCCGAGAACTCCCGCCCGAGAAACGGCTGGCTGTGCTCATGCCCGAATACGCGCGGACCGAGCTTTTCGGACATCCCGAAGCGCATGACCATTTGCTTGGCTGTCTGCGTGACCTTCTCCAGGTCGTTCGCGGCGCCGGTGGTGATCTCGCCGAAGATCAACTCCTCGGCGGCCCGCCCGCCGAGCGCCATCGCCATCGTGTCGAGCAGCTCCGCGCGCGTCGTCAAGAACTTGTCCTCGCTGGGCAACGAAATCGTGTAGCCGAGGGCCTGGCCGCGCGAGATCACCGAGATCTTGTGAACCGGATCTGCGTTGGGGAGGAAGTGGCCCACCATCGCGTGGCCCATCTCGTGGTAAGCGGTGATCTTCCGCTCCTTGTCCGACATCACGCGGGTCTTTCTCTCCGGACCGGCGACGACGCGCATGATTCCCTCTTCGAGCTCTTCCTGGGTGATCTCTCGCTTGCCGTTGCGGGCCGACAAAAGCGCCGCCTCGTTCACCAGGTTTGACAGATCGGCACCGGTGAAGCCGGGGGTCTGGCCGGCCAGCGCATCGACGTCGATCTCCCGTGAAAGAGGCTTGCCCCGCGTGTGCACCTCGAGGATCTTGCGCCGCCCCGTTCGGTCGGGTCGGTCGACGACGATCTGGCGGTCGAAGCGGCCCGGACGCAGCAGCGCGGGATCGAGAATGTCGGGGCGATTGGTGGCGGCGATCAAGATGATGTTGTCCTTCATCTCGAAGCCGTCCATCTCAACGAGCAGCTGGTTGAGCGTCTGCTCGCGCTCATCATGTCCGCCACCGAGGCCGGCACCGCGGTGACGGCCGACCGCGTCGATCTCGTCCATAAAGATGATGCAGGGAGAGTTCTGCTTGGCCTGCTCGAACAGGTCACGCACGCGCGAGGCGCCGACGCCCACGAACATCTCGACAAAGTCAGACCCCGAGATCGAAAAGAACGGCACGCCGGCCTCACCTGCCACCGCACGCGCGAGCAGTGTCTTTCCGGTGCCCGGCGGCCCGTACAGGAGAACGCCCTTCGGGATGCGCGCACCCAGCGCCTGGAATTTCTTCGGGTTTTCGAGAAACTCCTTGATCTCGTGCAACTCCTCGACGGCCTCGTCGACGCCGGCGACGTCCCGGAACGTGATCTTGGGGGAATCGACCGACAGTCGCTTGGCGCGCGACTTGCCAAAAGACATCACCTTCGAGCCGCCGCCCTGGACCTGGTTCATCAAAAAGATCCAGAAGCCGATGAAGATCAGAACGGGCAGGATGTAGGTCAGGATCCCCAGCCACGCGCTGGAGGACTTGCCCTGGATGTCGAAGTTGCTCGGCTGCAGGCCACCTTCGTTAATGGTCTTCTGGATCGTGGCCAGCAGCGGATCGGCAGACGCGTAGCCAACGGTGTAGTGAACGCCATCGGTGGTGGTGGCGTTGACGATGTTGTCGCTTTCGTGGACCGAAAGGCTTCGAACCCGGTGCGACTCGAGCTGCTGGATGAGGTTTCCGTACGTGTAGTGCGGCTGATGACTCGAGGAACCGATCAGCTTCTGCGCAAAGAACGCGAGCACCACAACGATCAAAATGGGAAACGCGGCGCTCTTAAAAAACCTGCTCATAGCGGCAAATCGCGCCTCCGGCGCGCTGGCTCCGAATCAGCAATAGGCAAGCGTAGCAGTCTGGTTTGCCTCCGCGACGGTGATGATGGCGACATCCCACGGCGACGTATTGCGCGCCTTGCAGGGGGTTT
>DASRHQ010000097.1:0-7798 GCA_035650455.1 Solirubrobacteraceae bacterium
AAGAAGCCATTGCCTACCGCGACGGGGAGGCCGAGCTGTCCGGCCTCCTGGTCTGGGACGGCAATGAACTCGCCCGTCCGGGAGTCGTCGTCGTTCACGGAGGCGCCGGGCTGGACCATCACGCCAAGCGCCGCGCGAGGCAGCTCGCCGAACTCGGACTCCTTGTGTTTGCCTGCGACATGTACGGCAAAGCCGTGATCGGCGACCGTGAGCGCGTACTGTCGTGCATCCAGGAGCTCGCTGCTGACCGCGACAAGATTGCTCGGCGAGCGCAGGCCGCCGTTGAGGTGCTCACCTCTCATCCACTGCGTGACGGGAATATCGCGGCTGTGGGTTACTGCTTCGGAGGCCGAGCGGTCCTCGACCTCGCGAGAACCGGGGCTGCCCTAGCAGGCGTGATCAGCGTCCACGGAAGCCTTGAGACGGCAAAGCCGGCCAGCCACGGAGACGTCAAGGCCAAGCTGCTCGTATGCCACGGTGCTCTGGATCCGCATGTCCCCTCTTCGCAACTGATGGGATTCATCGGAGAGATGAACGATGCCGGTGCCGACTTCCAGCTGATCGTGTACGGCGGCGCGATGCACGGCTTCACGCACGACGTTGGCCCGCAGGCGCCGGGAGTCGCGTATCACCCAGTTTCCGACGAGCGCTCGTCAAAAGCCATTGAGGCGTTCCTAGCCGAAATCTTTGACACCCAGGTTGTCTCGCCGACAGCCGAATCGGTCAACTTCTGAACAGCCTCGAGTTCGCCGGCGCCCTTCGCGTCGCGCTGAACAAACCCGACGACTGCTCCTAGCCGCCGCGAGGAGACTCAAGCGCCCCATCCGCCGTCAGGGATGGGGCGCTTCTCTATGCACCGGACACGACATTCAGGCTTCCAAATCGCTTCCACGCCGAGGTCTGGAGCGAGGTTGGTAGGACGTGCTCGGCCTCAAGTCCTTCAGCTCCGGGCAATTCGCACAGAGCCCGCCGGGAGACTCGAACTCCCAACCCCTTCATTACAAGTGAAGTGCTCTACCGGTTGAGCTAGGCGGGCGCGCGGACGTGATGGTAGGGGCCGGTGGCTACGCGCATGGTTAGACCGAAGCCGCGCATGGTTAGACCGGAGCCGGACTCCGACGGGGACGCGCTCCCGCCCACGACCCGCACGTGAAAACCAGAACCCGAGCTACGACGTAGGCCGTGCGGGCATCGCGTCCTCCAGCGAGCCTCGCCCGTTGCTCGAATACGCGACTTCTGCCTCGGGCGGGGCCGGCTCGGGCGCGGCGTTGAGCCGTCGCTCGAGCTCCCCAAGCGCCACGCCGAACAGAAGGTGTCGCCAAGCCGCCTGTCCGAAGGCGCGGCGGTTACCTGCGAGTTGCGGGAGGCGGTCGCGTGCCGGGTGCCATCGGTCGCTGACGCTCCCAAGCGGCCAGAACGCGAGGTGCTCGGCGAGGGCCACCGTCGGTCCGCGCAATACGGGCGGCACTGGGAGTGCCGGCGCGAGATTGGCGTACACCGCGCCAAAGATCGCCCCGTTTGAGAGGTGGAGGGCGAGCCCTATTGGGTACCACCCCTCGCCGTTCGTCAGCGCTCGGCCAAGCAGCTCGACGTCGTCGTAGGAACTCTTGAAAACCAGCTTGTCGAGCGGCTGGATCAGCGCCCAAATGGCGGCGGCGGACGCCCCGCAAAGGGCGCCTCTCAGCGTGCGAGGCCGCCCGAGCGCTGACATCGCAGAAGGTGGGCCCACCGCCCAACTGTAACGGGCGCCGCTGCATTGGGTACGCCCTGTGCGATGAGTCACGAACTCGGTCCGCGATGAGCCAGGACGAGCTGCACGCTCGAGCACGCGAAACCGGCGTCAACCCGGTCGTCTACTGGCTCGTCCGCGCGCTGTTCCAGCCTTTCTTTTTGACCTATTTCCGGATGCGCCGGATAGGCCGCGAGCACCTTCCGAGGACAGGGCCCGTGATCGTCGCGGCCAACCATCGCAGCTTTCTCGATCCTTTCGTTATCGCCACGATGGCGCGGCGCCCCATGTATTACGTCGCCAAGGAGGAGCTGTTCCGACGCCGATGGGTGGCCTGGTTCCTGGGAGCCCTGGGCGCCTTCCCCGTCAAGCGGGGCGCGAGCGACGCAGAGATGATCACCACCGCCAAGGCGATCTTGGCGCGGGGCGACATCGTGCTGATCTTCCCGGAGGGCACGAGGACCCGTCCCGGCTCGCTCGGAAAGCCGAAACGGGGCGTGGGGCGTCTCGCGCTCGAGTCGGGCGCACCTGTGGTGCCGGTGGCCGTATTCGGCACCGAGGCGGTTCGCCGCGGGTGGCGGATCCGGCCCCACAAGGTGACCATTCGTGCTGGTCGCTCATTGCGCTTCCCGCAGCTCGAGGGCGCGTCGCCGGCGCTCGCGGGCGCGGTGACCGATCGCATCTGGCCCTGCGTAATGCTTCAGTGGGAATGGCTCGGGGGCCTGCCGCCCATTCGGCGTGCCGCAGTCATCGGTGCCGGCACCTGGGGGACCGGCCTGGCGGTGGGCCTCGCGCGCGCAGGACTGGAGGTCGAGCTCGGCTGCCGCACGCGCGAACAGGTGTCAGAGCTTCAAACCGCGCGCGAAAACCAACGCTATCTGCCGGGAGTCGCGCTGCCCGACTCGGTCCATGTGTTGCGTGCGGCGGAGATGGAGCTGGCCGGCCACGACCTGGTGTGCCTCGCCGTTCCGGCGCGAGCGCTGCCGGGAGTAGTGGCCGCGCACGGCGAGCGGATTCCGAAGCGGGCAGGCCTGCTGATCCTCTGTAAGGGAGTCGTTCCGCCGCTGGGGATGGTGCCTTCGGAGTTCGTCTCGACCCGCTCTCGCGCAAGGGCAATCGCCGTTCTTGGCGGTCCATCTCACGCGGCCGACGCGCTCGAACACGGGGCCTCCGTGGTAGTGGCCTCTCGAAACCAGGCATTCGCCCGCCAGCTTGGCGATGCGCTCACCACCGCCGGACTTGAGGTCTCGATCACGCAGGACGTCACCGGGGTCGAACTCGCCGGCGCCGCAAAGAACGCCGCCGTGCTGGCCGCGGCGGCCGCCGCTCCAGCCGGTCCCAACGTCGCCGGAGCCGCGGCCGGGAAGGTGTTTTCCGAGGTCGACGCGCTGGCAAGGATGCGCGGCTCCAGACCCGAGACCTTCGCGGGGTTGGCAGGAGCAGGTGATCTCGTGGCGACCGTGGTAGCGGCGGGGTCGCGGAATCGGCGCGCCGGCGAGCTGCTCGCCCAAGGGGTGCCCAGGGCGGAGATTGGCGCGGTGCTCGGCCAAGCGGCTGAGGCGGTCGACTCCGTTCCGCTGCTGGCGACGGTGGCTCGCGGAGCCCATGTCGACGCTCCGACTCTCGAGGGATTGGCGGCGCTGGTCGAAGGCCGCATAGACGCGGAGGGATGGGCCGCCACGGTGACCAATCCCAAGCCCTCCACACGCCCGCGACCTGTGCGCGCGGCCTAGCGGAGGTACGCTCCACGGTGCGGTGGACTCCTCACAACCCAGTAACAAGGCCGAGCTCGACGCGCGCTTCACTGAGCTGTATCGCAGCCATCTGCGCGACGTCTACTCCTACAGCTACTACCGGGTGGGCAACCATCACGACGCCGAAGACCTCACCGAGCAGACGTTCCTGCAGGCCTATCGGCACTTTGAGCGCGCTCTCAAGGAGTCAAACGGTCGTCCGCTGCGGCCGTGGCTCATCCGCATTGCCCACAACCTCGCGGCCAACTTCTACCGCGACCGGGCCCGCAAGCCAGAGGCGGCGATCGAGGATGCAGCCGTCATCTCGGCGCCGCACACCACAGAATCGCTGGTCGAGGGTCGAGAGGAGCTGAAGTTGATCCTGGCCGGCGTCCAGCAGCTTGCCGACGATCGCCGGGAAGCGCTGGTCATGCGGTTCGCGCTGGGCATGGACAACCGCGAAATTGCCCGGGCACTGGGCCGCACCGACGGCGCGACAAAGGTCTTGCTGCATCGCGCCATACGCCAGCTCGAAGGAATCGTGGCGCAGAACGGCGGCAGAGACGGCGTCTCCAACGGCGATGGCGCGAGTAGCGCTTCCCGCAACGGAGAGGGTCCCGAGTGACGGCAGACGCGACGAACTTCGAGGCCCTTCTTCGGGAGGCGCTCGCCCCGATCGATCCGCCCGCCGACCTCGTTGTGCGCCTCGAGCGCACGCTCGTCAACCTCACCGAGGCCGCGCAAGACGAACTCGAGGCCTGGGAACTCTCGGCCATGCGGGACCCGCGCAACTGGGTCCGGCCCGTGGCGGCAGTCGTCGTAAGCGCAACCGCAGGAACCGCGCTGGTCGTGCTGCGCGTGCGCCGTCAACACAGTCATCGCCGGCAGCGCTCGGACAACGTGCTGGAGTTAGCTGGGCGCACGGTGCACGACATCGCCGAGGAGACCCGGCGAATACTGCCCGGCAGCTAGCGGCCGATCCTCGCAGAACGCTAACCACCCACTGCTACCGTGGCCTCGGCAATGGCCGTCTGCTATCGCCACCCTGACCGGGAGACGGGTGTCGCCTGCTCTTCCTGCGGCAGGCCGATCTGTCCCGACTGCATGACCCCCACGCCCGTGGGCATGCGCTGCCCCGCCTGCTCGCGCGAGCGCACGCACGTGAAGACCGTACGCTCGTTGCCCTCGGCCCCGTCGGCGACGATGATGCTGATCGCGCTCAACGTGGTGGTGTTCGTGGCGGAATTCGTCACCGGGGGGCAGCTCGTCAGCGGCAGCAGCGGCACCGTCGTCACCAACGGTGTCCTGTACGGCCCCGCGATCGTCCACCAGGATCAGTACTGGCGCCTGATAACGAGTGGGTTCCTGCACGACGGGCTCCTGCACATCCTCTTCAACATGCTGTTTTTGTGGATCGTGGGGCCGCAGCTCGAGTCCGCGATCGGCACCTTCAACTTTGTGGTCGTGTACTTCGTTTCGCTGCTGGCGGGGTCGTTTGGCGCGCTTCTGTTCCAGCCCGATGTGCCCACGCTTGGCGCCTCCGGCGCGCTCTTCGGTCTGCTTGGCGCGCTCATGGTCGTCGCATACGACCGCCGGATCCCGATTTGGCGCAGTGGTCTGGGACCGATCCTCGTAATCAATCTGGTGTTCTCGGTTGCGGTCAGGAACATCTCGATCGGAGGACACCTGGGCGGATTCGTCGGTGGTCTGATCAGCGGCTGGCTGGTTGTGCACCTTTCTCAACGCCGTGATCTGTCGGTTGCCGCGATGGCGGGCTGCCTCTTGGTGGCCGCGGCGAGCGTCGCCGGAGCACTCGCAGTCGCCGGAGGGACAGGCCTGACGCCGAACGGCATCAGCCTCACGGGTTGACGCGCGTCGCCTCCGGGCGCGCACCTCACACCTCGACGGTCAGCACCTCGCCCGGAGACTCGGGAAACAGCTCGGGGTGGATGATGTGGGCGAGCAGCTCCAGGCCATCAACGATCCGGGGACCGGGCCGGGAGAAGAACGCGGCGGCATTTAGCGCCACGATCTCTCCTGCCCCGACCTCCGCCAGCTGCTCGCGGTGCATCTCGGCCTCGCGGTGGGCGATCTCGGCGTCGTATCCACAAGGCATCACGAGCACGATGTCGGGATTCGCGGCGATCACCTCTTCCCAGGTCCGCTCTTCAGAGCGCTCACCGGCGAACCCCAGGACGTCATCCCCACCGGCGAACTCGATCAGCTGTGGAACCCAGTGGCCGGCCGCGAATGGGGGGTCGAGCCATTCGAGCGCCAGTACCCGCGGGCGGCGATGGCCCCTGACGCGCAGCCTGACGCGGTCGATCCGGCCCGCAGAGTCGTGTACGAGCTTGGCCGCGGCGTCGCGGCTATCCGTTGCCGCCGCAAGCGTACGAGCGTCCCCGAGGACCTCGCCGACGGTCTGCGGATCAAGTGAGATCACCCGTGGGGGGTTCTCAAAGGTGTCGGCAAGCGCGCGGACGTCGTCATACGAAACGGCGCAAACCGCGCAAAGTGCTTGGGTCACGATCAGGTCCGGCGAGAGCTCTCCGAGGGCGTCGGTGTCGAGCTCGTAGATCGACTCACCGCGCAGCGTTCTCTCCTTGACCGCAGCGTCGATCTCCGCCGCGCTCAATCCGGCCGGGAGGACATCGCGGGTGACCCTTGGCAGATCGCGCACCGCGGGTGGGTAGTCGCACTCGTGGGTGACCGCGACGACTTGCTCACCGAGACCGAGGGCGAAGAGCATCTCAGTGGCCGAAGGAACCAGGCTGACGATGCGCATTAGACGTGTTCGGGGTCGCGGGACGCGAAGCTATGCGAGACCATCGTCTTAAACATGAACGCAGTTGCGAGTTCGAGGGAGAATCAAACGATATGACAGAACTGTTGAGCGATCATGACATCGGGCAGCGATTGGAAGGAAGCGCATGGGCTCGCGAAGGCGATGAGATCGTGCGCGAGTGGAAATTCGACGACTTCGCCGGCGCGATGGCTTTTGTCAATCGGGTTGCCGAGGCCGCGGAGGAAGCCAACCACCACCCCGACATCCTCCTGCATGGCTGGAACAAGGTCCGCCTGTCGTTGATGAATCATTCGGCCGGCGGGCTGACCGACGCCGACTTTAAGCTCGCGGCGCGGCTCGACGGTCTAGGCTGACCGCTTCTGCTCGGACCCGAACACAGGTCCCGGAAGGGCCGAATCGGCTGCTACCGTTGCGGCCTGTCGGTCTTGATGAGCGAAGACGACTTATCGCGAAGTAGCGCCGCACGGGGTAGGGGCCGCGTGCCAAAGACGCGGCCGTGACTGGGCTATTCATCGTCCTCACGGGCCTCTTGGTCCTGGCCAACGCGTTCTTTGTGATCGCGGAGTACGCCCTGGTGCGATCCAGGAGGACCCGCCTGGAGGCGCTCGTCGAAGAGGGCGCCCGCGGCGCCCGCCTGGCTTTGCGCCAGCAGGAGAACATCGGTGACTACATCGCCGCCTGCCAGGTCGGGATCACGATGGCGTCGATCGGCATCGGCGCGCTGGGCCAGCCGGCGATTCAGCATCTGCTCGAGAAGCCACTGGGTCCGGCTCTGAGTCACACCGTCGGCGTGGTGGTGGCGATCGTCATCACCTACCTCCTGATCACCACCGCTCAGAGCATCGTCGGCGAGATCGTTCCCAAGCTCTACACGATTCAACACGCCGAGGGCGCGGCGCGGCGGATTGCGGGGCCCCTTCAGTTTTTCCGCACGCTTTTTGCGCCCTTCATCCTCGTGCTGAACGCCGCGTCCTACCGAATTGTCCGCATGCTTGGGACCGAACCCGATGCCGAGCCCGAGGGGGGGACGCCGGACGAGATCAAGCGGCTCATCGCCCAGTCTCAGACCGGGGGCAAGCTCGAAGCCGGCGAGGCGAGCATGCTCACCGGCGTCTTTCACCTGCACGAACAGGAGGCCCGCCAGGTGATGACCCCAATTCCGGCGGTGGTGACCGTCGACGAATCCGCCACCGTCGCCGAGGCACTGCGGCAGTGCGTGTCGAGTGGTCATTCGCGGCTCGTGGTGACCGAGGACTTCAACCAGGATCGTGTCAAGGGAATCGTCCACGTCAACCAGCTCGTGAAGGTGATGATGTCCGAGGGAGGCGAGGCGAGCTTCGCGAGCCGGGTGCGGCAGGCGCCGATCATTCCCGAGACCAAGCCGTTGGACGATCTGCTCGCGGACCTTCAGCGTGAGCGAACGGAGCTGGCGATCGTGGTCGACGAGTATGGGCGAACCGCCGGCATCGTGACGATTGAGGACATAATCGAGGAGGTCGTGGGCGAGATCTCGGACGAGACCGACCCCGC
>DASRHQ010000098.1:0-19717 GCA_035650455.1 Solirubrobacteraceae bacterium
CGTCGACGAGACTCTTGAGCCGGGCCAGGCCGCGTCGCGTGCCCGGTTGCAGGACGGGCGCAAGCGGTGTTGCGATCGTACCGCTGGGGTCGCTGACCGCGCAGCCGCAACGAGCGCTGCCGTAGTCCAGCGCGAGCACCCTCATCGAAGGGCCGCCTCGATCGCCTCGCGGGCGGCCTCGAGCGCCGCCGGCAACCTCGCCGGGTCGCGGGCGCCGGCGCGTGCGAGCGTGTCGCGCCCACCGCCGCCACCGCCGGCAGCGGCCGCCGCCGCCTTGACGATGTCCCCCGCCTTGACCTGCCGCGCCACCAGCGACGGAGCAACGGTCGCGACGAGATCGACGCGGTCGGCGCCAGCGGAGCCCAGCACGATCGCCGCGTCGCCCAGCTTCGCCCTGAGCCGATCCGCGAGCTCAAGCAGCGCCTTGCCATCAGTCACGCTCACCGCGGTCACAAGCACGCGGGCGCCGTCGTGCTCGATCGCGTTCTCAAGCAGCGGCTCGATCTCGACGACACCGTCGCCGCCGCCTCCCGGCGCACCGCGCTCAAGCTCGCGCACGCGGGCGTGCATCTCTGAGACCGTGTCGGCGACCCGCTCGGTCGGCACCCGCAGCGCCTGCGCTGTGCGCTGGAGCTCACGGTCGTGGTCTCGCAGCAACTCGATCGCAGCCGGGCCTGTGAGCGCCTCGATGCGACGCACGTTGCGGGCGCTGGACGTCTCGGAAACGATGCGCAGCGCGCCGATCTCCGCCGTGAAACGGACGTGCGTCCCGCCGCATAGCTCGCGCGAAAACGAACCGTCGCCGACCTCGACCATGCGCACGACATCGCCGTACTTCTCGCCGAAGAGCGCCATCGCGCCGAGACGCCGGGCCTCGGTCAGGGTCGTCGTCAGGGCTCGCACGGGCTGATCTTCGAGGATCCAGCGGTTGACCTCGTCCTCGACCTCCTGGAGCTCGGCGGCGCTGAGGGCATGGCCGTGGGTGAAGTCGAAGCGCAGCTTGTCAGGCCCGACGTATGAGCCGGCCTGGCGTACATGGCTGCCGAGGCGCCGTCGCAGCGCCGCGTGCAGCAGGTGGGTGGCGGTGTGGTTGGACTCGGTGGCATGGCGTGGGCCGCGATCGACGTGGGCGTGAACTCGCTCGCCGAGCTTGAGCTGGCCCCGTTCGAAAACCAGCGCGAGCACTTGGTCGTCTCCCAGTCGCAGGACGTCCTCTACCCGCGCGAGGCAGTCGCCCTCGCTGCATTCAACGTACCCCGAGTCGGCGACCTGGCCGCCACCGGTGGCGTAGAAGGGCGACTCGACGAGCTTTGCCAGCACGCGCCCGTTCTCGCTTTCGAGCGCGCCGACGGTGGTGTCCTGGTCGGTCGCGGCGTACCCGACGAAATCGGTCGCGAACCCGGCCCTGCTCGCGAGCGATGCGGCCTGTCGCTGCAAGGTCTGGGCGTCCTCACCGCGGCCGGCGTGAGCGCGGGCCCGCGCGCGCTGCTCTTCCATCAGGCCTTCGAAGCCTTCCTCGTCGACCCCGAGCCCTTGCTCGGCAACGAGCTCGAGCGTTAGGTCGATGGGAAAGCCGAATGTGTCATGGAGAGTGAACGCATCGTGCGCGGCAATCCCCTCTGCCCCGCTGTCCTTAGCGCGCGCGATCAGCTGGTCGAGCATCCTCGTGCCCTGCTCGAGCGTGCGCCCGAAGCTCTCCTCCTCGGAGGACAGCCACATCCGGATCGGGTCACGCTGATCGGAGAGCTCCGGGTAGGCGGACCCCATGGTCTCGGTGACGACCCCGGCGTAGCGTTCAAGGAACCCGGGCTCCAGCCCCAGATGCCGGCGGCCCTGGAGGATCGCGCGCCTGATGATGCGTCGCAGCACGTAGCCGCGGTCCTCGTTCGAAGGCACCACCCCGTCTGCGATCAGAAACGTCATCGAGCGCGCGTGGTCTGCCAGCACCCGCAGCGCCTGGTCGACCGCCGCTGCCGAGCCATACGGTTTCCCCGCGAGCTCCTGACCGAGCTCGATCAGCGGCCAGAACTGGTCGGTCTCGAACACCGACGGCTTGCCCTGGAGGATCGACGCCAGCCGGTTCAGTCCCAGTCCGGTGTCGATGTTCTTGGCCGGCAGCGGAGCCAGCATGTTGACGGGCTCTTGGTTGAACTGCATGAAGACGAGATTCCAGTACTCGAGAAAGCGCTCGTTGTCACCGCCCGGGAGGTCGTCGGGGGCGCCGAAGTCAAGTCCGCGATCGAGGTAGAGCTCCGAGCACGGGCCGCATGGGCCGGGTGGAGGCAGCTCCCACCAGTTCTCCGAGCGCGGGCACTCGACGATGCGCTCGCGCGGCACCCCGATCTCGAGCCACGCCGCGATCGCCTCCTCATCCGGGCCCACGCCAAGCTCTTCGTCGCCGCCGAAGACCGTGATCCACAGCTTTTCGGGACTGAAGCCAAAGCCGTCGACCGAGAGGTCCCACGCGAACCGGGAGGCCTCGCGTTTGAAGTAGTCGCCGAACGAGAAGTTGCCCAGCATCTCGAAGAAGGTGAGGTGCCGCGTTGTGGTGCCGATGATCTCGATGTCCTCGGTACGGAAAGTCTTCTGGCAGGTCGTCGCGCGTGAGCGCGGGGGACGCTCCGAGCCGAGGAAGTACGGCTTTAGCGGCTGCATCCCGGCGATCGTGAACAGCGTGGAGGGATCGTGCTCCTGTGGGATCAGGGAAGCCGAGGCCAGCTCCAGATGATCCCGTTGCACAAAAAAGTCGATGAACGTGCGACGAATCTCGTCTGAGGTCATGGGCGGTTAGGGAGTGTAGGCGCGGGCACATGTGCCCGCGCCCCCACGGCGCATGCGCCGTGGGTGGGGGCGCGCATGCGCGCCCCCAAAATGAATCACGCGCGCACTGCCTCGCGGCGCTGCTCTTCTATGTAGACCTCGCGGACCTCGGGCGGACGGAACGGCCACTGCTGGTTGGCGCGCGCCCATGCAAGGTATGCGGCGATGCCCGCGACGATCCATACGGCCGATCCGATCAGCGAGGTTGCGCTCGCCGACGTGTACACGTAGATCCAGCCCGCCAGCGCGGCCAGGCTTGGGAGTGGGTACAGCCACTGCTTGTAGGGCCGGTAGAGCCCGGGTTGCCGGCGACGCAGGACCGTCAGCGCGACGATCTGGGGAACCGCCTGGAGGAGCACCGTCGCGGCAAGCAGCAGGTTGATGACCGTGGTCAGATTGAAGAACGAACCGATCGCCGTGATCAAGCCCATCACGAGCAGCGCCACGTGGGGGAAACCGAGGCGTGGATGGAGCCGCCCGAAGAAGCGGAAGAACACCCGCTCGCGGGCGGCATGGAACGGGAGCCGCGAACCCCCCAGCAGGCCGGCGAACACCGACGCAAAGGCCGTGATGATGATCAGCACGGTGACGACGTCCGCGGCGGAGTGGCTCCAGTTGCGCGTGACCACTGCGGAGGCGACGGAGGTCGACTTGGCGACCTGTTGCCAGGGCATCGTGCCGATCACGCCGATGTTTAAGGAAAGGTAGATCAGGCACATCGCGCCGATCGAGATCATGATCGCCCGCGGCATCACGCGGCCAGGGTTCGCCAACTCGTCCCCCATCTCGGCCACCGTGTAGTAGCCGAGATAGTCGTAGATCGCGATGACCAGCCCTGCGCCGAGCCCGCCGATGAATCCGCTGCCCCAAGCGCCGGCCGGGTAGGTGAATGCCAGGTGGGTATGAAAGTCGGTGAACGCCGCGGCGATGGTGAGCGTCACCGCCGCGAGCATCACGATCCACAGCACCGTGGTGATGGTGCGTATCGACTCGATTCGCCGGTAGAGCGCGAACACGACTGCAACGGTGAATCCGACCCCGATCAGATGCCTCGGCCAGAAGGCGAGATTCGGGAAGAAGTAGCCGAGATAGTCGACGAGGCCGATGATCCCGGTGGCCATGATCAGAGGGATGGTCAACATCGCCGTCCAGATGAACAGAAACGGCATCAGCCTGCCGCTGCGGTACTGGAACGCCTCGCGCATATAGACGTAGCTGCCGCCGGCGCTGGGCATAGCGGAGCCGAGCTCGGCCCACACGAGCCCATCCGCCATGGCCAGCAGCGCGCCGGCTATCCAGCCCACGATCGCCTGCGGGCCGCCCATGGTGGCGACCATGATCGGGATCGTGATGAACGGCCCGATCCCGCACATCTGGGTCATGTTCACCGCGGTAGCCGGCAACAGCCCGATGGCCCGCCGGAAACCCGTCTGCGGCGTTTGGACTTCCTCTCGGGACGGCGCCGTGTCGGCCACGCCCTCGTCTACCCGCGTGGGTGCAGCTCTTGCGTTCTGAGCCGCGGGATTGTTCGAGCGCGGACTACGGCCGCGCGATCGTCGCCCAGCCCACCACAAGCTCGCCGTCCATGAGACAAGCAAGCTGTCCGGGGGCCGGCCCGAGCGCGGCGTCCTCAAGCTCGAGCCCCAGCGTGGCGTGCCGGCCCGCCCCCACATCCCTAGTTACACGCGCGCGTAGAGGTCGGGCGCGATAGCGCAGCTTGGCATGGCGGACGCGGGCGCTCGAGCGGTGCAGCCTCACATCTCGCAGCGCCACCGTCCGGGTTTCGAGCGCGGCACGCGGACCTACGACCACGCGTCGGCGGGGAGCGTCCTTGGCCAGCACGTACAGCGGCTCGCTGCTGGTCACGCCGATTCCTCGGCGCTGGCCGACGGTGAAGCGATGCTGCCCGCGGTGGCGGCCCAGGACCGCGCCGCGCCGATCTACGATTTCGCCCGGTTGGTCTGAAATGTCGCCGTGCCGGGCGAGGAACCTCCCCCGGTCGGTGCCCGCGAGGAAGCAGAGGTCCTGGGACTCGGCCTTCGTCGCCACGGGCAGACCCGCATCGGCTGCGAGCGCGCGCACCTGGGGCTTGGTCATCTCGCCGAGGGGAAAGCGCATCCGGGCAAGCGACCCCGGCTCGAGCGCCGCAAGCATGTAGGTCTGGTCCTTGGCCTCGTCGGCCGCGACGCGCAGCAACGGTCCGGCCGGGTCATCGGTCTCGGTCACCCTGGCGTAATGCCCGGTGGCGAGGGTCTCGCAGCCCAGACGCGTTGCGAGGTCGAGCATCGCGTCCAGGCGCACCTGCCCGTTGCACCCCACACACGGATTGGGTGTTTCACCCGACGCGTAGCCAGCCATGAACGGATCCACGACCCCCGCGCGGAACTCGGCCCGCAGGTCGATCGTGAAGTGGGGCATCCCCAGGGAGTGAGCGAGGGCTCGCGCTTGGGACACGGCCGTCGCCGAGCAGCAGCTGCGCTCGGCGTCGTTCTCCTCGTCGCGCCACAGCTCGAGCGTCACCGTGACGGCCTCGCCGGCTCGGCTGGAGAGCAACGCTGCGACGGCGCTGTCGACGCCACCCGAGACGGCAACCAGCGAACGGCCCGCTTCTGGCGAAACGAGCTGGGCCTGCTGTCGAGCGGCTCCTCCGAGCGCGCGGGCAAGCGCATCCGCGGCCAGCTCGGCCGCGTGCAGCTTGCCGGGGCTCAGTCCACCCAACTCCGAAGCGATCTCTCGCGGGCCGACACGCGCGGCGTCGAGCACATGCTGACCGCGAACCAGCGTCACCGCCGCGCTGCCGGCCGCGGTGGCGGCGCCGCAACCGTTCGCCTCAAAGCCGGCGTCCGCGACGCGGTCGCCTTCGACCGCGAGGGCAACGACGATCTCGTCGCAGCAGGCGTAGCCGCCGGCTCGCGCGCTGAAGCTGTGGGCGGGCAGACACCCGCGGCCCTGGGGTGAGGTCAGGTGGTGCTCGAAAGCGCTGAATTCCATGGGCTACTCAGCGTAGCCTCAGGCCCAGCTCGCGCAGCTGCGCGTCTTCCACGGCAGCGGGCGCCCCCGTCAATGGATCGCCACCGCTGGTGGCCTTCGGGAAGGCGATTACCTCGCGGATGTTTTCGCGCCCCGCGATCAACGCGGTGATGCGGTCGATACCCATCGCGATCCCGCCGTGCGGCGGCGCGCCGTACTTCAGCGCGTCCAGGAGGAAGCCGAAGCGCGCCTGCGCTTCGTCGGGCCCGATCCCAATCAGCTCGAAGATGCGCTCCTGGACATCGAGCGTGTGGATCCTGATTGAGCCGCCACCGATCTCCGATCCATCGAGGATGAGGTCGTACTGGCGGCCCTTCAGGTTCGCGGGGTCGTCGAGGTCGCCGACGGGCGCGGTGAATGGGTGCTGGGAGGGATCCCACCGTCGCTCGTCCTCGTTCCACATGAACATTGGGAACTCCACGACCCAGCGGATGTCGTGTCGGTCGTGCGGAATCAGCTCGAAGCGCTCCCCCAGCTCAAGTCGCAGCGCGCCCAGCACCTTGCCTGCCGTCACCTGTTTGTCGGCGACGATCAGCAGCAGGTCGCCCTCCGCGGCTTCAAGCCGCTGATTGATCCCCGCGATCTCTGACGGCGAGAGGAACTTCGCCACCGGGGACCGCCAGGCGCCCTGTTCGACGAATGCCCACACGAGCCCCTTGGCGCCGTGCTGGCGGGCCAGCTCGGTTAAGGCGTCGAGCTCCGAGCGGGGCAGCTCTCGCCGGCCGGCGTTTATCCCCCTGACCACGCCGCCGTCCTCGACCGCGCGCGCGAAAACCTGGAACTCGGTTCCGGCGAGCGGCTCACCGAGGTCGCGCAGCTCGAGCCCGAACCGCGTGTCGGGTCGGTCGGAGCCGAAGCGCCCCACGGCCTCGGCGAACGTCGTCCGCGGCCACGGCGGCGAGGGGACGGCGAAGCCTGCGCGCTCGAACACCGTCCCCATCACGGCCTCCATCGTCTCGAGCACATCGTCTTCGTGCACGAAGGCCATCTCCAGATCGAGTTGGGTGAACTCGGGAAGGCGGTCCGCGCGTGAATCCTCGTCGCGGAAGCAGCGAACGATCTGGTAGTAGCGCTCCAGTCCCCCGATCATCAAGAGCTGCTTGAAGAGCTGTGGGGACTGCGGCAGGGCGAAGAAGGACCCCGGCTGCTGGCGTGCGGGCACCAGGAAGTCGCGCGCGCCCTCGGGCGTCGAGCGGGTCAGAAACGGTGTCTCGATCTCAAGGAAGTCGCGCTCGTCGAGCACGTCCCGGATCGTCGCGATGACCCGATGGCGCAGCTCGAGCCCGTCGCGCATCGGCGCTCGGCGCAGGTCGAGCGCGCGGTGCTTGAGTCGTAGCGTCTCTGACACCTCGCCACCGTCGTCGAGCGGGAAGGGTGGTGTCTCAGAGTCCGAGAGGATCTCGAGCTCCTTGACCGCAACCTCGATCTCTCCGGTCTTGATGTTTGGGTTGACGTTTTCCGGCTCCCGTCGGACCACCGGACCCGACGCGCTCAGCACGTCCTCCGAGCGCAGGCGGTGAGCATCCCGGTGCGCCGCGGGCGCGGTCTCCGGGTGAAACACGAGCTGCACAATTCCGGAGCGATCGCGCAGGTCGATGAAGATCAGCCCGCCGTGGTCGCGGCGCCGGTGGACCCAACCGGCCACGCGCGCCTGCGACCCGGCCCGCTCGGCGGTCAGTTCGCCGCACCAGGCGTCGCGATACGAGTTGGGTCGCGGCGGATGCCTCATGCGCGGCCCTGCTTGATCGCGACGACCACGCCGTCCGTCGGAATTTCTCGCTGCTCGCCCGAGCCCATATCCCGCAGCGTTGCATGACCGTCCTCTCCCACGATCGCCACGTACCTGGCGCCGATCCGGTCGGCGTGCCTGAGCTGTCCCTTCAGCGAGCGTCCCGCGAGCTCGAGCTGCGCGCTCAGGCCCGCTTTGCGGGCGTCCTGGGCGAGGGTGAACGCGGCCTCGGCCCCTTCCGGCATCGCCACGGCAACAAATACGTCGACGGGCTCGAGCGGTGCGGGTGCCTCGTCGGCAGCGAGCAGCATGCGCTCGACCCCAGCCGCCCACCCGGAGGCTGGGGTCTGAGGCCCGCCGAGCTCCTGCATCAGGCGGTCGTAGCGCCCTCCGCCGCCGACGCCCGCCTGCGCACCCAGCCGCGAGCTCTCAAACTCAAATAGCGTGCGCGTGTAATAGTCGAGCCCGCGCACGAGCGTCGGATCGAGCTCGTAGGGAAGGCCGGCGCCGTCCAGCAGCTCGCGCACGCGCGCGAAGTGCTCGGCGTCGTCGCTCTGGAGCCGCTCGAGCAGCGTCGGCGCGCTGCGCATGACCTCGCGCGTGGCGCGGTCGCTGGCGTCGAACGCGCGCAGCGGGTTTGCGTCAATGCGCTCGCGGACCTCCGGCGCCAGGCGGTCCTCGTGCGCCCGCAGATAGCGCTTGAGGTCCTCGCGGTAGTCGGCTCGCGTTTCGGGAGTGCCGAGGCTTGAGAGGCGTAGCTTGGTCTCCCCCACCCCGACGCTCTCGATCACCTCGGCGAGCAGGAGGATCAGTTCGGCGTCTGTCTCGGGGACGGCGGAGCCGATCACCTCGGCGCCGACCTGCCAGAACTGGCGATAGCGGCCTCTTTGCGGGGCCTCGGCGCGAAAGAAGCTCGATAGGTACCACAGCTTTACGGGCTGGGGGAGCTTGTGCATGCCGTGCTCCATGTAGGCGCGGCAGACCGGCGCGGTCCCCTCGGGGCGAAGGGTCAACGAGCGACCCGCCCCGTCGTCGAAGCTGTACATCTCCTTGCGCACGATGTCGGTGGCCTCCCCAACGCCGCGTGCAAACAGTTCGGTGGCTTCGAATGTGGGGGTCTCGATACGTCGGTATCCGGCCGCGCCCAGGATCCTCTTGACGCGCGCCTCCAGCTCCGACCGGCGAGCCGCTTGCTCCGGGAGGATGTCGAAGGTGCCGCGCGGTGCCTTGATCGCGGCTGCCCGGCCACCGTCTGGACGACCGTCAGTCGGCGGCAAGCTCGCGGAGGAAGGGGTTAGTGGCGCGCTCGCGGCCGAGCGTGGTTATACCCATGTGGCCCGGATATACGGTCGTCTCGGCGGGGAACGAGTCGACGAGCGTTTCAATCGAACTCAGGAGCGTGGGCCAGTCGCCACCTGGGAGGTCAACCCTCCCGACCGAGCCCTCAAACAGGACGTCGCCGGAGAAAATCGCGTCCTCGTCGGGAAGCGCGTAGGTCACGTGCCCAGGGCTGTGGCCAGGGGTGAAGATGACTTCGAATCGCAAGCCGGCCAGCTCGAGTTCCTCCCCGCCGCCGACCGTGCGATCCGCCTGGTAGCTCTGGAACGGACCGAACCCGGGCCAGGGCACGTAGTCCATGATGTTCGCCAGCACGGCGGTTTCGAGTTCGGGGCAGATGACGGGCGCCTCCGCCGCCTTCGCCACCTCCGCAACCGCGCCGACGTGATCGAAGTGCGTGTGCGTGATCAGGACCGCCTCGAGTTTTGCGATTCCAAGCTCGGCGAGCGCGTGTATTAGCCGCTCGGACTCCTCGCCGGGATCGACGATCACAGCTCGATCCGACCCCTTGACGCGCACGATGTAGCAGTTCTCCTGCACTGGGCCGACCGTGAACATGCGCACGTCGATCATTTTTTGGCTCCCGGTTGTGTGGCCCGCTTGCGCTGGCGCCGCTTCCACATGAACCTCTCGATGTAGTAGCCCGCGGGCACGTAAATGGCCAGGGCGATGAGCGTGAAGATGATCGCCACCTCGAACCGGTTGCTTCCCTTCGCGGTGAACAGCAGCAGGAAGAAGAGCAACGCCGATGCGAAGCCTGCCCGGGTGAGCGATGACTTCCAGGTTGGCGGGGTGCTCAGACGCTTCTCGCGCGCTTCCGCGCGCGAGACCTGCTTGCGCTCCTTCTCAGAGGGTGGGCGCGACGTCCGGCCCCGCCGTTCAACGGTGCCGGCGGCGGTGCCTCGGTGCTTGGTGCGTCGCTTGCGCTTTGTCTGAGCCATTAGCTATGGAGCTTAGGGCCTAGCCGGGCAGGGATGTGTGAATCGGATGCCGATTTACGCGGTGGCGCGCAATGCGTCTTCGATCGAGCGCAAACCGCGGGCCGGAATGTCGGGCGAGAGTCCCTTGAGTGCCGCCTCGGGCGCGAGCCCCACCAGCTCGATCGCTGCGACCGTCGTGTGGCGCGCGATCGCGTCGACGACTTCGTGCGGCGCGGTCAGCCGGTAGTCCTCGATGTTCGTCGAGACCTGGGCGACGCCTCGGTGCTCGAGCCACAGTCCCAGCGCGCGAACCGAGCGAAGCCCGTCGGGTCCACCCTCCCGGATCAGGACCCCGATCTCCTTGGCCTGCGTCTCGGTGGCGGGCGGGGCGAGCTCCACGTTGAAGGCGATCAACGGTGGGCGGGCCGCCACCAGCACCGCGCCCTTGCGCGGATCGAGACCCTTAGGTCCGTAGTCCGGAGTCAGCTCGCCGTCTTGGATGCGCTTCGCCATCTGACCGGGGCCGCCTCGGCGAAGCTCGGCGCGGGTGCGCCCGCCGGCGAGCGAGCCGTACAGAAAGACGGGAACTCCGAGCTCGTGCCCCAGGAGGTCGCCCAGTACCAGCGCCTCGGCGCATGCATGTCCGCGAGTCGCGTCGTCCAGATACACGATCGGCGCCACATCCATCACCCCCACACGCGGGTGGATGCCCTCGTGGTCTGAGAGGTCGATCAGCTCCAGGAGGGTCCGGGCGCCCTTGAATACCGCGGGGGCGAGTTCCCCCGGCTCTCCCGCCAGCGTGAATACCGAGCGGTTGTGATCGGGGTCGGAGTGCACGTCGAGGAGGCGCGCATCGAAGGCCTGGGCGATCTGCTCGACGGTGCGTGGATCGCGCCCCGCCGAGACGTTCGGGACCGCGAGGAGCGTCATCGGTGAGACCGCTCTGGCTAGCGTGTCGCGGCCGCGCCGAGGACGAAGCGACCCTCGTCCAGCACCGCTTTGCCGTCGACCTCGAGCGAGGCTTGGAGTACCACCGCGTCAAGGTGGATAGGCACCGAGACCGTCCCCCCGATTCCGGCGCTCGCGCCGAAGGCGACATGGACAGTGCCCAGGATCTTCTCGTCCTCGAGCACCTTGCCGCTCAGCCGCGCGCGGTCGTTGGTTCCGACGCCGAGCTCGGCCAGGTTCGTGCCGGCCTCACCATGCTTTTTGAGCAGCTCCAGATATTCAGGACCGAGGCCACCCCGGGCCTCCACGATGCGCCCGTCTCTCATCTCGAGCGCCGCCGGCTCGTCGCTGATGCCCAGCGGCGCGAGACTGGCGACGACGATGCGCCCTTCGCCGCTAAGCGGCGCGACGAACCCCTCGCCGCACGGCAGGTTTCCGAATGAGCCCGGAGCCCGCAGGTCCCCGTCGTCGGCGATCGCGTCGCGGCCTGTCAGGTCAAGCGTGGCATCGGAACCCCGGGGACAGGTGATGTGGGCGGTGCTCCCCTCGTCGAGGAGGCTGGCCACCGCCCTCGAGCGCGCCGCCATCTGCTCGAAGTCGACGGCCATGACTCGAGCCAGCATGTCGGCATCGGCACCCGGCATGGTCGCGCCCCGGACCCCGCCGTCAGTCGCCAGCTTTCGGGCGGTCGTGTGGCTGAGCGACCGCGACGTGGGAGCGATGAACACGTCGCTTGCTGCGAGTGCCGCAGCCAAGGTCGGCGGGGGCTCGGTCCCGTCGGTGGCGCGCTCGTCCATCACGGCGAGCACGGCGTCGGCGCCGACTCGACGAGCCTCCTCGCGCAGCGGCTCACCGATCTCGGCGGTGGCCTCGTCGACCAGCACGAGCACGTCCTCATTGCGCTTGATGGCCAGGCATTGGTGGACGATGGTGTGCATCGCCTGGGTGAGGTCGGGCATTACGCCGATCATATGGTGCGCAAGGGGGTGTCGGGGGCGATGGGGCTGTCGGAGGCCCGCAGAGCTGCGGGGCTCCGGGTTGTTGGGATATTCCTTGCGATATGCGGGGGTGATATCGCCGGGCTCCGGGTCGTTGGGATATTCCTTGCGATATGCGAGGGTGATATCCCAACCGACCCGATCGCGGCGGCGAGATACGTCCGCGCACGCGGCAGAGGCCAAGCACCCTCCAAGGCTAGACTGCCAATCGCGCCGGAGTAGCTCAGTCGGTTAGAGCAGCGGAATCATAATCCGCGTGTCGGGGGTTCGAGTCCCTCCTCCGGCATGACTAAAGGCAAGAGGTTTTGCCTGCAAACACTAGGATTGCGGTCCAGCTAGTCCGGGCTTCGAGCGTGCCCAACGAACCGCTACAAACGACAACGAGCCTGAGTGTGTCCAAATTTGTGACCAAAATTTTGGCTCAGATGTCACCGATCTCTCGCGCCAGATAGGCCTCGAGCTTGTCGCGCTCAGTGGTCCCCCGCGGAACGGGCAGGTTTTTGATGTAGCGCCCGGTGGTGACCAGGTCGGCGTGGCCCAGGTATTCCTGGATCTGCTTTAGGTTGTATCCGGCCGCCATCAGAAAGCTCGCGTACGTGTGGCGCGCCTCGTGGAGCGTGATCCGCTTGAGACCGACACTTTCCCAGGCTTCGTCGGCCCGGGCCTGCCAGTTGCCGGAGTGCACCGAGCGCGTCACGATCGGCCGTCCTTCGGCTGCCCTTGGCGGACCCACTCCTCGCGAAGGATCTTCTTTAGCGGCCCGACCATCGGGATGCGACGGCCCTCACCGGCATCGCTCTTTGACGCACCGACCATGACTTCGTCGGCCCCCCAGAACACGTGGGTCCACCGCGCCCGGCCGATCTCGCCTCGGCGCATGCCTGTGTAGAAGGCGAGCGCCCACCCGGCGCGGTCGCTTGCCTCCGGTGAGCGGCGGCTGTCTCGCGTCTTGTACAGCTCGCCGCGCCTGGTCTTGCCAATCAGGCTGTCGCTGACGCCGAGCCGGCGCCCTAGCGAGACCGCGCTTTCTTCGGAGCGACGGATTGTCTGTACCGCGTTCCAGCTGAGGGCGGCCGGCGTCTCGACCCGGGGCAGTGCCTCGACCAGCTTCGCGGCCTCCTCCCTGGTTGCCACCCGCTGGCGGGGTTTTCCATCATTGGCCGGCATTACGAGTTCGCGCGTAGGGTCGGTCGGGACGAGCCTGCGGTTGGCCCGCCGCGCGTACGCGTAGACGTGCCGGATTACGGCGAGATAGGTCGCAATCCGCGAATACGACTTGCCGCCGAGAACGAGCTCGTCGACGAGCGACTGCCAGTAGGCGTCATCGAGTGCTGCGATCGGCAGCCGGCCGGAGCGCTCCATTAGCACGACCGAATCACTCCTGGCGCGTTTGCGCTTTTTCTCCGATCGTCCGAACAGGACGCCTCGGTAATCCCCGATCGTGGTTTCGGAGAGCTGCTTGCCTCGGCCGCGCCGCGCGTACTTGCCCGTCTCGACCAGCGCCCACCACTCCGCGGCGACATCGCCGAAGGTCGGTCCCCGCCGCCGCACGGTCCGCGCAGCCTGCGCAGCTCTGACTTCGTGACCATCCCAGCTGATCGCCGATGATCGGTCCTTGAACACCGGACTCCAAAGCGCCTTGCCATCGATCCAACGGCGCGTCCGGTACGACGGTTCGCACCGGCACCGCCCTCGCTCATTCTCGTAAGCCGGGCAGCTGCGCCTGTGCCGGACATAGAGGCCGGTGGTTCGGGTCTTTCGGTATCCGTCAGACATCAACCGTTGTCAGCCGCGGTGGACAGCGGGCTGGCTCTCCGTGATCGATGATCGCGCGCGAACCGGTCCGCGACAAGAATGCGGGGCTGGGCAGCCTCTAGGCGACGGCGCTGGCGAAGCGGGCGCGCTCCTGGACCCAGCGATCGAGCGATGCGGGTTCGATCAAAAGCAGCTGGCCGCATGGCACCACCTTGACGAACGGCTGCACATAGCGCTCGAAGTGAGCGACGCTCACGCCCAGCGACGCGGCGGCCTCAGCTCCCGTGAGCAGTCGCCGCGGTACCGTCTCGATTGGCCGCTCCCGACGTCGCCTCGGCACGGCTAACGCGGCTCCGCTCCGCGAGCGATATCGCTCCTCACGGAGAAGAGGTATTACTCTAACGATCTACCGCCCCGCCTCCGTGACTCGCTGGCAGCGCGCGCCAGCGCCCAGCTCCCAAACAACTTCGTCACCACACTCGCCGCCGGCCGCTTCCCCTCATCGAGCCGCTCGATGGCGAGCCCGCCTCGCCTTCGGGCATGCGTGCGCGACCAGTCATACGAGGAGGGCGGCCGCCCGTAGCGCTCCTTCCACTCGCGCATGGCCTTGATCACCAGCTCCCGCGTCCAGCGCCGCTTGATCGCGCCGGGATGGCAGCGCTTGCAGTACGCGTAGACGTCGCCCTTGCCGCCGCGTGGCTGCGTGCAGGCGCCGCAGCCCCGGCACACGCCGACATAGCGCGCCTTGACGGCCCGCGCCTTCTCGCCAGTGGGGTCGTAGAAGTAGGCCTTGACCGTCGCCGGCGAGCGTCCCAGGCGGTCGGCGATCTGTGCGATCGACAGCCCTTCGGCTTCGCGGAAATGGCGCGCGAGTGCCACCGCCCGGCGACGCTCGGCAACACGGTCAAACGAGCGCGAAGGCCGTTTTGACTCCATGGTGTAGAGGTATCGCTCGGCTCCGGCGTCTTCCTCTTCAGACGCCGGAGCTCCATTCGCGAATGCCCGCGTCCCTTAACGGCGATGTCACATACGGAGCTGCCTGCGCGTTGCCCCCGGCGGCCCAAGCGAAGTCACCGAACGACTGGACGGCAGCCGGTGGACATCGCACGGGCTTCGCTGCGGCCGCCAGCCCTGTCCGTGGTAGTGGGCGCGTCCTGTCCGAAGATGCGCTCGTAGGAGTCTTGGCCGTGGCTGGTAGGAAGCGGGTCGCCCTCGAGCAGGCGGAAGGTACGGGTGCCGTCGGCGCGGCGCTCTGCCCGCAGGAACAGCGCCGTGTCGAGCCGCTGCGCCCGCAGACTCTCGGCGAGCTCGAACAGGTGCGTGACGAACACCACCTTGATGTCGTTCTCGGTCATGGCGCAGATCACCTCGCGGGCGATCTCCGATCCCTCGCGCTCGTTGGTTGAAGCGAACGACTCGTTGCACAAGAGCAGGCAGTTGGGGCGGATGCGCTCGGCGATCTGGCTCATGCGCCCAAGCTCCTCGTCGAGCTTTCCCCCCTCCATGGTCTCGTCCTCTTCGCGCTTGAAGTGGGTGAACGTCTGCGCGCACACGGCGGTTCGTAGCGAGCGCGCGGCGACGAACATCCCCGCCTGCATCATCAGCTGTGCGAGCCCGACTGCACGCAGAAACGTCGACTTGCCGCCCTGGTTTGCCCCGGTGATCATCACGAGCAGCTTGCGATCGGCGTCGAGGTCGCTCGGAACCACGCGCTCTTTTATCCTCAGCGCCAGGCAGGGGTCGTAGATGCCGCTCGCCGTAAGGGCCTGACCACCGGCGGCAATCGGCTCGGCAAAGCACGTCTGCAGGCCCGTGGCCTCCAGCCGCCCGCGCAGGTTCAGGCAGGCCAGGTAAAAGCCCACCTCGGTGCGCAGGGCGATGAAGAAGCTCAGCACGTGGTCGGTGGCCTGCGCGATCGCCGCGGCGGCGTCCTTGAGGCCTTTGTCCTGCAGTTCGGAGAGCGCCCGCAAGCCGCTCTCGTCGCGGTCGGGGATCGTGAAGCTCAGGCGCGAGACGCCTGCAAAGGGCAGCCGTTTGCGCAGCCCGCGCTCGCGCGGCCTGCGCAGCACGTAGCGCGCGCCCCTGTTTATCGGGCCTAGCTCGGCGGAGAACAGCTCGCCGCGGCGAAATTTCAGCTCCTTGAGATGCGCCTCGACGGCCGACAGATACGACTCATCCAGCTCGGCGCGCACCATCTCAAAGAAGCGCGTGAAGCCCTCCGATTGAAAGTCGCCCGCGTGCTGCTCGGCCAGCTCGCGCAGCCGCTCCAGGAACACCACGAACTGGTCCATGACCTCGACGCAGCGGCGCAAGAGATTGGAGGGCCTGTCCTGCGATAAGAACCTCCACACTTTGCGCTCGGCCTCGATGGCATCGCCGGCGAGGTCGTAGAGCTCGCGCGCGACCGCCGGCTGGGCGATCGCATCGGCCAGTGCGTGCTGGCGGTAGCGGATCGCCTCGGGCTCGGCGAGGCTTTGCAGCACGGCCCGGCTTGCGACCTCGAACAGGAAAGGGTCCTCGCCGGCCATCGCCTCGAACAGCGTCGAAAGCTCGAGGTCGTCGACAAGGTCGCCCACACCTTCTGGAAACTCCCCGTCTACGTCGAAGTCGGCGTCCTTGTGCATCAGCAAAACCTTCACACCGCCGCCCTCCTGCGCACCGCCTCGTAGGTGAGCCCGTACTTCTCGGCGACCGCCGCCGCGTAGGCTAACCCGTTGGCGGGCTGGCGAACCACGCGGAAGGTCCGTACCGAGGGATCCTCGGCCGAGACGGTGGCCACCATGCTCGCGGTCGCGTCGCTTAGCGAGGCGAGCTCGTCGACAAACGTCACGTAGACCGCGAGGCAATCGCGCTCGGTGATGCGGCCGATCACCTCCCTGCCTAAGAACAGCGCGTCGGAAAGTGTCGTCGAGCTAAAGCTCTCGTTCATCACGATCAAGCTTGAGCCCGTCGCCTGCTCGAGGATCTCGCGGACGCGAACAAGCTCGTCTTCGAGCTTGCCCCGCAGGGTGGCGATGTCCTCTTCGCGTTCGAAATGCGTGAAGACTCGGTCGGGGAGCAGCAGCCGAGCGCTCGCGCCCGGGACGGGCAGCCCCAGCGAACCGAGATAGTGAAGCTGGCCCACCATACGCGCAAAGGTCGTCTTGCCGCCGTTGTTGGGCCCGGTGACGACGAAGATGCGCTCGGGTCCGGAGAGCCGCAGGTTGTTTGCAACCACTGGCGAGCGCTCGCTTGAGCGCTTGGCGGCGAGGACGACGTCGAACCCACCCTCCACCTCGATCTGTTTTGAGCGGGCCGAAACGCGCGGGTAGCAGAACGCCAACCCCGCTGCCTTCAGCGGCTCGATGTAGTCGAGGTAGCCCAGGTAGAACTGGATCTCGCGCTCGAAGCGGCCCACGACAGGATCGAGGTGGTCGGCGTGCCGCTCGCAGAAGCGGTGAAGGGCGCCGAATGCCTCCTCGTGCAAGAGCTCTACGCGGTCGATGATCTGGGCCTCAACGTGATTCATGTGCGCCGGGCTGGGAACCTCCATGCGTACCTGCTTGGCGTCGGCCCGGCTGAACTTGGTGAACAGGCCTGCGATCTGCGCGCTGTAGTCGGCCTCGTCCTCGTAGGTGCCGACGGTGACGCGCCCCCCCTTTACGTGGACGGTGTAGCGAATCCGCGCCAGTGCCTTGGTAACCCGCCGGGTCTCGGCGGCAAGCTCGGTGAACGCAGGGTCCCGAACGTGGTCGGCGAGATAGTCGCGCAGACCGCAAAAGGCACGCGAGCGCAGCTCGAGGGTCGCCAGCCGAACCGCGAAGTCGCCAACGGCGTGGCAATAGATGCGCACGGCGCCCAGTAAGAGCGCCTCGCGCTGGTGCGCGTAGTAGCCCTTCTCGATCCGGGCGAGGCAGTCGCGCCATGCATTCATCCGCTCGGCAAACTCCCGCACCGCGGCCAGCAGGGGTTGCTGTTCGAGGTCGTGCAGGCCCTCGTGGCGGTAGCGGACGGCGTCGACAGCCGTCAACGGGCGGTGGAAGAATGGGGCCAGGTCGTACCTCGCGCGCCGCGACGCCACCTCACCGACCAGCTGATCGAGGTTGAGGTCGTGCAGGCACAGCGGCTGCTCGACGCTCTCGCGTGTCTGCTCTGGCGAACCTAGGTCAAGGATGCTCTGAAACGGCACGGCCTCCACCAACGAGTGGTTGGGTAGAAGCCATCAGCCGCTCCGGCGGTTTTTGGGACCTCCTGGGGTCGCTCGGCGAGCTTCATCGCCAATGCTGATCGTATCGTCCCGCGGAGGACGCGCCGGAAAACGGGCCGGCGGGCACGCGCCTGGCGGTGACGCAACGCCTCCTTCGTCGTGACCCAGCAGAAGACCCGAGGTGAGATCACTCGCACGGCGCGAAATGCTCGAGCCACCGCCCGATCCCCGGGTGAAGCGGCAGCCGGCGCATCGCCCGCCTCGTGAACCAGCCGGTGGCGTCGGTCTCCTGCACGCTGTAGGCGTCGAAGCGCTCTTCGACGTCCACCGTGATCAACCAGAACCGCCAGCCGCCACCACAATCCTGAATGTCGACACGGTCGGGGCGATAGGGAGGCAGGTAGCCGATCTCCTCAAGCGTCTCGCGCCGTGCGGCTTTCTCAGCCGGCTCGCCGTCCCTGATTGCTCCTCCTGGAACCCCCCAACTTCCTCCTTCATCCACCAGGCGTGATCGAAGGGTAAGGAGATATGACGGCTCGCTGTCGTCGGGCCGATGGCGAATCAGCAGTCCCGCGCCCCCGTTGGCCCCCCAATGCACGTGACCAAGCTCGCAGAAGACCCACCGCTCACCGGGCGCGGGCCGCTGCGCGCTCATTCCATCATCCCTCGGGCGGCGATGCGCCCGCGACTCGGCGCGTCACGATCACGATGAGCGGGATCGCGGCGAGCTCGGCGGCGACTGCAAACGCGACCACGGTGCCAAGCGAGACGCCGAACAGAGCTCCGATCGCGGTGCTGCCGAGAAACCATGCGATGCCGTAGACACCGGTAAACAGGCCGTAGGCGGAAGCGCGTTTGTCGGGAGAGACCATTGGGGCGACCGCGGCCGGGATGATCGATTCATGCACGCCCATGCCAAGACCCCACAGGCAGACTCCGATGAGGCTCGCCCAGAAGCCGCCGAGAAAAGCCAGTGGCGCGTACAGGGCCGCGATCAGCGTGAGCGGAACGAGCAAGCCGATGCCGTGGCGGTCAAAGAGCCTCCCCAACAACAGAGAACCGGCGCCGCTGACCGCCATCGCGGCCGCGTAGAAGATCGGGGTCAGATCGGCGCGCACGGTTCCCGAGCGCTGAAAGTGGTAGGCCATGATCGGAAAGTCAGCAAAGCCTGCGGCGACCAGCGCGGCGCCGGCGAGATAGATCCAGAACACGCGCGGAAGCCCTTCGGTCCTCACGTGCTCCGGCCCGGCCTCAAGGTCCCGCGGTCGCGGGTACAGCAGCCTAGCTACGGCCAGCAGCGAGAGCGTGAGCGCGGCGGGTACCGCCAGGACCGCGAAGGCGGTCTTGTAATCGTGGCTGCTCAGCGCGAGGACCAGCGCGATCAACAGGGGCCCGAACAGCGCGCCGGCCTGGTCGAGCGCCTCGTGCACGCCGAAGCCCCAGCCGTAGCCGATGTGCTTGGCCGCGTGCGAGAGCATCGCATCGCGGGGCGGGTTGCGGATCGCCTTGCCGACGCGCTCGAGGATGATCAGTAGGGCAGCAACCTGCCAGCTGTCCGCGAGCGCCAGCAGCGGCACGACTGACATCTGCAGGACGTAGCCGCCGATCGTGATCGGCCAATACAAGCCGGTGCGGTCCGCGCCGCGCCCGGAAAACAGGCGCAGCCCGTAGCCAAGCAGCTCGCCAAAGCCCGTGACAATCGCGATCGCGAGTGCTCCGGCGCCGAGCAGCCCCAGGTACTGGCCGATGATGCTGCGCGATCCCTCGTAGGTGAAGTCGGCGAAGAAGCTCATCGCGCCGACCATCAGCACGAACTTCAGAGCCGGCGTGGGCCGCGCCACCCCTCGGCGCTCGCCGGCCCCCCGCCTAAGCCAGCGATGCCTGCCGGTCATCCGATGCGCGGCGCGATCAGCAGCAGGACGACGAAGGCCAAAAGCAGGTAGAGCAAATACAGCCCCAGCGGCCCGGCCTGGACTTTGCGTACCAGCTCGGC
>DASRHQ010000099.1:0-4617 GCA_035650455.1 Solirubrobacteraceae bacterium
GGCCGCGTGTTCCCACTCCGCTTCGCTGGGGAGTCTGCAGCCGACCCACCGCGCATAGGCGTCCGCCTCAAAGTAGCTCACGTGGCATACGGGCGCGAGACGGTCGATTGGCCGCATGCCAGATAACGTGAATTCGAACCACTCGCCGTCAACGTTCTCCCAGTAGAGCGGCGCCTGCCATGCGCCATCTCGTACCGCTTGCCATCCATCGGAAAGCCAGAGATCGTGGCGGTGGTAGCCGCCGCCTTCGATGAACTCCAGGAACTCGCCGCACAGGACGGGTCGGGAGGCGAGCAGGAAGGGCTCCAGGTGGACGGCGTGTCTCGGGAACTCATTGTCGAATGCGAATTCGTTGCCCGAGTACCCGATCTCAACGACGCCCCCATCGAATCCTCGCCACTGGAGCGAAACCCCCTCGGCACTGATCGGCGCCGAAGTCTGGACATACGACGGACGCAGGGGATTAATCGAAAGGTTGTACTTGATGTCCGTGAGCATCAGCTCCTGGTGCTGTTGCTCGTGGTTCGCGCCCAACACGAGGATCTCCGCCCACCGGGGTGGGACCTCTCGCTGCACAGAGTTCAGAAGCGTGAGCACCGCGTCGTCGACGTGCTCCCGATAGCGACGAATCTCGGCAACGGTCGGGCGCGAGAGTTGTCCCCGACGTGGGCGGGAGAACTGTTCGCCAACAGCGTTGTAGTAGGAATTGAAGAGATACGTGTACCGGTCGTCGAGGGGCTCATAGGTCTTCAGAAACGGCCGGATGAGAAACGTTTCAAAGAACCACGTGACGTGGGCGAGGTGCCAGCGCGTGGGGCTCACGTCAGGCATGGCCTGCAACACGTAGTCCTCAATGGCCAGCGGCGCGCACAGGCGCTCCGACGTGCGACGGACGTCCAGGTAGAACCGCGCCAGCTCGTCAGCGGACGCCTCGGTCTCGGGGATGGCGATCGGGGCTCGGCTCATGTCCACCTCCGCGTCTCCGGCAATCGCCGCGTACAAACGATTATAGGAACCGACAGTCCTATGCGGATATGGCATGCCTTGGAGAAAGAGCCCCGCGTCGGTGCGTCGCGAGGCGTGGCTGCAGTGGGGGAGACGAAGCCGATGCGGGTTAGGCGCGAGGGGAACGAGTTAGAGGAGGATCTGGTATATCCAGGACGCTAGCGCATAGGCGTCCGCGTCGCGCTGCTCGAACCCCATCACCTGGAGCCCGAGTGGCAGCTCCGCTACGCGGAACACCGGCAGCGAGAGGGATGGGATTCCGAGATACGACCCGCCAACCACGAAGACCGGGTCGCCGGTCGAGTCAAGACCCATCGGGGCGGGGCCGGTCGCCGAGAGGGTGATGCAGCCATCGATGCGACCCGCGAGGCTCTCGTACGTCTCCCGCGCGCGAGCGCGGGCGCGAATCAGGCCGTGATACTCATCGAGCGTCATCGCTTCCGCGGCCTCCAAACGCTGGAGCGCCGCTGCGCTGAGCCCTGACGCGTCGCGCTCGCGATAGACGTTGAGGGGCCAACGGCCTTCCCAGTTGTTGATGCGCCGCGACCTCGGTCCTGCCTCCGCCAGCTCCGTTTCGACCTTCTCGACCGCCGCATCGCCTTTGCGCGTGACCACCTCGACTCCCGCGGACCGGATGCGCGCCACCGCGTCCAGCAGCCGATCTCGCGCATCACCGGACGCGGACTCCCATCCCGCCGTCTCCAGAAGAGCGAGGCGCGCGGGTTTTTGGGGGGCCGGCGGCTCCATCGGACCGGCGAGACCCGGATAGCCAGGGTCGCCACCGGCCCTCGCGGAGATCTCCCGAGCGGCGGTCCAGGCGTCCTCGAGCGACGCGGCCAGCAGGCCGTCACAGCTCTGGCTCAGACCATCGAAGCTGCCCCCACGGTTCAGGCCGCCCACGCTCGGCTTGAACCCGAACGTCCCGCAGAAGCTCGCGGGACGGAGGATCGAGCCGAGCACCTGCGTGCCGAGGGCAGCCGGCACCATTCCGACGGCCACGGACGCTGCGGACCCGCTGCTTGATCCGCCAGGGGTCCGGTCCAGATCCCAGGGGTTGCGGGTCCCGCGCGGCTCGGTTGACGCGAACTCGGTCGTAACCGTTTTGCCGACGATGACCGCGCCGGCCTCCCGAGCCGCTGCCACGGTCGCCGCGTCGCGCCCGCCCCTCCAGCCGACAAACAGCGGCGAGCCCTGCTCGGTGGGCATGTCCGCGGTCTCGATAATGTCCTTGATGCCCAGCGGCATGCCGTCGATGCGCGAGCGCTGCTTACCTGCTCGCCAGCGCTCCGTCGACCGATCGGCCGCCGCTCGCGCACCCTCGATGTTCAAGGTGACGAAGGCGCCGATGGACGGCTCCAGCTCCGCGATCCGTTCGAGACAGCGCTCGAGGAAGGCCCGGGGCGTGTCGCGACCGGCCGCGAACTCGCTCAGGCTGACAACGAAAGACCGCATTGTCGGGACCATAGCTGCACGCTTCCTCGCAAACTGGGGATGGGCGAACAGCACGAGTATAAGTCCGGGGTACGCCGACGGATCCGTGGCCGCGGAATCGTGGTGTCGGGCTAGCGTCGCGGGCTCGGCCACAGCCCGGGACGCCGCCGATGGACTGACAGATACGCGAAACGGGGCGAGCGACTCAGAATCGTGCGCGAGGCCCCCTTGGGAATGAGCACGACGCTCGCGGGCCTGATGGCATGCTCCTGCCCGTCAACGGCCACAATCCCGTCGCCCTGCACGCCGATGATGAGCACCTCGACCTCCCGGTTCACGTGCTCAGCCACGCCGCTTCCCTGGGACCAGGCCACGAGATTGACATTCAACTCGTCGCCCACGTGGCTCCAGACCGCGCCCTGGCCATCGGTTCCACCGAGGAGGGCGAAGAGGTCCATCGCGAGAGATCCGCCGTTCCGATGCGGCTCGTTCACCGCGAGACCCCCAACGTCCGAGGATCCATCAAGAAGACGAGCATGGACAACAGTATCCCCATTTTCGCCGACGCGAGCAGGCCCGCCGGACGACGAGACGGTCCCCGACGACCAGGAGCGGTGGTATGTTGATCTCAGGAGCGCGCCGTCCACGGGCCCGGCAACGGCCACGCGGCGCCTGAGGGGAAGGATGGGCGTGTGGTGGCAGGACCTGCTGTGGGGCGTCTGGAACGGGCTTACCGCCTGGGTCATCCTCATCGCGCACGCGATCGGGGCCTGGGCGGACTATCCTTTCTACGACCTGTCACGCGCGGGGAATTGGTATGACTTCGGCTTCCTCCTCGGCGCCGGCTCTCCGCTTCTCGGCGCTCTCGGAAGCAGGAATCGCCGGACGAGCTGACCACCGCCCATAATAGGCGGGCGCTCCTCGGAAAGGTGCCGGGAGGTTCGGTGGTGCGACGGCTCGGGCGGGGTGTGATCATCATCCTCATCGTCGTCCTCGCCGGAATTCAGCTCCTGCCCTACGGTCGGGATCACGCAAACCCGCCGGTACGCGGCGAGCCCAGATGGGATTCGCCGCGCACGCGCGAGCTGGCGGTCCGCGCGTGCTTCGACTGTCACAGCAACGAGACCCGCTGGCCGTGGTACAGCAACGTCGCGCCGCTCTCGTGGCTCATCCAGCGGGACGTGCGCGATGGGCGACGCCACCTGAACTTCTCCGAGTGGGATCGGCCCCAGTCGGAGGCGCGGGAGGCGGCCCGAGCGATGCAGCACGGGGCGATGCCGCCGTCGTACTACACCGCCCTCAATCGCTCGGCCGAGCTTTCGGAGTCCGATTGGGAGGCCCTCGTCGCGGGCCTGACCGCCACGCTCGGCACTTCTCAGGAGCGCTCGGGCGAGCACGAGAGCAAAGCCGGTAGAATGAACACGACCTTCCAAAGGAGCTGATGCCAATGGCGGAGCTGAAAATTGGCGACCCGGCCCCGGACTTCGAGGCCCGCACCGACGACGAGCGGACGATCCGCCTCTCGGACCTGCGCGGCAAGCGCGTCATCCTCTACTTCTACCCCAAGGACGACACCCCTGGCTGAACGACCCAGGCGTGCGGGTTCCGCGACGCGAAGGCGACCATTGACGCGAAGAACGCCGTCGTACTGGGCGTGAGCCCCGACGACGTGCCATCGCATCAGGCGTTCAAATCAAAATTCAACCTGAACTTCCCGCTCCTCGTGGATTCGGATCATGCGATCTCAGAGGCGTACGGCACCTGGCGCGAGCGCGAGCGCGACGGGCGCAAGTTCATGGGGATGCTGAGGAGCCACTTCATCATCGACGAGCAGGGGCGAATCGCCGACGTCCGTTACGACGTGAACGCCGCCGAAAGCCCGAACCTGGCAATTGGAGGACTGGGGTAACCTTGCCACGATTTGTCGTGCGCCACCATCACGATGCCGATCGCTGTCCGGCTCGCGACCCGGCGATGGGGGCGATGCTGCTCGCTCACATCAGCGAGCAAAACGCGCGCCAGCACGGCGTGTCCGTCCAGGGCGAGGCCGTCATAGACGGCGCCCATACCTTGTACGTGATCTGCGAGGCTGCCGATCGCGGCACCGTCGATGCGTTCATGCAGCCTTTTGCCGCCGCGGGCGAGGTCGAGATCATGCAGGGGTCGCCGTGTGAGGTGGTC
>DASRHQ010000100.1:0-144750 GCA_035650455.1 Solirubrobacteraceae bacterium
GTCGAAGAGACCCACGAGCTGATGACGCTCAACATAGGGCCTCATCACCCCGCCACGCATGGGGTGCTGCGGCTGCTGGCCACACTCGAAGGCGAGGTCGTCCGCGACATCCAGCCGATCGTCGGATACGTGCACACGGGGATCGAGAAGACCGCCGAGGACAAGGCGTACTGGAAGGCGATTCCGGTCATCGAACGGATGGACTACCTCGCCTACTACTTCAACGCGATGGCCTTCTGCGGCGCGGTCGAGGCGTTGCTGGGTATCAATGTGCCGCTGCGCGCCCAGTACCTGCGGGTGATCCACCTCGAGCTCAACCGGATCATGTCCCACCTGGTGTGGCTCGGCACGAGCGCGCTCGATCTCGGCGCGGTCTCGATGTTTTGGTACTGCTTCCGCGAGCGCGAGACCGTGCTCGACCTGTTCGAGATGTCCTCGGGCCAGCGTATGCACACGCGCTACATCCAGGTGGGGGGCGTGATGGAGGACATACCGCGGGGCTTCGCCGCCAAGCTGCGCGAGTTCTTGAAGATCATGCCGACGCGGGCAGACCAGTACGCCGATCTGCTCGAGAAGAACCAGATCGTCCTCCAGCGGCTCCGCGGCACCGGCGTCGTCGATCAGGAGACGCTGATCGAGTTGGGCGTCACAGGCCCACTCCTGCGCGCGACCGGCAATCCCTGGGACCTGCGCAAGGCGCAGCCGTACTCGAGTTATGACCAGTTCGACTTCAAGGTTCCCGTCGGCTCGGTGGGCGACAACTACGACCGCTTCCGCGTTCGTCACGCCGAGTTCTACGAGTCGGTGAAGATCATCGAGCAAGCTTTGGACGGCCTTCCCGAGGGGCCCTTCGTCACCCCCGATCGCAAGGTTGCGCTTCCACCGCGACACGAGCTCGCCACGTCGATGGAGGCGCTGATCCACCACTTCAAGCTGGTCACCGAGGGATACCGGGTGCCGCCGGGCGAGGCCTACTACCCGATCGAGGGGCCGCGGGGCGAGTACGGCTGCTTTGTGCGCTCCGACGGATCGGCGAAGCCCGCGCGGGTGCACATGCGCGATCCGAGCTTCACCAACCTGCAGGCGCTTGCGCCGATGGTCAGAGACGGTTACATCGCCGACCTGATCGCGACGCTCGCGATGCTCGACCCCATCCTCGGGGGGATCGACAGGTGAAGGTCACCCGTTTCGGCCACGGCAGCCGCGTCCCCGGCTGGGATGAGGCGGTCGACCTCTCAAAGCCGCCCGCGAGCCTTCCCGACGCGGCGAGCGTCACCGTCCCGCCGGAGCTGCGAGGGGAGATAGAGGACGCCATGGCGCGCTATCCGGACCGCCACTCGGCGGCGATCCCGGCCCTGCACGCGGCCAAGAAGCATCACGGGTGGATCACGCCGGAGGCATTCGACCAGGTTGCGGTGGTCATGCAGGTGACCCCCGCGTACCTGAGCTCCGTTGCGACCTTCTACGACATGCTCGAGACGCATCCCAAGCCGCCCCGAGACGTCTACGTCTGCACCAACATCTCCTGCTCGCTGCGGGGCGCCGATGAGGTCTACGCGGCGATGCTCGCCGCCGCCGATCCCTCGGAGGTCAACGTGCGCTCGTTCGAGTGCCTGGGCGGATGCGATCTCGCGCCCATGGCCTCGGTCGACGGCGAGTACATCGGCCCGCTCGAGCCCGGCGACGCCCGGACCATCTTCGCGGACATCGCGGCCGGAGGGCCCGTGCTCGAGGAGAAGCAGCTGCGCCGCCGGCCCTGCGCCGACCCCATCGCGCGCGAGGACGTCCCCGGCCGCCACAAGGCGCTGATTTTCGCCGGCATCGACGAACCGGAGCTGAACACGCTCGAGGTCTACGAGCGCCGCGGCGGGTATCACGCGCTGCGCAAGGCGCTCGAGATGTCCCCCGAGGACGTGCTGGCTCAGATCACCGAATCGGGCATCCGCGGCCGCGGCGGCGCGGGGTTCCAGATGGGCCGCAAGGCCTCGTTCCTCCCCCACGGGGAGATGACCAAGTACCTGGTCTGCAACGCCGACGAGTCCGAGCCAGGGACGTTCAAGGATCGCGAGATCATGCAGAAGAGCCCCCACATGCTGATCGAGGGCATCATCATCGCGGCGTGGGCGGCCGAGATCGACACGGCCTTCATCTACATCCGCGGGGAGTACAGCTACCAGGCGGACATCCTGGACGCGGCGATCGCCGAGGCCTACGAGAAGGGCTACCTCGGCGAGCGGATCCTCGGCTCCCAGCACACCGTGTCCCTGGTTCTGCACCGAGGAGCCGGCGCCTACATCTGCGGCGAGGAGACCGGCTTGCTCGACTCGCTCGAGGGCAAGCGCGGGAATCCCCGACTGAAGCCACCCTTCCCCGCGATCGAGGGGCTCTACGACGGTCCCACGTTGATCAACAACGTGGAGACGCTGGCGAGCGTGCCTCACATCATCGGTATGGGAGGCTCCGAGTATGCCCACATCGGTACCGAGACCTCGACCGGGACAAAGCTCGTATCGGTGTCGGGAGACGTGCGGCGCCCCGGCAACTACGAGATCGAACTCGGCATGTCGTCGCGGGAGATCATCTGCGGCCTCGCGGGCGGTCCGCCCGACGGCCGTGAGGTCAAGTTCTGGTTCCCCGGAGGGTCGAGCGCGCCCGTTTTGACCAAGGACGACCTCGACCTGCCCTACGACTTTGACTCGATGGCGAAGGCCGGGTCGATGCTCGGCTCGGGGGCCATCATCGTGATCGACGACTCGCACTCGGTGCTCGATGTCGCGCTCAAGGTCGCCAAGTTCTACGCCCACGAGTCCTGCGGCAAATGCGTTCCATGCCGCGAGGGCACCAACTGGACGGTGAAGATGCTCCAACGGATCGAGTCCGGGGAGGCCACGCCCATGGACCTCGACATCATGGCGTCGGTGCAGGAGCAGATCATCGGTAACTGCCTGTGCGTGCTCGGGGACGCGATGGCCATGCCGATCGGATCGATGATCGAGAAGTTCCGGGGTGAGCTCGAGGCGGAGATCGAGGCCGCCCGCGAGCGGATGCAGACGGGGGCCGTGGAAGACGTAGTGCCGCTCGGCGTCGCCGACGAGCACGCAGGCCCCCTGCCGGTGCACTGACCCCCTACCGACGACCGCGTGCCCCGCCCCGACGAGAACATCATCCAGCTTACGATTGACGGCCGCGAGGTGCGCGCGATCGAGGGCAGCATGCTGGTCGACGCCGCGCGGCTCGGCGACGTCGAGATTCCCTACTTCTGCTACCAGCCCAAGCTCGGCGAGCCGGTCGGTGCCTGCCGCATGTGCATGGTCGAGATCGAGGGCATTCCAAAGCTTCAGACCTCATGCTCGACGCCGGTCAAGGACGGGATGGTCGTCCACACACAGACCGACCGCGTACGCCACGCGCAGAACGCCGTCGTCGAGTTCCTGCTGGTGAATCACCCGCTCGACTGCCCGGTTTGCGACAAGGGGGGCGAGTGCCCGCTCCAGGACATCACCTTCGGGTGGGGGCTGGGCCGTTCTCGCTTCATCGAGCCCAAACGCCACTTCGTCAAGCCGCTGGCGCTGTCGCCGGTGGTCGCGATCGATCGCGAGCGATGCATCCTCTGCTACCGCTGCGTGCGCTTCTCGCAGGAGATCTCCGAGGACTACCAGCTGATCTTCACCGAGCGCGGCGCCGACACGTTCGTCGCGACCCACGACGGCCACCCCTACGTCGCGCCGTTTTCGGGCAACATCGTCGAGCTGTGCCCGGTGGGCGCACTCACGTCCCAGCCATACCGGTTCCGGGCAAGGCCCTGGGAGGTGGAGGGCGCCGGCGGCATCTGCACCCTGTGCCCGGCGCAGTGCAACGTCGACTTCACGGTGCGCGACGAGCGCGTCCTGCGCGTGCTCTCGCGGGAAAACCACGACGTCGACGACGGCTGGCTGTGCGACAAGGGCCGGTTCGCCTACCAGGCCATCCACTCCGACGAGCGCATCACCCGACCCCTCGTTCGTGACGGCGGGCGGCTGCGCGAGGTCTCCTGGGAGCGCGCGCTCTCCGTCGCGGCAGGGCTGGTGCGCCACCGCGGTCGGGTCGGTGCCGTGGTGGGCGGCAAGGCGACCAACGAGGAGGGGTTTCTGCTCCAGTCGCTGATGCGCTCCGGTCTGGAGTCAGCCGACGTGGATTGCCGCGCCGGCGAGTCGGTGGCACCGGAGCTGGCGAAGGCGCTGGCCGCACCCGATCTGCAGGCCAGCGTGCCCGACCTGGAGTTCGCCCACGCGGTGCTGGTGCTCGGGTGCGAGCCCCTCGACGACATGCCCGTCTTGGACCTGCGCATCCGCAAGGGTGTGCGGCGCAACGGGGTCAAGCTCGCGGTGGCCAGCGCCCGCCCCAGCGCGCTCGATCGCAACGCCGCGCTCACGGTGCGCTACGCGCCGGGTGAGGAGGCGGCCCTGCTGTCGGCGCTCGACGGCGCGCTCGCCGGTTCGGGGCCCGCGGGGGATGGTGGTTCGAGCGTTTCGGCCGACACGGTGGACGCGCTCGCCGACCTGCTACGCGGCGCCGAGGAGGTGGTGATCGTGTGGGGCGAGGGGGTGGGCTCGGACGCCCTGGGACATCTTCTTTCGATTGCGGGCCGGCTCGGGCTCTCCGGACGCAGCGGCGCCGGCCTGCTCGAGGTTCCCGTGGGTTCAAACGGCCGGGGGTTGCGCGAGGCGGGGGTCCTGCCCAACGCGGGCCCGGGTTATGCATCGGTTTCGGAGCCCGGTCGCGGCGCGACCGACATCGCCCGCGCGGCCGCTGGAGGTGAGCTCACCGCCCTGTACCTGTTCGAGACCGATCCGGTACGCGACCGTGCGGACCGGTCACTGTGGAACGACGCCCTTCAACACGCCGCGCTCGTGGTCGCCCACGCGTCCGTCCTCACCGACGGTCTGCGCGAGCACGCCAACGTGATCTTCCCCGCCGAGTCTTATGCCGAGAAGGAGGGCACGCTGGTCCACCCCGACGGCCGCGTCCAGCGGCTGCGCTCGGCGATCGGGCACCCCGGCGATGTGCGGGCCGCGTGGTGGGTGCTGGCCGAGCTCTGCAAGCGAGTCGGCCTCGACACCGGCGTGCTCACGAGCAGCATGGCGTTCGCGCGGCTGGTCGAGGCTGTGCCCTTCTATAGAGGTCTGACGCTGGAAACGCTCGGGGGCCGCGGAGTGCGTTGGCCCGAGCGCGAGCGCGAGGAGGGGCAGGCGCGCTTGACGCTCCAGGATTCCGAGGCCGCGGAGCCTGCCGGCGCACCGGAGCCGGCGCCGGCCTGGACCGGCGATGGGGCCATCGACGGCGCGCTTCGCCTCGGCACCTACCGCTCGATCTGGGCCGCCCCCGAGGTCGAGCTCTCCCCCGCCCTTCAATACACGATCGCCCGCCAGGTACTCGAGCTCTCGCCCGAGGACGCGCGGCGGCTCGGGTTAACTAGCGGCGACAGCGTGCTGGTATCGCAGAACGGGACGCAGCTGGAGGCAACGGCCCACGTGCGCACGGGTGTTCCGACGGGTACGGCCTTTATGGCGGACGGCCTTGCCGCTGACTCGGCCAACGTCTTCACGGGCCCGTGGATCAGCGTGGCCAAGGCCGAGGAGCGAGAAAGCGACACTGGGCGTCGCTTAAACGCCCAGCCTGTCCAAGAGAGCCGCGCGACCGCACCATGATCCTGTTCGGCGACCCCTTCTACGTCGAGGTCTGGTGGATTCAGATCCTGAAGGCGCTGGTGATCTTCGGGATCGCATTCGCGATCCTGCCGATGCTCACGATCTACGAGCGCAAGCTGATGGGGCGCATGCAGGGCCGCTACGGGCCGAATCGCGTGGGACCGTTCGGACTCCTGCAGCCGCTTGCCGAGATCCTCAAGTTCGCCACCAAGGAGGCGCTGCGTCCGACCACCTCGGTCGGCCTGATCTTCCGGATCGCGCCGATGATCGCGATTCTCACCGCGGTCGCTGGCCTGGCGATCATCCCCTACGGCGACGTCCAGCACATCTTTGGCACGCGGGTGGGCCTGTATGGGATCGACGTCTCCATCGGTCCGCTCTATGTCTTCGCCTTCGCCGGTATTTCGTTCTACGGGGTGATGCTCGGCGGCTGGTCGTCGGGCTCCAAGTACTCGTTCCTGGGCTCGATGCGGGCCGCCGCGCAGCTGATCTCCTACGAGGTCTCCCAGGGGCTCTCCCTCGTGGGCGTGGTCATCACCGCCGGGACGCTCTCGCTGACCAAGATCGTCCATGCCCAGGTTGGCATGTGGTACATCATCCCGCAGTTCGCGGGCTTTTTGATCTTCCTGGTCGCCTCCTTCGCCGAGACGAACCGGGCGCCGTTCGACCTGGTTGAGGCCGACGCCGAGCTCGTGCAGGGCTACTTCACCGAGTACGGCGGGACGCCGTTCGTGGCCTATCTGTTCGCCGAGTACATGAACATGGCCGTGGTCTCGGGGATCGCGGTGACGATGTTCATGGGCGGCTGGCTCATTCCCGGCAACCCGCACGTGCCCGGCTGGGTGGACCCGCTGGTGGTGGTCGCGAAGATGATGCTGTTCATCACCTTCTTCATCTGGGTGAGGGCGACCCTGCCGCGCCTGCGCTACGACCAGCTGATGTCATTCGGGTGGAAGATCCTGCTGCCGCTGGCGACCCTCAACCTGCTTGTCACCGCAATCGTCGTGGCCACGTGAGAGCGAATCGATCGTGAGCCCCTACGACCCCTCAGCCGATGTGATCGAGGTGATCCGGCACCCCGCGCCGGGGCCGGTCGCGAGCACCTACCGCGTCTTCGGCGAGACGCTGCGCGGGCTGAAGACGACGTTCGCCCGCATCATCGAGGGCCCGGTGACGCTGCAGTACCCCGAGGAGAAGACGCCGGTCTACCCGCGCTTCCGCGGCCGCCATCGGCTCCATCGCTTCGAGGACACGGGGCTCGAGAAGTGCGTGGGGTGCTCGCTCTGTGCCGCCGCCTGTCCGGCCGACTGCATACGCGTGGTCGCCGCCGAGAACACGCCGGAGAACAGGGTCTCGGCCGGAGAGCGATACGCGGCGGTCTACGAGATCAACATGAGCCGCTGCATCTTCTGCGGATACTGCGAGGTGGCGTGCCCGTTCGACGCGATCACGATGGGCCACGACTACGAGCTCTCCGACTACACCCGCTCGGACCTGATCTTCACCAAGGAGATGCTGATGGCGGAGCCCGTCGAAAGGACGCCCCTGAGAAGAGAGGGGGAGTGAGGCATTAGCGCCAGCGCCGCCCTCTTCTTCGTCGCCGCGATCTGCGCGCTCAGCGGCGCAGTCGGCGTCGTCGTTCTGCGCAACCCCTTCTACAGCGTTCTCGCGCTGGTCTTTCATCTGATCTCGCTCGCCGCGCTGTTCATGCTGCTGCGGGCGGAGTTCGTCGCCGCCGCCCAGGTGATCGTGTACGCGGGTGCGGTCATGGTCCTGTACGTGTTCGTGGTCGCCTACGTCGGCGGCGGCACCGAACCACTGGCCGCCGGCGGCAGAACGCTCAAGATCCTGAGTCCGCTGTTCGCGATCGCCGTCGCGGCCGAGCTGTGCATCGCACTGCTCGGGACCGCACTGAGCGGGGTCTCCGGCAAGGGTGCCCAATTCGTGCTCGGCTTTGGCACTCCCCGCCACATCGGACAGCTGTTCCTGACCAGGTACCTGTTCGCGTTTGAGATCGCATCGATCCTGCTGCTGGTCTCCGCCGTCGGGGCGGTTGTGCTGGCGCGGCGCCGGAGGGGACTCGAGCCCGAGATCGAGATCGAGCGCCGCGTGCACATCCCCCGGCCCGCGTTCACGGGCACGATGGCCGAGGCGGCCGGGACGCGGCATGCGGAGCCCGGATTGCCGGAGCTGCCTTCTGCTGGCGAGGCCGAGCTCGAGCCGACGGGTGCGGCGGCGGGCCCCAAGGCGGGCGAACAGGAGCAGTCGAGTCCGCCGTATCAGGGAGGTTGGTGAGGGTGACGTCGCAAGGGAGGCTGTGAGCGATGTGGATCGGCGGTTACCTGGTGGTTTCGGCCTTGATCTTTTCGATCGGCGCGGCCGGGGTATTGGTCAGACGCAACCCGCTGGTGATCCTGCTTTGCCTCGAGCTGATGCTCAACGGGGCCAACCTCGCGCTGGTGGCCTTCGCGCGGATGTGGGGTGGTGAGTCCGGGCAGATCTTCGCCTTGATCGTGATGGTCGTCGCGGCCTGCGAGGTGACCGTCGGGCTCGGCCTGATCGTCGCGATCCATCGGCGGCGGCTACCGATCGACGTTGATGAGCTGAGGGAGCTGCAGGGCTAGTGGCCCATCCCTCAAATCCGCGCCCTTTTCGCGGCTGCGAACCTTCGCCTCGCAGTGTCCTCGGACCTCGACGTAGCGCTGCTACGCCTTCGGTCCTGCGTCCTCGCGAGGCTCGATTCTCGCTCGCGAAGTGGGCACCTATTTTCCGGATGGACCACTAGTGTCGGCCACGACGTCCGCGTGGCTCGTGCTGCTGTGCCCGCTGGTCGGGTCGGTTGTGATCGCACTCGGGTTCAGAAGGTTCCCGGGCCGCGCGCCGGGCTGGCTAGGGACGGCGATGATCGCGTTGTCGTTCGCGTTCGCGGTGGTGACGCTCGTCAAGATGCTCGGGTACAGCCCCGCCCACCGGCAGTTCGTCTCGACGCTTTGGAAGTACGACTTCAGCGCAGGCATCGACGCCAAGGTCCAGATCCTCGTCGACCCCCTGTCGGTCTTCATGATCCTCGCGGTCTCCGGCGTGTCGGCGCTGATCCACCTCTACTCGGTCGCCTACATGACCTCGGACGGCGGCTATGCCCGCTACTTCTCGTACCTGAACTTCTTCGTGTTCTCGATGCTGCTGCTCGTGCTCGCGGGCAACTTCATCATCCTGATCGTGGGATGGGCGTTCGTGGGCTTTGCGTCCTATGCCCTGATTTCGTTCTGGTACCGGCGCCGCACCGCGACGCGCGCCGGGATCAAGGCCTTCGTGATCAACGTCGTGGGCGACGTTGGCCTCGTCCTGGGGACGTTCGTGCTTTTCCAGCACACCCACAGCGTGGACTACCTGAAGGTTTTCCACGCGTCCCACCATGTCTTCGGGTACAACAGCCCGGTTCTGGTGGTGGCGTGCCTGCTGCTGGGTGTGGGTGCCTTCGCGAAGTCCGCACAAGTTCCGCTGCACACCTGGCTCCCCGACGCTATGGAGGGTCCGACGCCGGTTTCGGCCCTGATCCACGCCGCGACCATGGTCACCGCCGGCGTGTACCTGATCGCACGCATGCATCCGCTGTTCGACTGGGCGCCCACGGCCGGAGACGTGACCGCCATCGGCGGCTGCCTGACGCTTCTGATCGCGGCCACGATCGCTTTGGTGATGGTCGACATCAAGCGCGTGATCGCGTACTCGACCATGTCCCAGATCGGTTACATGATCATGGGCGTGTCGGTGGGGGCCTACTCGGCGGGCATGTTTCACCTCATGACTCACGCCTTCTTCAAGGCGCTTTTGTTCATGGCCGCCGGCTCGCTCATCAGCGCCATGGCCGGCAGCCAGTCACTGGACCGCATGGGTGGGTTCCGCAAGGCGATGCCCTTCACCTTCGTCTGCTTCTTAGTCGGCGGGCTGGCGCTCGCAGGCCTGCCTCCATTCTCGGGGTGGCTGTCCAAGGACGACATCCTGGCCTTCCTCGATCACCGCGGTGGTGGCTTCATCGCGCTCGGGATAGCGGGCTACGTCGGCGCTTTCATGACCGGGCTCTACACGTTCCGGATGATCTTCCGCGCGTTCTTTGGCCAGCCGGTACGCGAGGCGCGCTCCCTGGAAGAGGGGCACCTCGCGCACGCGGAGGTCCCCACCAATCCTGCAACCGGCGAGGAGGAGGACACCGACGTGGGCTTCCCCGGGCCGGAGCACCACATCGCCGAGCGCGACATGCCGATGAAGGTGGCGATGGGAGTACTCGCGGTGCTCGCACTCATCGGTGGGGTCCTCCAGATCCCCGGCGTGGACCGGAGCATCGAGCGGTTCCTCGCACCAACGTTCGCCGACTCCGTCCTGACGCGCTCGGTGCCGTCGACCGGCGCCGATTGGGTCGGCCTCGCAATCGGCGCCGTGGTCGCGGTGGCGGGGATCGCGGTCGCGTACCGGATCTGGATGGCCGCACCCGACACGGCGCCGAACCTGCGACGCCGCTTTGCGCCCATCTACACGTTGCTCGTGAACAAGTGGTACTTCGACGAACTGATTGACCTGCTGATCGTCCGGCCGACCCTAATGCTGGGGCGCCTCGGCGACTCGGTGCTCGAGCGGATCGTGGTCGCCCGCGGAGTGACCGGCGGCACCGAGGGCGCGGTGCGGGCCGGCTCGGCCGCCGTCCGACGATCGCAGACGGGGTTCCTGCGCTACTACGCCGCGGGCATGGTGCTCTTTCTCGCCGCCGTGACCCTCTATTTCCTGATCTCGAGCACGTGACCGAGCACGCGCCATGACGCTCTCGATCCTGATCTGGCTACCGACGGCCATCGCTCTGGTCGCGGCCGCGCTTCCCCGCCCCTGGGTGGGCCGGTTCGTCGCCGCGCTCAGCCTGGTGCCGCTCGGGATCGCGATCTCCTACGTGGCCCGCTTCAACACCGGCCACGCAGGCCTGCAGTTCGTGACAGACCAGACCTGGATCGGCGCGCTGGGAATCCACTACAAGCTCGGCCTCGACGGACTGAACGTCACGCTCGTGCTCCTCTGCTGCGTGCTGTTCAGCGCATCGTTGATATGGGCTGCATTTCGCGAGTGGCCCCAGCCGCGCCTTTTCTACTTCTACTTCGGCGTGGCGCAGAGCGGCGTGCTCGGGGCATTCTGCGCGCAGGACCTCGCGCTGTTCGTCGCCTTCTTCGACCTCATGCTGATCCCCTTCTACTTCCTGATCGGGATGTGGGGCACGGGAGATCGGGTGCGCGCCACAACGAAGCTGGTCGTCTACACCCTGGTGGGCTCGTTCTTCATGCTGGCCGCCGCGATCGCAACCGGCGTCGTGGCCACCAGCGAGCACGGCGTCCCGATCACGTTCGTGCTCTCGTCGCTGCATCACCTGCCCCTGTCGCGCAGCTCGCAGGAGTGGATCTTCCTGGGCTTCGCCGCGGCCTTCCTGGTCAAGATGCCACTGGTCCCATTCCACGGGTGGCTCGCCGACGGCTACAAGGCCATGCCGATCCCCGCCGTCGCGGTGTTCTCGGGGGTGCTCTCCAAGGTCGCCGCGTACGGCTTTTTGCGCATCGTCCTGCCCCTCTTCCCATACGCCTCCGTCCACTACCAGATGGTGATGCTCCTGATCGCTCTGGCGTCGATCCTGTGGGGGACCTCGCTCGCCTTCACCACCCCCGACGCCCGCCTGGTCGTCGCGTACTCGAGCGTCGCGCAGCTGGGTTTCATCACGCTCGGGATCTTCTCGCTGCGGTCGCAGGGTGGGCAGGGCGCGATCCTGCAGATGATCAATCACGGGCTAGTGACCGCGCCGCTGTTCTTCATCGTCGCGGCGCTTGCGCTGCGGTCCGGCGGGTCGGAGGACCTTCGCGAGATGGGCGGGATCGCCTTCCGCGCACCGGTGCTCGCTGCGCTGTTCTTGATCGTCGCCTTGGCGACCCTGGCCATGCCTGGGTCCGCCAACTTCATCGGCGAGTTCATGATCCTCCTTGGCGTCTTCAAGGCGAAGGTGGTGATCGCCGTGGTGGCTTTCCTCGGGGTGGTAGGAGCAGCTGTCTATGCGCTGCGCGTGTACATCGCCTCGATGCACAATCGGGTCAAGCCGGGGGTCAGATCTCTTGACATCGGCCTTGGCGACCTCGCGGCGCTCGCGCCGCTCGTGGTCGTGATCATCGCGCTGGCCCTCTACCCGCAGTTCGTGCTCTCGCGTTCGCAACAGACCGTGAAGAGCACCGTCGCGACGACGCACACGCCCGTCAAGGTAGCCGCGCGATGATCCACGGACCCGCGATCGACTACGCCGGGCTCTCTCCGTTCATCGCGCTGGCGGCGGGCGGGATAGTTGTGCTGATGATCGGCCTCTTCCGACCGGCCGTCATCCGCGCCAGGGTCGTTCCGGCGCTCACCGTCGTCACGCTGGGGACGGCGCTTGGGCTCGAGATCGGGTTCTTCCACCACCACGCGTCGATCATCTCCGGGGCGCTCGAGATCGACGGCCTCGCGCTCGTCCTCGACATGGTCTTCGCCGTCGCCGCTCTGGCCGCGGTCTTCTTGTCGGTTGGCTCGCGAGCGCCCGAGCAGTCCGGCCATGGCGAGTATCACTCGCTCTTGATCTTCAGCGTGCTCGGGATGGCCGTGCTGGTCTCCGCCCAGGATCTGGTGACGCTGTTCCTCGGCATCGAGCTGCTCTCGATTCCGCTGTACGTACTCTGCGCCTCCGAGTACCGCCGCGAGGGGTCGCTCGAGTCCGGGCTGAAGTACCTGGTGATCGGGTCGGTCGGCTCCGCGTCGCTGGTCTACGGGCTGGCGCTCGTCTACGGCGCCACCGGTTCGACCGGGTTCTCACACATCGCCGCGGCCGTCTCGCGGAGCCACCTTCACGGAGGAGTGCTCGGCGACCCCATGGTGCTTACGGGCATCGCGCTGGTCATAGTCGGCTTCGCCTTCAAGGCGTCGGTGGCTCCCTTCCATCAGTGGACTCCCGATGTCTATGAGGGCGCCCCCACCGCGATCACCGCTTTCATGGCGACCGCCACCAAGGCGGCCGCGCTCGGCGTGTTCCTGCGCTTCTTCGACGTCGCGGTGTTCGGCGAGCACCACACCTGGGCGCCGATGCTGGCCGCCCTCGCCGCCGTCACGATCGTGATCGGCAACGTCGGCGCGCTCGGCCAGTCCTCGCTGAAGCGCATGCTCGGCTACTCCGGCGTGGCGCAGGCCGGCTACATGCTGGGCGGGGTGGTCGTCGCCAGCCGTCTGGGCGTCGAGGCGACGGTGCTGTACATCACGATCTATCTGGGGATGAACCTGGCCGCATTTGCGGTGATCGGGGTGGTGGAGCGCGACGACCGGCGTGGGGACAACATCGCTTCGCTGGGCGGCTTGGGCTCGCGCCGGCCCTGGCTTGCGTGGTCGATGACGATCGCGATGCTGTCGCTGGCCGGCATCCCGGGCACCGCCGGCTTCATCGGCAAGTTTCAGCTGATCCACGCCCTCGTTGACGGCAAGTACCTGTGGCTGGCGATCGTGCTCGTGATCGGCTCGATGATCTCGCTGGGCTACTACCTGCGGGTGGTGGCCGCGATGTGGATGGGGTCCTACGGCCCGGCGCGCGCGCAGGTCGCGGCCGCGCCTGAGGGCGCGCTTCCGCCGATCGCCGGCGGTTCGCAGGAAGCGGACGCCGGCGGCGCGGACGATGCGAGAGACGGGGAGCCCGAGACAGCGCCGGTGGCACATCAGCGCGGTCCAAGCTGGCTGCCCCCATACCCAACGCTCGTCTTCGTCGCGGTCCTGTTCGCGGCGGCGACGGTCTTCTTCGGCATCGTCCCGCAGCCGCTCTTCCACCTCGCCGCCCACGCGGGACGAGCACTCGCCGGCCTGCCATAGCGACGTCCGACGTTTGCAGGCCGGTTCCCCATCAGACATAGGCGTTGTGGGTGACCCGCCTGGGTTGTATAGTCGCCGCCGTCTTTCACACCTGAGACAAGGAGAGGTCGGGGCGCATATGTGGGGCGAGGACCGATGATCAGCTGGATCGCCCGCGCGCGATGACTCCGTACCTGTACAAGCTGGGGCTGTTCTCAACCCGCCACCGCTGGTGGGTGCTGGCCTTCTGGCTGGTGGTGGTGATCGTGACGGTCGGGATCTCCCAGCAGATGGGCGACAACCTCAGCGACAACTTGTCGTTGCCGGGTACGGGCTCAGACCACGCCACCAACCTCCTCCAAAAGCCCTTCCCCGCGCAGGCCAACGGGACGAGTCCCATCATCGTCCACGCCAAGCAGGGCCAGCTGACCTCCTCTAAGTACACGGATGCGGTCAACACAGCGGCGTCTGACCTGAAAAAGAATCAGTACGTCACCTCGGTCATCAACCCGCTCACTCCCGAAGGCGCCACCGCGCTCAGCAAGGACAAATCAACCGGCTATCTGACGGTCGGGTTGAACACGAACCCAGGCTCGCTTTCTCAGGGCCAGGCGCAGTCGATCATCAACGCCGCGGCCAACCCCATGCAGGCCGCGGGCCTGGAGGTGCAGACCGGGGGACAGCTTGGCCAAAAGGTCTCCAAACCCTCCACCGAGTCCAGCGAGCTGATCGGGATCATCGCGGCCCTGTTCATCCTCGCGTTCGTCTTCGGGACGATCACGGCGATGGTCTTACCGATCCTCACGGCCATCTTCGCCCTGGCCACCACGCTGTCGATCATCCGCATGCTGGGCCACGCGCTGACCGTGCCCACGGTCTCTCCGACCCTGGCCACGATGATCGGCCTCGGCGTCGGCATCGACTACGCGCTCTTCATCGTGACCCGCCACATACGCGGACTGCAGGACGGGTTACCCATGAACGAGTCCATCTCCCGTTCGGTCGCGACCTCCGGCGGCGCGGTGTTCTTTGCGGGCGGCACGGTGACGATCGCACTCGTTTCGCTCGCGGTTGCCGGCATTCCGCTGGTTACCACGATGGGCCTGATGGCCGCGATATCCGTGGTCGTTGCGGTATCGGCGGCCCTGACCCTCCTGCCCGCCTTCCTCGCGATCCTTGGGCGACACATCAACTCGCTCCGCATCCACCATCCGCCGACCACGGCGCAGGCAAGGAAGGGGCTCTGGGCCAAGTACGCCAACGACATCGCCAAGCGGCCGATCGTGGCCGGCCTGGCGGCACTGGCGATCCTCATCCCGCTATCGATCCCGCTGCTTTCCCTGACGCTGGGTCAGCAGGACATCGCGGCTTTCTCCACGTCGACCACGGTGCGGCAGGCCTACGACCTGACCGCGAAGTACTTCGGACCGGGCGTCACCGGCCCGTTGCTGATCGCGGCAAAGCTGGGTACGCCGGCCAAGCCGGCGTCCTCCTCTTCGAGCTCGTCGACGTCCTCAAAGTCGGCATCGTCGAGTAGCACGTCGAGCGGATCGGGCTCGTCGACGTCGGGAAAGTCAGGCTCGTCGAGTAGCACGTCGAGCGCGTCGGGCTCCAAGTCGGGTACGTCGACGTCGTCGGGCTCCAAGTCCGCATCCGGCTCCTCGAGCTCACAGTCGGGCTCGCCCAGCTCGCAGCCACCCTCGGGCTCGAGCCCATCCAGCGGCTCCTCGAGCTCGGCCCAGAGCGACCCCCGCGTCACCGATCCTCGCCTCCAGACGCTGTACAAGAACGTCTCCAAGACCGCCGGGGTTGCGAGCGTGTCCCCGATCGTGATCGACAAGGCCGGAACGACCGCCTACTTCAGCGCGATCTCGAAGTACAACCCCGCCTCGACGAAGACCACGGCAATCGTCGAGAGCCTGCGCGGAAAGGCGATCCCAGACGCGGAGAAGGGCACAAATTTGACGGCCCACGTGGGGGGAACGACGGCGGCCTACGAGGACCTCGCGTCGAAGATCTCGAGCAAGCTCCCGCTTCAGATCCTGGTCGTGATCGCACTCAGCTTCTGCTTGCTGATCCTGGCTTTCCGCACGGCCGTGGTTCCCGCGCAGGCGGCGCTGATGAACCTGCTCTCGATCGGCGCCTCATACGGGGTGCTGACGGCGATCTTCCAATACGGCTGGCTGAGCGGGCTGATGGGGTTAAACGGCTCGGTGCCGATCGTCTCCTACGTGCCGTTGTTCATGTTCGCGATCCTGTTCGGGCTCTCGATGGACTACGAGGTGTTCCTCGTCAGCCAGATCGAGGAGCACGTCCACGAGGGCGAGGACAACCGCACCTCGGTCACGTCCGGGCTGGTGACGAGCGCGCGCGTCATCACCGCTGCGGCGCTGATCATGGTGTTCGTGTTCGGGAGCTTCCTGGTGAACGGCAATCCCACGGTCAAGCAGTTTGGGGTCGGTCTCGCCGTAGCGGTCATCCTCGACGCGACCGTCGTGCGCTGCCTGCTGGTGCCCGCGCTGATGATCCTGATGGGCAAGATCAACTGGTGGTTCCCGCGCTGGCTCGACCGCATCGTGCCCGAGTTCAGCATCGAAGGCGCGGAGTATTTCGCCAAGCGGGACGCGGCCGCCGGTCGCGCGCCCGAACCGGTGCCCGTCGGCGCCGGACCCGAGCAGAGCTGAGCTCGTAGTCGCCCCAGGCGCCGCGAGGCGGCCTGCGGCAGCGACTGACCCCGCCGGTACGATCGGCCAGTGGTGGCCGAGTACCCGATCGAGAGCTTCACCGAGGCCGAGCGCCGGCTCCTTGAGCCTCATTTCACGAACCTCGACCGGCCGGTCTTCGCCCTGGTGAACCTGCCCGAGACCGTCAAGGGCGCCCTCTTCGCGCGCTACTCCCGATACCCGGGCACGCTGCGCAGGCTATTCCTCGAGGAATTCGCCCAGGATCTCCCGGCGTCCCGCGAGGCCTGGGAAGCGGTCGAGGGCAAGCGCGCCGCCGCGCTTTATGACCGTGTGTTCCTTGGCTACGGCGATGACTCGGTCGCCCAACTCGGGGGCGCGCACCTGGCCTGCGAGTGGGTCTCCAACGTGCTCACCAAGGTCCTGCAACGGCCCCGGCTCGCTGCCTACCTCGAGCAGTCGACCCGCTACATCGCCTACGACGCTCCGCTGCCCGATCCCCTGGGGGGCTACCGCTACTACCGCGATGACGAACTGGGACCCGAGTACGAGGCCGCCATGGACGAGCTTTTCTCGATCTACGCGGCATCGCTGCCGCGTGTGCGCGCATGGGCGCAGAGCGTCTTCTCGCCGGCCAACGGCGAGTCTGCAAGCGCCCACGCGCGCGCCGTCAACGCAAAGGCGCTCGACCTGCTGCGCGGACTGTTGCCGGCCGCCTCGCTGTCTCACATGGGCATCTTCGCCACCGGACAGACCTACGAGCAGCTCATCATGCACCTGCTCGCCCATCCCCTCCCCGAGGCCCGCAGCTTCGGCCAGAGGATGCTCGAGGAGCTACGGGTCGTGATCCCCAGCTTCCTCGCGCGCATCGACCGGCCGGAGCGGGGCGGTCGTTGGATCTCCTACCTGGAGCAGCGGGGGGCGGCGGGAGCCCGCGTGGCGCGGCGACTTGGCCTCGACAGCGAGACCCACCAGGCACAGCACGGTCCGTCGGTGACCCTGCTGAGCGCCCAGGGAAGCGAAGAGGACCTACTGGCCGCGCTGCTATTCGAATCAAGCGGCTGCTCGGAACGCACCATCCGCGAGTCGGTCGAGCAACTCGACGAGGAGGAGCGGGCGGCCTACCTGGCCGAGCTGATCGGCGAGCGCGCCAACCGCCGCCACCGGCCTGGGCGTGGTTTCGAGGCAGTCCGGTACCGCTTTGAGATCGTCGCCGACTACGGAGCCTTCCGCGACCTCCAGCGCCACCGCATGCTGACCGTGCAATGGCAGGCCCTGACCCCGGACCTGGGCGCCGAAGTTCCCGAGCAGGTGCAGCTGGCCGGATGCGGCGATGAGTACCGACGGGCGCTCGAGGTGTCTCGAGGCGAGTACGAACGGCTCGCGCGGCTCGGGCTCGGACCGGCCGCGGCATACGCGCTGTGCCTTGGCTACCGAATCCGTTTCATTCTCGACCTCAACGCGCGCGAGGCGATGCAACTGATCGAGCTGCGCTCGGGCCGCGAGGGCCACCCCAGCTACCGCGCCGTGGCCCACGAGATGCACGCCCGGATCGCGGAGATCCACCCCGCAGTGGCCCGCGCGATGACCTACGTCGACCGCGAGACCGAGCCGCGCCTGGAGCGGATCCTGGCCGAATTGCGAAATTCATAAGTTGTCCCGGTCGGCGCATGCGCCGACCGGCCGGGCCGCACATGTGCGGCCCGGGGCCGGCGCACATGTGCGTCGGCCTTATCCGTTATCGGATGTGGACCACATCGGCCACGGTCATGCCACCGCTTCGCTCGTCGGTTTGCTCGACGTGGGCGATGGGCAGTCCGCGCGCTTTGCCGCTCAGCGGACAGATCTCGCCGGTGAGCGCGATTCCGCCCGTGAGCGAGCCGGCGTGGTTGGTGTTGATCGGCGCCTTTGCGGGGGCGGGGCCGTAATACTCGCCCGCCTGGCAGTGACCACCCGAGGCGGTCTTGCCATTGCCCTTGACCACGACGTGCAGGTGCGCCACGTGAAGCTCGGTGAGGGTGCGCGAGCCGTTTGAGAGCGCCACCACGTCCCCCTGCTTGACGGCAAGGCGATGGGACACAACGCCTTCCTTGTTGGCCTTCGCCGAAGCCCGCTCGTTCCCGTCCTGGAGCGTGTATCGCCGGCCCGGCACGAGCCCCTGGCACCGCATGGTCTTGTGTGTCAAGTCCGCCGTGCAGGTCGGAAATCCGCCCTGCCTGAAGAAGTGGCGCAGCGCCTTCGGATCGGAGAACAGCGAGACCGAGCCGGGCTCCCCGACGTGCACCGTCAGGTTGACGAGCCCGCCGTTCGCGTTCGGCGCGGCGCCACCGCCGACCGGTGAGAACGCGCGGTTGTCATTTGAGCTCCAGGTCGCGGCCTGGCTCGCTTTCAGCGGCGAGGCGAGGTGTGCGGTCGCGACGCCTGTCTTGGTGTCGCAGAACTTGGTCGGCGACCCCCCGGCTAGGCGTTTGCCGTTGATCGCGACGTGCTCGACGCCGGTCTGGAAGCACGGCCCGAACTTGAGCGACGGGTGCTGGCTGCCCGCACGACTCCCGTTGTCCATGTCCGTCCAGCCGGTCCAACCCGACTCCGTGAACGGGTTGCCGCCGTTGCCGGTCAGAATCGACTGCCGATGTGGCGCCGGGGCCCCGGGGCCGGAGTACTGGACGATGATCTCATCGCGGTCGTCGCCCACGGCGTGGGGAGCGAGCGAGAGCGACCAGCTGCCGTCGCCCCTGGTTGTGGTCGACGCTTCGGCAACGGTCACCGGCTTGTGGGTCGCACTGCTGCGCAGGAGCGAGACCTTGACGTCCACGCCCCCCTTTTGGCGCTCGATGTCGCCGGCGACTCGCGTGGAGAACTGCCTCAGGTTGACCCGCGGCAGCGGCAGTGGGTTGCCGGTGTCGGTGGTGCGCTGCACGCAGCCCCCGTTGTCGTTTGACCACATCTCCTGGAATAGGTACTCGTGGTGGTTGACGAGCTGGTTGTAGGGGGCTCCGTCGGGAGCGTGCCCGAGCGGCTTGCCTAGCACGGGCTGCTCGCACTTGTCGGCCACCTCGAACCCGTTGGGGTCCATGTAGCCGACGCCCTCGGGATCGGTTATGGCCTCTTCGGTCTCGTGCGCGGCGGTGTCGATCGTGTCCTCCGCCTCCGGGTTCCCCTCAGGGTCCTGGTGCTTGGGCACCGCCCCCTCGATCAGCGGGTCGATCGCGATCGCGTAGATCACCGCGCCATGGCCGAGGTCGGAGACCGAGTGGTAGCCCAAGAATGAATTGGTGCCGCAGGAGTTCTTGCTGATGCACTCGTCGACCTTGGGCGGCGTGAATACGAACCATAGCTGCGTCAGCCCGCGCTTGCCGTGGGTGTGCTGGATCACCCGGTTGATCTCGCGCTGGAGCGCCGCGTCCGTCACACACATGTGGATGGACCTGCGCGGTGAGGTGCAGCGTCCCTTGGACGGATAGGGGTGAGTGTCGATGATGTTGTCTTTGCGCTTGGAGTACGAGATCTTGTACTTACCGGGCGTGATCGCGCCCGGTCTGGTGCCTTCCGCGTACTGAATCAGCGTCGAGTAGACGTTCGATTTCTTGCCACTGTCACGGGCGATGTCGGTGAAGAACTGCTGGATCAGGGCCTCGTAGCCGAGTACTCCGTGGCGCGGGGAGCCGTGGAAGGACCCGGGCGGCCCCCAGAAGATCGTGTGCACGGTGACCCCGTGCGCCATCACCTGGGCACCGTGGTAGGTGACCGGGTCATGCGCGGCGGTCGCGAGCACGGGCGCGATCTGGCCGGCCCTCATGTTGTTTGGCGGGACTAGCCCGAGCGCGTTTGCGATGCGGGGCCTGAACGTCGGCCGCGCGGAGGCGCCCGGTGCGAGCGCAAGGCAGGCAACGCACGCCACCGAGCACAACAGCATGTATCTGCGCGCCATTCGGCCGCTCCTATCTCCTCGACATTGAGCCCCCCTGACCTGGATCAAACGTATCAGTGCGCGCGCGACAGCGTCAATGAGCAACCGGCGAGCGGGGGAAGTTCGCCCTGACGCGGGAAGGATCCGCGCTGAGCGGAGTCCTACCGGTAAACCACTCGCCGCTCAAACGTCCGGAAGGAGACTCCGTATGAGGCCCTGGAAGAGACTGGTCGCCCTGGTACTGACCGTGGGGGCCGGCGCCGGCGCGATCACCGCCTTTGCCGTCGCGCCTGCGATCGCCGGAAGCACCTCGTCCACGCCCACGATCAAGCTGATGAGCACCAGCAAGGGCAAGATCCTCAGCAGCAAGGGATTCGTGGTCTACATGTTCACCCACGACAAGAAGAACCAGAACTCCTGCATGCAGATCAACGGCTGTAAGTCGATCTGGCCGGCGGTGACTTCGGCCGGAATGCCGAAGGCCGGACCGGGCGTGAAAAAGTCGCTGCTCGGCACGATCAAGATCGCCGGCGGCAAGCACCAGGTCACCTACGCCGGCCACGCGCTCTACAGGTACTCGTTTGACACCAAGGGCTCGACGTCCTACATCGGTGTCTCGGAGTTCGGAGGGCGCTGGTTCGCGCTCAACGCAGCGGGCAAGTCCGTCAAGTGACGCTGCTCTCCTAGGCCGGAGTGGGGGTGCCCCTGGACTGTGAGCTCCCGTGCGGGCCACTCGCAACCGCGCCGTGGCCCAAACGGGAGCTCACGAGTCCGAAGGTACTCAGCGACCCTCACGCTCTCTTAGTTCGATCCGCCTGATCTTTCCCGTGAGCGTCTTGGGCAGATCGGGGACGAACTCGATCAGCCGCGGGTATGCGTAGGCCGAGTGGTGCTCGCGCACGAAGGACTTGATCTCCTCCGCTAGCTGCGAGCTCGGCTCGTAACCCGCGGCCGCCACCACGAACGCTTTGACCACGTTGCCGCGGCGTTCATCAGGCGAGGCGACGGCGGCGGCCTCGGCGACAGCGGGATGCTCCAGGCACGCCGACTCGACCTCGAAGGGCCCGATCCGGTATCCGGCCGAGATGATCACGTCGTCGGCCCGGCCCTCGTACCAGAAGTAGCCGTCCTCATCCTCGCGGGCCGCGTCCTTGGTGTGGAACCACTCGCCCCCGAAGACCTCGTCCGTGTCTTGGGCGGGACGGTTCCAGTAGCCCAGCGGATAGTGGGGGTTCGAGCGAGCTTTCAGACAGATCTCGCCACGCTCGCCAGGGCCGACCGGACGCTCGTCCTCGTCGAGGATGGCGACCTCCCAGCCCGGCATCGGCTTGCCCATCGAGCCCTCGCGCACCTGCATGAACGGGTAATTCGCGCACAGCGGATAGGACTCGGTGAGGCCGTAGTAGTCGAGGACCGTGACGTCGTACTGCTCGCGCAGCCAGCGGATCGCCTCCGGGTTCAGTGGCTCGCCCGCTGAGCACACGATCCGGAAACGCTGCGGGTAGCGGCGCTTGGCGTCGGTGATCCTCATCATCGACCGGATTGCCGTGGGCGTCGCGAAGACGTTGGTGACCTCGTGGCGGGAAAGGAAATCGAGCTGGCGTTCGGGGTCAAATCCTCCCTGACGCTGAAGCACTACCTGGACCGCCCCCATCCGCCACGGGCCTAGCAGTGGGCAGATCCCGGCGGCCCACGCCCACTCGCCCATGCCGTGGAACAGCTCCCCATCGCGGACGTCATGGCAGTACAGGAACTCCTCGTGGGCGAGGATGTAGCGGTGGGCATGGAGGATTCCCTTCGCCAGGCCGGTCGTACCCGAGGAGTAGTAGAGCTGCGCGGGGTCATCGGCTGCGGTCTCGATGCAGTTGAACTCGGTCGACCCCTGATCGAGTAGCCGGCGGTCAAGAACGAGCACCTCGTCGACCAGCGCCCGGTCGATGCGATCGGCGTTGGCGGCGTCGGTCACGAGCACCTTGGCGCCAGAATCCATCAGGCGATGGCGAATGCCCTCGTCTCCATAGAGGACCGACATCGAGAGCAGGATGCCCCCGACCTTCCACGCTCCGAAGAAAGCGGCCGCGGTCTCGGGTGTGGGCGGCAGCAACATGGCCACCCTGTCCCCCTCGCCCACGCCGCGGGCGCTCAGCACGTTCGCAAACCGGTTGCAGTCGTCCTGCAGCTCGCCCCAGCTTGCGCGTCTGACGGCGCCGTCGAAGCGCTCGTGAATCATCGCGAGCTTCTCCCGCGGGTGTCGATCGCACACGTCCGCGGCGATGTTGTAGTGCTCCGGCACCGACCAGCGATGACGCGCTCGGGCTTCTTCGTATGACGTGATGGTTTCCAACGCGCTCATGACCCCATCAACACCCCTCGTTAAGCTAATCCTAAAGCCATGACCGTCGCTTTCGGGATTGTCCTAGCGATCGCGCTGGCCATTGTGGCCGCACTAGCGGTGGCGGTCTTTCGCTACCTGCGCGCGCCACGGGCCGCGCGCACGCCCGAGGCGGCCGGAATGCAGTCAGCCCTTCATGCCGCAACGTCCACGCTGCCGCATCTGCGCCGTGGACTGAGCGGCTACACCGCCGAGCAGTCAGTACCTCACCTGCGGGCCCTGACCGGGGCGGCGGCAGTCGCGCTCGCCGACACCCGCGCCGTGCTGGCCATCGACGGCGAGGGGCGTGAACAGGTGCGACCGGGAGATCTGCTCTCGAGCCTGCTCGAGCGGGCCGGCGACGACCGGGTGCATGTCGAGCCCCATCTGGTCTCGTCTGACCCCGACTGCCCCCTGCACTCGGCGGTCATGGCGCCGCTGCTGGTCCAGGGCAAGCGCGCAGGCACTTTGATCACGTTCTACCGCAACGTCGGCCGGCCGCGGCGGAGCATGCTGCGGGTTGTGGAGGAGGCGGCCAGCCTGCTCTCGGCGCAGCTCGAGCTCTCGGTGCTGGCCGAGCAGGAGGAGCGGCTGGCCCGCGCAGAGCTGCGCGCGCTGCGCGCACAGATCTCGCCCCACTTCATCTACAACGCGCTGGCGGCCGTGGCCGGTGAGATCCACGCCCGGCCGGACGAGGCCAGGGAACTACTGACCGACTTTGCCGAGTTCACGCGCTACCTCTTCCGCGACGGGCGTTCGTACGTCTTGCTGGCCGAGGAGCTCGATCACGTCCAGCGATACCTGCGGCTCGAGCAGGCGAGGTTTCGCGACCTGCACGTCAGCGTCGACGTCGAGCCCGACGCCTTGGGCGCGGTGGTTCCGGCCATGTCCCTGCAACCGCTGATTGAGAACGCCGTCCGCCACGGCGTAGAGCAGCGGGCCGGCACAGGGCGGATCGAGATCGAAGGACGGACGGTCAACGGCGACGTCGAGCTAAACGTGACCGACGACGGCGCAGGGATCGAGCCGGAGCGCGTGCCAGGTGTGCTGTCAGGCGCTGGAGGCGGGATCGGCCTCTCCAACGTTGATGCCCGACTGCGCGCCACCTTCGGCGAGCAATACGCGCTGCGGATCGACTCGCGACCCGGTAGCGGCACGACGGTGGTGATGACGGTCCCTAACCTGGCCGTGGCTCCGAGGCCCTCACTCTCCACCGCGGCCGCGGTGGCGGCGACCGTCGCCGATGCGGGCCGGCGCGCGCGGGCCGCCTTCCCGCCGCGCGCGAAGGTGAGCGGATGAGGTTCGCCGGCACCAGCGAGCACGTTGGCGGATGAATTCCCGCCGGCTCACGATCCTCGCCGTCGACGACGAGCAGACCCAGCTCGAGGACCTAGCGCGACTTCTGAGGGGCTTTCCATCGGTGGAGGAGGTGGAGTGCGCCGACGGTGGCCAGGACGCGTTGGTCAAGGCCTCCGGGCAGCCGTTTGACGCGATCTTTCTCGACGTGCGCATGCCCGACCTCGACGGACTGAAGCTCGCGCGCGTGCTCAGGCGGTTTTCCAACCCGCCGCAGATCGTGTTCGTCAGCGCCTACGACACCGCGGCGGTCGATGCGTTCGAACTTCGCGCCGTGGATTATCTGCGCAAGCCCGTCAGCCGCAGGCGCGTGGAGGAGGCGCTCGAGCGGGTGGTCGCGGCGCGCGAGCAGGGAGCCGAGGATGAAGGCGGCGATGGTCTGGGCGCCCGCGCGCCTTCCGAGGACGACATGGTCGCGGTGCTCAGCTCGCGCAACGGCTCGCTGCGGCTGGTGCCGCGGCACGACATCTTGTATGTCCAGGCCCACGGCGACTTCGCCCGAATCGTGACGGCGGAGGGTCGCTACCTACTGCGCGCGACGCTGGCGGAACTCGAGCAGCGCTGGGAGCCGTTCGGGTTTGTGCGCGTGCACCGCGGTTTCGTCGCCAATCTCAAGCAGGCGGTCGAACTGCGCCCCCAACTTGGCGGGACCGCCGAACTGGTGTTGCCCGGCGAGGAGACCGTCCCGGTGGCGCGGCGACACGTCGCGGAACTGCGGCAGCGGCTGAAGGTCTAGGCGCGCGAAGGCGTCAGGTCCCGCTTCCGCCGGCGCTCGAGCGAAGCTCAGCAGGGTGGCGGAAGCGGGGCTGACGCCTAAGCGTTACTCAGATCCCTCCCCATACGTCGCGATCTCCTCCTTCTCCTTGGCGGAGAGATCCTGCGGCTCCTCGCCCTTGTCGCGCTTGACGCTCTGCACGTGCTCCTGGATCTCCTCAACGATCTCGGGGTTGGCGAGTGTGGAGGTGTCGCCCACGTCGGCGAAGTTGGAGATCCCGGCGATCACGCGCCGCATGATCTTGCCCGATCGCGTCTTGGGCATGTCCGGCACGATCCACACGTTCTTCGGACGCGCGATCGCGCCAATGTCCTTGACGATCTGGTCGGAGACCTTCTTGGCGATCTCGTCGCCCGCTTCGTTGCCGGGCTTGAGCGAGACGTACATCTCGACGATCTTCCCGCGCGTCTCGTCGACCACGGGGACCGCCGCCGCCTCGGCAACCTCCTCGACCTCGATGGCAGCAGACTCGAGCTCCTTGGTCCCAAGCCGGTGACCGGCGACATTGATGACGTCGTCAATCCGGCCCAGGATGCGGAAGTACCCGTCATCGGCTTGCACTGCACCGTCGCCGCACATGAAGGGCCAGTCGTGCCAGTCCTTGCTGTCCTTGTCTGAATACTTGGCGTAGTAGGTGTCGATGAAGCGCTCGTCCTGGCCCCAGACCGTGAGCATCCTGCCGGGCCAAGGGTTGCGCACGCAGATCCTGCCCGCGTTGCCTGAGCCCTTGGGGATCTCCTTGCCGTCCTCATCCAGAATCACAAGCTGGATCCCGAGACACGCCGGCCCGCAGCTGCCCGGCTTCATCGGCTGCAGGCCGGGAAGAGTCGAACCGAGGAACCCGCCGGTCTCCGTCATCCACCAGGTGTCGGTGATCGCAGCCTTCTCCTTCCCGACCACCTTGTAGTACCAGCGCCACACGTCGGGCTCGATCGGCTCACCGACCGTGGTCATCGTCTTGAAGTGGTAGTCGGACTTGCCGGGCTCGTCGGGACCTACCTTGCGCAGCATCCGGATCGTCGTCGGGGCGGTGTGGAAGATGTCCACGCCGAGGTCCTGCGCGATCCGCCATGGGCGGCCCGCGTCGGGATAGCTCGGGAGACCCTCGTACATCACGCTGCTCGTGCCCAGCGCGAGCGGGCCGTAGACGATGTAGGAGTGGCCGGTGATCCACCCGATGTCGGCAAAGCACCAATAGACGTCGTCTGGATGGATGTCCTGGTAGTACTTGGACGTACCGGTGACGTAGCTGAGGTAGCCCCCGACCGCGTGCTGCGCACCCTTCGGACGACCCGTTGTCCCGCTCGTGTACATCAAGAACAGCGTGTCGTTGGCGTCCATCGATTCAGGCTCGACTTCCTTGCCCTCGTAGTCGCCGAGCAACTCATCGACGAAGAAGTCACGGCCCTCGACCATCTCCGATTCAGAGTGGTACTCGCCCGGGACCCGGCGCCAGACCAGGATCTTCTCGACCTCGATCCCCTCCTTGCGCGCGGCCTCGACCGCCTCGTCGGCTTTGACCTTGTGGTCGATCAGCTTTCCACCGCGGTAGTAGGCGTCCATCGTCACGAGGACCGTGCTCTTGGCATCGCCCATACGCTGGCCGCATGCGCCCCCGCTGAAGCCGCCGAACACCTCGGAGTGGATGACTCCCAGCCGGGCGCACGCGAGCATCGACACGGGCAGCTCGGGCACCATGGGCAGGTGGAAGGTCACGCGATCCTGTCGCTGCACCCCGCAGAAGTCCCGTAACAGGGCGGCGAATTCGTTTACGCGCCGGTGCAGCTCGGAGTAGCTGATGTGCTGGGTCTCCTCCTCTTCGAGCTCGGGCACCCACACCAGCGCGTCCTTGTCGCCACGCTCCTCGAGATGGCGATCGACGCAATTGGTGCACGCATTGAGGCGCCCGCCAACCCACCACTTGAAGAAGGGCGGATCGCTCGTGTCGACCACCTCGTCCCACTTCTTATCCCAGGTGAGCATCTCGGCGTAGTCGACAAAGCAGTCCGGGAAGTTCTCCGGGGCGAACCGCTCCAAGATGGCCTTGTCGCCTGCGTTGGCCTGCTTTGCCATCTCCTCCGGGGGCGCGTAGTACTCCTCCTCCTTCCAGTGGACTGCGATCTGGGCCTCGGAGTACTCCTTCTCCTCCTGCTTCACGGCCCCCTGTGCGGTTTGAGCCATGGAACCCTCTCCTTTCGTCGGGGAACCCGTAGGGGCGGGCGCCGAACTAAAGCCGGCGCCCGATTCCCCTTTAGGTTTCCCGCGTCTGCGGTCTTTTATCCGGTTCCTTTTTTACTACTTCGCCCTGGTCAGCCCCCGCTACGGAGTTGCCGCGGGCCGAGCGGCCAGCGGAAACAGCGGGCACACAACCCGGCCGAACGTGGAGTTGACCACCTGCGCGAAGGACGCATAGAACGCCGCGGCCGCGGTGGCGATCCCCACGTAGCCGCCCCAGTGGGTCCACGTGGCATGACCGCTTCCCATGTCGCCGATAGCGAGCAGGAAGTAGGTGATCCACAACAGCAACAGCACGAGCGCGACCGCACCGGTTGTGCGTAGCGAAGCGATGAACATGTAGAAGGTGAAGCCTCCCCATATCCACAGATAGGCCGACAGCGCGTGCGGGGTGATGAGGGCCACGGGCACCACATGCAGAAGGATGAAGAAGGAGATCCAGAACGCCCCGTAGGACGTGAACGCAACGGCCCCGAAGGTATTGCCGGTTCGGAACTCCCACATGCCCGCGAGCAACTGCGCAATGCCGCCGTAGGCGAGCGCGAGCGCCAACACCGGACCGACCCCCCTCGGACTGATCAGGTTCCCGTTTACGAGGCTGAGCATCATCGTGGTGGCGGCGAAACCGGCCAGCCCGAGCGGCGCCGGGTTGGCAGGCTCCCAGAATCCGGCGGTCCTGCCCGCGGTCGGGTCCACCGAGGGCGCCGGGGCCACGTCCGCCTCGCGGCGGGCGCCTGGTCCCGGTACGGCTCCCGGTCCGTAACTACTGGCTTCCATATGGCCTCCTCCTGGATTGACGGTTGGTATGGAATCCAGCGTGAAAATTGCACACGCAACCAAGTCCGCAACCACGGATCGGCGAACGGTCGCCTGAGGGGTGCGGACGGTCGGTTAGCGGCGCTTTACGGCAGCCGCCCGCGGCGGCGGGTGGCGCAGGGTGACACTCTCAACGTCACTCGAGCGAAGCGCCCGGAGGTTGAGCGTCCGGCCGGCCTACCGCCGCCGTTTGCGCTTGCGCTTGTTGGAGCGTGAGGCGCCCGAGCGTGTGCTGCCGTTGCCGTCTCCGGAGGAGGAGCCGCCGCCTCCTCCTCCTGCGCCCACCGGCTCGGGGACCGCGTCTCGCGTGAGCGCTTTGGCGCGGCCGCCTTGCCCGCGCGCCCGAGCCTGCTGCTGGCGCGCTTCCTGGGCGGAGGGCCATCTCTCCGCTCGGCCCGAGCGCCAAGCCGGCGGGACGCCGCTTGGCCAACGGCCTGTGAACAGATAGGCGAGTGCCGCAAGCCAGTAGAACTGAACGATCGGCACGGGCGTGATCACGAACAGCGTGAGGACGCCGCCGATGATTCCCAGAAAGCCCAGGAAGCGGGTCAAGAGACCGACCCGCATGGCGTTCAGCGAGACCATCACGAAACCGACGGCGAGCAGCAGTTCGCCCAGATAGTCGATGATCTGAAAGATGCTCAGTGACGCCGCACCCATCAGCTGGTTCGCTTGGGGATAAGTCTGAGCGCCGTGGGTGACGAACTGCTGGGCAACTACGCCGTAGGAGATGACGTAGCCGATGATCCCGATCGCGGCGAGCGGCGCGCCCGCCAGGGCGAAGTATCCGATGAAGCGCTGAACGCGCTCCTCGCGCGCTCGCGTGCAACGGAACAGGAACCACAGTGTCCACGCGAGCGCGGCCCAGCCGCCCGCCTGAAGCACGGCTCCGACGATGTCGAGCGCGAAGCGGCGGTGTTCGAAGATCAGTCCCAGCGTCACTTCGCTGACGGTCGTATGCGGCCCGGCAAGCTGGATCACAGCCGAGCCGAGCAGCAGAACCGCGGCCGCGCCGGCAACCACGGCCTGCCGGGTACGCACGCGAGCTTCGTACTGGAGCTGACTGTCGACCGACATCCCGAGTCAGTGTAGGGCGGGCTCTAGGCCAGGTAGGATTGATTTATGGAAGGCGGCAATCTCGGCGACCTTTTCGGCGACCCGGAAGAGTTCCAGCGGCGGCTGGGAGAGTTCGCCGAGCAGATGCAGGGCGCTCAGCGGCTCGCATGGGCGGACAACGCGATCAAGCTCGCTGTCGATCTTACGGTCGCGGCCATCAATCGCGCGAACATTCAAGGCACGACCGAGCAGCAGGCCGAGCAGCTGCGCGCGGTGATGGCGACGATCTTCCCCGAGGCCGTCACGCTGGTGCGCGAGGCCCGCTCGGGTCTGCAGTAGCGCGCGAGGCGCGCTCGGGTCTGCAGTAGCGCCCACCCCGGCCTCCGTTTGGGGGCTCTGACAGGCCGCAGTCGCGCCTAGCTTTCGCCGAGCGCTCCGAGTACGAGTTCGTCGTGCTTGGCCGGCTTGACGCTCCGGAAGACTTCCTGGATCACGCCGTCGTCCCCGATCACAAATGTGGTGCGCTCCACTCCCATGTACTTGCGCCCGTACATCGACTTCTCCCCCCACACGCCGTAGGCCTCGGCGACCGAGTGGTCCGCGTCGGCGAGCAGCGGAAAGGCGAGGCCGTACTTGTCGTCGAAGGCCTTGACCTTCTTCACCGGATCGGGCGAGACGCCCAAGACGATCGCCCCAGCGCGGTCGTAGTCGGCGTGGTGGTCACGCACCCCGCACGCCTGAGTCGTACACCCCGGCGTGTCCGCCTTGGGATAGAAGTAGAGCACCACGACCTGCCCGCGCAAGCTCGACAGGGAGATGGGCTCGCCACGCTGATCTGGGAGCGTGAAGTCCGGAGCGAGGTCGCCGGTGTCGGGGGCCATGGCGCCTATTTCAGCAGCCTCGACAGACGGCGATCCTTCATCACGCGTCCACCGGTCTGGCACGCCGGGCAGTAGCACATCACGTAGTCCTCGTAGAACACAGCCTCGATCTCCTCGCCGCAGCGCGGGCAGGGCTCCCCGCGGCGGCGGTGGACGGTGAGTGGCATCGGCAGCTTGTCCGGGATCGGGAGCGCCAGCGTGCGCTCGTAGTGCTCGATTGCCCCGCCCAGGCGCGCCACCGTCTCGGCCCGCAATCGCTCCGCTTCGCCGGAGTCGAGCTCCGAGCCACGCGCGAACGGCGAGAGCTCGGCGCCGTGCAGGATCTCATCCACCCAGGAGCGTCCGATTCCGGCGATCACGTGCTGGTCGCGGAGCAGGGCGTACAGCGGACGGGGTGCATCGAGTAGGTCCTCGAGTGGCGGCGGCGCGGGCCAGGCATCGGGCCCGAGCGACGCGATCGTCTCCTCCTCCATCAGACGGTCAGACGGGACCGCTTTCGCCCAAGCCCGCTGCTTGGTCCCGAACTCCCTCAGGCGAAGCTCACGGCCGTCCTGCAGCCGCAGCAGCACCCGCGAGGTGCGGTCCCGCAGCGAGGCATGGCGGTCATAGAGCTGAAAGCGCCCGGCCGACATCAGATGGATGACCACCGATAGTTCGCCTTCAAGCTCGATCAGGATGAGCTTTCCCCGCCTCCCGATCGACCGAATCGCGTGACCCTCAAGTGCGTGCAGCGGCGGATCAAAGCTCTTGAGCGCGTTCACGCCGGGGGCCAGAGCCCCGCTTATACGCGCGCCCGAGACCGCCGCCCCCAGCAGCCGCGCCGTGATCTCGACTTCGGGAAGTTCTGGCATCTCCTCACCCGAGGGTAGGGCAGAAAACGCCGGCCGACCCGGGCCTGCGGGCCAGCGGCTACGCTGGCGCCTCGATGGCAGTGGCGCTCGCTCCCGACGACGTCGTTCGCACCCACGAGCAGGGAGCGCGCAACGCGCGCGAACCGTTGCTGGTGATCGAGCCGCTGCTGGGGTTCCTGGAAGCCAACGGCCTGAGCCACCCGTCGGCGCTCGACGTAGCGCCGCTGGGCGACGGGCATTCCAACGTGACCTTCTCGCTGTCGACAGGGGTTGTGCTGCGCCGGCCGCCGCGAGGACCGCTGCCGCCAAGCGCCCACGACGTCCTGCGCGAGGCGCGCCTGCTGCGTGCGCTCGAGCGGACCCCCGTGCGGGTGCCCAGGGTGCTCGCCGAGTGCGAAGACCCGGCGCTCATCGGCGCGCCCTTCTACATCATGGAACGCGTCGACGGCGTGGTCGTCACCGACTCCCTGCCCGAGCCCCTCGACAACCCGGAACAACGTGGCCGCATCGCCGATCAGCTCATCGAGGCGCTGGTGGAGCTACACGCGGTTGACTGGAGGACGGTCGGCCTGGAGGGGTTCGCTAAGCCCACGGGCTACCTCGAGCGCCAGCTGCGGCGATTCAGCGGCCTGTGGGAGCACAACCGCACACGCGACCTGCCCGAGGTCGAGCGCATCTACGAGTGGCTCGCCGCCCACCTTCCAGAATCGCCGCCCGCCACGATCGTCCACGGCGACTACCGGCTCGGCAACACCATGCTCGCCAACGACGCGCCGGGACGGCTTGTCGCGATCTTCGACTGGGAGATGGCGACCATCGGCGACCCGCTGGCCGATCTCGGCTACCTGATGATCCATTGGCTAGAGCCCTCGGATCGTCCCATCGGTTCCTTCAACCTCCAGAGCGTGACCGCGCTGCCCGGGTTCCCGACTCGTCAGCAGCTGATCGCGCGCTACGAGGAGCTCTCGGGCCGCTCCATGCACGCACTGAGCTGGTACGTGACGCTCGCGTTGTGGAAGGCGGTCGTCTTCATGGAGGGCAACTACAAGCGCGCGCTGCAAGGGTCGACCGACGACCCCTTTCTCAAGACCTTTGGGGAGAGCGTCGTGCAGCTGGCCGGGCGAGCCGTCGAAGTCACGCAACATGGTTTCTGAGGACGGCAGGCGTGAGTACCGGGGGCTCCTAGTCGACTACGGCGGCGTGCTCACGACGAGCCCGTTCGGCTCCTTCGCCGACTTCTGCGCGCAGGAGGGGCTGGCACAAGAGACCGTGGCGCGCTCGCTGCGCACCGATCCGCGCTGCCGCCAGTTGCTGATCGCGCTCGAGACTGGGCGCCTGCCGGAGGCGGAGTTCGAGGCGGGGCTGGCATCGATCCTCGGCGTGACGGCCCCGAATCTGATCGCGCGGATGTTCGCGGGGTCCCGGCCCGACACCAAGATGGCGGCGGCGATCAGAGGCGCGCGCCGGGCGGGCGTGCGCACGGCCCTGGTTTCGAACTCGTGGGGGACGGGAACCTACGACCGCGCGCTGCTGAACGAGTTATTCGAGGCGGTCGTGATCTCGGGTGAGGTGGGGGTTCGCAAGCCCGCTCCCCAGATCTACAAGCTCGCCGCCGAGCGCATCGACGTCGCTCCGCAGGCGTGCGTGTTCATCGACGATTTGCCCTTCAACCTGCCTCCCGCGAGAGAACTTGGGATGGCGACGATCCATCATGTCTCCACTGAACAAACGATCACGGAGATGAGTCGGCTGTTGAGCGGGGTGACGTCGGAGGACCTGGCCGGCCGCATGACGCACTCGGGCGAAGCCCAGCGTGCGTCGGGCGGTCGGCAGGACCGCCGTTAAAGCTACTGCCCGTCGAGCTCCACCGACTCGATCGCGGGCGGCTTGAGCGGCCGGTCATTGGCGCCGGTAGGCAGCCCCTCGATCGCATCGACGGCGTCCATACCGGCCGTCACATGCCCGAACACGGTGTGCTTTCCGTCGAGCCAGGGCGCTGAGTCGACGGTGACGATGAAGAATTGCGACCCGTTCGTATCGGGACCGGCGTTGGCCATTGCCAGCGCTCCGCGCACGATCTTGTGATCGTTGATTTCGTCCTCGAATGTGTAGCCGGGCCCGCCGGTGCCGGTTCCTTCCGGACATCCGCTCTGGATCATGAAGTCGCGGATCACGCGGTGGAAGATGATGCCGTCATAGAAGTGGTCGGAAGCGAGCTTGCGGAAGTTCTCGACGGTCTTGGGGGCGTCCTCGTCGAACAGGTCGACCGCGATCGTCCCCCGTGTGGTGTGGATCTTGGCTTGACTCATTCGCCGTGAAGACTAGCCACAAGAGGCCCGCCTCTAAACACATTGGTCACGCGCACCACCAGCCGTGAAGTGCGCCTATTGGCGCGTGAGCTCCACACGCAACGGGCGGCCACCGACCTCGATCCGGTCGCTCAGCGCGGCGACGCGGTCGGCCTCGCTCGCGGGTACCTCGACGAACGCGAACCGCTCGAGGACCCGCACGTTGCGCACGGCCTCCCCGTCCAGCCCTGTGGCCGCGGTGATCGCGTGGATGATGTCCGACGGCTCGAGCCCGGCGGCTCGCCCACCCGCCACGATCAGCTTGCGCACCGGACCGTCCCAGGTCTGGCCGACGTGAGGCTTGGAGTGGCGGCGGGGCGGCGCGGAGACCGGCAACGGCGCCACGTGAGCGCCTCTGACCCACGGGGCCAGCTTGACCCCGGCGTGGCGTTCGATCGCCTCTATCTCCCGCCGCTGGCGGGGCTCGTACAGCGTGATCGCGCGTCCGCTGCGTCCGACCCGCGCGGTCCGGCCGATCCGGTGCACGTAGACGTCGGGAGAGGTCGGCACGTCGAAGTTGATCACGTGCGAGATTCCCGAGATGTCGAGGCCGCGGGCGGCCACGTCGGTGGCGACCAGCAGCGGCAGGCGGCCCTCCTTGAACGAGATCATGACCCCGTCGCGGGCGCCCTGCGTCATGTCGCCGTGCAGGGCCTTGACGTCGAACCCCCTGTCACGCAAGGCGCGGTAGAGCTGCTCGCAGCGGATCTTGGTTCGCACGAACACCAGCGCCTGCTCGGGCTGTTCTGCCTCCAGCACCCGGACCAGCGCGTCGGACTTGCCCCGCCCCGGCGCCTCCAGCCCGAACTGTTCGACGGTGTCGACCGTGAGCGTGGGGGCTTCCACCTTGACGGTCACCGGGTCATAGAGGTACTGAGTGGCAAGGCGCCTGATCTCGGGCGGCATGGTGGCCGAGAACAGCGCGGTCTGCCGGCTCGCGGGCATCAGGGAGAGGATCCGCTCGACGTCCTCCAAGAAGCCCAGGTCGAGCATCTCATCGGCCTCGTCGAGCACCACCCAGCGGCAACGGTGAAGCAACAGCGAGTGGCGCGAGATCAGGTCCTTGACTCGCCCCACGGTCCCCACCACCAGGTGGCCGCCGGCTCGCAGCTGGGACTGCTGAGAGCGGATCGGGGCGCCCCCGAACACCGCGACCACGTCGATGCCCTTGCGCGCCCCGTAGGCGCGCAGCGCCTGCGTCACCTGGATGCACAGCTCGCGCGTGGGCGTCAGGACGAGGCCCTGGACATCGGCCTCCGAAGGGTCGACGTACTGGAGCATCGGCAGGCCAAATGCGGCGGTCTTTCCCGAGCCGGTCTGGGCCTGGCCCATCACGTCGAGTCCCTGGAGCAGCGGTGGGATGGCCTCCTCCTGGATCGGGGTGGGCCGCTCGTAGCCGACGTCCTTGAGCGCCTCCAGCAGCTCGGGAGCAAGACCCAGGTCCGCGAATGTGGTCACACGTCGAAGATACGGCTCAGCCGAACTTCGCGCTCCCAGCCAGGTGCGGCGTGGATTTGCGAGCGTCCCTGACGCTGAAGCGCACGCCGCCTTCAGAGGCCGGGGCTTGCGCGAACCCGACCATCGCGGGCAGCACGATGGGCCGCCGGAACGACACCTCCACCGTGAAGGCCGCCGGGAGCCGGCCTTCGAGCGCCGCCAGGCAACGAGCCTTGGTCCACATCCCGTGGGCGATCGCCGACGGAAACCCGAACAGCTTGGCGCTCAGGGGATGCATGTGGATCGGGTTGATGTCGCCTGAGACCGACGCGTAACGGCGACCGAGGTCGCCGCGAAGCTTCCAGGTGGCGGTAACGGGCAACTCGTCAGTCGACGGCCTTGCCACGGGTCCGGAGGGCCCAGCCGATCCGGCCCCGCGCTTGAGGATCGTCGATACCTCCTCCCATACAAGCTCCTCGCCGACTCGCGCCTCGGTCCGCAGCGAGAACTGCCGTCCGCGCGGGTGCGGCTCAAGCGCGGTCGGGACGACTCGCAGTGAAAGCTCCTCCGCGGCGTTGACGTGTCGGTGCTGGCTGATCTTGTTGGCGATGTGCACCAGGCCGATGGCCCGGAACGGGAAGCTCCGCTCGGACATGAGCTTGAGGTGAAGCGGGAACGCGAGAATGTGGATGTACGTCGGCGGAAGCGTGTCCGACAGTGAGAACCCGCACACCCGGTCGTAGGCGACGAGCCGCTCGCGCTCCACCCGCACAGACGGAAGCGTCAGAGTCAGCTCGGGGATCTCGCGGCCGCCGCCCCCGCCGATGAAGGGCAGCCGCGACGTCCCCGGAATGAGGGCAGCGGCCGATCGTGCGAACAGCGGCAAAAGCGACGGCGGTGAATCGAGGACGCGCTCGGAGGACGTCACCGGCCTCACGCCCCGATCATGCTCTGACCGCAGACGCGGACGACGTTTCCGTTCACGCCACCCGAGCCGGGGCTCGCAAACCAGGCGATCGTCTCGGCCACGTCCACCGGGAGGCCGCCCTGGGAAAGGCTGTTCATCCGCCGAGCCGCCTCACGTGGCGCGATCGGCATCGCCGCCGTCATGCGCGTCTCGATGAAGCCCGGCGCCACCGCGTTGATCGTCGCTTTGGCTCCGGCAACCCGAGGCGCGAGCGCCTGGACCATCCCGATCACCCCCGCCTTCGAGGTTGAGTAGTTGGCCTGGCCCGCGTTGCCCGCGATCCCGCTCATCGACGAAACGCAGCAGATGCGCCCGTTCGTGCGGACGGCCTCACGCCGCAACAACTCCTCGTTGATCCGCTCCTGCGCGGTCAGGTTGATCGCGATCACCATGTCCCACAGATCCTCCGTCATCCTCCCGAGGGTCTTGTCGCGGGTCACGCCGGCGTTGTGGACCAGGACGTCGACGCCGCCGTGCTCGCCAAGCAGGTGCGAAGCGATCCGCTCGGGCGCGTCCCGATCGGTGATGTCGAGCGTCGACGAGGAGCCGCCAAGCCGCCCGGTGACCGTCTGAAGCTCGTCGCTCAGAGCGGGGACGTCCAAACCGACCACGTGGGCTCCGTCGCGCGCGAGGACCTCCGCGATCGCCTCTCCGATCCCCCGCGCCGCGCCCGTGACCAGCGCCACCTTGCCGTCGAGCGGCCGGGACCAGTCGATCGCATCCGTCGATGCCACCGCCTCGCCCACCCGGACCACCTGCCCGGATACGTAGGCCGACTTTGGCGAGATCAAAAAGCGCAGCGTCGAGGCGATGTGCTCCTCGGCTTCGTGCGACACGTACACGAGCTGCGCCGTGGCGCCGCGTCTGGCCTCCTTGGCGACCGAGCGCACGAATCCCTCAAGCGCCCGCTGCGCCGTGGCTTCCCGCCAGGCCTCACAGTCCTCGGGCGGCGAGCCCAGAACGAGGACCCGCCCCGATTCGCGGACCCGGCGGATCACGGGGTGAAAGAAGGACCACACCTCGCGCAGGTCCTCGCTTGACCGGACCCCGCTCGCGTCAAAGACGATCGCCTTGAAGGTCTCCTCCGAAGCCGGCGGCCCGCTGACCACCTCCGCGCCCGCTTCGCCTAGGAACCGCTGGATCGAGTCCACAAGCCGCCCGCCGGGAGCAGCGCCGACCAGGACCGGCCCCGACACGACCGCCTGGCCCGGCTCGTAGCGCTCGAGCTTGACCGGCGCGGGGAGACCCACCTGCTTGGAGACGATCTTCCCGATCGGCGTGTTGATCAGCTGTTGGTAACGGTCAGCCATTTACGCGGCCTCCATGATCGCAGTGACACCCAGACCGCCCGCTGCGCAGATCGACATCACGCCCCGCCCCGAGCCGTTCTCTGAAAGCATCTTCGCGAGCCCTGCCACGATCCGTCCTCCGGTGGCGCCGAAGGGGTGCCCGGCGCCGAGCGACCCTCCGTGGACATTGAGCTTCTCTCGCTCGATCTCCCCCAGCGGCTGCTCGAGCCCCAGCCGCTCCCGGCAGAAGCGCGCGTCATCCCACGCCTTCAGCGTGCACAGCAGCTGAGCCGCAAAGGCCTCGTGGACCTCGTAAAAATCGAAGTCTTGAAGCTTGTGGCCTGCCCGGTGCAGCATCCGCGGCATCGCGTAGGCCGGCGCCATCAGCAGCCCCTCGCGCTTGTGCACGTAGTCCACTCCGGCCGTTTGTGCGTCGACCAGGTACGCGAGCACGGGCAATCCGTGGTCACGAGCCCATTCCTCCCCGGCCAAGAGCACCGCCGAGGCGCCGTCTGACAGCGGCGTCGAGTTGCCCGCGGTCATCGTGCCGTCGGGTCCTCCGAACACGGGCTTGAGCTTCCCGAGCTTTTCGATCGTGGAGTCGGGGCGGAGATTCTGGTCGCGCTCGAGCCCGAGGTAGGGGACGACGAGGTCCTCCATCCACCCGGACTCGTAAGCCGCAGCGAGGTTGCGGTGGCTGCGGACGGCGACCTCGTCCTGTTCAGAACGGGTGATCCCCCATTCCTCCGCCATCAGCGCGCAGTGCTCCCCCATCGAGAGACCGGTGCGCGGCTCCGCGTTGCGGGGGATTTCGGGCACGAGCTGTTGAGGCCTGAACTTGGTCAGGGCGCGCACCTTGCCCGCGGTCGACCCGGCACGGTTTGCCTGCAGCAGAACCTCCCGAAGGTCTTCGTTGAGCACCAGCGGGGCATCGGAGGTGGTGTCGACGCCGCCCGCGATTCCGGAATCGATCTGACCCAGCGCGATCTTATTGGCGATCAGGATCGTCGCCTCGAGCCCCGTCCCGCAGGCCTGCTGTACGTCGTAGGCGGGCGTTTCGGGCGCGATCCTCGAGCCGAGCACGGATTCACGCGTCAGGTTGAAGTCACGGCTGTGCTTGAGCACCGCGCCGGCGGCCACCTCGCCCAGTCGTTCTCCTTCCAGCCCGAACTTCTCCGCGACCGCATTCAGCACGGCGGTCAACATGTCCTGGTTTGAGGCCTGCGCGTAGGGGCCGTTCTGGCGGGCGAAAGGGATTCGGCTGCCGCCGAGCACGGCCACGCGGCGCACTGTTGAGTTCATCTGTCCTTCTGCTCCCGGAAGTTTGTTTACAGGGGTGTAGCTTAGAGGTGGCCTTGTGTGGGCGGCACCGCTCTCGAACCGTTAGGGCTCGGGGCTAGTGGTCGGGGCTCGGGCAAGGGCGAAAGAAACCGGCCAAACTTGCGCGCGCAGACGGAGTGCGGCCGATTTTGCCCGCTTGGCGGCACTTTCTGTCCATCCTCGGCGCGACGGCCGCAGCGTGGCCACTTTTGTGCCACCCCCGGTCCCGCGAGGCCGCGACGGCGCCGGCTCACGGTGGCGCCGCGCGCCCGCCCAGCTCTCGCCGCGCGCCCGCCCACAACTCCCCGCCCACTCGTCCCCCTCTGACACTGACGTGACCCTACTCCCCCGCGCCCGTCCCGGTCGTGAACGCACCGCCGGCGGTGGCCCGTCTGACCACCCCTGGCAGCAGCGTCCGCGCGGCGGCGGCGAGCCAGTATGGACGCGGCACGTAGCGCTCTGCCTTGCCACCGGGGCCGGCCTCGACGATGGCCTCGGCCACGCGCTCGGGCGACGAGAGGGCCCAGCGCGTCAGCGCCCGCCCGTGCAGTTCGGTCGCCGGGAATCCTTCCGTGGGTACGAACCCTGGCATGACAAGGCCGACGTGGACGGCGTCTTCAAGCTCCTCGAGCGCCAGTGCGTCGGTCCAGGCCGCGAGCGCGGCCTTGCTGGCCGAGTAGGCGCCGGCGCCGGGCCGGGAGACGCGCCCCGCGGTCGAGGCGACGTTCACGATCGAGACGCGCCGGGCTCCCGGGCTGGAGGCGGCCGTTCGACGCAGCAGCGGCAGTAGCGCCTCGGTCAGCCGGACGGGGGCATCGAAGTTCACGTGCATGTGCCGCTCGACGTTCGCCCACCCGGTCTCGGCGAAGCGCCCCCGCCACGAGGCGCCGGCGTTGTTGACGAGCAAGTCCAGCCGGCCGTGCTCGCGCTCGACCGCCTCGCGCACGATTCTCGGCGCCTCGGCGTACGTCAGGTCGACCGCCACCACCGTGGCGCCCCCGAGCTCAGCTGCGAGCGCGTCCAGCCGATCCCGCCGCCGCGCGACAAGCACGAGCGCAGCGTCGGGCTCACGCGCGAACCGGCGGGCCGTCGCCTCGCCGATGCCACTCGAAGCCCCGGTGATCACCGCTACGAATGGCATCAGCCGCGCAACTGTACCGTTGCTCGTGCTGTGAGCAGCCACGGACTCGTCGCGCTGATCACCGTTCCGTTCTTCACGGGCGCGATCGGCTATTTGACGAACTGGACCGGGGTGCTGATGCTGTTCTACCCCGTCCACTTCAAGGGCCTGCGGATTGCCCCGCTGCGTCATGTCGTGCGCATGCTCCCGCGACGCATCCGCCAGATCCCGGGATTGATGGTGGGAGGGATCGGGTGGCAGGGGATCGTGCCCTCGCGCGCGGCCAAGATGGGCAGCCTGGCCGTGGACGTCGGCATCGCAAAGCTCGGGACCCCATCGGAATTCTGGGATCAGCTCGAGCCCGAGAAGATGGCCCACCAGATCGTCGAGGTCACGCGCGACGATATGCGCTCGACCGTCGACCGCATCATGACTCGGGAGCATCCGCGGCTGTGGGCGGAGCTGCCCGAGCAGGTACGCGAGACCGTCTATACGAGGGTGCTGGAGCAGTTGCCGGCGATCGTCTCGGACCTCACCGATCAGATCGGGGAAAACCTCGATCAGTTGCTGGACATCAAGCTGATGGTGATCAAGCGCTTCGACGAGCAGCCGGGGCTGGCCAACCGTGTCTTCCTCGACATGGGCGGGCGCGAACTGCGCTTCATCAAGAACTTCGGCTTCTACTTCGGCTTCCTGCTGGGGATACCGGTCGCCGCACTGACTCATTTCGTCACCTACTGGTGGCTCTTGCCGATCCTGGGCGTGATCGTCGGCTACGTCACCAACTGGGTCGCGCTGTGGATGATCTACGAGCCGCGCGAGCCCCATCGGGTCGGCCCGCTGCGCATCCAGGGACTGTTCATCCGCCGCCAGCCAGAGGTCTCAGGCGTCTACGCGCGGATCGTGTCCGACGAGATCCTGACCATGAGCAACTTCGGCCACGAGCTGCTCGAAGGCCCCCGCTCGGACCGCACCCGCGCCCTGATCGAAACCTCGATGCGACCCGCGGTCGACCGGGCCGCGGGCCGGGCACGCACTCCTTTGCGAGTCGCGGTCGGTTCGAAGGAGTACGACCGGATCTCGCACTCGTTCGCGGTCGAGCCGATCGACCAGCTGATGACGCCGCTCGAGGACCCGGACTTCAGTCAGGCCCAGAGTGAGACGATGCGTAAATATATTGCTGAGCGGATGCGGAAGCTGCCACCGCAGGACTTCGGCGAGATGCTGCGGACGGCGACCCGTCAGGACGAGTGGCTGCTGCTGCTGCATGGGGCGGTGCTCGGGCTCGCGGGCGGTCTCATCCACCTGGGGATCTTCGGATGAACGAGCACGTTCGCGGCGAGCTGGTGCAGGACGGGACCAGACGGTGGCCGCCGGCACGCTGGCCGGCCTCCTCGCCGGTCGAGGAGACCATCGAACTGCTCCCCGCGATCGGCCGACTGACCGTCGCCGCGGGGCTGCGCAGCGCGGTCTGGGGGGTCGAGACCGGAGTCAAGGTCGGCGCGAGGGTCGTCCGCGTGGTCGTGCCCTCCGACGCGCGCGCGTTCGGGCAGGAGCTCGGGTCCGCCCTGCGCGCCTACGCGCAGGAGCTTCTCGGCATCACGGAGATCGACCGGCGGCTGCGGGAGCTCTTTCCCCCTGGGATCGACGACACGCAGGCCGATTCGTTGCGAGCCCGCGGCGCCGACCTGCTGCGCCAATCGGCCGACGTCAACGCGCAGGACGCCGCCCATCCCGCCTATGCCCGAATCCTCACGGAGCTCGCTCCCGACGAGGCCCGCATCCTGCGGCTGCTCGCCCGCGACGGCCCGCAACCGGCGATCGACGTCAGGGCCTCAAACCTGATCGGCGTGGGTTCGCAGCTGGTGGCACGGGCGCTCAACATGATGGGCACGGAAGCGGGCTGTCGCAGCCCTGAGCGCGTGCCGGCCTACCTCAACAACCTGGAGCGTCTCGGCTTGATCTGCTTCTCCCAGGAGTCCCTGGACGATCCCAGCCGCTACCAGGTCCTCGAGGCTCAGCCCGAGGCGATGGACGCCATCAAGCGCGCCGGCCGCGCGCGCACGGTCCAGCGGACCATCCGCCTCACCGCGTTCGGGAACGACTTCTGCGAAGTCTGCCTCCCGGTCGACGAACAGGTTGTTTGATCTTGGCAGGCGAACATGTTCGCCCGCCCCGGCCGGAACATGTTCCGGCCGGCGGGCCGGCTCATGAGCCGGCCCGGTCATGAGTAAGAAGTCTGCGCACCCGCAGCGCGAGCTCCAGCTCGAAGCGCCCGTCGGCCCGTTCGATGCCAAGAGCGCAGAGGGCGACGCCGTCGCCGGCATTCTGGCCCGGCGCGACGGCGTGGTCGTGCGCGACCAGCCGGCCTTCTGGGACATCCGCGCGCCCGCCCGCCTAGTGATTCCATACGACGACGTGTCCGCCGAACTCGGCTACGCGATCGACGCGTATTCGATCCAGCATGAGATGTCCACCCATTACGGCCGCATGGTCGCCACCGACGATGCCTTGATGCTTTTCTCGGATCCCGTCGAGGCGATGGGGCATCTGATGGCATGAGTGCGGCCGCTCGCCGCGTTCGCTTCCGAGACGCGATTGCGAAGGGGGGCGAAGCCGTGGCTCGCCTTGAACAACGGCCCCTGTTCTATCGGGCGGTGCTGCGGGCGATCCCGCTCGCCATCACCCGGCGCTTCGACGCCGAGGCGGCCGCCGATCTCGACGCGCTCTTTGAACTGCGCATCCGCGATCCGCGAGGCCACGAGCCGGGTCGCTTCACGATCAAGATCCACGACGGCCGGTGTGAGGTGCGTCGGGGTGGAGCGGGCGAGGGCGTGACTGCAGTGACGGTCGCCGCCGGCGATCTTGTGCGCCTGGGGTCCGCGGCGATGGGCTGGCCCGAGCTTCTCTCGAGCGGGCGGCTCGAGCTCAGCGGCAACCCGTTCGAGGCGCTGATCTTCCCGACCGTGTTCAGGCTGCCGGCGCAGCGGGCGATGGCCGTCGCCTAGCCACCCGCGCCCGCGGCTACCCGACGCCGGTCGCGAACACGGCGTTCGCCTCGTTGCCGGCGAAGGTGACGCTCCTGGCCGCCGGACGCCACAGCTTCACGATCACGCAGTAGCTGCGCTTCGCGTCGGCGCTGGTGACGCAGCTGCGGTAGAGGCGGCCGGGCTCGATCGCGAGGGTGTCGAGGCGCGCCGCTTCGCGCCGGAATGCCGCCGGCGCCCGCGTCCCGATCCACGCCTCCGCCCGCACGGCGGCCTCGCGCGCGTCGGCCGAGCGCTGCAGGATCGTCGATCGATGCGCGATGCCCACCCCCAGCAGCACCGCCGTGATCGCGACCACAACGAAGGTTCCCGCGTAGTCGCGCGCGATCACCGCCGGCAGATCCGGCCGCACGCGTCGCACAAGGAGGCTGAGCGGCCACGACAGGACTATGACCCCGAGCAGGTTGAAGATCCCTCCGAGCAGCACGGCAGCGAAGATCGCCTGGCTGTCGCCGATCGGGGGCAGTTCGTGGCCAATGACCGCGTCGGCCGCGGTCAGCAGGGCGAACGTCGGCCACAGCCATGCACCGCGCCGTCGCCAGCGCAGGCGGGCAAACTGGGAGCGGATTTTGGACCGCTGGGTGCCGAGGAGCCAGGCACCGTCCATGCTCGAAGGTTAGTCCCGCCGGCTGGGATCCGGTCGCCTTCTCCGGGGCCGTGCAAGCACTCCGCCGGTCGTCTGCTTGAGCCGGTCGGTGCACTAAGCTCCCACATGTCCCGACGAGGGGCCCGCCGGAGACCCCGGGGGCCTGTGGAAGGTGGTTCAGACGGAGATCCCGCTTCTGGCCACGGATCAGGGAGAAAGATGGCAACGCAAACAGCCCAGGCGACCGCTCGGACGGGCGGCGCGGTGGGTCATCTTCAGGTAGAGGACCGCATCTGGCTGCTCCGAGCCATGCTGCTGATGCGGGGCATCGAGGAGCGCGCGATGACTCTCTACCGTCAGGGCAAGGTGCCGGGGTCCTTCTACGACGGGTTCGGCCAGGAGGCCGTGTCCGCGGGCGCCGCCTTCGCGATGGCCGCCGAGGACCGCCTCTGCATTCTGCATCGCGACCTCGCGGCCCACATCGTCCGGGGCGTGACTCCGGCGCGGATCTTTGCCCAGTACATGGGCCGCGAGACAGGCATCACCGCCGGTCGCGACGGCAACGTTCACTTCGGCGACTACCGGGTGGGGTGCGTGGGGATGGTCTCGATGTTGCCCGACATGATGCTTGTGGCCACGGGAATGGCGATGGCCTTCAAGATCCGGGGCGAGCAGCGCTGTGCGCTCACCTGGTTCGGGGACGGCTCGACTTCGCGGGGCGATTTCCACGAGGCCATGAACTGGGCCGGAGTGCAGCGGTTGCCGGTCATCTTCGTGCTTGAGAACAACCAGTACGCGTACTCGACGCCACTGGATAAGCAGTTTGCAGTCGATCCCGTCGAGCGCGCCGCGGGGTATGGACTTGTCGGCGTCACGGTCGACGGCAACGACGCCGAGGCGATGTTCGAGGCGACCCACGATGCCCGCGAGCGGGCTCTGGCGGGCGACGGGCCGACCATGATCGAGGCGGTGACGATGCGCATGCACGGCCACGCCGCCCACGACGACATGAAGTACGTGCCCAAGGAGTTGGTCGAGGAGTGGCGCAAACGCGATCCGATCGAGCAGCAGGAGGCTCGTTTGCGAGAGATCGGCGTCGACGTCGATGCCCTGCGGGCGGAGGTGACCGAGGAGATCAACGCTGCGGCGCAGGAGGCGCTTCAGGCTCCCATGCCCGACCCCGCAAAGGCGACCGAGGGCGTCTTCTGCGAGGGCGAGGCCGAGCCGCTGCGCGACGGTCAGGCACCATGGAGCGGGTTCTCGGGAGCGGCGGGCTGATGGCGCCGCTCACCTACCTCCAGGCGATCTCTGCTGCGTTGCGGGACGAGCTGCGCGACGACGAGCGCGTGCTGATCATGGGCGAGGACATCAGCGCCTTCGGCGGCGCGTTCAAGGTGACCGACGGCTTTGTCTCGGAGTTCGGCCCCGAGCGCGTGATGGACACCCCGCTCGCGGAGTCGGGCATCATCGGCACCGCGGTCGGCGCCGCGGTCGTGGGGATGCGGCCGGTCTGCGAGATGCAGTTCTCCGACTTCATCTCATGCGGCTTTGACCAGCTCGTCAACGTCGCGGGCAAGATGCACTATCGCCAGGGGCTTGCCGTCCCAATTACAGTGCGCCTTCCCTCGGGCGGCGGGTTTTCGGGTGGCCCATTTCACTCGCAAAACCCCGAGGGCTGGTTCATGCACGCGCCGGGGATCAAGATCGTCGCTCCCTCGACGGCCGAGGACGCCAAGGGTCTTCTACACACCGCGATCCGCGACCCCAATCCGGTCTGCTACATGGAACACAAGCACCTGTATCGGCGGATCAAGGGCGAGGTGCCGGAGGGCGTGTTCGAGACGCCGCTGACGGCGCGTGTCGCCCGATCGGGTTCGGATCTTGTGGTGATCGCCTACGGCGCCATGGTCCACACGGCGCTCGAAGCAACCGAGGATCTCGAGGGCGCCTCGATCGAGGTGCTTGACCTGCGGTCGCTGGTCCCGCTCGACGAGGACGCGATTCTCGATTCGGTCGCTCGCTGCTCGAAGGTCGTGATCGTCGACGAGGCGAACGCCACCTGCGCGGCCGGCGCTCAGGTCGCTGCTCTGATCGCGCAACGCGGCTTCGAGGACCTCGACGGACCGGTGGTGCGCGTTGCCACGCCAGACGTTCCCATCCCCTTCTCGCCGCCGCTGGAGCAGGCGGTGCTGCCGAGCGTAGACCGCATCAGGGAGGCTTGCCATGAGCTCCTCGAGTACTGAGACCGCCTCCGTCGTCGACGTCACGATGCCCCAGATGGGGGTCTCCGTGGCGGAGGGCACCGTGGTCGCCTGGCGCGTCGAGGTGGGCGATCGGATCGAGGCCGACCAGACCATCTGCGAGATCTCCACGGACAAGATCGACACGGAGGTGCCCGCCCCCGTGAGCGGGGTCGTTACCGAGATCGTCGTGCCCGTCGAGACGACCGTGGCCGTCGGCGAAGTGCTGGCTCGGGTGGGGGTCGGTGAAGGGGCCGAGACTGCCCGCGCGCCGGAGCCTCCTGACGGCGCGCCCTCGACGCCCTCCAGCGCGCCCTCGAAGTCCTCCAGCGCGCCCTCGAAGTCCGAGGCCGGCCCCTCCGGCCCCTCAACCTCGAGGCCGGAGGGCGCTCCCTCAAACGGCGACGGCCAGGTCGACGCGGTGTCCGAGCCCACCCCCGCCCCTCAGGCCGCCCCGCGGGCCGACGGCGCCCGCGACGGCCGGCGCTACTCGCCGGTCGTACAGCGCATCGCCGCAGAACACGGCATCGACCTTTCCGCCGTGCCCGGCACCGGTCGGGGCGGGCGCGTTCGGAAGCAGGACGTGCTGGCGTTCATCGAGTCCGGTTCCGGCGGGTCGACGGTCGAGGAGCCGCCGCTGCACATCGAGAGCCCGTACCGGCCGGAGCCGGTTTCGGCACCGCCGGCTGGAGCCGCCGCGGCCGCTGTCCCGACGGGCGAGCTCTCGCGCATGCGCAGACAGATCGGCGAGCACATGAAGCGCTCGCTCGAAACCGCGGCCACCTGCACGACATGGATCGAGACGGATATGAGCCGGGTCGAGTCCGCGCGCAAGAGTCTCGGCGCGACCGCGCTGGCGTTTGTCGCGCGGGCGACGATCGCGGCCCTGCGCGAGCACCCCGATCTGAACGCCTGGCTCGATGGGGAGAGCTACACCCGCCACCACGCCATCCACCTGGGGATTGCGGTGTCGCTGGGCGAGAAGGGTCTGATCGTGCCCGTGATTCACGACGCGCACGAGCTGTCCGTTGAAGGCCTGGCCGCGCGCATCAAGGACCTCGCCCGTCGCGCGCGCGACGGCGGCCTCACGCCCGACGAGGTCCGCGGCGGGACGTTCACGATCACCAACCCCGGGCAGTTCGGCTCGATCATGGCAACGCCGATCATCAACCAGCCGCAGGTGGGGATCCTGGACCTCGAGGCGGTCGTCAAGCGGCCCGTGGTGGTCGCCGACGCCGAGGGGAACGACTCGATCGCGATCCGCCCGATGACCATCCTCGGGCTGAGCTGGGACCACCGTGCGCTCGATGGCGCGATCGCGGCGCAGTTCCTGGCGAGCGTCAAGCGCCATCTCGAGGGCTGGACCGGCGCGTAGCGTCATGGATCAGCCCGAGCTCTGGGTCTGCCACCTGGGGACGATCGAGTACCGGGAAGCGCTCGCGCTGCAGGAGCGGATCCGCTCAGCGCGCCAACAGGATCTCGTCCCCGACGTGATGCTCACCCTCGAGCACTCGCCGGTTTACACGCGCGGGCGGCGTTCCGCCCCCGGGGAGCTGCCGATGGGCGAGGAATGGTACCTGGCGCGGGGCATCGAGACCGTGCAGACAGATCGTGGCGGGAAGGTCACCTATCACGGACCGGGCCAGCTCGTCGGCTACCCGATCGTCCGCGTCGACGACGTGGTGGCCTACGTTCGGTTGCTGGAGAGGGCGCTGGTGCAGGCCCTGGCCCAGGAGGGCGTCGCGGCCCGAGCACGGCCGCAGGACGGCCCCGACTACACCGGAGTCTGGGTGCAGGATCGCAAGATCGCCTCGATCGGCGTCCACGTCGCGCGTGGCGTAACCACGCACGGGTTCGCGATCAACATTGAGAACGACCTCGAGCCCTTCAGTTGGGTCGTCCCGTGCGGGCTGGAGGGCGTTCGCATGACCTCTCTGGTCAAGGAGACCTTCGCTTCCTCAGCGCAGATGAAGTGCTTTCGCAGGCGGGCGGCCTTCGCGCTGGCGAGCGAACTGGGGCGGCGGCAGCGGCTGGTGTCGCTTGCGCGGGTCGAGGCGGCTTTGGGGGTCATCGTGGCCGGCGCGGCCTACGAGAACAGAAGCGCCCTCGCGGTCGCCTCGAGCTCCGCGGGCCGGTAGAAGATCTGGCGCCAGCCCGTTCGAATCGGCTTGAAGCCGTGGACCGTGAGCCGCTGGTCTCTTCGTGCGTCGTTGCGCAACCGCTGCGCGGTCCGGTGGTATTTGTCGCCGTCGGTCTCGACCACGACGCGCTGCTTGCGCCAGAGGAAGTCTGCGCGGATGGGCGGCCCGCCGTCGGGCAGGACCAGCCACTGCTGGAGCTCGGGCTCGGGCAACCGTGCCCTGCGGCACAGCGCGAGAAACCCCTCCTCGGTCTCGCTTTCGGTCGGTGTGGACCCGATGTAGTGCTCCTCGAGCACGGCGGTCACCTTGCGCGCCGCGTCCCGGGTCGGATTACGGGCGAGTTGGTCCTGGATCGCTTTGAGATCGAATACTTCGCGGATCTCCGCCTGGTCGAAGGCGCGCTCGAGGCGGCGGCGTTCGATGACGTCGGCGAGGTCCATGAGGGTGCGGGCGACCGTGGTGCAGGGGACGTTGTCGACGGTCGTGGCGTCGGCGTCAGTCAACGTCGTCGAGCGATGGATGTCGATGCCGGGACGGGCGCGCCGGGTGCGGCCGGGCACGGTGACTTCGACGTGGGCGCGGCTGCAGTCGAGGAGCCCATGCAGGGCGGCGGCCTTGCGATGGCTCAGGACCGCGCCCGGCCCGGCAGCGAGTACGGCCGCCATCCAGTGGCCTTCTCGTTTGAGCAGCGTGGCGGGGGTGAGCGAGTAGACGCCGCGGTGGACGCGGTGGAGGCGTCCGCATTGGGCGCGATGTTGAACTGCTCGTCCCGACAGCCCGAGGGCCGTGAGCTGATCGAGGGCGACGACCCCGTGCTGTCGTGAGGCGAGGGCCGCGATTGCCCCGTCCAGCGGAGGCTGGGTGAATAAGCGACACCTGGTGTCGCTTTCTCGACCAGCCTCGGGCATCAAGCTATGGTGAAGGCGAAAGCGTCAGGTGTGAGTAACGCGTTGTGACAAGTCAGCGACGGCCAACCCGAGCCCGACTGCATCCCGGAGGGGCGGATCCCCTAAAGCTCCTCGGGCCGGACGTGCAGGAGTTCCGCGGGCGCAAGCCCCCGTGGTTCAAGGTTCCCGCGCCCGGCGGCCCGAAGTACCGCGAACTCCATGACCTGATCGAGCGCGAGCAACTCCACACCGTCTGCCAGGAGGCGGCCTGCCCGAACATCGGCGAGTGCTGGCAGCGGGGAACGGCAACCTTCATGATCCTCGGGGACGTCTGCACGCGTCGCTGCGGCTTCTGCAACGTGAAGACCGGGACGCCGACCTGGAACGATCCGCTCGAGCCGGCGCGCGTGGCGCGCAGTGTTGCGCGGATGGGGCTGCGCCACGCCGTGATCACCAGCGTCGACCGCGATGACCTGCCCGACTACGGAGCGTCCGCGTTCGTGGGGGTGATCCGCCAGATCCGACGGCAGGCACCCGCGTGCAGGGTCGAGGTCCTCACGCCCGATTTCCGCGGCGAGGAGATGCCGCTGGCGAAGGTGATCGCCGAGCGCCCGGACGTCTTTAACCACAACGTCGAGGTGGTGCCACGGTTATATCCGCTTGCGCGCAGGGGATCGCGGTTCGAGCGCTCCTGCCGCGTGCTGCGCAACGCCAAGGAGCTGGGCGGAGACGAGGTGGTCACAAAGTCGGGCCTGATGGTCGGGCTGGGCGAAAGCTTCGAGGAGATGGTCGACGCGCTGGGGACCCTTCGCGGGCATCACGTCCAGGTGCTGACGATCGGCCAGTACCTGCGCCCCACCAAGGATCACCTGCCGATCGTGCGCTACTGGCATCCAGACGAGTTCACCGAACTCGAGCAAGCCGCTTACGAGCTCGGCTTCGAGCACGTGGCGGCTGGACCGCTCGTGCGCTCAAGCTACCACGCCGACGAGCATGTGCCCATCCAGGGCCCGGGGGAAGGACCCGTAGCGGCCGCGGGACTCGTCTAGCTGGTTCAACCCAGAACCGGTGATCCCGCTCAAGGACAACGTTGCGGCCGACCGGTTCCCGCTGGTCACGCTCGCGTTGATCATCGCGAACTTCGTTGTCTACATCCTGGCGATCAGGCACGGAGGATCGTTCATCCAGGGTCCCACCCAGGGTCAGGAGCTCAAGTATGGAGCGATCCCCTTTGCGCTCACGCACCCCGGCGTTCATTGCGCGGAGGTCGTTCGGCACACCGTGTCTGGGACGAGTCCTCCGGAGATTCTCTGCAACACCCGGCTGCTGAACGCGAACGGCATCGCGGCCCAGAACCTGCTTCCTAGCTGGGAGACGGTCTTCACCGGCATGTTCATGCACGCCTCGATCATTCACATCGGCGGCAACATGTTGTTCCTATGGATCTTTGGCAACAACGTCGAGGACGCGTTGGGCCGCTTCAAGTACCTGGCCTTCTATCTCGTCAGCGGGATCGCGGCGCTGGCTCTCCAGGTCGCCGTCGCGCCGAACTCAACGGCGCCGACGCTGGGCGCATCCGGGGCGATCGCCGGGGTCCTCGGTGCCTACATCGTCCTGTATCCACGGGCGCGTGTCCTGACGCTCGTGCTCATCATCTTTTTCTTCACGGTGATCGAGATCCCGGCTTACGTGATGCTCGGGATCTGGTTCGCGATCCAGGCCGTGTTCGGCGCGACCGGGCTGACGACCGCGTCCAGCGCAGGCGGGGGCGTGGCGTACTTCGCCCACATTGGGGGATTCGTTTTTGGCCTCCTCGTCATCCGCCTTTTGGTAAGGCGGCGAAAAGAGGTTCCGCCACCTCAGCCGGTGTACTGATGAAGGGAAACCTGGGCTGATGCGACAGCTCGTCTTGCTCATAGTGCTGTTGTTCATCGGCTTTCTGGTCTACCTCACGGCCTCCGAGATCAAGAGCAATGGCTTGGACGTCGGCGGCGTCGTGGCGATCGTCGTGATCGTGCTGCTCTCGGTCGGCATCGTCGGGGCACTGCTGCACAATCCACGGCGGTAACTAGCCGCAATGACCGGGCAACGCACCTTTGATGACGGGAGGCATCGGCGGGGCTCCGGCGGTGCATCCATCCTTCGCGGGCTGGGCGCAACGGTCCTTGCGCTCGTGGTCTTTTTGGCCGTCCTGCTTGGCTTGATGGCGGCGCGGGCTTCGGGGCCGGCAACGCCAACTCACACCAATGCCGTGGTCCACCACACGCCGCCGCCCTATGCGACCGCCCCGGCCCCGCAGCGGGTGCACGTGCACCTCAAGCTCGGGCTGCGTGCTGGGCTCCTCTTCAATGTGCGCACGGGCCAGGTTCTGTGGTCACGCAATCCGCAGTTGCGCGTACCGATCGCGAGCCTGACCAAGATGATGACCGCGCTGCTCGTCGTCGCCCACACCCGTCCGAGCGACAAGGCGTTCATCACCCGAAACGTAATCCACTTCTCGGGCTCGGGCATGGGCATCCTGCCCCTCCACAAGCACGTGCTGGTCAAGACCCTCCTCTATGGGCTCCTGCTCCCGTCCGGCAACGACGCCGCGATCGCCCTTGCCCAGCGCGTCGGAGGTACCGTGGACAACTTCATCAAGATGATGAACGCGCGTGCGCGCGAGATGAAGCTGTCGTGCACGCACTACACGACGGTCTCGGGCATCATCGATCGCGGTAACCACTCGTGCACGCGTGACCTGGCCGTGCTGGCACACGCGGTCCTCGAGCAGCCGCTGCTGGCGCGGATCGTCTCGACGACGCACGCCGTGCAGCCGCTCCCGATCAAGCACGGAAAGGCGTGGCTCAACAACAACAACCCCCTCCTGATCGAAGGTTATAAAGGAGCCGACGGAGTCAAGACGGGCTTTACCGACGCGGCGGGACAGTGCCTCGTCGGCACCGCCCGGCATGGACGGACCTGGCTCGGCGTGGTGTTGTTGCACTCGGCCAACACCGCGCTGCAGGGGCCGCGTCTGCTGAACGCGGGCTTCGCGGCGATGGCGCCGCCAAAGCCGGCGCGCAAGAGCCACCGTCACCGGGAGAAGCAGCGCTAGTCAAGCGCAGGTCCCAGCTCCGGGTCGCGCCACTCCATCCGCCCGGCGCAGAAGGTCGCCGCGACCAGGGGGACTCCCGGGCGATAGATGAGGTGCAAATAGGAGGGCGCCGCCAACGCAACCGCGTCGGCGCGCACGCCCGGCGCGAGCTTTCCGACGTCGGTTCGCCGGAGCGCCTCGGCGCCCCCCATGGTGGCTGCCTGCAGCGCCTCTTCGGCGGTCATGCCCAGCTCCCGGACGGCGAGCGCGATGCAGAAGCTCATCGAGGTCGTGTTGCTCGAGCCCGGGTTGGTGTTCGTCGCGAGCGCCACCGTCGCGCCGGCGTCGATCAGCCGCCGGGCGTCGGGATACGGCTGGCGGGTGGAGAAGTCCGTCGCCGGCAGCAGCGTGGCCACCGTGCTCGAGCCTGCGAGCGCCTCCACGTCACCGCCCGACAAGTACGTGCAGTGATCGACGGAGGCCGCCCCGAGCTCTACTCCGAGTTGGACCCCGGGCCCGAGTCGGAGCTGATTTGCGTGAAGCCGCATCCCAAGACCGGCGTTCCTACCCGCCTCGAGCACGGTTCGCGTCTGGTCTTCGTCGAACGCTCCCTGCTCGCAGAAGGCATCGATCCAGCGAACGTGCGGAGCGCACGCTTCGAGCATCTCACCGCATACGAGCTCGATGTAGTCATCCGCCCGATCCTCATACTCGCGGGGGATCAGGTGGGCTCCGAGGAAGGTTGCGTCGTCGGTGATCTCGGCGGCGAGTGCGCACAGACGCCCCTCGCCCATGGTCTCCAGCGCGTAGCCCGACTTGACCTCGAGGTGGGTGATGCCGGCGCGCACGGCCTCGCGGCGGCGGGCGCCTGCCAGAGCACGCAGCTGCGCATCGGAAGCCTCACGGGTGGTGGTGACCGTGTCCCAGATGCCGCCGGGCACGTAGGCGCCACCGGCCATTCGGGCGGCGAACTCCGCGGCGCGGTCGCCCGCGAAGACGAGGTGTGTGTGGCTCTCGACGAACCCCGGGATCACGCAGTTGCCGGATATGTCGATGCGGGTATCGGCTGCGGCTCCCGCCTTTTCGACCGCCGCCACGCGATCCTCGTCAAACACCACTGCGGCGTCGCGGACGAGCCCGAGCGGCCCGTCTCCCAGCGCCGGCTCGTTGGTGACCAGCAGGCCAATGTTGTCGAGCACGAGGGTGCTCATAGATCCAGGGCCGCGATCGCTGCTCGCAGCTCGCGGGGAACGTCGAGCGCCACGTGTGCTCCGTCGCGCACGACGAACTCTCCACCCACCACGACGTCGTTGACGTCGGCCGCCGCGCCGGCGAAAAGGAGTGCACCGAGCGTGTCGTCGGAGGAAGTGCCCGCCAAGCGCACGCTCCCCAGCCGGACCGCGACGAGGTCGGCGAGCCCGCCCTCCCGCAGCGAGCCGCCTTCGGCCCAGCCGAGGCTCTCGTACCCGCCGCGCGTAGCGATTGCAAGTAGCGCCCGCGCGTCGTGATTCCCGCGCACCCCGGTCACCAGCCGCTCGTCGAGCTCCACCGCACGAGCTTCCTCTAGCGGCTCGATGATCGCGTTCGAGTCCGTACCGAGCGCGAGTCGAACGCCGGCATCGTCGAGCGCCCGGGCAGGCCCCACGCCGTCGGCCAGGTCGCGTTCGGTGGTGGGACAGAGGCAGCAGCATGTGCGCGCGCCACCGAGGAGCCCGACGTCCCGCGCCGAGACGTGGGTGGCGTGCACTGCCGTGAACCTCGGCGACAGGGCGCCGGCCCGGTGAAGCAGCTCGGTCGGCGACGCGCTGTAGGCCTCCATGCATGCGTCGTTTTCCGCCGGCTGCTCGGAGACGTGGGCGTGAAGCGGAGCGGCCCGGTCAGCCGTCCACCCCGCCACGATCTCCGCGGACGCGGGGTCGACGGCCCGCATGCTGTGGATGGCGGCCCCGACCCGCGCGCATTCCTCTGAGCTACCGAGCGCTTCGACAAGCCTGTCGGCGCGCCCGCGCCAGTCGTCGGCGTCGGCATCGCAAAACCGAAGCTGTGGGCCCTCCGCGGCGGCGCCGACTCCCCCGTGCAGGTAGCACGTGTCCAGCAGCGTCAGACGCAGGCCCACCTCACGCGCCGCCCGCGCGACGGCGAGACCCATCTCGTTGGGGTCGGAATACCGAGCACCGCCTCGATCGTGGTGGAGGTAGTGAAACTCGCCCACCACCGTTACCCCCGCAAGCGCCATCTCGGCAAACGTGGCTCGGGTAAGGGAATGCATGGCATCGGGGGTGATGGACTCGGCGAGCGCGTACATCTGGTCGCGCCAGGTCCAGAACGACCCCCGGGAAGAGCTCCCGTGTGTCCGGCCGCGCAGCGCTCGCTGAAAGGCGTGCGAGTGCGCGTTGGCAATCCCCGGTATCACGAGCCCCGCAATACGCTCGGATCCGGACGGTGGCGCTGACACATCGGGGCTGATCGCCGCGATCCGCCCGCCCTCGATTTCAATCACCACGCCGCTCTGCGGTCGCTCGCCCCCGAGCCAGGCGAGCTCGCACCAGAGCTTCACGGCTTCTCGGCCATCGGAATGCGAACCCCCCGCTCGGAAGCGACCGCCAAGGCCGTGTCGTAGCCGGCGTCCGCGTGGCGAACCACCCCCGTCCCCGGGTCCGTGGTCAGCACTCGGTCGAGCTTCTCGGCCGCCAGCGATGAACCATCCGCCACGCACACCATCCCGGCGTGGATGGAGCGACCGATTCCGACGCCGCCGCCGTGGTGGATCGAAACCCAGGTCGCCCCAGCGGCGGTGTTGACGAGCGCATTGAGCAGCGGCCAGTCGGCGATCGCATCCGATTCGTCGGCCATGCCCTCGGTCTCCCGATAGGGAGACGCCACCGAGCCCGAGTCGAGATGGTCGCGGCCGATCACGATCGGCGCGCGCAGTTCGCCTGAGCGAACCATCTCGTTGAAGCGCAGCCCGAGGCGGCGGCGCTCACCGTATCCGAGCCAGCAGATGCGGGCGGGAAGGCCCTGGAAGGCAATTCGTTCCGAAGCGTTGTGAATCCACCGCGCAAGCGGCTCGTCGTCGGGAAACTCCTCCAGTACAGCGCGATCGGTGGCCGCTATGTCCCGCGGGTCTCCCGAGAGGGCCACCCAGCGAAATGGGCCCTTGCCGGCGCAAAACAGCGGCCGAACGTATGCGGGGACGAAACCGGGGTAGGCGAAGGCCCGCTCAAAACCGCCGAGCCGTGCCTCGGCTCGGAGGCTGTTGCCGTAGTCGAAGACTTCACTACCCGCATCCATGAAGCCGACCATCGCGGCGCAGTGGGCGGCGATCGCGGCGCGCGAACGGCGCACGTACTCGTCGGGATCCTGCTCTCGCAGCTCAATCGCGTCGGCCATCGACATGCGGTTCGGGACGTAGCCGTTGAGCGGGTCGTGGGCGCTTGTCTGGTCGGTCACGATGTCGACCTCGAAACCCTGTTCAAGGAGCGCGGGAACGATGTCGGCAGCGTTGCCCTCGATCCCGATGCTCAGCGCTTTACCTTCTCGCTTGGCCTCGGTGCAACGTGCGACGGCGTCTTTTAAGGATGAAGCCACCTCGTCCAGGTATCGGGTCTGCACCCGCCGCTCGATGCGGCGGGGATCGATCTCCACGCACAGCACCACGCCCCCGTTCATCGTGACCGCGAGCGGCTGGGCGCCGCCCATGCCGCCAAGCCCCGCGGTTAGCGTAATCGTGCCGCTCAAAGAGCCCTCGTACCGCCTCCGCGCGATCTCGGCAAAGCACTCGTACGTGCCCTGGACAATCCCCTGGCTGGCGATATAGATCCATGAGCCCGCGGTCATCTGGCCATACATGGTCAGCCCGAGGGTTTCGAGACGACGGAACTCATCCCACGTCGCCCATTCGGGTACGAGGTTTGAGTTGGCGAGCAGCACCCGCGGCGCCCACTGGTGCGTCCGGAAGACGCCAACCGGCTTGCCCGACTGCACGAGCAGGCTCTCGTCGTCGCCGAGCGTCCTCAGCGTGCGTACGATCGCATCGAAGGCCTCCCAGGAACGTGCCGCCCGGCCGGTGCCGCCGTACACCACGAGGTTGTCCGGGTCCTCCGCCACATCGGGATCGAGGTTGTTCATCAGCATCCGCATGGCCGCCTCCTGCTGCCAGCCACTGCAGGAGAGGTCGGTCCCGCGGGGGGCGCGCACGGTTCGCGCTCCGGCGCTCATCTCGACCTCCGTGCTCCCACGCTCAACTCAACCTCCCGACTCCGGCGCTCAACTCAACCTCCCGACCGCGGACTCCACTGCTTGCAGCACCTCTCCGGACCTGACCATTTCCTCGACCGCGGCAAGCTCCGGAGACAGGAACCGGTCCGGCCCGGGCCCGGGCACGCGCTCTCTCACCGCCGCGAGCGCGGCTGCGGTCCCCGCCGCGGGCCGCAACGGTGCACGTAGGTCGAGCCCACGCGCTGCCGCGGTCAGCTCGACGGCCAAGATGCGGGTGAGGTTCGAGATCGCGGCGCGCAGCTTACGCGCGGCCCCCCACCCCATCGAGACGTGATCCTCCTGCATAGCGCTGGTGGGCAGCGAATCGACGCTTGCAGGGGCGGCGAGCCGTCGATTCTCGGCGACCATCGCCGCCTGCGCGTAGTGCGCGATCATCAGACCAGAATTAACGCCGGCATCTGGCGCCAAAAATGGCGGCAGCCCTTGGGAGCGGGTGTGATCCATGAGCCGATCGGTGCGCCGTTCCGCAATCGCGCCCAACTCCGCGGCGGCAATGGCGAGGAAATCGCAGGCGAAGCCGAGCGGCGCACCATGAAAGTTTCCGCAGGATTCCACGCGCCCATCGGGCAGGACCATGGGATTATCGATGGCTGAGGCGAGCTCGGCCTCCGCGACGCGGCGGGCGTGGGCCAGCGTATCGCGGGTTGCGCCGGCGACCTGCGGCGCACACCGCAGGGAATAGGCGTCCTGAACGCGGGGATCGCCGTAGCGGTGACTCGCAACGATCTCGGAGTGGCTTAGCAAGCTACGCAGGTTCGCAGCGCTGTCCGCTTGACCGTGCTGGGGGCGCAGCGCGATCAGCTCCTGGGCAAACGCGCGGTCAGTGCCCAGAAGGGCCTCGACCGACATCGCCGCGGCGACGTCGGCGACGCGCACCAGCTGCTCGAGATCCTCGATCGCGAGGACCAGCATGCCGAGGATTCCGTCGGTCCCGTTGATGAGAGCAAGCCCCTCCTTGGGCCCGAGCGTGATCGGTGCGAGGCCGGCGCCTGCGAGCGCGTCGGCGGCCGGCCGGCGGGTGCCGTCGGGGCAGTCAACCTCTCCCTCCCCCATCAACGCCAGCCCGCAGTGAGCGAGCGGGGCCAGGTCCCCACTTGCCCCCAGCGAACCGTGCTCCGGCACGACCGGAGTAAGACCGGCGTTCAGTAGCGCCAGTAGTTGCTCGGCAACCACCACCCGCACACCTGAGCAACCCATCGCCAGTGAGCGTGCCCGCAACACCATCAGCGCACGGACCACTTCGCGCTCCACCGCTTCACCCATGCCCGCGGAGTGGGAGCGCACCAGCGCTCGCTGCAGGTCTTCGCGGCGCTCTGTCGGGATGGCGACGAGGGCGAGCGAGCCGAACCCGGTCGAGACGCCGTACGCCGGCTCGGCCGACTCGCTGAGCGCCTCCACGACGCGGGCGCTTCGCTCCATCGCGGCCCTCGCCCTGGCACCCAACATGACGGGCGCGTCGAGCCGCGCGACGGCGACGACTTCCTGGGCGGAAAGCCCGGTCGCCGTTAGCTCTATTTCGCTCACCAACGGATCAGCTCACCCGGGCAGGGGTGGGGTCGGCCGGCGAAGAGCGCACGAAGGCGAGCTTATGCCGCAGGAGCGCGCCGGGCAAGTCGGGCCGTCCCGCAAGGCGCAGCCGGGCGATTCGCGATTTGTCGTGGTTGGGCGTAGCCTTCTCAGGTGCGGGCGAACCAGGCGCCGACTCCGAACACCCCCGGCGCCTCGACCTCGTTGTAACGGCGCTTCCGCGGCCGGAGTCGAGGCGAGAACGGCCATCGCCCGTCCTCAAATGCCTTGCGCTCCCGCTGCTAGCGCGGCGGTGGCTCAATCAGCAACCAGCCGCCCTCCCGCTGGATGACCGCGCCGCGATCGGCTAGCTCCCCGAGCGCGAGCGTGACAGTCGGGCGGCGCGCACCAACCATCGCCCCGAGCGCTTCATGTGTGAAGTGAAGTGGCAGCACCGTTCCGGCCGAAGTCACCTTGCCCCACGACTCAGCCAACAGCCACAGCATTCCCAGCAGGCGGTCCTCCACCCGTGGAAGCTGGCACAGCGCCAGCTGGGTTGCGAGTTGCTCGTTCTGGTCGGCAAATCGAAGCATTAGGTTGCGCTGTAACTCAGGCCACCGTGAGGCGGCCCGCATGAATTGAGCGCCGACCATGGCAAGCCTCACCCTTCCCATCGCCACCCATTCCGAAGAAGTGACGAGGTCGGAACCCGAACTGTCAACGGCGGAGATGATCGCCCCGGGCCCCAGCACTCGCAGGGCGGCGTGGGCATTGAGGTTCATCCGGCGGTTGACCATCCCGCTGATCACCACTCCGCAGAACGCGTCGGGCTCAGAGAGCAGCACGTGCGGATCGAATGGACCCTCCTCGACGTCGACTCCTGGCAGCAGCAGGTCTCCCGCCCGCTTTCGTTCGTCCTCGTCGACGAAGCGCAAGAAGTCCGGATCTAGCTCCCTAAGTCGCACGCGCGCCCCAGGGCCGGGGGGGGCGGCGGTGCTGCCGCCTACCGCAGGCATGCGATCAGCGTACTGCCTCTGAGCCAGCCGTCAAAGTCGCTTGCCGTTCGTGGTCTGTGCCGCTATGGGATTGAGCCGATGGTTCGTCTGCAAAGTGGTAGCGACCGCCGCGCAACAGTGACGCGGCGGCGGCCAGCAGGCAGGCGACGATCGCAAATACAAACGTCTCGTGCAGGCCATTCTTGAACGGTGCTGCGATCAGGTGTGGAAAGAAGCTGCGTCCCATGATCAGCGCTCGGCTGTGGGCGCTCAAGTGGGCCACAACGTGCGCGCCGAGCAGATGCTGCATCGGGTTGTAGCCGAGGAAGGCCGCGAACAAAACTGAGATGGCGGGCAGGTGGGCGACGTGTGCGGCGGTGCCGGGATCGATGCCGTGGGCACGTAATCCACTTGTCACCGCGGTCGGCAATGTCGCCGTGAGTCCCGCGATCATCAAGGTGAAGAAAATGCCGACCGATGCGACCTGGGCGGAGTTTTGGAATGTCTGGTTCATACCTCCGCCGGCGCCCCGATCTCTGCGAGGCAGGCTGTTCATCACTCCAGCTCGGTTCGGCGACGCGAACATCCCCATCGAGATGCCGTTGAACGCGAGTATCAGCGCGAACGGCAGGAACGGGAAGTTGATCGGCAGGAGGTCCAGCAAGGCGAAGCTGATCGCCGCCCCGATCATCCCCCCGCTGGCAAAGGGCCTCGCTCCGAACCGATCGGAGAGGTAGCCCGAGATGGGGCCCGCGAACAGCATCCCCACGGTCAGCGGGAGCATGTAGATGCCGGCCCACAGCGGAGTGTCGGCAAAGGCGTAGCCGTGGAGTGGCAGCCAGATGCCCTGCAGCCAGATGATCAGCATGAACATCAGGCCGCCCCGAGCAACGGCGGATAAGAAGGTCGAGGCGGTGCCGAAGCTAAACGCACGGATGCGGAACAGCGGCAGGCGGAACATCGGGTCCTTGACCCTGCGCTCGATCGCAAGAAACGCCGCCAGACAGATCACCCCAGCTGCGAACAGACCGATGACGCGGGGGCTTCCCCAACCCGTGGAATGAGTGCCGTAGGGCCGAATGCCGTAGGTGACCGCGACCATCAGGAGGATCAGCCCGGCCGCGAAGGTGACGTTCCCTGCCCAATCCACAGGACGGCGATGATGCTCGCCGAGTTCCTCGAGCTTGAGGTAGGCCCATACCGTGCCGAACAACCCGACCGGAACCGAGATCAGGAAAACGAGCCTCCAGTCGATCGGCGCCAGCAGTCCACCCAGCACCAGTCCGATGAACATCCCGCTGACCCCGACGATGTTGTTGATTCCGAGCGCCATCCCGCGCTGGTGTGCGGGAAACGCGTCGGTGATGATCGCCGCCGCGTTGGCCATCAGGCACGCCCCGCCGATGCCCTGCACGATCCGCAGAACGATCAGATAATCGGCGCCGGCCGGACCGGTCAGCCAATCGACCGTGAGCAGAAGCGACGCCGCCGTGTAGATGATGAAGCCGAGGTTGTAGATGCGGACCCGGCCGAAGATGTCGCCCAGTCGCCCCAGGCTGACGATCAGCACGCTGCCCACGATCATGTAGCCGAGGATCATCCACAGCAGGTAGAAGCTGTTGGACGGAACGAGCGGATTGAGGTGGATGCCCCGGAAGATGTTTGGCATCGCGATGATCGTGATCGAGACGTCGAGAGTCGCCAGCAACACCGCGAGCGTCGTGTTGGACAACGCGATCCACTTGTAGCCCTCGCCGCGGTGCGGCGGCGGCGTGCCGTTCGTCGGCCTCCCCGCGCCGTTTGCGCGCGCGGCGCCGGGGCGGTTGCGCAAGTCGGTCACGTGACCCGATTATACAGGTAACCTGTACAGGTCGCCTGTACAAGTTCTATACTGCCGAACGATTAGCGGATGCCCGCAAAGGCCCCCGTCAACGCATCAGTTAGCCGAGACCCCGCCCTGATCGCCAACGAGTTGGGCGCGGTCCTCGGACTGCTCGTCCGCCGGCTGCGCGCACAACGTCCATTCCCGCTCAGCCACGCCACAGTGCTCGGCAGGCTGTCGCGCGATGGCCCACAGAGCGTGTCAGATCTCGCCCAAGCGGAGCACGTCAGACCGCAGTCGATGGCTCAGACGGTGAGCGAGCTCGAGTCAAGCGGCCTCGTCGTTCGCCACCCAGACCCGGGTGACCGGCGCCGCGCGGTTGTGGAGGTCACCGCCGAGGGCGTGGGCCTGCGCGAACGCGAGCTCAGCCGCCGCGACGGCTGGCTCGCGCAAGCGATCGTTGGCGAGCTCTCGGCCGAGGAACAGAACGAGCTGCACGCGAGCGTGGAGCTGCTCCGCCGGCTAGCCGAGAGCTGAAGTCCTCACGAGCTCAGCGGCAGGGGTTGGCCGTTCGCGGCCCTCCTTTGAACCGAGACGGCACCGATCTCACGCTGCGCGACCCGACCGCGCCCGGCCCGGCGATGCGGCGCCGGCGCCACGGTGGGGCCGCCGGTCGCGGCCCGAGCCGGCGAGCTCGGGGCGTGTTCAGCCTGGTCCTTGACGATCGCGTACAGCTGGAGTCCCACAACTCCAACGAGAACAAGTGCGGCGAAGGCCACGTTGAGGATGATGATGAGGGTCATTGCGTCTCCTTCACTCGAGGTTGCACGTGGAAGGGTCGCCCTCGACACGAAGAGAGGCGTGGCATCGCCGTATGAGAGTTCTAAGACCGACCCCCTGGGCGGGCGGCGGGCCGTGTGACCAATGTCCGGGAAGGATCCCCGGCGGGCGACGTCTTGAATGGCGAGAAACGAAAAAGTCATCTGACGTCTGATGACTACTCCGCGCACAAAAAGAGAGAACCCGATGCAGCCACAACTGAATCACTTGGTCGCCAATGAGCACATCGCTGGACTGAGGCGAGCCGCCGAACGCGAGCGCTTCGCCCGAGACGCCAAGCACGAGGGCCTGTTGACCCGCCTCATCGCCCCGCTGCGGGGTCGCGGGCGCCTGATCGCTGAACATGCGCCGGCCCTGCGCAGCGAGGCGGAATCCGGCGGCCCGGCGGTGGCCGACGCGCCGGCGCCCGCCGAGGCATAGCGTGGCCGCCACGGAACACCTCGCCGAGGCGCTTGTACTCCGAGATGGTGCGGAGATCCTGATCCGACCCTTGGGTCCAAGGGATCGCGCGGGGCTTGCCGCCCTGTTCTCCGGATTGAGCTCGGAGTCGCGCTATAGACGCTTCCACGTGCCGAAGCGAGAGCTCTCTGACAGCGAGCTCGTCTTCTTCACCGACGTCGATCATGTAGGACACGAGGCCCTTGCCGCGATCGACCCGCACGACGGCTCGATCGTCGGCGTTGCTCGCTACGTGCAATGTGACGATCGGCCCCGGGTCGCAGCTGCAGCGTTCGAGGTGGCAGACGAGTGGCAGCGAAAGGGAATCGCCGCGGCGCTGGCAGAGCGCCTGGTAGACCGTGCGCGGGTCAACGGGTTCGATCGCCTCACCGCGACCACGCGCTGGGAAAACTTGCCGGCCCGAGGGCTCCTGCGTTGTCTTGGCTTCCGCGGATCCGCGAGCGGGGTCTCAGGCGGCGAAATCGAATTTGAACTGACGTTGCGCTCGGCGTCGCCGCGACGCCGAGCGGCTGGGCCGGATCGGAACCGCCGGCAGCGTTCGGGCTTTATCACGCGTGCTCTAGGGCCGGGAGCGGCGATGCTCATCGCCGCGGTGCTGCTGGCACTGCCGGCGTCCGCAGCCGCAGCGCGCACGATTAGGGTGACAAACACACACGACTCTGGGCCCGGCTCGCTGCGATCGGCGCTTGCAAAGGCCCATGACGGCGACACGGTCCTCGCGCCGGCGGGCACGTACCGGCTCAAGAGTCAGTTGTTCATAAATCCATCGGTCACGGTTATCGGTGCGGGCTCGAACAAGACGATCCTGACAGCCGGCGACCAAACCCGGGTGATCGACACCACCAATTCTTCGGCGACCGTCACGCTTGAGCGGCTCGCAGTCACTCATGGCAAGGCCGAGGCGGGCGGCGGGATCGAGAACATCGCCAACCTGAAGCTGACCCACGTGGCGGTGACCGACAACGTCGCCGCCGGAGGGCAATCCGCAAACACGGGCGGCGGCATCGTCAACTCGGGCCTCCTGGAGATCACGCACAGCGAGATCAGCGATAACAGGACCGCCACTGGAACCGCACAGGGGCAAGGTGCCGGCATCGCCGACGGCGTCGGCGGCGGTTCGATCAACATCTCGAACAGTTCGATCACGGGCAACGTCGCCCAAGGCAACGGGGCCATTGGCGGCGCTATCTTCTTCGAGCCAAACGATCCCGCAAACGGCAGCTCGATAGCAGTGACTGACAGCACGATCTCCGGCAATAAGACGCTCGGCACCAACGACGCGGGCGGCGCGATCTTCTACGAACCGATCGTGGACAACGGCTCGCCGCAGTTTCCGCTGACGTTTGACCGGGTCACCTTCTCCGGCAACGAGAGCAACGGGGGCTCCGATCACGCATTAGGGGGTGCGGTGTTTTATGGCCCGATCAGCGACACCACGGCCAGCTTCCCGTTTGCCCTGGTGAACGATACGTTCGTGGGCAATCGGGCAGGCAACGCGAATGCCGACGGATTGGGTGGCGGTTTGGCACTCGAGCCGGTCATGGACGCTGGCTCTGCGGAGCTCAGCTTCACCAACCTGACGATTGCCCGAAACAGCGCCGTGGATGACGGCACCGGCGGCGGAATTTTTTATGACCCGTTGGGAACGTTCAGCGCCGCCTTCGTCAACACGATCATTGCCCTGAACAAGGCAGCTAACGGCCCGGACTGCTCTCAGAATCTCCCAAGCGCGGGTCACAACATAGAAAGCCACACGGGGTGTGGGTTCAGCCAAGGCGTCGGAGACATGCAGAACACCGACCCAAAGCTCGGGCCACTCGCTAATAACGGCGGCCCCACCGAGACGCTCGCGCTGCTCCCCGGCAGCCCCGCGATCGATGCGGGCAGCGACATGGCATGCCCGTCCGTCGACCAGCGCGGGATCTCCCGCCCCCAGGGACCACACTGCGACATCGGCGCCTTCGAGCGCAAGCCCTGAGCTGCTAGCGCCTGCGTTGCTTAGCGCTGCGCGTTGGAAGCCGCTTGGACGGCCGCTCGCTTGAGCGGCGGCCCGAAGCTCACCTGCACCACCGCGCCGCCATCGGGTGCGTTCAGTGCCGTCGCGGTCCCGCCGTGCGCCAGCGCGGTTTGGCGCACGATGGCCAGCCCTAAACCGGAGCCCGGGAGACGACGGGCGTGGGCCGCGCGGTAGAAGCGATCGAACACATGCGGTAGGTCGCGTTCATCGAAGCCGGGTCCATGGTCTCGCACCGAAAGAATCCCCGCGTGTAGTCCTACGTCGATCGCCCCGTCGGCGGGGCTCCATTTGCGTGCGTTGTCGATCACGTTGGTGATTGCCCGGCCGATCCGGTCGGGAACGCCGTCTACCAGCGTCGGCTCGAGGTCCATGTTGAACTCAATTTGGGGGGCGCGACGCTGAGCACGATCCACGGCGTCGCAGACGAGCGAATCGAGCTCGACCTGTTCACGGTGGGCGTTGGGCCCCGAGCCGCGAGCGAGTTCGACGACGTTCGCCACCACCTGGGTCAACTCGTCGAGTTCGGCGAGGATGGACTGCTGAAGGGCCTGCCGTTCCCCAGGAGGCAGGCGCCCCGATTCGAGGAAGATCTGGATGTTGCTGCGCAGCGCGGCGATCGGAGTGCGCAGCTCGTGCGAGGCATCGGCGACGAGATTGCGCTGCGCTTCGATCGACTGTTCGAGCGCGTCGAGCGTTTGGTTGAAGCTGGCCGCCAACCGCTTGAGCTCTTTCGGGCCGGTCTCGTCCAGATGGCGGGGGCGTTCGAGTTCGCTGGTCACCTCCTCGGTCCGGCGCAGGAAGCCCTCGATCGGAGCGAGCGCGGTACGCGAAATCGCCAGGCCGAGCAGACCGGCAATCAGCACGCCGCCCGCAATCAGCAGCCCGTAGGGGAGCAGGAGGCCATTGAGAACGGAGTCAACGCTCGTCAGCGGCAGCGCTACCTGTATGGCCCAGTGGTCGAAGGGGTCGCCGACAGTCAGGATCCCCAGGTGTTGCTCGCGCACCGTCGCGGTCGTGAACGAGCTGCCGCGCGCCCGCCTGGCGATCTGGATGGCCTCCGCGTCGACCGGTAAGGCGCCGGCGTTCTCACCAGAAGGACGCAGCGTCGACCCGTCAGGTCTGACGATCTGGACGTACCCCCGGGGGCCGCCGAATTCGGGTGGTGCTGGCGTATGCAATTCATCGCGGTTGTCGAGGTCCCCGGTGCCGGGGCGCTGCGCTTGTGGTCCTTGCCGACTCGCCGCCGGTCCGCGCTGCCCCGGTGATCCAGGTCCGTGGTGCGGCTGGAGGTAGGGCGAGGCGAGGGTGTGAAGCTGACCCTTCAGGTCGCCTACGAGGTGTGAGCGCGTGCTGACGTAGCCGATCACGCTGATCGCGATCGCCACCGCCGCGACCGCGAGGGCCGCCGCCACCGCGATTCGCCGCCGAAGGCTCACAGCTCAGCTCCCCAGGACCGGGCGGTCAGGGCTCCCGAAGCACATAGCCCACGCCGTGGACCGTCTGGATCAGCCGTCGCCCACCGCCCGCCTCGAGCTTGCGGCGGAGGTACCCGATGTACACGCGCAGCGCATTGCCCGAGGGCCCGAAGTCGTATCCCCACACCCGGTCGTAAATCAGCTCCGAGGTCAACACGCGGCGCGGATTGAGCATAAAAAGCTCGAGCAGCTGAAACTCCGTGCGTGTGAGGTCCACCTCCCGCTCACCCATTCTGGCGGCGTGCGCGTCCGGATCCAGCTCGAGCTCCGCAAAACGCAGCACCCTGCCGTCAACCCCGTCAACGTGGCGGCGCATGATCGCCTTGAGGCGCGCCTGCAACTCGCGCACGTCGTAGGGCTTGACGAGATAGTCGTCGGCCCCGGCCTCGAGGCCGTCAACGCGGTCTTCGATCGCGTCGCGCGCGGTCAGCATCAAAATTGGCGTCCGGTTCCCAGAGCGGCGCAGCGTCTCGCAAACGCGCATGCCGTCGATGTCAGGCAACCCGAGATCGAGCACGATGGCGTCCGGCACGTCGTTTTGGGTTCGCAGCAGCCCTTCCTCGCCGTTCTCTGCTTGGATGATCTCGTAGCCGGCGAGCAGCAGCGCACGCCGGATCGCCGCGCTCACCGCATCGTCATCTTCGATCACCAGGACTCGCATCTCAACCTCGCCGAAAGCTATCGCGCGACTGTCCGGCAGAGACGCCACCGGACGGCGCTGTCCTGAATTTGGAAGATCCTTCTAAGAAGTTTCTGTGTGTTATCGAAGCGCAGCCTAAGAGACGTCCCGAAGACCTGTGGCTAAGTTCGAGACATGATCGGGATTGACGATGTTCGCGCCGCGGCCCGGCGTCTCGAGGGCAACGCGTATGTGACGCCGATGGTCAGGTCGCCGGTACTTGACGACCAGCTCGGATTGACTGCGCTGCTCAAGGCTGAGTCGTTGCAGCGCACCGGGTCGTTCAAGTTCCGTGGCGCCTACAACAAGATCGCCTCCGTCCCGGCGCAGACGCGAAAGCACGGAGTGCTGGCGTTCTCCTCCGGAAACCACGCCCAGGCCGTCGCGCTCGCCGCCTCCCTGCTCGGAGCACCGGCGACCATCGTGATGCCCACAGACGCGCCCGCGGTCAAGCTTGCCGGGACCAGGCGGTATGGCGCCGAGATCGTCACCTACGACCGCTACGCCGAGGATCGCGAACAGATCGGCCTGGCGATTGCGCAGGAGCGCGGGCTGACGCTGGTGCCTCCCTTCGACGATCCGCTCGTGATCGCGGGACAGGGAACAATTTCGCTCGAGCTGGCTGAGCAGGCCGGCGACGTCGACGCATTGCTCGCGCCCGTCAGCGGTGGCGGGCTGATCGCTGGATGCGCTCTTGCCATAAAGGCACTTCACCCCTCGACGCGTGTCCTGGGGGTCGAGCCAGAGACCGCGGACGACTATCGCCGCTCCCTGGCCGCTGACCGTCGAGTTGCGATCGACGTCCCCCGCACCATCGCCGATGCACTTCAGGTGACCACTCCCGGCGAGCTGACCTTCACCATCAACCGCGGACTGCTCGAGGGCATCGTCACGGTGACCGACGCCGAGCTCATCGAAGCGATGCGGTTCGCTTTCGAGCAGCTGAAGCTGGTGCTCGAGCCGGGTGGCGCAGCCGCGCTGGCCGCATTGTTCAGCGGAAGAGTCGAATTCGCAACAGGTGCGCGGGTCGGCGTGATCCTTTCTGGCGCAAACGTAGACCCAGTCCGGTTCTGCGAGCTTCTGAGCGGCGCGGGGCAGCGCTGAGGCGGCCAGCGCATCGCTGTGGTCAGCCCCGAGCCTTCTTAGAAAACTCAGTCAAGAGTCTTGACCAAGCTTTATCAATCCCGTCCAACCTTCGTGTCATGACGTTACGCACACCCAGACCGCTCGCGGCTCCTGTGCGGGCGGGAGCGCATGGGATCGCGTCCGCTGACGTCTCCCCTCGCCTCAGGCTTCGGGCAACGCGGCGTGGCTGCGCGTTGATAGACCCGCACGGCGAGGTCGTGTTTTACGCTGACGGAATCGGCGGTCGCCGCAAATGCCTGGAGTACGCGCGGCAACACGGCGTCCTCGCGATCTCCCGCTGAGACCGGATCGACCCGCAGTGCGGCGCTGATCGCGGCCGGTCGCGATGGCCATAGGATCTTCTAATGCTGATCCTCTCGCGCGCCGAGATCCGAGAGTTGCTGGATCTCGATGCGCTCATCGATGAGCTCGCGGTGGCGATGGCCGACCTGAGCGCAGGGCGCGTCTCGATGCCCGAGCGGATCGCGGCGCTCGTACCCGAGCACGATGCGCTCCTCGGAGCCATGCCGGGGTACGTCCCCTCTCGCGAGGCGCTCCTCGCAAAGCTCGTGACGCTTTTCCCTCACAACGCCGGGACCTCAGTTCCGACGCACCAGGCGGTGATCGTCACCTTTGACCCGCACACCGGCTCGCCCACCGCGTTGCTGGACGGAAGCGAAATCACCGCCGTACGTACGGCCGCCTCCTCCGCGCTGTCAATCAGGCTGCTGGCACGTGAAAGCGCCTCGGTCCTGGCGATCCTGGGGACGGGGGTGCAGGCTCGATCCCACGTGCGCGCTGTAGCTCGGGTTCGGCCGATCGCCGAAGTCCGGATTGCGGGCCGCGACCCCGGAAAGGCAAAGTCGCTGGCGGATGAATTAGCGGCAGAGCTCCGCCTTCCGGTCGACGCCGTCGGCTCCTACCGCGAAGCAGTCGCGAATGCCGACATCGTCTGCGCCACGACGCACGCCGTCGAGCCCGTGGTCCACAGGGAATGGATAGCGCCCGGTACACACATCACATCGGTTGGCCACAATCCCGCGGGCCGCGAGCTGGACGACGAAACGCTCGTCGACTCGCTCGTTTGCGTCGAGTCCCGCGGCGCCGCCCTGGCGCCTCCTCCGACCGGCAGCAACGACCTAGTCGAACCGATCAGCATGGGGAAGATCGGGCCGGACCACATCCACGCCGAGTTGGGGGAGCTTGTGTCGGGGACCAGACCAGGGCGGACGTCCGAGGACCAGATCACGCTCTATAAGTCGGCCGGCGTCGCAGTACAGGATGCAGTGGCCGCGATGCTGGTTCTCCGCGCAGCACTGGAGGCGGGCGCGGGAGTGGACGTCGCCGTGTAGGCCGCCGCTTTCTCCGGGGCTTTTCTCCTGGATCAATGCTGCCGGGTTGGCTTCCGCTGCTACCAGTCGCCGCGCCGTAGTGCCTGACGAACAGATCGGCGACCGCGACGGCGATTGGCACGAGCGGACCCGCCGTGCCTGCCGGCACCGGGGCGCTGCACCGCTGCCACTCCAACCGCAGAGCGGAGCGTGCGTGCGAGCTCCACGGCGCTCTTCGGGTTTTTCGACTTTCGACGGGCCATGCTTTCAGGGTAGACGTGCCTCGCCCAAGCAGTAGAGGTGCCTCACCCGAGCCCTTGCACAAAGCCCTCTCGCCAGCTCGCATAGTGCGGCTGCCAGCCAAGCTCGCGTTTTGCCTTCTCGTTGGAGGCACCGCGCGCCTCGGTCATCATCAGCGTTGCCGCCTCACCAGCCGCCACACGTCCGAGCCAGCGTGGGATACGCCCCGGTGGCTTGGCACCCAGCGCGCTCGCCAGCGCCGGCAGCCACTCCCGCACCGGCGCGGGCTCGTCGTCGACGATGTTGTAAACACCCGGCCGGCCGCGCTCGACCGCTATCGCCGTCGCGGCAGCGGCGTCGTCGACGTGGACATGCGACCAAACGCCGCCACCGTCGCCGACGATCGGGAACCAGCGCTTGCGGATCGGCGCCGCCACCTGCGCATCCGGAGCCGAACTGACCGAGGTTCCCGGACCGTAAAAGCCGCCATAGCGCAACACGACACCGTCGCCCCAATCGATCGCGGGCACCACGCGCTCCACGTGAAGGATCCCCACCAGCGGAGCCCGCAGGGCTGCCGGCGGGTTTGAATCGAGGGGGTCTGCCTCGGTCTGCACCGGACCGCCCGTACGGGCGTATCGAAAAGCCCCGAAGCTCTGCGCCACGAAACGCCGAGCCCCGACGTCACGACCTGCAGCCAGGAGATGGTCCGTCCCCTCGACCCGTAGGCGGTTGGTCATGATCGCTGTGGGGGACCGGTCAGGGTGCCGCATGTCCCTGGCGGACACCTTTCCGGACAGCGCCGTTAGCTGATGCACGATCACTTCGGGCTCGGTGGCCGCCACAGCGCGAGCGACCGCGTCGGCGTCGAGGGCGTCAGCCACGACCGGATCCGCTCCCAGACTGCGCACCAGGTCCTGCTTGGACGTGCTTCTGGTCATCCCGATTACCTCATGGCCCTCCGCGACGAGCTGCGGGACGAGCGCTCTCCCGAGAACGCCTGTGGCGCCGGCTACGAAGACCTTCATGGCCGCTCCTTTCGTCTCATGGTTCCCTAGTGAGACACGCTGGACGCGCCGCCTGTGACAAGAAGCGACGCGCCGCTTGTGACAAGAAGCGGAGTTCGTGGACCCGCCAGGAGGATCCTGGGTGTAGCTGCGCTACTCGCCGGCGGTGGATTCAGGTGGGTGGCCGGTCGCAACAGCCTCCGGCTGGCCCGGGTGAGCCGGCGGCGGCGGATCAAGACGCCGCGACAAAAACATCCCCAGAGCCGCGGATGCGGCCCCGAGTCCCGCTGCAGCCCGGGACGCGCGAGGCGGCATCTGTTCGCGAGCGGCGACACATGCAAGGCAATCCACGGTGTCCGAAAGCGCGGAGCCTTCGAGCCAGCCTCGCACTGGCGCTCCGCGGTCCAAGGCGATCACGACTCCTAGCCCCAGCGCGACGTCTCGTGCGCCCAGCATGCGGGCGAGCGCTGGTGCGACCCCTTCTGATCCCCGCCGACCACCCATGACGCGAGCGGCCAGGCCTGGGGCGACTACCGCCACCGCACCGATGACAATCCGACCGCGCGCCGCAAGTATCGCCAATTTCGCGTCTTCCATTGCCGCGATCGTATCCCGCTTTGACCGTGCTCAATCAACGAATCGATTCCGGGCCGCGCGGCCGCCAAGAAACGGCGTCGCGGTAGTAGCCGGTGGGCCGGTTCCCACCGGGCTCGCCCGGGCTCGGCGACCGGGCTACCGGTTGTCAGGGTTTCGGGGGCGCGATCGGCGTACGCAAGAGCGGTAACGGTGCCGGTCCGGCGAATCCAAAACACGCCGAGGGCCCACCAGCACGCACCTGAATGCGAACGCGCCCCGGTGGAGAAATCGATCCGGGCGGACCGCTTGAACTGACGATGCCGTGAATGTGTCGTGTGGACAGTGCTTGGTTCAACGCGCGCTGGGTGTGCTTCCCCTTGGAAACGCCGTGGGGGGGCCAGCCGGGAGGGGCAATCGCCGCTGCGGCCTTGATCTCAGGAGCCAAGACACCGGGACCGAAGACAAGACCCGGACTCTGCTCGATCTGCCGTTTGATGGCCTTGGCTTGTGCCCGGGTCAGATGCCCCGCCGCTACAGCGGCATTTATCTGGTCGATCGCCGCTTGTCTGAGGGCGTCGGTGAGCCGCGTCGGAGTTACATGAAGGCGCCGCGCCGCATCGCTGATGATGGCTCGTTCCGACCCGCAGCCGGAAGCCTTGGGTGGATGAGAGTCGGACTGGCTGTCGGCGAAGGCACCCCCGGCCAGTCCGGCGGCGGCTGCCAGGACAGTGAGCGGGACCACGACGGTTCGTTTGTGCATGGCCTCAAGCTGCCAGGCGGGGCGTAACACCGGCATAACGCCGTTATGGCGCCGTTACCCGAGCGGGCGACTGCTACCGGGCGCCCTGCCGCTTTGCGTTGTCGAGCGGACTATTTCTGCGCCTCGTCGACCGTCCCCTGAAGGTAGGTGAGGACGGCGAGAACCCGCCGGTGATCGGTGGGCGCCTGCGGGAGATCGAGCTTGGAGAGAATGCTCTGGACGTGCTTTTCGACGGCGCCGACCGTGAGCACGAGCGCCTGCGCGATTCCCGCGTTCGATCTGCCCTCGGCCATCAGCGAGAGCACCTCGCGTTCGCGTGGCGTCAGTCGCTCCAGCGGACCGTCTCGGCGGCGTCGCGAAAACAGCTGTGCGACCACGTCAGGGTCGAGCGCGGTTCCGCCATCGGCGACGCGACGCACGGCCTCCAAAAAGTCCGCGACGTGCATCACGCGATCTTTGAGGAGGTATCCGACGCCGCCTCCGCGATCGGCAAGCAACTCCTCGGCATACGTCGGCTCCACGTATTGCGAGACGACCAGGACCGCCGTGCCCGGCGCCCGACGCCGGAGCTCGAGCGCGGCGCGCAGACCCTCGTCGTGGAAGTTCGGCGGGAGGCGGATATCGACGACGGCCAAATCGGGCTTGCGAGCCACCACTTCGCGCACGAGCGCCTCGCCGTCGCTGACGGCGGCGACAACCTCGATTTCGTTATCGCGCAGCAGACGGGTCATCCCGTCCCGGAGCAGCGCGAGGTCTTCGGCGATCACTACGCGCACGGGAGCTCCGCGCGGATCGTGGTCGGTCCACCCGGGGGGCTGGCGACGGTCAGCGTTCCGTCGAGCGCCTCGACCCGGCGGCGCATACCGTAGATCCCGGTGCCGTTGGGGCTGGCGCCACCGATCCCGTCGTCGGCAATCTCCAACTCGAGCTTGTCGGCAGCGCGCATCATGCGGATCTCGACGTGCTGGGCGCGCGCGTGTTTGCCGGCGTTGGCCAGGGCCTCGGCGGCGACGAAGTAGGCGGCCGTCTCAACCGCAGGCTCGGGGCGCCTCGCGATGTCAGCCGAGACCGTCACGTTCATCGGTGCGGCGTTTGCGAGCGACTGAAGCGCGGCGCCGAGACCGCGGTCCGCCAGGACGGGCGGATGAATGCCGCGGGCGAGGTCGCGCAACTCGCGGAGCGCGTGCTCGGCGCCGGCGCGCGCCTCGGCCAGCAGCTCGCCGGCGCGGTCGGGGTCCTCGGTGAGCTTTTGCTCGGCCATGCCGAGACTCATCCCAAGCGCCACAAGCCGCGCCTGTGCCCCGTCGTGGAGGTCGCGCTCAATTCGCCGTAGCTCGCTGTCCTGGAGGTTCACCGCGCCGGCGCGGGAAGTCTCGAGCGTCTCGATCCGCTCCGCCATCTCGGTGCTTCCCGGAGCCGAGAACAAGGCAGCGGCGGCCTCGACTCCGAGCACGAGCGCGATAGCGAGCATCGTCCACATTGGCCAGAAGTAGCCGTGCCCTGTGATCGCCCATATCGCTACGAAATACGCCGCCAGCGCCACGCCGACTCCCGCGCTGACTGCGAGGGTCCGGTTCCCGCGGAAGCGATCAACGAGCTGCGGATGCTCGCGGAGCTGCAGAACCCATCCGTGAATCCCCAGGGCAACAGCGAAGGGAAGCGCCACCCAGACCGGCCAGAAGTAGCCTCGTGACGTCGCCGCCCAGATCACTATGAGCACGAACATGAGGACCCCTTCGACGGCGGCGTGCGCCTGAAATGCGTGTCGCGCGGGAGCCGCTTGCGACGCCGGGGCGGATACCGACGGCGACAGCGTGCCGGCTGGGCGCGCTGCGGTCCGTGTGGTCGTCGGCAGCAGACTGGTCGCGATCGACTGGAACGCGGCTCCAATCGGGTGTGGGATCACGAGCCCCAGCGCGAGCAACGCGAAACCCACGGGGACAAACGCGAGTGCCTGCACAAATGTGTGGGGCCTCCAGAATCCGAGATGTGCGCCGCCGCTGACGAAAGGAATCCAAGCCGGCGCAAAGATCATCCCCACCGCCGCGGCGAGGATGGTGAAGACCGCGATCCCCACAGGGAAACCCACAACCCAGCGGATCAAAAGGTATGCCTGCGCGCGCCAGAACCCCTCGCGGAAGAGTCCGCGAAACCAAGCCCAGAACCCTGCGCCCCACGGCGAGCCGGGAAGCGCCCGTGCGTCGACGTCGAGCAGCGAGCGTGCGATGTCTGCCTCGACTGCCGCGAAGCCGCGCGTCATGAACGACAGGCCGATCAGCAGCGGGATCACGAACGGCGTGATCAACAGTCCCAAGCAGAGGCTCCATCCCGTCACCAGCGCCACGAACCACACGAGTCCGAGCGGAACCGCCGAGAGTAGGTACGCCAACCTTCGATAGGTCGCCTGGTCCACCAGTACGCGCCGGAACACGGCCATGTCACGCCGCCTCGGCGGCCGGCTTCACGGGACTGGCGTCCAGCCGCACGCGCGGCAGCCAGTCAAGCCACCGCGGCAGATACCAGTTCCATTCCCCAAGCATCTTCATCGCTGCCGGTAGCAGCACGCCCCTGATGAGGGTGGCGTCAAGCAGTACGGCGATCGCCAAGCCAACCCCGAGCTGCTTGATGTCGAGTGTAGGCAGCGAGGCGAAGATCGCAAACACCGCCACCATCACCACGGCAGCGGCAGTAACCGTGCTGGCGGTGCCGCGGATCCCTCGGGTGACCGCCTCGGACGTGCTGAACCCATCGTCGCGCAACTCCTTGATGCGGCTGACGATGAAGACGTGGTAGTCCATCGACAGGCCGAACAGCACCGCGAACAGGAACAGGGGCAGCCACGTGATAACCGCGCCGTCGGAGTGAAAACCCAGCAGGCCCTGTAGATGCCCGTCCTGGAAGATCCACACAAGCACTCCGTAAGCCGCCCCCACCGATAGCAGGTTCAGCACGATTGACGTGAGCGGAATCACCAGCGAGCGGAACGTGATCAGTAGCAGCAGGAACGCCAGGCCAAGCACAAACGCGAACACCAGCGGGAACGAGTGCTTGATCGCGGAGTTGAAGTCCTCTGTGCCGGCGGTCTCCCCGGTCACCGCGTAAGTGGCCCCGGGTAGCCGGCCGATGCTGGCGGGCAGGATCTTCGAGCGAAGCGTCTCAAGCGCCGCCATTGACGCCGTGTTCTGGCCGGTGCCGACCAACGGCACCTGGATCCGCACCACCGTGTGGTCTGCGTTGACCTGCGTCTCGAACGGCTTCTTCGCCTGCCCGCTTGCGAGCGCCAGTCTCTCCAGACGGGAGATTGCGCCCCGAACCTGCGGCGAATCGACGTTTGCGGCCCTTAGGACCACTTGCGCGGGCATCTGGGCGCCCGGGAACGCCTTCTGGATCCGCTGATAGGTCTTGATCACCGGGATGCTGCGAGGCATGTCGCTCGGGCCAAGCATGGTCGTGTGCATGCCAAGCATCGGCACAGCCAGGACCACGAGCACCAGCGTCGAGAGCAACGCGGCGAAGGCCGGGAAACGCAGCACCGGTCGCAGCACCGCGTTCCACACGCGCGATTCGCCGCGCGGTCTACGAATCCGGCCCCTGTCGATCTTGTCGCCGAGCCTTCCCAACAGTGCGGGCAGCACCGTCAGCGAGCCGATCATCGCCAGGAAAACCACGAGCATCGCGCCAATCCCGATCGAGTCAAAGACTTTGCTGCCGGACAGCAGCATGCCCGCCATGGCAATCAGCACCGTGATGCCCGACGCCAGCACCGCGCGCCCAGAGGTCGCGGCGGCGCGGTGAAGAGCGTCGTCATGCCCGACGCTGCGCTCCTCGCGCTCGCGCTTGAGATAGAAGAGCGAGTAGTCCACGCCGACGGCCATCCCCATGAGCAGCATCACCGAGCTCGTGGCATCGGAAGCGTGGACGATGTGGCTCGCCAGCGCCGCCAGACCGCCCGAGCCGAGCACCGCGGAGAAAGCCAGGAGCACCGGCAGGCCCGCGGCGACGAACGCGCCAAACGCGATCAGGAGGACGGCGAAGGTGATCGGGAGCGACAGCCGCTCGGCGCGCGAGAGCCCATCGTTGACCACCTTGTTGAGCTCGAGATTTGAGCTGGCGTCCCCGAACTCTGCAACCGTGAAGTGCGGAGCCCGGCGCTGTAGTGCGGCCGCGGTATTCAATACCGGCTGCACCCGATCGGAAGCGGTGTCGGACGATCCCCTCATGTCGAACTCGATCAGCGCCGAGTGGCCGTCTTTGGAGATCTGACCCCCGTTGCCCGCTTGTAGCGGCGAACGGATTCCCTGGACCTCGCGCAGTGCTCCTATCCGCGCTACGACGCGGTCCACCTCTGCCCGGAATGACGGAGCGGCCGCGGTGAGGCTTGCGCTCTGGACCAGCACGCTCTCGCTGGCGTGATCGTGAAACCCGGCGCGGTTGAGCATCGCCTGAGCACGCGCCGACTGGCCGATCGACTGCTCCGAGTTAGAAAGCTTGACCGTGCCGACCAGTTGGCCGATCGCCACGGCACAGATCACCAACGCAAGCCACCCAAAAGTGGCGGTCTTCCAGTGTGCTGCACTCCATCGTCCGGCTCGCTCTGCGATGTTCATAGTGGGCTCCCATTCGTTGCTTGAAGCACCTGGTCAGGGTGCTCGCAGAACGCGCTGACGCCAATGGAGCTGCCTGGCACCTGGCCCTCCAGCTACCTGGTGTACGAAGGCTCGAGACCCCCGCGTGACAGCGGTGCAAAGCGCTCGACCGCCAGACGAGCGCGATCTCCTTGTAGGTTTGGATCAATGCCACGGCGCAACCGTGTCTCGCCGCTGGGTGAGTTCGTCTCGACTGAGCAACGAGGCCTCGTGTTTGGCAACCGTGGCTGCTTGCACGACACGCGCGGCCAGATTCGCCGCCCGTACGCCACCAAGCGGTGGATCGCCTGCCGGCTTCGTTTCCGCGGCCGGCGACGCGCGCCGCTCATGGCCGCCGGGCGCTACACGGAGTTGTTCTTGCTTGACGAGGCGACGGCGCTGGCCGCGGGCCACCGTCCCTGTGCGGAATGCAGGCGCGCCGATTACGACCAGCTACGCGCGCTGTGGAGTGAGCTTCACCCGGATCAGATCGGAGCGGACGCCATCGACGCTCAGCTTCACGCCGAGCGGATGGTTCTCGGAACATCTGCGCGCCGCTTCCACGATGCACCGTTTGCCGAGCTGCCCGACGGCGCATTCGTGATGCATGACGGCGGCCCGTGCATCGTGGTGGGACCGAGGCTGCTGACGTGGTCGCCGGGAGGCTACCTCGCCGCACATCGCCGGCCGGCCGACAGACAAGCGACCGTGATCACGCCTCCGTCGCTGGTCGAGCTGTTGCGCACCGATCGCACGCCGCTGGTTGCGTTTCTGCACCCGTCACATTCATTGCTCGTCCCGTGTCATGGGAGTAGTGACCACGATGACTGGAGGAACAGCAATGCTGGAGAAGGTCTTCTACATGAACGTGCTCGTCAGCGACCAAGATAAGGCGCTCGACTTCTACACGAACGTTCTTGGCATGGAGAAACGGGTTGAGAACCCGACGCCCGACGGGCCGCGATTTCTGACCGTCGGCGTCAAAGGCGACGACTTCCAGCTGGTTCTCTGGCCCGGAACGCCGGGCCAGCCCAAGCCCGCTCTGGGACGCCCCCCGGCATCGATCACGATCGAGACCGACGATTGCCACAAGACCGCCGAGGAGCTGAAGGCGCGCGGCGTCGAGTTCTTGTCGGATGTGCTCGAGTTCCCGTGGGGCTACGTCGCGCAGTTCCAGGACATCGACGGCAACCGGCTACAGATACGAGAGGGGCGCTAGTCCCGCAGAGCGCGCTAACCGCGCAAAGCGCCTTAGCCCGCAAAGCGCGCCAGCCCCGCACAACGCGCTAATCCCGCAGAGCGTGCGCGGTTAGGCAAACCTGCAGCAGGAATGTCGGGCGAGAGGCTATGCCACTCGCCCGACATCTTCCCTGATACTGCCCCCACGCTCGGCCCTCGTTCGCGCCCCCACGGCCGGCCCCCATTACCGCTTCGATCCGGCGAAGTCATTGCGGTCGAGTCATGACCTTCGACCGCGGTCGAGCATACTGATATACTGGCATTTCGCAACCGATTTGTCAAGCGCGAGCAGTTCATGACGGGGAGCCCTGACCGTATTCAGCAAACCGGTGCCGCACCGGAAACCGCGCGTTCCCACGGGCGGTTTCGCCTTGTCCCCACACCGCTGACCGGTCCGACCAGTGTGGGCGACGCCGTTTACAACCAGATCCTCGACGCGCTTGGCCAAGGTCGACTCCAGCCCGGAGAGCGGCTGCACGATGGCGAGTTCGCCGCCCAGCTCGGTGTCTCGCGCACCCCCGTCCGCGAAGCGCTGCTCCGGCTTGGCGAGCTCGGTGTCGTCGAGTTTGCCCCGGCCCGCTACACGCGAGTCGCGATCGTCGATCAAACCCAAACCCGCAACGCCATCGCCGCGTGGGTCACCGTCTACGCCGCAATCGCCGCGCTTGCCGCCGGTAGCGGCGTGCCGGCGTCAACGTTGGAGGCGATGGACGATGCCCATGCGCGCTTCGCGGCGGCCAGCAAGCCCGTCGACATCCAGGCGCTCGCCGCCGCCAACGCCGAGTTTTACGGTGGGCCCATAAAACACTGCGATAACCCGATGCTCGTGCGCTGCGCCGAAAGCGTCGTCCACATAGTGCGCCTCGGCCTGCTCCAACTCGCCGGGCCGCTCAATCCCGCCCCCCTCTACGCCGCCCAAGCTGCCCTGCTCGCCGCCCTCGCCGCCGCCGACCCGCGCGCCGCCCGTCAGGCCGTCTACCGAATCGTCGAAATTCCGCTGACCCGCGACGGCAGCACTTAACTGCTAAGGGTGGGCCTTAGGGTGTACGCGGCGGCACCACGATGCCATCGCCGAGAGCCTTCGCCACCAGGTGCGCCCGCGAATGAGCGCCCAACTTGTTCATAGCGTTGCGCACGTGCGTGCGCACCGTGGCATGCGACAGGTAAAGCTCGTTGGCGATCTCTGGACCGGTCAAGCCAAGCGCGATCAGCTCAACGATCTCCCGCTCCCGGGCGGTTAGCGCCGAGTCCGATGCACCGTTATGGCCCTGGGTACTCCGGCTACCCCGTACCCGTCGCACGACGACGACCAGGATCAAATCGCGTCCAGTCACGGTCTCTCGGTGGCCCGCCAACTCCACGCTGACGTGCTGGCCGTCTGCGCGTCGCAGTTCGCGCGTGACGTAGAAATCTGAACCCTGCGTCAGCTGACGCCATGCCTCATCCGACAGCGGCGGTTTCACCGCGAACTCGTGATACCGACGTCCGATTAGCTCACTGCGTTTGTAGCCGAGAAGCTCGACGAAGGCAGCATTGACGTCCACGCATCGCCGCTCCCCGTCGACAAGAATCATCCCGTTCCGACAGCGCCTGAACGCCGCCCAGAACAGCCTCGGCAAACCGGTCCTGGCAGTTGCCGCTCCTGCCATCGCCTCAGAATCTACCGCCTTGGGGTGTGCCCGGAGCGCCTCGCGACAAGGGGGCGCTTTGTCGCGCTCGGCGCGGTGAGAGACAGTCCGCGCGGCGCGCTCCGGGCACGCTTTGGCGGGGCTTACGCGGCTTCGTCCCCTACCGACTCGTTGGGGAGCGCCGCCAGCCGCCAGCTCGTGAAGCCCGGCTCCACGGTTGTGGCGAAGTACGGCGGCGCGATCCCGCGCCCGTAGATCCCATGGACTAGCGCCCGTTGGTCCTTGCGCAACCCGACCAGAATGACGTCGCCAACCTTTACTTGGCTGGCCTGCTCCCTCGTCATGTGCTGCCTGGATCCGATCCTTGGCATGTACTACTCCTTCGTTATCGGTGCCTCGACCCATAACAACGCCACGCGCGTGATGAGGTTGCGTGACTCGCCCGCAAATACTGCAAATGGCTGAGCGCCGCCGACCGGCTATCGAGCCGGTCCGTTAGCCGATCTGCTCCGCGAGCTCGACGATGATCCCCTCGGGACCGCGGACATAGCAGGTCAGGTAGCGGTCCTCATAAAGCTCCAGCCCACCAACGAGCTCAATGCCGCGTGTGCGCAGGCCGGCGACGACCGCGGCGATGTCCTCGACGGCAAACGCAAGATGGCGGATGCCCGGTACGTTGGCCTGCGCGTCCCGTTTGTCGCCCCGATACGACGGCGTGTGGAACTTGATCAGCTCGAGTTGTCCGTGGCCGTCCGGGGTCTGCAAGAACGCGACTTCGGTGCGGACGCCGTCGAGCCCAACGACGCGATCCACGACGCCGCCCTCGACGGTCCCCTCGCCCAGCAGTTCAAGTCCGAGCTCCACAAAGAAGTCGGTCGCAGCGCTGAGGTCCTCAACCACGATGCCGACATGTTCCATCCGCTGAATCGCCACGCGCTCCGATGGTAAGCGTTGCGCCTGCTAGGACTCCTCCGCAGATGTCGCTGTCCCGCCAGAATCCGCCGACAACGAGGCCACAGCGCGCTCGCCGTCGAACAGTCCTTCTGGCAGCGGGCGGGTCGGCGCTGGTGACAGCAGCAGTGGTCGCGGGGATCGTCCTCGTAACGGCCTCCGGCAGCCCGCGGTCACGCTCCGTGGTGATAATCCCGAAGCGCACGACGGCCGACCACGGACTTGACGTGCTTCCTTTTCCGGGCACTCCGGACGCCTCGCAGAGCGCGCAGATCACCTTTCCCGCGCTACTGCCCTCCGAACTGCGCTCGGTGACCGTGACCGGTTCAAGCAGCGGTCTCCACGCGGGACGGCTGCTGGCGCTACCCGGTCACCGCGGCACCGCATTCGTCCCTCATGGGACGTTCACCGCCGGCGAGCACGTACGCGTGAAAGCGCGCCTGAGCTCACCCGCGGCCGGCACCGCCACCGGCGCACCACTCAAAACGGAGGTGGGCTTCTCATTCCGGGTCGCTCGCCCAGCCGCTCAAACATCGAAGTGGCCGCCGGAGAGCGGCACTCACTCCAAACCCAAGTCGCCGCCCACGCAGAGCTTTCAATCCGAGCCGGATTTGCACCCGCCCAAGGTAAAACGCACCGCCGACGACCACGATGCCGACGATACCTCCGGGGACTTCTTCCTCACCGCCCACGGGCTTCTGGTTCTAAATGATCACGGGCAGGTGGTCTGGTTCGATCGTTCGGTCCAGAAATCGCATCTGTCGACGCTGAATCTCAGGGTGCAGCACTATCGCGGCAAGCCTGTGCTGACATGGTGGCAGGGCAAGATCATTCCTCCCGGGTATGGAGCGCAGGGCGAAGACATAATCGTCAACCGCTCGTATCAGCGGGTCGCCACGGTGAGCGGCGCCGAAGGCTACTCAGCGGACTTGCACGAGTTCCGGCTTACCAGAGGCGGCACTGCGCTGATCACGGCGTCGGTACCCGTCAAAGCGGACCTGTCCTCGGTGGGCGGGCCACGCAACGGCAGCGTGCTCGACAGCGTCGTTCAAGAGATAGATGTCCGTACGGGCCGTCTGCTGTGGACATGGCATGCCCTGGGACACGTACCCATCAGCGCCTGCGAAGTAGGCAAGCCGCAGGCTGACCAGCCCTACGACTACTTCCACATCAACTCGATCCAGCAACTCCCGAACGGCAACCTGCTCATATCGGCACGAAACACCTGGGCGGTCTACGAGATCTCCCGCGCCACCGGCCACGTGCTGTGGACGCTGGGCGGCAAGGGCTCGAACTTCAGGATGGGCAAGGGGACAAACTTCTACTGGCAGCACGACGCGCAGCTTCACCCCGGCGGCCTGCTCACGGTCTTTGACGACGGCGCAACCCCCAAGGAGGAGGACCAGTCGCGCGCGCTCGAGCTCAGCCTCGACCTGCACTCCATGCGCGCTTCACTGAAGCACGCCTACACCCACTCTCCGCCGCTGCTCGCGGGGGCCCAGGGTAACGTGCAGCTGCTCCCGAACGGCAACGTGCTGGTCGGCTGGGGCACCGCCCCCGCGTTCTCCGAGTACGCCCCCTCGGGCAAGCAGATCTGGGACGGCCAGTTCACCCCTCCGGTCTATTCGTATCGCGCGTACCGCTCGCCGTGGAAGGCCCAGCCGACCACACGTCCGGCAATCTCCGTGAACACCGGTCAGAACGGCGCGGTGACGGTCTACGCGAGCTGGAACGGAGCCACCGACGTCGCGCGATGGCAGCTGCTCGGCGGCAAGAGCAAAAACGATCTCGCCCCGGTCACAACCGTCAAAGTGACCGGGTTTGAGACCCCCATCCGCGCCAAGACCTCGGATCATTACTTCGCGGTGCGCGCGCTCTCTGACTCCGGGCGAGCGCTCGCCGCCTCTAACACGACCACCCGCTGACAGGGTGGCCGATGTCTTTAGGGAGCCGTCGCTGATATGCCAAGCAGGCGGGCGTGTGCTTCCTGGATGGCCTGGCCTGGAGTGATGCCGAGCTCCTGGTCAAGCGTCCTGCGCGCGCGCTCATAGACTCGCATCGCTTCGGCCGCGTTGCCCTGGGCTGCGAGTGCGTTCATCAACAGCGCGTAGCCGGTCTCGCGCAGCGGCGAGCACTCGAGCAGGCGTCGAGCGGCCCGTTCGGCAGCCGGCAACTCGGTGCCGCCGATGCCCAAACAGCTGGCGGAGTAGGCCTCCAAGGCGAGGTCATGTACGTCATCGAGTCGGTGGCGCCACTGGTCAAGCCAGGGAGTGTCGTGTTCGGGCAGCAGCGGGCGATCGGCTATGAACTGGGCCTGCAGGGCGGGCCCCCACGCCCGCTTCCAGTCTCCCAGGGCGACGGCGGACTGCGCATCATGAATGGCAGCGAAACAGTGCTCGACGTCAATCCACGCGTCCGGCGGGAGGCTCAGCCGGAGCTCGGTACGACCGGCGAGGGTCTCGGCGCCAAGCGCGGATCGAAGCTTGGAGATCAAGACGGTGAGCGCGGAGGGTGCGCCCGAGGGCGTGGCGTACGGCCAGAGTGCATCCATCAGCTCGTCGCGGGTCGCGGCGCGGTCGCGGCCCAGCGCGAGGAAGGCAAACAGCAGCCGCCCCTGGCGGCTGGGCAGCTGCGTCTCCATTCGTCGGCCGTCGAACATCAGCACAAAGCGACCGCAGAGCTGGATTCGTGTGCGCGAGCCGGGCAGCATTGCGGTTCCAACCTTTCTCCAAGGTTGCTGTCAAGATATGAGAAAGGACCGGCTTTCACAATCGCCGCGACAACACGATGTCCAGGCAGATCAAATGCGAGTGCGGCTATGTCGCACGGGGCGAGACGGACGACGAGGTGGTTACTCAGATCGAGGACCACATCCGGATGGATCATCCGGAGCTTGCCGGCAGGCTCACCCGTGACGAGATCGCCGGCTGGGTCGAGGTAGTCGAGTAGCACCGCGCTCAGGCTCGCGCCGCCTGGCGAGCGACGAACGGAGGCCGAAGATGGCTATCAGCGTGCCGCTGATGAGCAGCGAAGAGCTGGCCGCGCGCCTGCGCGACCAAGACCTGTTGGTGTGCGATTGCCGGTTCGCGGGTGATGCCGAGGGATCTCGCACTCGGTACCTCGCCGGCCATATCCCCGGCGCGATCCATGTCTACTGGCTTGACGACCTATCGGCCGCCGATACGACGGTGGCGACCTTCTTGCCCAACGCAGAGGAAGCCGCCGATCAGCTCGGCCGCCTGGGGATCAACTATGAGAAGCTCGTGGTGGCGTATTCGGATGGCGGGAACCTGTACGCGTCACGGCTCTGGCATGTTCTGGCGCACTACGGTCACGACCGAGCCTTGCTGCTCGACGGCGGCATCGAGAAATGGCAGGCTGAGGGGCGGCCCCTCCAGCGCAGCGCCGTGAAACCCGTGACGGCGCGCTTCGAGCCACGAGTGCCGGGGTTGATGCGCGGGATCGACGCGACGGAGATCCTCGAGCGACTTGATGACCCGGAGTTGCGGGTGGTGGATGTCCGTGGAGAGGCAGAGTTCTCCGGCGGACAGCTGCGGGCCGCGCGGGGTGGCCACATTCCCGGCGCGATCCTGTGGCCGTGGGAGGAGAATCTCCGGCCCGACGGCACCTTGCGCGATCCCGCCGAGATTCGCGCCCGAGCGACAGCGGTGGGAATGGAGCCCGAGCAAGAGCTTGTGACCTACTGCCAAGGCGGCGTTCGGGCTGCTCACGCAGCCCTGGCGCTGGGCATCGCGGGCTATCCCCGCGTCCGGATCTACGACGGTTCGTGGGCTGAGTGGGGCAACAACGCGGAGCTCCCGGTCGAGTCCGACGTCACTCCGGCGGGCGTCTAGGGCACAACCGAGACCCGTCGGCACGAGCCGCTGGTCGGTTATGGTGCCTCGCGACATCACGCTGGCGCGTGGGTTCGTTGCGTGGAAGCGCTACACGGTTGACGAGTCGTTGGACCGCTCCGATCACGCTCTCTTGGTGATGGACCTCAAGAACGGCGCTTCCCGAACGCTTGCCGCAATCCTCGGGCCGCTTCACGCTCCCTCACACTTTTCGCTGGGCGATTTTGTCCTCAACGACGTGGGCACGGTCGTGTGGCTCGTCAACTCCGCGCAATGCGGCAACCCCTGCACCGTGACCTCCAAGCTCTCCGAGAGCAGAATTGGGCAGCCCAACTCTCTCCTCGAGAAAGACACCATCCCAGGTCCACCCGACGGGCCCGCGCCGAGCCCCCCGATCGACGCCCTGGGGCTCAGCCGTTCTGGCCGCTTCGCTTACTGGATCGCGAACGGCAACGTAGGAGGCCACCAGATCCCGTAGTTCACCGGTCTTGACTCGATCCGGAGAGGGTTTACCGTCTGTGTCTGCGATCAAAGGAGGGGACACGTGGAGAGTGAATCCAGTAGCGGTCACGGCGAGGCCACTGCGGCGACCGGGGACAAGTTCGACCCCGCCGAGGGGTCGCGGCGTTTGCTCGAGGAGACCTTTAACAACGGCGACTTCGCCCTTGTCGACCAGCTAATCGCGCCCGATGCGGTGAACCACGACCCAGCAGAGCCCGCTCACATGCACGGGCTCCGTGGTCCCGAGGTTCTGAGGCGCACCGCGCAGATGTACCGTGCGGCGTTCCCAGATGTGCGGATGACGGTTGATGACGTGATCGCGGCGGGCGACAAAGTCGTCCTGAGATGGCACTCGGACGGAACCCACCGCGGCGAGCTGGAGGGGCTGGCGCCAACCGGCGCACGCGGGTCGGTGACAGGAATCAGCATCGATAAATGGGAGGACGGGAAGGTCGTCGAGAGCTGGACCCAGTGGGACAATCTTGGTCTGGCGCGTCAGCTGGGCGCGGCGCCGCCGGAAGGCAGCATGGGCGAGAAGCTTGGCATGGCGATACAACGCCTCATGGCCTCACGGATGCGCAAAAAGAATCAAGCCTGACCAGCCCCCTGAGTGGCGGCGGGTCGCGGCTCTCGGAAGCGCCGGCGTAGCTGAGTCGACGGCTTCATCTCACAAATCGCCGGTGGCAGCCGTTTAACGCGCATGGCGCAACCGCACAGCTCAAGCACGGTGACCACGATCACCGACGAAATCAACCAGCGGGTAGGGGACCTGGCTTGGGAGGAGCTCACCCGGCAGCTCGACGAGCGGGGGCACGCGATCACGCCCGCGATCCTCGACGCGGAAGAATGTGCGCAACTCGCCTCGCTGTTCGAGGCGGGCCGATTCCGCTCGACGATCGACATGGCCCGCTACCGGTTTGGCGATGGCCGCTACCGCTACTTCGAGCACCCGCTGCCAGAGCTGGTCGCCGCGCTTCGCAGCTCGTTCTATGCATATCTCGCGCCGATCGCGAACCGTTGGTCGCGGCTTTTGCGAGGCGAGAATCGCACTTTCCCGCTGTCCCACGAGGAACTCCTGGAGCTATGCCAGAAGGCTGGTCAGCATCGACCGACGCCGTTGATCCTCCGTTACGGTGAGGGAGACTGGAATGCGCTGCATCAGGATCTCTACGGCGACGTCTTTTTCCCGTTTCAGGTTCTCACCGTGCTCTCGGTCCGGGGGCATGACTTCGATGGCGGCGAGTTCGTCCTGCTGGAGCAGCGCCCGCGCGCACAGAGCCGCGCGCACGTCCTCAACCCCTCCCAAGGCGCGTTCGTGATCTTTCCCACCGCCGAGCGTCCGAACCGCGGCAGGACCGGATATCACCGCATCGGCATGCGCCATGGCGTTGCGACCGTGACACGCGGTGAACGCACCGCACTCGGGATCATTTTCCATGACGCCGCGTGACCTCACAGCGGTGATCAGCCGCTACTGGACCACGTACGAGAGCCCGCTGGGGCCGCTGACGCTGATCGGCGGACCTGACGGCCTGATCGCCCTGCGCTTCTCGAACCGCGGCGGAGCTCTGGCTCACAACGAGCATCGCCCCGAACTATTCGATGAGGCCGTCGCGCAGCTGCAGGACTACTTCGCCGGAACCCGCCGTCACTTCGATCTCCGACTCGACCTCCGTGGCACCCCGTTTCAACGAGCGGTGTGGACGCAGCTGGCGGCGATCCCGTATGGGGAAACCCGAAGCTATGGCCGACTCGCGCAGCTGCTCGGCCGTCCAGACCGGGCGCGCGCCGTCGGGGCCGCGGTCGCCGCGACGCCGGTCCCGATCATCGTTCCGTGCCACCGGGCGGTCGCGGCCAACGGAGCGCTCACCGGCTACATCGGAGGTCTAGATCGCAAGCGCTTGCTGCTCGACCTCGAGTACGCCTCCGCGTCCGGAGAGCCCACCCGAACGATTGGGAGCCGCCGGCAACTCACGCTGTTGTGATCACGAGCTATGGCTGCGGCTACCGACCGGCAGGACTGACCCCAGCGTAGACTGCGGCCGTGTCGCGGCAGTGGAGCGCAGCATGATCCTGCACACCGATATACCCACCCGCGCCCAGGTCGACCGCCTGCTGGGAGACCGTGATCCCGCAAGCGTTTCGATTTACCTGCCGACTGATCCTGCCTCGTTCGGGGAAACGGAGCGGATCGAGTTCTGGAACCTCGCGGTCGACGCGGTCGGGCAACTGCGGGATGCCGGCGCCGAGCGCGACCGGCTGGTGGCGATCGAAGAGGAGCTGGCTGATCTTGCCGATGATGAGGAATTCTGGCGCCATCAGGCGCGTAGCCTCGGCGTGTTCGCGACCCCGGCCGTGCTCAGAAGCTTTCGGCTGCCGAACCGCCTCGTCAGCGCCGTCGAGGTCTCGGATAGGTTCTTCGTCAAACCGCTGCTACGCGCGGTCACGTTCCCCAACGTCGCGTTCGTCCTTGCACTCGCCCAGGGGTCGGTCCGCGTGATCGAGGTCGCCCCTGACGTCGAGCCGTCAGAGGTGCCGGTGCAGGACATGCCGACCGATGTCGCCAGCGTGGCCGGTCGCTCTTCGATCACGGATCGTGCGCCGCATCGGCGGATCCAGGGCAGCGAGGGGCAGAAGGTCATCATGCGCAAGTACGCGCGGAGGATCGACCACGCGCTCAGGCCGTTGCTCAGCGGCCTCGAGGTCCCGCTGATTCTCGCCGCGAGCGAGCCGATGGACGGCATCTTCAGATCGGTCAACTCGTACCCTCAGCTCGCGCCGACAACGATTGCGGGCAATCCCGAGGGGGCTCCGGTCGCGCAATTGGCGGAGCGCGCGCGGGCGGTGCTCGATGACCTGTACGCGGATGAGTTGCGCCAGCTCCATGAGCTCTATGGGCTCCGATCCTCGGAGGGCCGCGCGCTGGCCGACATCGCCGAGGTGGCGCGCGCCGCCACGTACGGAGCGGTCGACACGGTGCTCGTCGACATTGACGAGGTTGTTCCAGGTTCGGTCGACGAGCAGACCGGCGCCGTCACGTTCGGGGCCGCCGGGCCGGACCGTTACGGGGTCGTTGACGAGATCGCGCGTCGCGTGTGGCTCGCCGGCGGGCGCGTGCTGGCGGTCCGCCGTGACGACATACCGGGCGGCACGCCCGTCGCGGCGATTCTGCGCTACGCAATCGCCCTCGGGTAGAGCGCGACACGGGTCTGTGTCGTGGCACGGCCAGGCCGGAGAGGATCTCGCCCGCGGGACCACATGTCACTCGCGCTCGATCCGTCGCAGCCCGTGCGCAGGTGACCACCACTCGATTACGAGCATCGTGGCCCCCTCGTCGAGATGGGTGTGCACGACTTCGGCGATATCGGCCCTGAAGCGGTCGCCCTCCGGTCCATCGCTGATCGCTCCAGCAGCGATCGCGCGACCGGAAATCTTCGCCTCACCGGGCCACTGAGCCTCGGAGCCCTCCACTGGGTCGATCGTGGCGCTGTGCAAGGCGAACCGCGGATCCCGGTGGAGATCCGCGCCCTTGCGTGCGTTCGGCATGGAGCCAAAGACCAGTTGGCCATCCTCGAACACCGCCTCGATCCCGGAGATCCGCGGCGATCCATCGGCTCGCAAGGTGGCGATTGTCTTGTGTCGGTGAGCGTCGAACAACGCCTGGACGCGCTGCGCGAACTCCGGCTCGGCGCGTTCGACATCCTTCCACGCGCTCATGCGATCGCGGCCGGTCGAGCTACAGCGGCTGCAGCCGCGTGGCCTCGACGTGCTCGAGCTTGGCTTTGAGCCGGAGAAACTCGGCCTTCTGGGCAGGTGTCCGGTGGTGCTGGGGGGAGGCGATGTTGATGGTCTCCAGGGGATCGGACTTCAGGTCGTACATCTCCCACTGATCCTGGACGTGCGGACGATGCGGGGCGTGGTAGCGGGCCAGCTTGTATCGCCGTTCGCGGATGCTGACGATGTGGTTCGGGCTGGGCTTGAACGGTGGGAGTCCCGGATATGGACCATTCGCCTGTCCGGACTGGAAGTCGTCGTATGTGAACACCACGTAGTCCTGCGGCGGCTTCGGCGAACGAGAAAGGATCTGGTCGGAGTAATCGACGCCCTGCCAATCGGCTCGGGCGCGCTTGGGCGCCCCGACCAGGCTGGCGAGCGTGGGCAGGAAGTCGACGTGGGAAACGAGCGCTTGACTGCGCTGCGGGCGCTTGAAGAGCCGAGGGTTGGAATAGACAAGGGGAACTCGCAGAGTCTCCTCATAGAAGTTGAAGTTCTTCTGTCGCAACCCGCCGTGGGTGAGTCCCATTTCGCCATGGTCCGCAGTAACGATCACGAGTGTGTTGTCCAGCATGCCTCGGCGTTTCAGCGTCCGCAGGATCTGCTGCAGATAGAAATCGGAGGACCTCATCAGGTTGCCGTAGAAGTTCAAGTAGGTTCGCTTCATCTCCGGCGTGGTCAGCGCGTTGTTCGGCACGGCGTTGAACAGGTGCAGAAATTGCTTTTGAACGGTCGGCTTGGTGGACAAGTCTTCGTTGACCGTCGCCGGCAGCTTGATCTCGCCCTGTAGCCAGCGCTGGGTGTACTCCGACGCTTCGAGTTGGCCTGGATAGAACAGAACGTCGTGCGGGTTGACCAGCGAGGCGACCAGGAAGAACGGCTGCTGGCGGTGTGCGTGCGATTCGAGGTACTCGATCACGCCCTCGTCTCCGGCCCAGGGAGGGCCGTTGTCGTGCATGAAGCGACCGTCGTTGTCATACGGTCCGCCGGGCGGACCACCGGCTTGCGGAAGCGTCGTGTCGGCACCGGCGTCCGGTGGGTCCCAGCGGGTGAAGCCGTACTGATTGACGTCTGAGGGGACCCACCCCTGGTTGTCCGTTTGCTTGACGCAGTGGAACTTGCCCTTGTAGACCGGCGTGTAGCCGGCCGCCGCGACCACGGTGGCAGGGTTCTTGAAGTGGGTGGACAGCGGGACCTGCGGGTAGCCCTCCGACGCCGGCATGTTCTCCTCAAGCGTGTACTTGACCCCGTGCTGGGCGGGGAAGTACCCCGACAGGAAGGTGGACCGGGCCGGCGAGCACATGCACGCGTTCGTGAACGCGTTCTCGAACGTCAGGCCGGTCCTCTGCACGTACGTAAGCGCGGGCATGTTGCGCGCGACCCAGCCGGGAGGGAAGTGCTGAACGGCCCGCTGTTGGTCGGTGACAAACACAAGGATGTTCATCCCCGCGACGTCGTTTCCGTGGGGTGGCCGGTGGACCCTCCGATTGACCTGCGCCGCGGCCGCTGCCGCCTCAGTACCCAGCAGGACCGCCGGCGCTGCCACCGCGGCGGATTTCAACAGCTCGCCACGGGTGATCCCGTCCTGCTCGCGCTCGGACGGCGAGTCAGACGAATCGCCCGAGTTTGCAGGGTCGACGCGGGCTTCGCCTTCAGTGTCCATATGTGCTCCTTGATATGGCGAGGCTGGCGCTCGCGCCAACCAGCCAGTGACTCGTCAGTGCCCCATTGCCCCGACGCTCGCCATCTTGGCGAACGGCAAGCATACCTATGTGTTTGCACCTAGGTGCTATTAATCAGCCGCTCACAGACGCTCGCGATCGAGTCTGATCCCACCAGGATGTCGTCCTCGCACGCGTATTGCATCAGTGGTCAGGCCGTGCGCCCCATGTCACATTACGGCCTGGTTTCGGGTCATCGCCGGTAGAGCGCCACATCGTGAGCGAGTGATAGGAGTGTGCGTCATGTCTTACGCCGTGGATTTCAATGACGTTTCGACCGTCGGTCTGGAGTCCTCGCCGTTCGCGGCCGCGCTCGCTGGTCTGCGAGCGCACGAGGCGCGCTACTTCAAGCGCAAATACGACCACGTCTTCACGGTGCAGCCTGCAAGCGACGCCAAGGCGACCATCGACTGGGTGCACCGCATCCTCAAGCAAGAACGCGACATTGTCATTTCCACTTCGCCGCTCGAGGCTTCGGCGTTTCAAATCGAGAACATCCGGATCGCCTACGTCTTTTACGAGAGCGGCCTGTCGATCAACGTGATGTACACCGTCGACGACCCCAAGAGGCGGGCGGTCGGGTTCAAGCTCTCCGAGGGGATGGAAGTCCCCGCGGAGCTCTCCTCGCGGTTCAAATTCGCAAGTCAGAGGTCAAAGCTGGCCGGAACCATTCGCGGTTCCTACTTCGCCTTCGAAAACGATTACTAGCCGCGAGACCGCGCTATCGCCCGCGGCCACCCGACTCAGCGATCGTTGGGCTTGGCCGGCGGTCTCACGAGCCACCGGTTCGGAAGATCTCTAGATCGATACTAGGCGACGCGCTGTTCCCTGCTCGGTTGCGGATCGCGCGGCAACCGAACAGCCGTGCGCGAGTGCGATCGAGTGGAGCGCACCCGATCGTGCCGCCACGCGCATTTGCGGCTGCCGCGAAATCGATCGCGTCGCCATTTGGGAGGCGATAGACGAACCGAGCTGAGGCACCGGAACGGGGGCCACCGAGCTTCCACCGCACCGCGGAGTGCGCGGTCTGTGACGAGCGCGGGGCGCGGCACCAACCGTCGGCTCGGCCGTGGCTGACGCTGACCAACTTAAGCGGGACGCCTGTTGTATTGGTGGTCGTTCCGATCAGCGCCGATCCCTGAAGGCATCTGCCCGCGACGGCCGAGCGCGCCTTCGTCGCATGGACGCGCACGCTCGCGGGGGCAACTGGAAAGACCCGAAGTGCAATCTGGGCTTTGCCGGTGACTGCTCCAGAGACCCAGTTAGCCTTGCAGTCAAACGCGCGAGGTGAGCTGGCGACGATAGTCCAGCCGCAGGCGAGCGAGGGGTTTCGCTCCCCTGGGTAGACGAACGTAGTCAGCTGAACCTCATCGCCATTTTCGAGTCGGTACCTGACCTCCGCCGACGAGCCGAAGAGCGCGTCTCCGACCTTCCAATGCCCCGTCGCCCCGGGCAGGACGCTTCCCGGGTACTCGCACACGGCATTGGTGAATCCCTTGTCGAAGAAGTACGGGTCCATACGGAACTTGGTCTCGTTGTAGACCGTGACATCGACGTATGAGAAGCTGCACGCGCCGGACGCGTGCGCGCGCGGCCGAGCGCCCGCCGATGGCACCAAAACCGACATCGCCCCGAGCACGACCAAGACGACCATTGACCTGTGCACCGCCCCTCGCACGCCGCAGCAAAGCATGACGACCCGCTCGCAGCTTTGCAAGCTTTGGCTTACGTTCGGCTAGCTGCCGAGTCGGGGTGGCTGAGGGCGCTGACAAGAATTTCGAGAAGGCGCCGCGTTGTCTCTCCGTCCTCTGATCCGTGATGGGGGTTGAACTCCGTGACGGTGAGCGCACGCGCACGTGCGTCGGCGAGCAGCTCCGTCAGGATCTCGCCGCATGCTTCTAGCGATGGGGCGGTGCCGCGATCGGTGTTTTCCGCGAGCGGTGCGTCGAGGAAGTCGACGAGATCAACATCGAAGTGGATCGCCAGCGCATCACAGGCTGCAAGCGGAGAAAGGGCCCCACGAGCGCTCCCCAGCGGATCAGACGCAGCTCTTTCGACGGCGACCGCGGGCAGGCTCTGGTCGGCGAGGACCTCGGCTTCGAAATCCGTATGCGGCCCGAGCCCGAGGAAGCTGACCTGACCGGAGGTGAGCATCGGCCGGTGACCGGCGAGCGCCGCGAGCCCGTCGACCGCGCCGTCGATGTCGAGCATGTGCGCCACCCCCATCCAGTCCAAGGCTCCGTCAACGGTGCTCTCGGGCACGTTGAGGTCAGCGTGCCGATCAACGTACACGAGCCCCGGGCGCTCGGAACGATGCACAAGCCCGGCGACCGTGCCGACACCAACCGTGCAATCGCCTCCAAGCACGACAACCGTGTCCTGCGCCGGAGCGGATCGCACCAGCTCGGCGACCTGGTCGGCACGGTCGATGACCGCGCTGGCGTTCGCCGCTCTGGGACTGTGTGGGTCCGGTCGCCACCGAAAGGCGCTCACCTGCCCGCCGCGGCGCACCGCCACACCCGCGCCTTCCAGCCGCTCAACCAGGCCGGCGTCGATCAGCGCACGGGGACCATCCTCGTGACCCGGCGAATAGCCACCCGCGCTGGTCGGGGCCTCTATCAGGGTGACCTGTCGCATCGGCACATCATGCCCAAAGTTATGTGCCGCGGCTGGATGTTCCGCTACGCATAGCAGTACGCGAACGCCTGGCGTCGGCGAGCGGTTCCTCAGGTTGAGCGATCGCTTGATGGATCGATGAGGTACTTCGTCCCAGTGCTGCGGCGCGCGAACACGGCAAGGATCTCCGGCCGTAGGACGTCGCTCAGTCCGATGGTCCGCGCGTAACTCGAGGCAAACGTCGTCTTGGCCTCAGCCAGCACACGAGCGCGCATGCGGCCGACGGCCTCGCCGCCCAGGCGGGCCAGCGCGGTCGTCACGAGGTATCCACCGATACCCCACCCCAGCCCGAACTTGCGGTCAATGACAGTCGGTGAAAAATCAAGCGAGCCGTAGATGTACACCTGCTTGTGCACTGTGGTTCCGTACGGCGTGTACGACTTCAGCGGCGGCTGTGCGCGTTCCATCGCGGTGAGGATGTCGCCGGCCAGTGAGCCGCCGCCGATGGCGTCGAAAGCCAGGGTGGCGCCGGTGTCGCGGATAGCCTCGGTGAGCCGGTCGGCGAAGTCCGGCCGTGAGGAGTCGACGACATGGACCGCACCGAGGTCGCGCAGCGCCTGTGCCTGCTCGGCGCGGCGAACCACGTTCACCAGGTCGATGTCATCGGCGGCGCAGATCCGCACCAGCATCTGCCCGAGGTTGGAGGCGGCGGCGGTGTGCACGAGTGCGGCGTGGCCCTCGGCACGCATCGTCTCGACCATCGACAGCGCGGTGAGCGGGTTGATGAACAGCGCCGCGCCCTCGACGGTACTGACATCGTCGGGCAGTTCGACGACGGCCGTTGCGTCGGCCACGCGGTAGTCGGCCCACATGGATCCACCGAACAGCGCGACGCGACGGCCAACTAGCGCTGCCGCTTCCGGGCCTGCGGCGACCACGGTGCCGGCGCCCTCGTTGCCCACAGGCAGGGGCTTGTCCAGCCGGTCGCGATACACGGAGAGCGCCGCCTCTGGAACGGTGCCGAGGAGATCCGGCCCGTCAGCGCGCAGCGTGCTGGGCGCGACCGCGCCTAGCAGCACGCCGAGGTCCGAGGGGTTGATCGGCGAGGCTTCGACCGCTACGACCACCTCGCTACCGGCTGGCTCCGAAACATCGCGCTCGGCCAATTCCACCCTCAGCTCGCCGCTTGAAGAGATGGTGGATCGCACGCTGCGGCCGCGGGTGGGAGACGCGTCAGGAGACGTCACAAGGAGCCTTTCGAGTCGGAGGTCGCAGCCTATCGAGCGCGAGATACGAGCTGGTCGCCGACGCAATCGCGCGATCCGGGCCGGACGTTCGTTCTCGACCTGGGTAACGCGTGTCCACCGCGTACGATGGTCCAATCGGTCTGCCGGCCGGAAGGACCGCAACCCTGGGGGGTGAGAGAGGTGTATCGGATTCGCATGGCCTGCTCCGCCATGCTCGTGGTGGGCGCCGTGAGCCTGACGGGGTTGCTGGCAGGTGCGTGCGCCGGCGCCGATCGTGCTCGACCCGACCCGCGCGCCGGGAGGATCGCGTATTCGATGCGACGACTGTTCCAAGGTTCGTCGCTCAATTCCATGGTGTACGGCGTGTGGGTCAACGGCCGGCCACTCGTCAGCGGTGCTTTCGGGAGCGCTCTGACGGGCGTGCCCGCGACGCAAAACATGCATTTCCGCGTCGGGAACGTCACGGAATCCATGGACGCCACGCTGCTTTTGCGGTACGTCGACCAAGGCAAGGTAAGCCTGAGCGCTCCCGTGTCAAGGTGGTTCCCAGGGCTCGCGCACGCGCGGCAGGTGACGCTCGGAATGTTGGCGACCAACACCTCGGGTTACCAGGACTATGTGACGACGAAGTCGTTCATCCATGCGTTCGCGGCCAATCCATACCGCCGTTACTCGACGATCGCGATGATCCGGCTGGGAACCGACCTGCCGCTCCTGTTCACGCCGGGTAAGAGCTGGGCATTCTCTGACACCAACTATCTCCTTCTTGGCGTGATCCTGGGCAAGATCGCGCGCAAGCCACTTGCGACTGCGCTTCAGCAACAGATCTTCGGCCCACTCGGCATGACTCAAACGAGGATGCCCTTGAATGCCAACGCCTACATGCCGCCCCCGGTAATGCACGCGTATACCAGCGAGCGGGGCCCGTACGAGGACTCGACATTTTGGACCCCATCGCCGTTTGCCACGAACGGCAGCGTCTACTCGACATTGTCGGACCTGGGTAAGTGGGCGATGGCGCTCGGCACCGGATCGCGGCTCTCGCCTGCGTCGCACACACTTCAGGTCGGACCGAGCAACGTTGGACTCGGGCCGCTAAAGGCAAACAAGTACTACGGATACGGCGAGATCGTCAGCAACCACTGGATCATCGTCAATCCCCAGGTCTACGGCTACAACGGCGACGTCAGCTACTCCCCCAAAAAGAGGATCGCGGTGGTCGTGTTCTGCACGTACGGCCCAAAGAGCGCGCTCTCGAAGCAGAACGGAACCGCAGCCCTGTTGCGAATCGCGCACATCTTGACGCCCGGCTCGATCCCCGCCGTCTCGTCGGCCGGCCGGGTGGCCTAGCACCGCGCGCTGTCGATCGACGTGGGGCGGTTGGAGCGATGCGTTGCGCTGCGAACATCATGCGTGTGGGTTACCGAGATCAGACCGAGCTTCAACCACATCGCTCGCCGCCGAAGGGTCGGGTGGCGGGCACGATCCTGCAAAGGAGAACCAATGCGAAGAGTCCTCGTAGTCACCGTCCTCACCGCGCTTGCCCTTGGCGTCGCGGTGTCTGGAATGAGCTTGGCAGCCGCCCCCCGCTCGGTAACCCGTACCCGCGTCGAGCGCGTCCCACGCTTCGGCCATGTGTTCCTGATTATCGGTGAGAACACCAGCCTGTCCCAGGACACGGCTAGGAAAACGCCTTATCTCGTCTCGCACTTAAAACCGCATGGAGCATGGCTGACGGATTACTTCGGGATCCACGGCGGGTCGCTGTCGGACTACGTCGCGATGACGTCGGGCCAGTTCCAGCGCTGCGACGCGAACGACGCGTTCCCATACAACGTCAACACTGGCAAGCCCATCTGCGCGCAGCGAATCGACAACCTGTTCCACCAGCTCGATCGCGCGCACATCTCCTGGACCGAGTGGAACGAATCCATGCCCAACCCGTGCGCGTTCTTTGACACCGGCACCGACTGGGCCAAAAACATCTACACCACTCACCACAACCCCGCCGTCTACTACGACGACATCGAAGGCGACCGCTACTCCGAGAACTTCCACCAGGCCCCGAAGCGAGAATGCATCCACCGAGTCATAGGCACGGGAACCACCGGGCCAAATGACATGAGCGCGTTTGACGCGGCACTTGGCAAAGGCCATATGGCCCACTTCAACATGGTCATTCCCAACGGCTGCCAGCAAGGCCACGATCCGTGCGGAGCCAACCGACTGCGCCAGTTCGACGCCTTCCTCCGTCGCGAGGTGCCGCGGATCGAGGCCTCCCCATCCTTCAAAACGAACGGGTTGATCCTGATCACCTACGACGAGTGGGGCGATTCCACTCCACACAACCACCGGGTCGCGTTTCTGGCACTCGGCCCCCAGGTGCACCCCGGCGTCTACCGCCACGGTCGCTTTAGCCACTACAGCCTGCTGCGCACACTCGAGGACGGCTTCGGCATCACCCACCACCTCCGGCACGCAGCCACAGCGCCTCCGATCAACCAGATCTGGAAACACTAAGGCGAGCGCTGAGAGAGATCGTGGTCACTACATTGCTCTGCGGCCATCGAGCGCTGCCGCCGCCACTGGCGACCCGTTCGGGTTCGGGTTTGGGCGCTACCCGACGCACGGCCGGCGACGCGAGGACCTCGCTTCTGGCGAACTGGGGGTCTCGCCTACGGCCTGACCTTCTCTGGTTTCGTGCCGCGCGGGTCTTGGTCCCGCGGACTTCCGAACTGCCCGGCGCACGCACCAGCGTCACGCGCGACAGCGCGATCCTGCTAGCGCAAATCGGAAGCGCCGGCAGAGCGTCCGCGCGTGTTACGGCGGCCCTGTCTGAAGGGAGAATTCCTAGCTGGCGACGCCGGTAGTGCTCGCGCGCCGTGCCGGGACTCTGAGTAGCGCGGCAACTTTTTCGGCGCTGAGGTGTCCGCTTTCAATCGCACCCTCCATCCAGATCGACCGGAAGACGGACATGGCCATGTCCGACCCGGCGAAGAAGACCCGCCCCTCGGGACCGTCCATGATGCGCGGGAAAACATGAGCTCGTCCTGGGGCCTCGATTCGGTACGTGCCGTCAAACCAGGGGTCGTGGTTCCAGTCGTGAGCATCGCTCGCAATCACTCGGCCTTCAGGAAAGAAAAACGCGAGACCATCTTGTGCTGTTTCGAGATTCGTGGGGTCACGACCTTGACCGTCACCGAAGCCGCTTAGCAGCCATGCGCCATTGGCCAGCTTGCGAATCGTCACGATCATCTGGAGCGGGCCGGGGCCGACGCACAGAGGTGCTGGCGGGATACCGTCGACGATCATGCTGATCTTGATTCCGCGCCCAACGTGATTCTCGGCCGTCGCGACCCGCTTGTCCTCCGAGAGCTCGGGCTCGAACTCGATCCGCCGGATGACGTTGCTGGGCACAGCTACCACACAAGCCGAGGCAGAGGCCGAGCTGCCAGAAGCCGTGCTGACCGTGACCCCACCGGCTCCTTGGGTGACATGGGTCACGGGGCTCGAGAGCCGGAGCTCCACTGGCGAGGTCTGCACCATCGTGGTGATGAGGTCCCCGGTACCGTGCGCGAATTTCTCAAAGGCCTCATTACCCATCGCGTATGGGCTGCTTTCAAATGCCGCGAGCTGCTGGAGCGGTCGAAGCATTGACAACGCTCGAGGGGGCGCACAGCAGTGCGCGGAGATCATCGAATACAGAAGGTCTGTCGTGGCCGGAGGAAGACTGAGTGGAGCGAAGAACTGCTCTGCCGATATATCCAGATCGGATACAGGCTGGTCGCAAACCGGCAATGCAGCGGAGATACGGCGGGATGCGTCATAGAGCCGGAACCATGCGCTCTCCAGCTTCGCGAGCTCCGACACCGGGACAGGGAGCGGGGTTCGCCTCTCGCCGCCGGTGCAAAAGGTCACGGTCTCCGGCGCGGCGTCGGGCACCGTCGCGATGTCGTAGCGCTGAATCTCGCGGCGCATGTTGTGGCTGACCCGCTGGCAGATCCACTGAGCGCCGTGCTCGATTTGCTCGTTGTGACCTTTGAAGGTTGACGAAAAGGCTCGGCCGCCGATCCGCTCGCTCGCCTCCAAAACGAGTACGGACAGGCCACGGTCGCAAAGGTCTCGTGCGGCCGTGATCCCCGCATAGCCGGCACCTACCACTACGACGTCGAAGTCTGCTGCTGGCATTTCGCTTCCCGCTACTGCTTGATGATGGGCAAAGCGGGTGGAATAGTACCATGTGAAATGGTACCACTCTCACATTGGACCACTGCACCGGCGTAATCGCGCCCCTCGCTGGGCGCTGCCGCCTCGGGAGGTCTGCGTCTACCGGTTAGAAACCCCAGTCCGGGTAGCAACCGAGCTGCTGTCAATTTCACTCGGCGGCCAGCAATGGCACGATCGCTAGCCGGGTGATCGCGGCAGCGGGCGCCAGCGCGGCGAAGGCCGTAACGAGGGTTCCAACGATCGCAGCGACGATTGCGACCACGATCAGCTGGCTCGGAAGAGCGGCAGCGAATGTGGCGGCCCCTACAGGTCACCGCCCGGATCGAACTGCTCGACCGAGCAGAACAGGGGGCCCAAGACCTCGTCTGGCCGTGGATGCCGAACACATCCGCCGCCGTCCGCTGCCGCAGGTCGCAGAGCCAACACCCGCACTCGCCGCTCAACCGAGAACGACGCCGCATAAGGATTTTGTAGAAGTTGCTTGCGGAGTAGTGGAGCCAGCCGGAATCGAACCGGCGACCTCCTGCTTGCAAAGCAGGCGCTCTCCCAACTGAGCTATGGCCCCGTGCGGCACGAGTGTAGAGGCGTGTATCCGGGATTCGAGGATCGCAGACGGTCCGGGATTCGAGGATCGCAGACGGCGCGGGACCTCGGGACGAATTCACTCGTCGGGGTTAGCGAGGGGGCCGGTAACGGAACCTAATCGTCGAAATCGAAGTCCCGGGGCGGGCGCTGCTCGAACCACAACCTGTCGTGCTCGGGAGCATCCTGAAGGAACTCAGGCGTCTCCTCGAGAACATCCTCCTCCTGCAACGATCCGCGATCGGCACGACGTCTCTGAGGCTTGCCGCCTTCGGCAGCGATCGCGTCGTCGACCCCATACTCGACCGTTTCCTCGCCCCCAGATGCTCGTTCTGGCGGTTCTGCTTGCGTCGGTGGCGCGTCCTCCGGCGGGACGCTTTCTCTCCGAGATCGCCTCCAGCGGAGAAGTCCGTGCTCACCCTCGTGCTCGGGCGCGGGGGGTGGCTCGGTGGATTCGCGCTCCGACGTCGCTGGGGGTGGCTCGCTCCTCGAGGGTCGCGAGCTTGGCCGCTCAAAGCCGTCCTCGAACGGCTCACCCCAGTCACCCGTCTCGGCCTCGTCGGAGTACTCGTCTTCGTCGTACTCCTCGTAGTCCGATTCGCCTAGCTCTCCCGTTTCTTGGGACTCGGTCGAACGTTCGTCGACCTCGGCTCCGGAGGCCGGTTCCTGATCCGCCGAGTCGAGAGGCTGACGTCGTACGGGCCCGAGTGCCTCACGCTCTAAGCGTTCGATCTCGGAGGGATCCCCTCCGTGCTGTCGCTTCAGCTCGAGATGTTCGCGGATAGCGTCGTCCAGGATGCCCATGAGCGCAAAGGCTACTCGCCGGGAACGCCTGCGGGCTCGGAATTTGGCTTCGCAGTCCGATTCTTGCCATCACGCTTGGCGGCGTACAGAGCCCTGTCGGCACCCGAAATCAACGCCTCCTTGTCACCTTCGGCCGATGCGGAGACTCCGATGCTGGCCGTGACCCGCAGCGACTCGTCACCGCCGAGTTGCGGCACCCGGAGCCCTTCGATCGCCGCCCTCGCTCGTTCCCCGATCGAGAGCGCGCCTTCCAGCGGCGTCCGGGGAAGGATCACGGCGAGCTCGTCGCCGCCGTAGCGGACCGGGGTGTCGGCCTCGCGGCAACTCTCGCTCAACGCCCGCGCTACCTCTCTGAGCACCGCGTCGCCCTGTTGATGCCCGAACGTGTCGTTGATCGACTTGAAGTCGTCGAGGTCGAGCATCAACAGGGCGACGGGGTCTCCATATCGCTTGACCTGTTCGACCTCGATCGAGAGCAGCTCTTGGAAACGCGCATAGTTACCCAGGCCCGTGAGCTCATCCGTCAGGGCCTGCCTGCGCACCTGGTAGTGCAATTCAACGTTCTCGAGCGCGAGCGTTGTCTGTGCGGCAAGCAGTCCCAGCAGCTCGCGCTCTGCGTCGGTGAACGCACGACCGTTCCGCCCCACGGTGATCAGCCCGTACAGACGGCCGTGCCGATCGGCTGGACGAAGGGCCACCGACGCGACGAACGTTTGGCCCGCCCGTGACTCGCCGATCCTGCCGTTCTGGAGGGCAGAGCGCTCGGCGTCTTCGATCGAGCGCTCCAGACCGGCGAGCGACCCAGTGGTCCCTGTTTCCGCGTCCTGGTCCGGTGAAGCGCTGACGACCAGCCGGCCTCCGCTGGCATGAACTGCGTCGACGGCCGTCTTGAGCGCAAGCTCGAGTAAGGCCGGACGATCGAGGTTGGAGGCGAGGGTCTGGCCCGTGCGGCGGATCGACTCGCGCAGTCTGCGCCGTTGGTGCGCCAGTTCCTCGAGCCGGGGCTCCACTTGCCGCATCACCGCTCCTGCGGCAGCGATCCCGAAGACAAGCGCCAGCGCGAGCACCCCGACCGTTAGGCCGACCACCCCCGGCTGGGCGAATACGAACACCGAGACCACCACCGCGGGGATGGCGACCACTAGGAGAAACAGACCGATTAGACGTGCGCGCAGGCTCAAACGAGATACTCCTCTTTTGGGCGTATCGGCGATTTTGATCGAATCCCTTAGCGAAATCGCTTTGCCGCGCGCCGATCAACCCCGGCAAGGGCATAAAGCCCGCAGGGCCAGGGTGGCCGGAGGGCCTAACGGCCCACGGCTAAACTTGACCGCGCCGGGCGGCCGACCCGCCGCGCGGGGCTATAGCTCAGTTGGGAGAGCGCCTGGATCGCACCCAGGAGGTCGCCGGTTCGAGTCCGGCTAGCTCCATGATCTGGACCTCGATCAGGGGGCCGAAGAGCGCGGGTTGACCCGGCGGCCCGGCTTGGCGGCGAGCTCAACTTGATCTGTCGCCACGCCGTGCCCCTCCGAGCAGGCGAGCGAGACGCCGACGATGCCGCCGCAGCCGGCGTGGGTCAGTTCGACCCGTGAGCCGCCCTCGATCGCCCACTTGTCGCCCCATCGCATCAGCGAGATGAGGACGGGCAAAAGGTCGGCGCCCTTCTCGGTGAGCGCGTACTCGTGGCGGGTCCGCTGGCCGGGCTCCTGGTAGGGGTGGCGCTCCAGCAGCCCCTCGGCCTCGAGCTCCTTCAGACGCATGGCGGCGACCGGCTCGCTGATCCCCGTCCGTGACACGAACTGGTCGAAGCGGGTCGCCCCGTAGAACGCTTCACGAAGGACTAGGAAGGCGCTGCGGGTCGAGACGACACTGAGCGCCGCTGCCATCGGGCAGCGATCCGCGACCCACCCGTCACGCGGGTCCAATGCTCCCGTCATCTCGATCTGCATGCTCATAACCGATTAGTGGTCCGTCCACCAGCATCATAGCTGACGTATACAACCCTAAGCCAGCCTGGTACAGTCCCTGACTATGACTAGCCTAAGCCAGCTCCGCAAGCAGGATGCCTCGCCGATGCTCGTGCTGATCATCGTCTGCGCTGGCGTGGTCCTCGCCAGTCTCGACCTGTTTATCGTCAACGTCGCGCTACCGAGCCTCGCGCGTGATCTCCACGAGCGGAACCTGAGCAGCCTCTCGTGGGTGCTCAACGCGTACACGATCGTCTACGCGTCGCTGCTCGTCCTGTTCGGCCGCCTCTCGGAGTCGAGGCGACGGGAGCACGGCTTTCTGCTCGGCGCCGCCGTATTTACCGCCTCGTCGGCCGCCTGCGGCATGGCTACGAGCCTGCCGATGCTGGTCGCGTTTCGGATCGTGCAGGCTGCCGGCGCCGCGCTGCTCACCCCGACCTCCCTCAGCCTGATCCTCTCCACCGCCCCGGCCGAGAAGCGCCCCAGCGCGGTCCGGGCATGGACGGCGGTCGGCGGCCTCGCCGCCGCGCTTGGCCCGGTCATCGGCGGTTTCCTGGTCGCCGCCAGCTGGCGCTGGGCGTTCCTGGTCAACGTCCCGATCGGCGTCGCCGCGATCGCGATCGGCTGGCGACGCCTGCCGGCAGTCCCCGGCCATCCCGCGCCCCGGCCGGACGCCTTCGGCGCGGTCCTCATCACCGCCGGGGTGGCGCTGCTCACGCTCGGCCTCGTTGAGGGCAACCACTGGGGCTGGGGGTCAGCCCGCGTCGTGGGCGCGCTCGCGAGCTCCATGTTCCTGATTGGAGCGTTCATCGCCCGCACGGCGCACTACCACAACCCGCTGGTCGAGCCTGCGCTGTTCAAGATACGGTCCTTCACGGGGTCCTCGACCGTTGCCTTCCTGTTCAGCACCGCGTTCGGCGCGATGCTTCTCTCGATCGTCCTGTGGATGCAGAACGAATGGGGCTGGTCGGCGCTCCACACCGGCCTGGCGTTCGCCCCCGGCCCGCTGATGGTGCCAGTCTTCTCATTCCTGATCGCCGGCCGGATGATCACCCGCTTCGGCCCGGGACGGGTGATCGGCGCCGGCGCGACGATCTACGCGGCCGGTATCGCCTGGTGGGCACTGCGCGCGGGGCTTCACCCGGACTACGTCGGCCAGGTGCTTCCCGGAACGCTGATGACCGGCGCCGGCGTCGGACTAACCCTCCCGACGTTCATGGCCACTGGTGCCGGGTCGCTGCCGCCGCAGTCGTTCGCCACCGGCTCGGCCGTCGTCAACATGCTGCGCCAAGTCGGTCTCGCGGTCGGCGTCGCGGTCCTCATCGCGATCCTCGGGAGCCCTCATTCCCCGGCGCGGGCACTGAGCGCCTTCCAGGCTGGGTGGGCCGTGACCGCGGCAGTGTCACTCGGCGCCGCGGCCGCCGGGGCGGTCCTGCTCAGAACCCGCGCCCCGCGGATCGCGGCCATGCCGACGAGCACCGTGATCCCGGCGGTCGCCACTACTTCCCGAGGAAAAACTCTTGATTGACACGAAACGGCCCCGGAGGGATCTCGCGCGGCTGTTCGTTGTGACCACAGCAGCGCGGCGGTTACCGGGTGTCGCATCAGCCGGGCGTTGATCGCCGCCGAGTGATTGGGGTTGTGGAAGAGCCGGCGCCTGGCGGCGTTCGGCCGTCAATGTCCGCCGCAGGGGGCGAGCGAGCCAGGACAAGCCCGCCCGCCCCCCCGGGTGAGGCTCACGCAATGGCCGGTGCCGGCGTCGGGTCCGGCCGCACCAGGACGGTCTCGAGGACCTCGGTGATCTCGTCGGCTGGCATGCCGACACGGCCGGAGTGCCGGCGAATGGCGTCTGCGTCGACCGCTTGGTAGACGCAGAGGCTGCCGAGAGTCCCATCGTCATCAGCGAGCACGTAGCTGCGGATCCACCGGACCTCGTTGGGGAACTCGCTGTCGGCGAGATCCTTGGCTCGTTTGGCGACCCTCTGGACCTCGTCCGGCGATTCCCAGGCGTTGCGACGACGGATTGTGTAGAGCTGCATGTTGTCCTCCTCATGGATTGTCTTGCGTGATAGCACGATCGATCGTGCTATCTATAATACGACCGATCGTGCTATCTTGTCAAGAGTGATTCGCGAAACTTCTACGCCTCCGCAGCGCAGGCGCCGCAGTGACGGCGAGCAGAGCCATGCCGCGATCCTCGAGGAGGCCGCGCGCCTGGCCACTGTCGAGGGAATCGACGGGCTCTCGCTCGCTCGTCTCGCAGACGCCGTCGGAATGAGCAAGAGCGGGCTGTTCGCCCATTTCAAGTCAAAGGAAGAACTGCAGTTGGCGACCGTGGAGGCGGCGAGCGCGGTGTTCGCTCAGCAGGTGACTCAGCCGGCATCACAGGCCGCGACCGCGCTTGCGCGGGTGCGCTCGCTCGTGGAGCGCTACCTTGCCTACCTCGAGGTCGAGACCTTCCCAGGAGGCTGTTTCTTCGCCTCGACGCTGGCCGAGATGGACATGCAACCCGGTCCCGTTCGCGATCGTCTCGTCGCATTCCTCGGCGAGTGGCTCGGGCAGATCGAGACCGCCGTCCGCGACGCGCAGGCCGAGGGCGCGATCGACGCGGAGGAAGAGCCCGCCCAGCTCACGTTCGAGATCGAGGCTGCGCTCCTCCTGGCGAACGCGCAGTTCATCGTGATGCGCACCCCGGAACCGATCCACCGGGCCCGCCGGGCGATCAACCGCCGTCTCGCCTCCGCCCTTGCCCGCCCAGTCGATGGTTAGCGCTGCCGCCTCCTGAACATCGTCGCCTGACCCAGCCGCTGACGGAGCCACTGGCCGCGATCTACCCCGGGTTTATGATTCCCGATGGTCGCGACGCGTCGCGGAGGGGCGGATGGAGTTCCGAATCCTGGGGCCAATTGAGGTTGTGCACAACGGGAAGTTGGTGGCGCTGCGCGCAGCCAGGCAGCGTGCGGTCGTCGGGCTCCTCGTGCTCAATTCGCCCCGGCCGGTTTCTCCTGATCGCCTCGTCGACGAGCTGTGGGGCGACCATCCCCCGCGAAGCGCACTTCACGCGATCCAGGTCTACATCTCCGAGATCCGCACGGTTCTGCGCACCGAGGCCGGAAGCGACTCGGCGGTGCGGACCTCTTCGTCCGGCTACGCACTAGATGTAGCGGACGAGGACATTGATGCTCGGTCCTTCGAGCGGCTCGTCGGCGAAGCGCTGAACACCGCTGCTCGTGACCCACTGCACGCACGCAGCGTCCTGGAGCAGGCGCTCGCACTCTGGCGTGGGCCCGTGCTCGCCGACATCGAGAACGTCACGGCGGTGAGGCTCGAAGCGGACCGCCTAGACGAGGTCCGGCTTGTCGCCACCGAATGCCTGCTCGCGATCCGGCTGGACTCCGGCGAAGACACTGAGCTGGTGGGCACGCTCAAGAATCTCGTCGCACAGCACCCACTTCGAGAGAAACTCTGTCGTCAGCTCATGCTCGCCCTTTACCGTGACGGGCGGCAGTCCGAGGCGCTTGCGGCCTATCAAAACGCACGCGTCGCTCTCGACGAGCTCGGGCTAGTGCCCAGCCGCGAGCTTCGAGACCTGCAACAAGCAATCCTTCGGCACGACCAGTCGCTGGATGCGGCGCGATCCTCCCAGGCTTCCAGTTGGGATTTCGAGCCAAAGGACCTCTCGGCGGCAGAACGCAATGGGGCGCCTTTTCTAGTGATCCGTGACGCCGAGGGAAAGCGGCGCATCCGAATGCTCGACGACGCCGGGGCTCCGCTGACCATCGGACGCGTGCCTGAGACGGACGTCAGCCTCGAGTGGGATGGTGAGGTCTCCCGGCTGCACGCACAACTCGAGCCGATCGGAAGCGAGTGGACAATAATCGACGACGGGTTGTCGACGAACGGCACGTTTCTAAACGGCCGCCGCATTGCCGGTCGTCAGCGTCTCATAGACGGGGACGCACTCCGGCTTGGGCGATCGTGCTTGACGTTCCGCCATCCCGCCCAAGCAGGAGCCGTCTCGACCATCCGTGCTGGGGAGCTGCCGGTTGTGGGCGAGCTCTCGGCCACGAGACGCGGCATCTTGGTGGCGCTGTGCCGGCCCTTGAAGCAACAGGAAGGTTTCGCTGCCCCGGCCACCGACGAGCAGATCGCCGCCGAGATCTCCCTGGGTGTCGATGCAGTGAACGCCCACCTCAGCGTCCTGTGCCAGCGCTTCGATCTGGACGATGTTCCGCAAAACCAGAAGCGCGCCCGGCTAGCCGAGCTCGCGCTCGAGCTCGGCATTGTCGCCCGCTCCGAGCTGTAGCGCCGCCGCACGAGATCGTGGGCTAGGCAGATCGCTTCCCGATCCTTGCAGCCCCGTCAGCGCTCGCATAGAGTTGGCAACCGGGGAGAGAGGCCCCCAGGGGCGGATGATAGGACCACTGACAGAGCTTGACGGCTTCGTCATTGAGGAGGTGGCGGGGCGTGGCGGTATGGGGGTCGTTTACCGGGCGCGCCAAAAGCGGCCGGAGCGGATCGTGGCGCTAAAAGTGATCGCAGCCGGCCTCGCTGATGACCCCCAGTTTGCCGCGCGGTTTAGACGTGAGGCGACCATCACAGCTCAGATCGAGCATCCGAACGTCATTCCGGTCCATGCGGTCGGAGAGGCCCAGGGCGTTCTGTACATCGCGATGCGGTTTGTCGTCGGGACCGACTTGCATAGGTTGCTCGCGCACGAGCAGCGTCTGGACCCACGGCGCGCGGCAAACATCGCGGACCAAGTAGCACAGGCGCTGGATGCAGCTCACGTCCACGGTCTGGTGCATCGAGACGTCAAGCCGGCAAACATCCTGATCTCGACGGCCGGCAGTCGAGAGCATGTCTACCTCTCTGACTTCGGGATCTCTCGGCACATAGAGGGAACTCAGACGCTGACGGACAGTGGCGCGTTTGTAGGGACAGTCGACTATGTCTCGCCTGAGCAGGTTCGCGGTGACCGCGTTGACGCACGGTCGGACGTCTACTCGCTCGGATGTGTCCTGTTCGAAGCGCTGACGGGCACCGTTCCGTTTCCACTCGACAGCGATCTGGCCAAGCTCTATGCGCACGATTCCAAACCGCCGCCATCGGTACTCGAGCGCGCCCCAGATGTTCCGGGCGCGTTTGAGCCTGTGCTCCTGCGCGCCATGGCGAAGTCAGCCGATGACCGCTACCCGTCCGCCGGCGATCTGGGCCGCGCGACCTTGGCGGCCGCATCTGGGCAATCACTCCCAACCGCCGAGCGCAGCGTCGCCATTGGGGAAGCGGCGCCGAAGATGTCGGCGCGGTCAACACAGCGATCTCCGGCGGAGGCGACTACACGGCAACCACAGACCCCTGCAGAGCCCGGCTCGTCCGTCGAAAGATCGAGAGCTAGGGGTTCCCGCCGTCAGCGAGTGCTCGCCGCCGCACTTGCGATTGCCGTCGCCACAGCCGTCGGAGTCGTGATCGCTCTTGCCCACGGTAGCGGTCAACCCGGGGTGTCGACGCTGAGAGTGCCGAGCCAGTACCGAACGATCCAGGCGGCCCTCAACGCCGCAAAGCCTGGAGCGACGATCACCCTCGCGGCTGGCAGATTCACCCAACAGGTCACCATACGCAAACGCGTAACGCTGACTGGCGCAGGAATCAATTTGACGACGATAAGCGCCCCGTCCTCACTTGCGCTTGGGCCTCTCGCCGGCTTGCGCTCGATTGTGACCGTCGTGGGCGGCGCGCATGTCGCGATCTCACATCTGAAGGTCGCCGGCCCCCGGGCCCTGAACTGTGCCTCGCCCACGAACATCAATGAAGGCATCCTCGTGGGCCAAAACGCCACGCTCGATTTGCACTCGGCCGCAGTTACAGATATCCGTGATAGCCCCTCTGGATGCGCACAACCGCAGACAAAAGCGATCGCTGTCGCGGTCGGCGTATCAGGTACCGTAGCCGCGTCGTCAGCGATCCCGAAAGGGGTCCCGGCCGGCGGCTACGCCTCCACTGGGCACGCGACTATCAAAGCCGATCTGATCAGCAGCTACGGACAGCAGGGCGTCGATGTTGCCGGCTCGGGATCGACCGCCACGATCACGGGCAGTCACATCAGTGGCATCGGAAGCTCATCTGCCCTGGTCGTCGACGGGGTCATTGTCCAGTTTGGAGGTACTGCGACGATCGCCGGTAACACGATCACCGATAACCAGTGCACGTCGCCAGACGCGAGTGCCGCATCGAGAGGCGGTCGATCATGCGGCCCCGGTTTCAATCAGGTGCATGATAAGGGGATCTCGGTTAGCGTGAGCGGACCCGGAACAGTAATCATGGACAACAGGCTGTCCGGGAATGACGTGGGGATCATGCTGGTGAAGGCCCCTTCCTGCTGCACTATCAGCGACAACACGCTCATGGGTAACCGCTATTTCGGCGACCTCATCTGGGATAGCGGCACCGACAGCGTCAACGACGAAACGATCTCCGGCAGCCGAGTCGGAATTGGTGTCGTTGCCCGAAGCAGCGATACCGCCGTGGCGCTGCATGGAGTCTCAATCGAGCACACCGCGGCGGCGCGAACTCAGACGTACTCGTGCTGCGGCCATCACGCCACCGTGGTGCGTTAGCCCCGCATCAGGGAACCTTAGAGCGGCCAGCCGGATCTGTGGGCACCCTCTGGGCCGGTGCAGAGCGGTCGCGTCCGGCTGCGCTGCGGGTCGGTGGCGGCGTGCTGGTGCTTGAACGCCTCTGACGGCCCGCCGCCCGAGAGCTGTGTGGCGTTCCGCTCGGGTCCTCGACAGTCGGCCGACCGTCGTCAGATGTGACGATTAGGTGATGGTCGGGAGTCATCCAACCCACGTGGACACCTCCTCACCAGTCCGCACGGATTGAGTTGTGACCGTGGTGGTCATGTGTCCCTCCATGGGAGTGACTAGTTGACGCCCGAGAGCTTCGCCTGAGCAACTCAAGGACCCCTCACTTGTCGCTCAATGCTTGATTGAGCGATTGATGAGCAGCCGATGAGCGGCACGTCCGACCATCGGGGCGCACTGTCAACGCGCCCAAAGGGGGGACCATGACCAGCAAGGTCAAGCTCAAACGACACGGACTGCTACGCACGGCCGCAACCTTGGTGACCGCGTGCCGGTCGGTCACAGCGTCAATCAGATTTGAAACGGTTACATGCCTGCGGTGGGTCCGACGCGTGGCGCTTGTCGTCACGGCGGCCCTCGTACCTCTCATGCTCGCGCCGCCCGCGGTCTCTGCGGTCGGTCGTAGGCACATCACTCGGGCAGTAACGGCTTCGACCGCCCCGGCCGACCTGTGGCCGGAGTTCGGTCATGATCCGTTGCATTCGGGTTCCTCTTCGAATACGGCCATCTCGGCCTCGACCATATCGGCAGCGTCGGGGCTGGGTAAGCGTTGGTCTGCGTCGCTGATTTCCGGTTCTTCTCGCGCGCCGTCCCCGGTCGTCGCCTACAGTGGAAAGCTCAGCGAAACCGTCGTTTACACGGTGACTTTCGGCGGGGTGGTTTCGGCGTTCGACGCGGCGACGGGACGACTTGTGTGGAAGCGGTCGGTGGGCTCCCAGGTCGAGGCTTCGCCGGCCTTCTACAGGGGCAATGTGTACGTCGGCGACCTAAGCGGAAAGCTACACGCGCTCGACGCGGCCACCGGTGCTGTTCGCTGCACCTTCAGCGTGCCCGCGATCGCCCCTGCCAAAAAGGCGGGCGAAGTGGTCTCCTCGCCTGTCGTCGGGGACGTCGACGGGACGGGCACGACGGTCTTTTTCGGCGATGCGGGCCTGCACGTCACGGGATCGCCTAACGACAGTGAGAACGGCGGCCACTTCTGGGCCGTGACCGGAGTCGGCAACGCTGCCGGAGACTGCCGCAAGAAATGGGTCTATGACAACTGGCCCAATAAGGGGAGTGACGGGACGCAGACCGGCGTGTGGGACGAGCCCGCGCTCGTGAAGAACAGTGGCGGCACCTGGGAGGTCGTATTCGGCACGAGCAATCCCGACCAGTCGGTTTACGCTCTTGACGCAGCCAACGGTTCGCCGCTGTGGCGGTTCCACACACAAAGCAGGGGCCCCGACGAAGACATCGGGGCAGGCCCGACAATCGGACCGCCAGGGGCAAACGGGTTCGCCGACGGGGTCGTCTACATCGACGGCAAGGACGGCATCGAATACGCGCTGGACCTCACAACGGGTAAGCAAATCTGGTCATTCACATTGGGTCCGGGCAGCGATCAGGCCAGGAGCATCTCTGAAGCCGCGCTGAGTGGCAACACCCTGGTCGTGAGCTACGCCACGTCGGTATTCGCCCTCAACGCCACCACCGGCGGGGTGACATGGAACTCCACCGTTGCCGGAAGGGGAATTCAAGCGTCGCCCGCGATTTCCGGGCCGCCCGGGAATCAGGTGGTGTTCATTGGCGACAACGACGGCACCGAATATGGGCTCAACCTACAAAGCGGCGCCCGGGTCTCCTCCACGGCAACGAGCGGCACCCTCACAGCCTCCGCCGCCGTGGCCGACGGGATGCTCTACATAGTCAACGGCAGCACCATCTACGCGTACGCGCCATCGTGAAAGCGCATCACGGCGGCGCGGCATAGAGCTGAACCGATGCTCCGGCTCGGTTCAGCTCTGGCGCGGCGCCCATTGAAAGCGGCGGACGGCGATGACCGCGCCAGCGGCTCCCCAGATCACGACGATTAGCAGGTCGTGCGCCGCAAACGGTGAGACCCCGGGGTGGCTGAAGGTCCTGAAGACCGCGTCGATGAAGTGACGGATCGGGAACCAGGTGGAGATCTTGGCGAGCGTTGAGCCAGACTTGAGCGGGAACCAAAGCCCGGAGAGGAACAGCAAGACGAAGAACACGGTGCTCGTTATCGGTCCAGCCGCTTGCTGATTCGGGATCACCGTGCTCATCGCGATCCCGAGCGCCGCGAAGCTGAGGGCTCCGACCACGAGCACCGCAATCAGCGCGCCGATCCCGGAGACGCCAGACGGTAGGTGAACGCCGAACGCCCAACGTCCGACCGCGAGCATCAGCACAACCTGGGCGAAGGCGATCAGCAGGGTGCTCAAGAGAATCGAGGTCAACAGCGTCCAGGTGGGCAGCGGGCTGAGCCGCAGGCGCTTGAGCAGCCCGGTCTCGCGCCGGATCACCAGGCTGATCGCGAGGCTGTTGAAGGCGGCCGACATCACCCCGTAGGCAATGAAGCCCGGGACGTAGTACTGGATCAGCTTGATGTTGTGCAGGTAGCCGACGCGTGAGGCTCCAGCACTGGCACCGAGCAACACCAGGAAAAGCAGCGAGAACCCAACGGTGAAGATCGCGCCGATCGGGTTCAACCAAAAAGAGAGCTGCTCATAACGGACCTGCCGGGCCACCAGACGCAGCTCAGCCAGTTTTGACCGCCGTAGCCCTACCGATTCAGCCTGCGCGCTCATCGCCGGGCGGGCGTCGGGTGGGCCATGTCCTCTCCCAGCCGCTCTGGATCGGCCCCGGTCAGCTGCAGATAGACGTCCTCGAGCGTGTTGCGACTGACGGTCAGCCCGGTGAGCGCAACGTCCTGGTCCAGCGCCCACCTGGTCAGCTCATTCAGCACCTCCAGCTCGCGGTCTGTCCTCATCTCCACGGTCGGCCCATCACCCGCCACCGGCACCGGAAGATCCGCTACCGCGACGCCGGCGGGTAGCCCGAAGCGGATCGTGGCCGCACCGCGGTCCCGGCCTCCGAGCGAGCCGGGCGGACCGTTGGCCACGATTTTTCCGCCGGCGATGATCGCCACCTGATTTGCCAGCGTCTCGGCCTCCTCCATGTAATGGGTAGTGAGGATCACAGTCGTACCCTCGCCTGCGAGCCTTCCCACCAGCTCCCACGAGGTCCGTCGCCCCGCCGGGTCAAGCCCGGTGGTGGGCTCATCCAAGAACAGGAGCGCTGGGTTGCCCACGATTCCCAGACCAACGTCTAGGCGCCGCTGCTGTCCCCCGGACAGGCTCTTGACCTTCGCATCGGCCTTCTCGGCGAGGCCGATCAGCTCGATCACCTCGCTCACCGACCGCGGCCTCGGGTAATAACCGGCATTGCGCTCGAGCACCTGGCGCACCGACAAGAACGGCTCGACCGCGAGCTCTTGCAGGACGACCCCGAGCTGGCTACGTAGACGCTGTCCGGAACGCCGGTCGCCGGGATCGATTCCGAGCACCCTCACTTCGCCGGTGTCGCGCCGGCGGAAGCCTTCCAAGATCTCGATCGTCGTCGTCTTTCCCGCCCCGTTGGGGCCCAGCAGGGCAAACACCTCCCCCGCCTCGACCTGGAAGCTCACCCCATCCACGGCGCGCACCCGGCCGTAGGACTTGGTCAGCCCTTGAACGGTTACCGCCGGCACGCGCATCCTCGACAGTCGGCGGGCCTGTGCGCTGCGTGTCCAGACACGATCGCTTCAACTGAGTATCAGACATGGCTCCGACCTCGCGATGAGGCCTGGCTTCCGGCCCACGAGCATCAGGACAACAGGACGCGCGGCCTCAGGTCAGACCCGGCGCATCGCGAAGGACCTGACGGACCTTTGGGGCGATCCCGAACGTGTTCATCACGAGGTCTCCGAGCAGGCCTCCCGGGGTGACCCGGATGTCGGTCTGACCGGGTCTGCGGATGATCTTGACCTGGGCCCTGACCATGGGGCCCGAGGAGACAAGGATCAGTTCGGGCCGATCCGGTCGCGGCGAACCGAAGAGCGGTGAGCGAGGCATCCGCACACCAGACGCTACTTCGTAACGAGGGTCGAGGCCGTTACGCAACGCGTCGCTGACCTCCTCGCTGGTGACGTCTTCTCTGGGAACGGTGATTGTGGACATTGGGTTCCTTTCGTTGTTGCGGTGATGTCTGTCATCGGCCGCGCCCCTCCACATCCGGCGTATCCGCTCGGGTGGCCAGGTCGAACAGGTTGGCCAGGTCCCTTCGATACAGATCGACGTCGAGGTCAGAATCGGCCGCTATCCGCCGGGGGACCGCGTCGATCGCGGCCCGGATCGTCTCCGCCATCACCCTGGCGTCAAAGTCGCCGCGCAACTCTCCACTCGCCTGGAAACCGACGAGCAGCTCGGCTAGCGCAGCCGTACCCGCCTCCAATGACGAAACGTCGAACGTTTGCCTGCCGCTCGTCTCACGGGCTCCACGGGCGATCTCGACGATCGCGATCATGTGGTTCCGATGCTCCGCCATGAACCCGATGTTGGACTCGATGTAGACGCGGAGCTTCTCCCTGCCGCCTGACACGGCGTTCATTCGAGGGACCATGTAGTCGCGCGCCTTAGAGAGAACCTCGGTCACGACCTCCTTGACGAGCTCCTCTTTGCTGTCGAAGTGATAGGCGATAACCCCCTTGCTGATCTCGGCCCGTTGCGCGATACGAACAAGCGACGCCTGCCCATAGCTGACCTCGGCGATGGTGTCGATCGCTGCCGCCACGATCTGCGCCCTGCGGGCAACTCCCGTGAAGGTCAATATCTTCTGACCGGAAGGCTCAATATCTGACTGCATGGTCAGATTATAGACCCCTTAGTCAAATAGCGTCGCTGGCGATTCACTCCCCGTGGCCGAGAGGCCGCTCCGTGTGGGAGCGTTTACGCGCGAGCCGACTGCAGAGAGGACACTCCAGGCGGGAGCGTTGACGCGTGAGCCAGCAGCGAATACGGTGCACAAGCGTCGATGACCTGGCGTCTCCGCGGCACATATTTCGAGTCGTGTAACTGCGATCCGATCTGTCCATGCCGTCGCGTCGACGGCACCGCGGGCGGTCGCTCGACCTACGGCGAATGCATGGGGCTCCTCTCCTGGCTGATCGAGGAGGGCTACGCCGAGGAAACCGACGTCTCCGGACTGCCCGTCGCGCTTGCGTTGCGCTATAGCGACGACGAGCCCGGCTCCCCGTGGACGTGGATCCTCTATCTCGACGAGCGAGGAACGGAGAAGCAGCGTGCTGGGTTGGAGGCGATCTTCACGGGCCGCCTGGGCGGCGACGCGTTCAACCACTTTCCATGGGTGTGGAAGGAGAGCGAACTCGTGGCGGTCCGCACTGCCGATATTGAGGTCGAGCACACGAGGCGGCGCCAGTGGTTGCGAATACGCGACCACGTCGGAATGCGAATCCGCGGCCGCTATGAGGGAGCGGCGGAGGTGACGTGCGTCATCCCGGGACACGATCGTACGGGCGAGGAGTTGGTCGCAGACGAGCTATTCGTCGAGGACGGCCCGCTGCGGTTCAGCTTCCGGGGGCGTTGCGCCTATGGCTCGAGCTTTGAATACGCCGGCTGATGGAAGGACGGCCCCGCGCGACATAATTGATTCGTGGCCTCGATAGCCACAAGGGTGAGAGGAGTGTTGTGGCGCTGACCCGTCGCCCGGCGCCCCCATCCGACGTGTCTTCAGCCGACGGATCCAGGCCGCCGGGCGCGCGCGTGCTGGCCGCGGGAGCGAAGGGAGCAGAGCGCGTGGCGCGCGCGACGGGCGTCGACAGGCTGCTCAATGACGCGGCTGAAGAAGCGATCGTGCGTGCGCTCGAAAACCCGGCCGTCATTCGTGCGATCGAGCGCGTGCTCGAAAGCGATGCTCTGGCGTCCGAAGTCGACAGCGATGAAGCCAGGCAGATCGTGAGGCGTGCGCTGGAATCGGAGACTGCCGCTGCCGTGTGGTCGGAGGTTCTCGAGAGCGAGCAGGTGCAGATGCTGATCGAGCGCATCGCAAACGCTCCGGAGGTGCGAAGCGCGATCACGGCGCAGGGCGCCGGCTTGATCAAGGACGCTGGGGTCCGCCTGACCGCCATCAGCGAGAGGCTTGACGATGCGATGGAGCGGATCATGCGTCCGCGCGATGCTGACTCTGAAATCGACCAGGCTGGCCTGGCCACTCGGGCCATAGCGGCCGCGATTGACCTCGCACTCATGTTCGCCGGCTATTCGATCTTGTCCGGCGTATTCGCCTCGCTGATCACGGACGTTTTCGGCAAGGCGTTGTCGGGTGTATCGGTCATCGTGCTGACCGGAATCGCCTTGATTGTGGGAGGCGCGATCTTCGCGACCTTCTGGGCGCTAACCGGGCAGACCCCGGGGATGCGTTTCCTCGCGATCCGACTCACCTACCGCGGCTCTCATGACCTCACGTTCCGTCGTGCGGTTTGGCGCGTGCTCGCGGTCATACTCAGCTTGCTCCCGCTCGGGCTGGGCTATCTGGCCATCCTTCGGGATCCCTACCGGAGGGCGTGGGCGGATCGGTTGACCGGGACCGAGGTGTGCTACGACAGCGTCGCCCGTGCTGCGGCAAGCACCCGCGCCGGTTCTGCCCCCGCCGGTGATGGGCGAGACCGATCAGGCGGCGCATGAGCCCGCGCGGGGCGGTCGACTAGCCGGGTCTCGCGGCGAAGAGGCAGGCCCTCGCAAGCCCGGCGTCAGAGGCGTCCGTGAAGCCCGGCGTCAGAGGCGTCCGTAAAGGCCGGCGTCAGACGACTCATTGACTCTGAGCAGAGCGTGCAGTAAAAGAACGGTGTTATCTGGCCGGCGCGCTGTCGCCGCGGGTCGTGAGACCATCGGCGGCGCGGCCACGCGCCGAGCACGTTGGGGGTGTTGTTAATGGTGATCGCTTCTACCACGATAAGGATCGAGCTGGGCATCGGCTACGTGCTCCTGCTGCCGTTGTGGATAGGGGTGATCGGCCTGCTCACCGGACGAGTCCTCGGGGTGCACATCGGCCGCTGGCGGACTTTCATCGCGGCCGCGGTCGGGTGGCTGATCGGATTGGTCGGTGGAGCGATCGCGCTTGGCCAGAGCCATCCCCACCCAGCGCTGATCATTCCCTTGTCGGTGTTCTTCGGAGTGCTGGCGGCGCTGCCCGTCGCAATCGCGCTCGACATGGTTACGCACGGGAGGCCCGGCTCGCACGGGACGCTGAGGCGAGCAGTGCGCCACCCGGTGCGGTGGATGAAGTCGGTGCTCTCCCCGATCGGGCGGTTCCGAGAGCTCGTCGGCAATGCCCGTCGCGAGAACCTGTTGCACGTCCGATACCGGAATCCAGCTGCGCTGGCGTCACCCGATATGGCCCGACGAGTACGGCTGGTGCTCGAGCGTTCGGGGGGCATGTTCGTGAAGTTCGGCCAGATTGCCGCCACGCGGAGCGACCTGCTGCCCGAGACGCTAACCAGCGAGCTGTCGAGCCTGCACTCGAACGTGGCTCGCCTGCGCCCGGAGGAGGTTCAGGAGGTCTTGGGCACCGAACTCGGTGAGCCGGTTCAGCAGGCATTCGCCTCATTCAGCGTAGAGCCGCTCGCTGCCGCGTCGATCGGACAGACCCATCGCGCCAGCCTCCACGATGGACGAGCTGTAATCGTCAAGATTCAGCGGCCGGGGATCGACGACATCGTCCGGCGCGACTCGGCCGTGCTTTCCGTCGTCGCGCGGCAGCTCGATCGCCGCGTGGAGGCCGCCCACCGCGTGGGAATACGCGATCTCGCAGACGAGCTGATCACAAGCATCAAGGCAGAGCTCGACTACGGCCGCGAAGTCGCAGCCGGTCTGCGGCTGGCCCAGGGCCACGGTGCCAATGGCGCAGTGCGAATCCCGGTCGTCCACCCAACGCTGTCGAGCGGCCGGATGCTCGTAATGGACGAAGTGGTCGGCCGTTCTGTCTCGGACGACGCGGCGGTCGACGCGGCTCCGGTAGAGCGCGCGGAGCTCAGTCGGCGGCTGCTTGGCTCGTTTTTGGACCAGATTCTTCGCGACGGCTACTACCACGCCGATCCTCACCCGGGGAATGTCTTGATCGACGCCGAGGGGACGCTCTGGCTCCTCGACTTCGGGGCGGTCGGCCAGATCGATCCAGTGACTCGCGACGCGCTCCAGGGGATCGCCGCTGGACTATCGCTCAAAGACGCGTCGGTGCTGGCGCGAGCCGTTCGCTACCTCGTCGGCGACAACGAGATCGACATGCGACAGCTCGAACGCGACCTCTCGATCCTGCTCGGCGAGGTCGAAACGGGCGGGCTCAGTCCAGCCGCGATGCTTGGCGTGATGGACGTGATGAAGCAGCACGGGCTGCGGCCGCCGCGCTCGATGCTGCTCCTGTCTCGTACCCTTCTCACGCTCGACGGAACGCTGAAGACAATCGATCGCAAGTTCGCCCTCGCGACTGAGGCCCAGGACCTCGTATCTCGAGATCGCTACGACGCTCTAGGAACCCCCGAGGAGGTCATTCGACGGGAGTTGATCCACGCCATGCCGGCGCTGCGCACGCTTCCGGAGCACGCCGAGACGCTCGCGGGCCAGTTGCGCGCCGGCCGTCTTGTCCTGAGGACAGAGCGTTATGCCGGGTCCGATCAGGCGGTGATCGAGCGGTGGCTGAATCGGGTGCTCGTGGTGGTCGCCGGCGGGGCCGGCGCGCTCATCTCCGCAGTGATGCTCGTGGCCGGCTCTCTGTCTCCCGACGTCGTGGTACGTGACACGATGTGGTCGCTTGGTTTCGTGGGGCTGACCTGCGGGACGGTCCTGCTGCTGCGCACCGTGGCGCAAGCCCTGCACGCTCAGACCGCATCGCGCGATTAGAGGGGGCGGCTCCCTCAGACCGCATCGCGCGATTAGAGGGGCCGGGTCTCTCAGACCGCATCGCGCGATTAGACGGGGCTCGGCGGCAAGCGGTAGATCGCCACCGGCGCATCGGTTCGTTCGCTAGCCATCGCGCGCTCGCCCTGCAGCACGAATCCATTCTTCTCGAGCGCCCTCCTCGACGCCCGGTTGGCTGCCTCTGGATCCGCGATCAATCCGGCGCCCGGATGGCGCTGCCTGATATGCGCCACGAGGACGCCGATCAGCGCGGTACCCACGCCCCGGCCGATCCGGGTTGGATCGCCTAGCGCGTAGTCGAGTCCGATGTCATTGGGCTCGGCGTCGACGGCCTCGGCGTGCTCGGGGTAGTCAGTGCAGCGATACCACTGGCACCAGCCGATGTCACGGCCGTCCTGCACCACGACGAGGGCGTGCGTGGGTTCCTTGCCGGTGACGCACTTCTCGAGATCAGCGATCTCCTCCTCGATGGTTGATCCCGACAGGTACCACTTCGCGACATGAGGCTCCGTCATCCACGCTCTGACGAGGCCCAGGTCCGCTGCCGTCATCGATCGCAGGCGCAGCGCAGGCATGCCCATCACAGTAGGCAACTTCTGCTCCTGAGAAGGGGGCGCCGTGGAAAACGGCGCCCCCCAACCCGTCCAGTGCATAAGCGGCGTGCCGAAGGCGCCCCTTATCCACTACTTCTTGAGCTCCAGGCTTGTCAAATCGGTCTGGTACTCGACCGACATCACGCCCTTTGAGAACACCAGCCGATCCGAGTAGAACTTCGGGAACTCCTGATGACCGAAGGCTGCGTAATACGCCTTGCCCACGGCGTACTGATCCAGAGCGGACCATTGGCTGGCGACCTTTTCCGGCCGCTCCTTCACGAGAGCGTTGACCTGCGAGTCGTAGTGCTTGTCGGCCACGTATCCGTAGTTCAGAGACGAACCGGCCGTCGAGGTGAATAGCTGCATGAAGTCCCACGGGACCGGGAAGTCCTGCACCCAGTCGGCGAAGCCTGTCTGCGGCTTCGTCGCGGGCGCCCCAATCGTCGTGAAGTAAACGCCCGAGGAGATGACCTTCTCGGTGGCGTGGAACCCGAGGTTGTTGAGCACATTGGTGTAGTAGTCGAGCCACTGGCGGCGGGGTGAGCGCTCCTCACCCCACACCGTGACCGGCTGGCCGGTCATGCCCGACTTCTTCATGAGCTCCTTAGCCCGCGCCATGTTCGGAGCCGCGTCGGGGTTGTGGAAGGGGCAGTTCGACGGGTCGGAGTGACCCACGATCCCGAACGGGATCAGATGGCAGTCCTCCTTGATGAAGCCCGAATCGAGGCGCGAGAGCGCGCGAGCGTCGAGCGCGGCTTGCACCGCCTGACGGGCGTAGATGTTGTTGAACGGCTTCTTGTTCACCGCAAAGAAGAAGTAGTAACTCGAGTTCGTCGGCACCGGCTGGTACCGATCCGCAGCCTGTGACTGCACCTGGCCGAGGATCGAGGACGGCAGCGTGTCTCCGGGGTCGAATACGTCGGCCTGGTTACGGAGCACCGACTCGGCGTTGGCCAGCACGTTGGTGTTGACGTTGAAGACGATCTTGTCCACATGGCCCTTTGGCAGGCCGGGGACGTCGAACTTCGTGTTCTTGATCAGGGTGTAGCTGTGCCCCGGGCTGATCGCGCCCCACTTGTACTGACCATCGCCGACCGTGCCGGTGGCCGCGAGGTTCTTCATCGGGGTGCCGGGAGGAACCGGAGCGGTGCCGGCCAGCGCAAAGATGTCGACGATCGGGGAGAACGGGTGGGTGAGGTGCAGGACGATCTGCCCGGTGGCGTCGTTGGTCACAACTCCCGAGATCGTCTTGGATTTGTGGTTGGCGTATGCCTCTGCGCCCTTTATGTTCGCGCCAATAAACGACGCCGCCTGCCAGGGGATCACGAGGTCTCGCTCGAGCGCGCGGGTCACATCGCTCGCCACGATCGGCCTGCCATTCGAGTAGTGCAGATCCTTGCGCAGCTGGAATGTGTACGTGAGCCCGCCGTTAGACACGGTCGGCATGCTCTTGGCGAGCCCCGGGATGATCTTGCTCCCCGCGGCCCCCTGCACGCCCCGAACGAACGTCAGGAGCGGGGTGTTGATGACCGAGTAGAGCTCGGTCCCCTGAGTGGTGAAGTCAAGCCCCTGGTCGGCTGAGAGCGGCGGGGTACCCGATGCAATCGTGACAGTGCCGCCCTCCTTACCCGCCGTGCTGGAGCTACTGCTCGACGAGCTTCCGCAAGCCGCAACAACAACCGTAATGAGAGCCGCGATTGCGCTCCCCGCTATTGGCCTGATGTGTCTGCGCACCTGTCCTCCTCGCTTGGCTGGCTGTTTGTGCAGTGACACGCCTCTGTGGGCGAGTGCGAGGACCGAAGCGTTTCGTCGGTGGCTTACGGACGCCTGACGTGTGGCTTACCTGTGCGGTAAGCCGTCTGTTAGGAGCCCGGTAAGCATCGTTGCGCAGGCTGTATCCGCCGCAGATAATCGTCGCGATGCGGGCCGAGGCTACGGCTGTGCTGCGGTTCGAGATTCTTGGACCGCTCTCGGCGCTCCGAGGCGCCGAGCCGCTTCGCCTCGGGGGCTCGCGCCAACGCGCACTACTCGCGTTGCTGCTTGTGCAGGCCAACGAACAGGTCAGCACCGACCGGATCGTCGAGCAGCTGTTCGGCCCCGAGCACAGCGAAGGGGGAGCGAATGCCGTGTACGTCGCCATCTCGAGGCTGCGGCGAACGCTTGGCGACGACGGCGAATTGCTCCGTACCTGCCGCGGGGGATACATGCTGCAAATTGAGCCAGAGCAGCTCGATGCAGCGAAGTTCGAGCGGTTGCTGGACGAGGGTCGGGAACTGGTGGCACGCGGTGAGTCCGCCGCCGCGCTTGTGCGACTGCGAGAGGGGCTTGATCTATGGCGGGGTTCGCCGCTCGCGGGCCTGGTGCCGGTCGACCTCGTGCGGCTCGAGGAGAGCAGGCTGGAGGAGCTGCGACTGCTAGCCGAGATGGAGCGAATCGACGCCGAGCTCGCGCTGGGACGCCACCGCGAGCTGGTGGCAGAGATCAAGGCGCTGATCGCCTCGGCCCCCCTTCAAGAGCGGCTGCGCGCGCAGCTGATGCTCGCGCTGTACCGCTCCGGCCGTCAGGCCGAAGCCCTCGCCGCTTACCGAGAAGCAAGCGAGTTGCTGCGCGGAGAACTGGGGCTCGCCCCAAGCCGCAGGCTGCAGGAACTCGAGCGGATGATCCTGCGCCAGGATCCCGCCCTCGAGGAGCGCCATGGACGTCGGGCTCCGCCGAGGCCGTGTCCGTTCAAGGGGCTGGCGCCGTTCGAGGGCACTGACGCCGATTTCTTCTATGGGCGAGAGCCGCTCGTTGCAGAACTGATCGCGCGCCTTGCCGAATGGCCGCTGGTTGGCATCCTCGGCCCTTCCGGAATCGGGAAGTCGTCCCTCCTTCGAGCCGGCGTCCTGCCGGCGCTGCGCGGGGGGGCGCTGCCCGGAAGCGGGCGCTGGCGTCAGATACTGATACGTCCGGGAATGCGTCCCACCGACGAGCTCCGCCGTGCACTCGACGGAGACCTGAAGAGTGCGGTCGCGGAGCTCGGGGCGGGCGAGCGGATCGTGATCGCCGTCGACCAGCTCGAGGAACTCTTCACGGCCTGCGACCGAGACGCGGAACGGTGGGCTTTCTTGGAGGAGCTCGCGGCGGCCGCGCATGATCACGAGCGGCGAGTGGTTGTGCTGTGCGCGTTGCGCGCCGACTTCTATGGGCGCCTTGGGGGCTATCGCGAGTTTGCCGAGCTCCTCAGCCGCAGTCACGTGCTGGTCGGTCCCATGGAGAGGGAGGGGTTGCGAGACGTGATCGAACGACCGGCGGTTCGCGCTGGTCTGGAAATCGAACCCCGCCTAGTAGACGCACTCCTCGGCGAAGTGCTCGAAGAACCAGGAGGGTTGCCGCTCTTATCGACGACGCTGCTCGAGCTGTGGCAGCAAAGCAACGGCCGCCTGCTTCGCTTTGACGACTACCGCTCCAATGGAGGCGTGTCCGGCGCGGTCGCGCGCATCGCAGAGACCGCGTTCATGCGCCTCTCGCAGCGCGAGCGCAACGTCGCCCGGACAGTGCTGCTGCGACTCACCGACGGAGACGAGGCATCGCCCGCTCGCCGCTCGGTGCCGCTGATCGAGCTCGAGCGTGTCAATGGGGCGCCACGTGTACTCCAAGCGCTGACCGACGCGCGTCTGCTCACCGTCGGCGCCGGGGTGGTCGAGCTCTCCCATGAAGCGCTGCTGCGCGAGTGGCCGCGTTATCGAGGCTGGCTCGAGGAGGACCGGGTAGGGCGCCGGCTCCACGTCCACCTCACGGCGGCGGCGGGAGAGTGGGAAGCACGAGGCAGAGATCCCGGAGATCTGTACCGCGGTGCACGCCTCGGCGCCGCGCTCGATTGGTCGGCGCAACACAGTGATGCCCTCGACCGCCTCGAACGTGCATTTCTAGCCGCGAGTCAAGCCGAGGCTGACCGAGCGGCCCGTAGGCAGCGCTCCCAAAACCGCCGTTTGCGGTCTCTGCTGATCGGGACAGGAGTGTTGCTGCTTAGCGCCATCATCGCCGGCATCGCCGCCCTCATAGGGGAGCATCAAGCCAGCACCGATGCGCGACTGGCGGCAGCCGAGGCCCGAGCGGCGTTGGGACGACAATTGGGAGCCGAGGCCATGAGCCAGCCTCGGCTCGATGTCGCCGAGCTGCTAGCTCGCGAGGGCGTCGCGCTGGATCGCTCACCCCAGACCGAAGGGACGCTTCTGCAGACGCTGTTACGCAGTCCTGCGGTGGTGGGCACGTTTCCCCTTCCGACGAGCTCCGCTCCGCACGTGGCGGTCAGCCCCGACGGCACTACGCTCGCCGTTTCGGACGGTGCGGCGAACCAGGTGAGGTTCTATGACGTGCGCACCCACCGTCTGCTGGGCCGCACGCTGAGCGACTTCTCCGGTGATCAGCCACCGGTGTACTCGGACGACGGCTCGCTGCTCGTGTACCCGGCCAGGACTTACCTCTCCGTCCGCGATGCCCACTCGCTGGCGTTGCGAGCGCGCCTTCCACTCGGGTCATCATTTGCGCACGAGGTGACCTCGGACATCTCTGGGGGCAGCATTCTGATCGCCCCGGATAGGCGCACCGCTTTCTACGGTTTTTGGCTGATGGACGCATCCGGCCGGCCGACGACCGCCTATCTCGATCGGTGGTCGCTGACCAGCGGGCACCGAATGTCGGCACTGCAGATCGGCTCGGGACCATTGCTCGCGCTGCGGCTCGTAGACCGCGGTAGTCGCCTCATGATCGTCACCCCGCACGAAATTCGCACTTATGACGTGCGCACGCTGGAGCCGGTTCGCTCGCAGACCATCACCCATGGGCCGGCTCTGCCTTCCACCGCCGCGATCAGTCCCAGTGGAGACACCATCGCGATCGGCTCAAAGTCCGGGTTAGTGTCGTTCGTGAACGCTGCCAACGGATTTTCGCGCAGCGTAGGCCGAGACCACAAAGGCGGGGTCGTCAGTGTTCTATTCACGCCCAATGGCAAGCGCGCCGTGAGCGTGGGCGCTGACAACGTCACCGTGTGGAATCCCCATCGGGCCACAGAGCTTGCCGAGTTGCCCGGTCCCACCGGCCGGGTGCAAGGTGCGCAGATCTCACCCGACGGCAGGACTCTTTACACGGCAGCCACCGGGGGTGAGCTCCTGGCTTGGGATCTCACGGGCAAACGAAGTTTCGGCCGCAGCGCAGAGGTTGGCGCAGCGCCGCCGTGCTGTGACCCCCTCTCTCCGCATGCGCCCCCGCTAGCGGTGTCTGGAGACGGGTCGCGCTTTGCGGTCCCGATCGGTACCTCGACCGTCGGGGTGTTCACAACCGGGACGCTTCGGCGCATCGCGACCTTCACCATCACACCGCGGGGTGACCCGATCACTGCGCTCGCATGGTCGCCCGCCGACGCGACGCTTGCTGTCGGAGCTTATGGCGGGCTGGTCCAGCTGTGGCGCATCGCCAATGCCCCGCACTTGATGCGGTCATTGCCTGGTCTGGAACCGGCCATCGGCATGCACGAGGCGGTTCAATCGCTTGCCTTCTCGCCGGACGGGACGCAACTCGCTGCGACGGCCAAGAGTCAGACACGCTCGATCGGCCGCACTTTCGCAGTTCCATTCGCAACGATGGCGATCTGGCGTGCCAAGGCGGGTCGATTGATCGCGCAGCCCAGCGACTTGGGCGCAGGGAAGGGCCTGGCTGGGTCGGACGCTGTCGCCTTCTCTCGCGACGGCAGGCTACTGGCGGCTACGCTGCTCGCGGGCGGCGTACGTGTCTTCAACCCGGCGACCGGGCGAGTGCTGCGCGAGTTGACCGCCCCAGGCGATGAAAGCGTGTCGCTGGCGTTCGCTTCGAATCGGACGCTCGCCGCAGGCACGCTCGGAGGGACGGTGGAGACATGGAACGCGGCTACCGGCCGGCGTCTGGCACAACCGCTCTTGGCGGCGTCGGCTCCGATCACCGCGATGGCATTTGATTCCGGCGGCCAGCGCCTCGTAACGGCGGGTTACCAAAACGGCGCGCTGAAGCTGTGGTTCACGGCCACGCTCCAGCAGGAAGGTCCTGGACTTGGTCTTGATCCAGCCGCCACCGCCACCGTGGCGTTCGCGCGCGCGTCGGGAAAGCTGCTCGCCGCCGATAGCGAGGGCAACGTGTTCACGTGGCCGGCGACGCTCACGGCGTGGGAGCAGCACGCGTGCTCGTTGGCGGGCCGCAACCTGACGCGCGCCGAGTGGAGGCAGTACGTGGCCAGGCCGGGGTATACAACCGTCTGCCGGCAGACCGATTCGGGCCCGCAGCGCTGAAGATCGGCCCCGCGGCAGTAACGGCAGGCATCACCCGGCGAGCATCGGCGAAGGCGGGATCTGCGTGTGGCCGCGAACGTCTTCAATGATCATCCCTAGCTCGTCCTCGAAGCACCAGCTCCAGTCCTCCCCGGGCTCGAGTGAGTGAATCAGCGGATGCCCGGTGGCCGTGTGGTGGGCGCTGGCGTGCCGGTTCGGAGAGTCGTCGCAGCAGCCGACGTGGCCGCAGGCGAGACAGATGCGCAGGTGCAGCCACACGCCCCCCTCGCGCAGGCAGTCCTCGCAGCCGTCGGTCCGCTCGGGCAGTTGACGCACCTTGATGGTGTCGAGATGGGTGCAGCTCGTCATTTGCTTCTTCCTTTGTGAGGGTGCTGGGCTTCTGCTGTTGAGACCCATTATCGAGAGGCGGCGCTCCCCTGGCCCTGTACGATCCGCCCTGCGATGGCGACGGGAGCCGGTGTACGGGCGGGGCTCGGTTTCAGACCGATTCTCGAGTTCGAAGGCGTGTACGACATCTGGCCACGCGGTAATCGACCCGAGGCGATCCGGCGCGCCGCAGAGGCTTTCAAGCGTCGCCTGAAGACGCAGGGAGAGATCCTTGGTGTGAGATCGGTGGACATCGCCACCGCTCCCTACCTCACGCAGTTCGCCTTTCACGGCGCCGCCAAGACCCCCAATCCGTACCTCTCGATCATCAACCGCATGGTTGTCGTTCAGTATGAGGACTTCTCGGGTGCTCGGCGGACGCTCGTATGGGAACCCACAGAGCCCGAGGGTTCGGCAGCGGCTCCCTTCTATGCCCAGATGCTCGAGCGCTCGCAGCGCAATCCCGTCTTCAAGGCGCTCGAAAAGCTGTACTACCAGCAGCACACCGTCCCGGAAGAGGCCCTGGCGACCGCCGGCGTCGGACCCGGCGACGTCGACTTCATCAGCTTCGACCACCTTCACGTCCAGGATCCTCGCCTGATCCTGCCGCACTTCCCCGCCGCCAAGTTGCTGGTGCAGGACAGAGAGGTGGCGACGCTCAAGACGATGCACCCGATGCAGTGGGCGTGGTACGTGGAAGGCGGGCTGGATGGGATCGACCCAGAGCGGATCGAGCTGCTCGACGGCGACGTCGAACTGGGCCGCGGAGTGGCGATCGTATGGACCCCGGGGCACACCGACGGCAACCACTCGCTCGTCATAAACACGCCGGACGGCGTGTGGGTGTCCTCCGAGAACGGGGTGAGCTCGGACAACTGGCAGCCCGAGCTCTCGCGGATCCCCGGCGTCCGGCAATACAGCGAGAGCTATGGGCGCGAGGTCTGCCCCAATGCGAACACGCTCGAGGACTCCATCGACCAGTACGACTCGATGGTCAAGGAAAAGACGCTTGCCGACTTCTCGCGCCGGGATCCTCGCTGGAAGCAGATCCTCCCCTCGTCCGAGCTGATCTCGTCCAAGCGGCAGTGGCCCGTGGTCCCGACTCACCGCCACGGCTGCATCGAGTACGGGACGATCGCGCCGAAGTGACTGCACCCCGCGGCGCTAGCCCGTCCGCCCGGCTAGGAGCGGTTCATGCCCCTCACCGCTGCCCAGGATGCGCCCGGCGCCCAGCGCCTCGAGCCGGGTCCGCTGCTTGGCAAGCACAAGTTGCACGTCGCGGATCCGCCGCTCGGCGAAGCCGGCTTCGCAGTAGGCCAGGTACAGCGCCCACACACGACGGAAACGCTCGTCGTAACCGAGCTCGCCCAGCGCGGCAGCATTGGCAAGCAGCCGCTCGCGCCACCGCCTCAGCGTCTTGACGTAGCTCGTAGTGATGTCCTCCAAGTGGGTCATCTGGAGGTCCGTGCGGCGGGCGACGTCGCGCGCGATCGCCTCGATCGAAGGCAGCGAACCCCCTGGGAAGATGGTCTCCTTCACAAAGGTGTGCGACCCCTTCTCGAGTTCATACAGGCGGTCGTCGATCGTGATCGCCTGAAGCAGCATCGCGCCGTGAGGCTCCAGGAGCCGCGAACAGGCGGCGAAGAAGTTGCCGGTGTGCCGCCATCCGACGGCCTCGATCATCTCGATCGAAACGAGCTTGTCGAAGCGACCCCTGAGATCACGGTAGTCAGCCTCGAGCACCGTCACTCGGTCTTCGAGCCCGGCCCGGCGCACCCGCTCGAGCGCGAAGGCGTGCTGGCGCCGCGAAATCGTGGTGGTCGTGACATGGCAGCCGCGGCTGCTCGCGGCGTGCAGAGCGAACGAGCCCCAGCCGGTCCCGATCTCAAGCACGCGATCGGATTCGGAGAGCTCGAGTTTGTCGCAGACGAGATCGAGCTTTGCGAGCTGCGCCTCTTCCAGCGTCATCTCGTCGTTTCTAAACAGCGCGCAGGAGTAGGTCATCGTCGGGTCCAGCATCCGCTCGAACAGATCCTCGCCGAGGTCGTAATGCGCCGCGATGTCGGTCTTGCGCCTGCGGCGGCTCGGCGGTCGCGCGAGTGCCCGCGCGCTGTAGAGCGGTCGCAGAATCGGCGCGAGCCGGGTTCGCGCAGCATCGCCGAGGGTGGCGTTTCGGGCGGCGAGCCGAATGAGCGCGACCAAGTCCGGGGAGTTCCACAGCCCGTCGGCGTAGGAATCGGCCAGACCCCTGCTTCCCCGCATCAGGGCCCGCCAGACGCGCTCCGATGCCACCTCCACGAACGCCATAGGCTCGCCGCGGCCGTAGGTTCGGCGCTCTCCGTCCTGCAGGATGACCAGCGTCCCGGTGTGGATGCGCTGAAGGACCGCCTCGGCCATTGCCCGCGGGAGACGCACGCTGATTGCGGAGTCCGAGTGCGAAACCACCTTCATGAGGAACTTATACGAACGGATGTATAAAGGTACGAGGACATGAGGCGCGTTGTCGTCACAGGCGCCACCGGAACCATTGGCACTGCGCTCTGCGCCGCGCTGCTTGACCGCGGCGACCATGTGACCGCCCTCTCGCGCAACGCCGAGCGGGCGCGGGCCGTACTGGGCAACCGGGTACAAGCCTTGGCGTGGCCGCTCCCGACTGAACAGCCGCCACCGTCAGAGGCCCTGGCCGGGTGCGACGCGGTCGTTCACCTGCTCGGAGAGCCCCTTGACCAGCGCTGGACGGAGCGGGCCAAGGCCGAGATACGAGACTCGCGCGTGCGCGGGACGCGGTCTCTCGTTCAGGCGCTCGGGCAGCTGCCGACCGACGCGCGCCCTCGTGTGCTCGTCTCGCAGTCCGCCACCGGCTTCTACGGTCCCAGTGACGATCGGGAGCTCGATGAGCGAGCCGCCGCGGGCGGGGACTTTCTGGCGGGCGTGGTGCAGGCGTGGGAAGCGGAGGCCAGCGCGGCCGAGTCGATCCTTCGGGTGGCTCAAACCCGCACCGGGGTCGTCTTGAGCACGCGCGGCGGGGCGGTCGCAAGCATGCTCCCGTTCTTCCGCCTGGGTCTAGGCGGGCCGGTAGCCGGCGGACGTCAGTACCTCTCGTGGATTCATATCGATGACGTCGTCGACGGCCTGCGCTTCGTGATGGAAGATTCCCGCGCGACGGGCCCGGTGAATCTGACCTCGCCCGAGCCCGTCACCAACGCGGAGTTCTCGCGCGCGCTTGGCCGCGCTCTGCACAGGCCCGCGGTGCTGCCGGTTCCGGCGTTGGCGCTGCGTCTGCTCTACGGCGACATGGCGGGAATAGTTACGACCGGGCAGCGCGTAGTGCCCCAGCGCCTCTTGGACCTTGGCTTTCAGTTTCGCCATCCAGCCGTTGAACCCGCTCTCCGGGACGTGCTTTCAGCCAGTTGAGACCCGTCTCGTGCCCATGTTGGAATCGAACCTCCGGTGATCGACGGTGGTTAGGGCTAGACCTCTCGGGCAAAAGGACCTCACTCTCTCCTCCAGGCATGCCACCAGGCCGAGCTGCGTCTGCCAAGCACGCGGCTCGGCCGGCATGTCTCTTTTGTGTCTGAGGGTCGAGACCTCAGCCCGAGGCGGCCTTGACCGCTCTGCCCTGTCGGACCACAACGACCAGGGTGAGGGCGCACAAGAGCGCCAACAGCGAGTAGGGAACGGCGTCTACGGTTGCCTGTGCGAGCCCCGCGCTCCCCGCTCCACCGATCACCTGACCGCCAGCCCACGCCAGGTTGAACAGCGCGAACCCGTACGCCTGCCCCAACCCAACATGTTCGGCTCCGGCAGAGATCATCGCCCCGGCGGGGGGATAGGACACGCCGAAGAGGACGTCTCCCGCCACCACCAAAGCGAACAGCGGGGCGATGGCTTGAGGCAACGGCAGCAGCACCGTCCACACCGTGGCCCCGCACAGTCCCGCGAGTACCGGCAACCTCCACCCACGGCGGTCGGAGATGCGCCCGACCAGCGGGCTGGCAAGAGCGGCCAACGCTGCGCCGATCACGAAGACGATGCCGACCGTGACGTTGCTGGCGCCGAGTTGGCTGAGCCGTAGCGGCGCGAGCACGGCCAACGTCCCGTACAGAAGCGCCCCGAGCATGGTCAGCCACATGCCCGTGACCACGCGGCGGTCGCGCAGCGCCGGCGCGAATGCTCTCAACTGCGGATCGCTGGCCGGAGAAGGGGCGCGCTCGGTGAGCGTCCAGAGCAGTAACCCGACGCCGAGGACGGCGACCAGGGAAAACACGAGCTTCGGCGAGGTCTGAGTCGCGGCCGTCCCGAGCACGGGACCGAGCACCGCGCCGGCGATGGCCGCCGAAAGGGCCGCGCCGATCATCTCGGCGCGCCGGTTGTCCGGTGCCCGTTCGATGAGCCAGGCGAGCCCTGCCGCCCAGGACGCCGCACCGCCCACGCCCTGGACGAACCGCGCCCCATCGAGCAGCACGATGTCGGTCGCGAACGCAAACACCGCACTGGCGACGATCATCATCCCCAATCCCGTGATGATCGTGGCCCTGACGCCGACACGGGCAGCAAGCCACCCCGCCGGCAGCGAGCCAATCAGGGTGCCGGCCGCGTATGAGGCTGCCAGCACGCCCGCCTGCGACTTCTGAAGGTGGAAGTGATGCGAGTAATAGGGCAGAAGCGGAGCGATTGCGGCGTAGAACATCGTGTCCACCAGCACGATCGCCGACACCATTGCGAGCAGCCTGCGCACGCCCTGGATTAGAGCGGACTGCCGCTTCGCGTACCCTCGCGGGGGCAATGGGCGCCTCGGCCGGCATCTATCGGACCCCGGATGCGCGGTTCGACGACCTACCGGGCTTTCCGTTTGAGCCGCACTACCGACAGTGGCGCGGCATGCGGCTCGCGCACGTCGACGAGGGCAACGGCGCACCGATCGTGATGCTCCATGGTGAGCCCACGTGGTCCTACCTCTACCGCAAGGTGATGGGACCGCTGCTCGACGCCGGCTATCGCTGCATCGCTCCCGACCTTCCAGGATTTGGTCGCTCCGACAAGCCCTTGGATGAAGGCTGGTATTCCTACGACAACTTCACGGCGGCGATCGCCTCTCTGCTCGAGGAGCTCGACCTGACCGACGTCACGCTCGTGATGCAGGACTGGGGCGGGCCGATCGGCTTTCGCGTGGCCACGACCGTCTCGCCACAGCGGATCGGGCGGCTCGTAGCGATGGACACGGGCGTATTCAACGGCCACCAGCACATGAGCGATGGGTGGCACCGCTTCAGGGAATTCGTGCAGCGCACTCCCGATCTGCCCATTGGTGTCCTGATCCGGGGCGGCTGTAAGCATCCGCCGCCCGACGCGGTGGTGAGCGCGTATGAGGCACCTTTTCCGGATCGGCCCTCGAAGACGGGCGCGTGGGTATTTCCCGCGCTGATACCGCTGACACCCGATGCCCCGGGCGCGGCGGAGGGTGCAGCGGTGATCGAGGCGTTGTCTCGGGAGAGTCGGCCCGCGCTCGTTCTGTGGGCGGATTCGGACCCGGCGCTACCGCTCGATCCCGTCGGGCGGCTGGTCCAGCAGTTGATTCCGAGTGCTGGGGAGTTAACCGTGATCGCCGAGGCCGGTCACTACCTTCAGGAGGACCAGGGCGATCGGGTGGGCACGCTGATCGCAGAGTGGCTGGGCCGAACGGCGACGTTTCCTGTTTCTGGACGCCCCTCATCGGGGAGGCACAGCCCCGAGCCATGCCCGCCGAACCAGAACCGGTAACAGTCGCTCAGATCGTTCACCGCGCCGTCGAGGTCACGGACCCCGAGGGCGCCAACGACGCGCTGGCCGAGCTGCTCGAGCGATTCGAAGACGACGACGAGCCCGTCACCGCCGTGGAGGACTTCGAGGAGACCATGAGCGTGGGCGTGAACTCTGTAGGCGACCCCGACGTCGATCCGGAGCTGACCATGGCGCAAGCGGTAGCCGTCTACCTCGCCCACCGCCGCGATGAGCTTTCAGAGAACCCGGTGGAACTTTTGAGGCTCGCGGTTCGCGCCGAGTTTGACGGCCATCCGCCTGCCCCGGTGGATCAGTGGCTCAGAGCGCAGGAGATCGACTGGTAGCGGCCCGTTGGGCTAGGCGTGTCGGACCACCGGCCGCAGCCGCAGGAGCGGGATCTCGCGGCCCACTCGGTCGGTGCGCCGGCGATAGGCATCGAACACGATCACCGCCCGGCTGATCTCCGCAAAGATTCGCTCTCGTTCGACAGGATCGGTGATCACGGTTGCCTCGATCTCGCGGCTGGCCCCGTTCAGGATGACCGCGCCGCGTGGGTTCGCCCTGAGGTTGTGATACCAGCCGGGATGGTGGCTCTGTCCGTAGTTGGACGCGACCACTACCAGGTCGTCGCCCTCGGGAAACGCCAGAATCGGCAGCGCTCGCAACTTACCGCTGCGTGCACCCGTGGTCTCGAGCATCACGACCGGCAACCCAGCGGCCCAGGCCGAGAACGTCGCCCGGCCTCCGGAGAGCCGAAAGACAGCTCGGTCGAGGTGGTGCAGAGTACGCGCGTAGAAGAGCGAGATCGGCCGCAGCGATCCGGTCCAGCGCATGAAACGCCGCACGGCGTTGTCTGACCGCTCGATCACGGCCGGGAATTGAACCAGGACGCGGCGTCCGCCGGACCGCCCACACGCACCGAACGCCTCAGTGCAATCCTCTCTGTACTGGACGACGCTGCGAGACATGAGGGATGGTGATGACGATGAGTTCCACGTACCAGACCGTGAAGCTGAGTGCCGGCCGCCATCCCGCGCCCCATCTCGGGGCGTGCGTCATGGAGCTCGCCTCGATGCTTGCAGAGGAACCGTTCACGGACCGGCCGGCGACCATCTCCCCCGTGATCGGCGCCTTCCTTCGCACCTACAACGACGGACTCGACGACACGCGGCGCCAGGATCTGTACCCGCTTGCGTCGCTGATCGTGGGTACCGCAGCCGGCCGTGCCGTGGAGCGCGAGCGCGCGAGCCGCTGCCTGGGCTTCTCTCGCGCCCTCGGCGCCGCGCTTCCGAGCGGCCGCGCCGCGGTCGGCATGGGTACGCCCGAGGCAAGTGGAAGCTGGGCGGCGCTCGCTGCGCTGCGCACCGGCCCGTCTCAGGAGGCCCACGAGCGCGCACTCGAGTTCGTACGAGAGCTCGCCTCGCTGAAGCCGCCGAATCGCAGCCGTCGCTGGCCGGCGTGGCTCGGCGGTCGCGATCCCGGAGAGGCGGTCGAGCAGGCCCTGGCCGAGCTGGGCCGGTCGAGTCCCGTCGAGGAACACCGGCTTCTGGTATGAGGATCCGGCGACGGGTCTGACAACACGCCCCGACGGGCGTACCATCAAGTTATGACTGCACTTGGTCTCGCATTGTTGGTGATAGGCGGGGTCATAGTGGTGCTGGAAGCTCACGTCCAGACGCTCGGCTTCCTCGGCGTTCCGGGGGTCGCTGCGCTCACGGCAGGAGCGGTGCTCGCCGTGACCGGTCTCGGGGGCGGGATCGCGCTCGTGATCATCTGCGCCGTCGCACTCGCGGTGGTGGGATTGGCCGTCGTCGGCCTCTCGTTGACAAAGGGCGTAGCGGTGCGCCGGAGCAGGATCCAGACGGGCTCGGAAGGCATCATCGGGCACCTCGGCGAAGTCCGCCGTTGGACCGATCCCAGCGGCACCGTGTTGGTCGACGGAGCGCTGTGGCGGGCCCGACTCTCGCTGCCGGACGAGGAGCCGTTGCACGAGGGTGACCACGTGGTCGTAGAACGGGTCAACGGACTGACGTTGTGCGTGCGCAAGGCCGAGAGCTGGGAGCTGGTGGCATGAGCGCGGCGATCATCGCGATCATCGTCGTGATCGCGGTACTGCTCACGATCGCGGCAACGGCAGCGGCCGCCTCTGTTCGCGTGCTGCGGGAGTACGAGCGGGGCGTGGTCTTTCGATTGGGGCGGCTGGTGCCGACCAAGGGCCCCGGCCTGGTCATGCTCGTGCCGACGATCGACCGCATGGTCCGGGTCAGCCTGCGGACGGTCACTTTGACCGTCCCGCCGCAGGAGGTGATCACCCGAGACAACATCCCGGTTCGCGTGACCGCCGTCACCTACTACCGAGTCGTTGACTCTAAGCGCGCGGTCACCGAGGTTGAGAACTTCCACGCGGCGACCTTGCAGATCGCCCAGACCACGCTGCGTTCCGTGCTGGGCGGAGTCGATCTCGACCATCTCCTGTCCGAGCGCGAGCGGCTCAACGAGGCGCTACAGCAGATCATCGACACCCAGACCGAGCCGTGGGGCATCAAGGTGACCACGGTGGAGATCAAAGACGTCGAGATTCCAGAGCGCATGCAGCACGCGATCGCCCGACAGGCCGAGGCCGAACGCGAACGACGCGCGAAGATCATCAATGCCGAGGGCGAGTTTCAGGCGGCCGCCAGGCTGGCTCAGGCGGGAGATGTGATCGGAGCCAACCCGACCACGCTGCAGCTGCGCTACCTCCAGACGCTGCGAGAGATCGGCGCCACACAGAACTCGACGGTCGTCTTCCCGATGCCGATCGACCTGGTCAAGCCGGTGCTCGAGGCCGCCGGCGGGATGGTCGGCGGCGGGCAGTCTGAACGCGATCTACCCGAGCAGTTGCCCGACGGCGCCCACGCAGAACTTACGCCCAGCCCGGTTGACGAGCCTTCTGTGGTGCGCCCGAATGACGATGCTGGAGTTCCAGAGCCCGCCGCAGATCGGCCAGCACCAGATCGGGCCGATGCTTCAGCTGTTCCCAGGCGTAGCGAAGAACCGTAAACCCGAGGGCGCGCAGCCGCAGGTCTCGGTCGTGGTCGCGTGCGATCTGGGCCGGAGTGCCGTGGTTGTCCTTTCCGTCGAGTTCGACGATCACGCGCTGGTCGCGCCACAAGGCGTCCACCGTCATACCGCCCACCACCACGTTCACCTCTGGGATCGGCAGTGCGGCCGATTCGCATAGCTCGAGCATCCGCCGCTCGAACTCCGACCGCGTAAAACCCAGCTCCGGTAGGTGTTTGTCGAGCGCTCGGCGCAGGGTTTCGCTGCCGGGCCGGCCACGACCCGCGACGCGCTCCAGAGCCTTGACGTCCAGCAGCCTGCGGTAGTCCGCGTTCGCGAGTGCGTACCGGACGCGACGAAATGAGTTCTCGGAGGCAAAGTCGAGCAGGGTTTGCGCGACCGTGGTGACCGGGAGGCGACGGTGCCAGACGCGGTGCAGCGTCCGGCGGCCGTGGACGCGGACCGGGCGATGACCGCGGGCCGTCACCGACCGACATTCGCGCGGCGTGCTCACATCGATCGCGCTGGGGTGGCGATCGGTCAGCTCCCACCACCACGACGCCGTCTCGTGGCTGAGCATGGCTCCCGGCCCCGCATACAGGAGAGCGGCAGCGATGTCCGCTTCAATACCGGCGACGGTGTGGCCGACCCCGTAGACGCGCGGATAGACGCGGTGAAGGTAGCCATCGGCCACCCAGCGTGAGATCCGCGGCCCGCTGATCCCGCACGCTCGTAGCTGCCGCCAATGCACGCGGCCCCACTGGCGATCAGCGATCGTCGCCACCCGCTGACGAACCGAACTCTGCGGATTCAGTTTCGCCTGACGTAACTCATTCCGCATCGTTCGCCCACGCAAGCAGGTTGACCCAAGACCCCGTCACGAAACAAGAGGCCGTACCGTGTCAAGAGTGCGCCTTTTGGCCTTCAGCGACCTTCACCGCGACCGCGACCAGGCACAAAAGCTCGTCGAGCTGTCGCAGCAGGCCGACGTCGTGGTCGGAGCGGGCGACTTCGCCTCGGTGCGACTGGGCATCGACCGCGCGGTCGAGCCCCTCAAACAAATCGCCAAGCCGACCGTGCTCGTCCCCGGGAACAACGAGAGCGAATCCGAGCTGGCGCAGGCATGCGAAGGCTGGGAGAGCGCGACGCTCCTGCACGGCAGCTCAATAGACATCGACGGCGTGACCTTCTTCGGCCTCGGCGGGGGGGTGCCCGTGACCCCGTTCCCGTGGAGCTTTGACCTGAGCGAACCCGAAGCCGAGGAGAAGCTGGCCGCCTGCCCCGAGGGCTGCGTCCTTGTCCTGCATTCCCCGCCGAAGGGCTACGTCGACGAAGCTCAGGGGCGGCACATGGGCAGCGAGGCGATCCTCACGGCGATCGAGGTCAAGCGTCCGCGGCTCGCGGTCTGCGGCCACATCCACGACTCCTGGGGTGCAGAGGCGACCATCGGGCCCACCCCCGTTGTGAACCTGGGGCCCGAGGGCCGCTTTTTCGAGCTCTAACGCCGGGCGAAACCGGCCTACAGAGAGGCCGCACCACGCGGGCCCCGATAATCATTAGGGCAACACTGAAACCAGGAGCCCGAACTTGTCCCAGAACAGCTTTGATGCCCAGGCCACGCTCAGCGTCGGCAAGGACCGCGAATACGAGATCTTCCGCCTCGACGCCCTCCAGGCGAGTTACGACGTCGCGAGGCTGCCGTTCTCGCTCAAGGTGCTGCTCGAGAATCTGCTGCGCAACGAGGACGGCGAGTCGATCCGCAAGCAGGACATCGAGGCGCTCGCAAAGTGGGACGCCAAGGCGGAGCCCAGCGACGAAATTGCGTTCACGCCGGCGCGGGTGCTCATGCAGGACTTCACGGGCGTCCCGGCTGTGGTCGATCTCGCCGCGATGCGCGACGCCATGCGCGAGATGGGCTCAGACCCCGGCAAGATCAACCCGCTGGTACCCGCGGAGCTGGTCATCGACCACTCGGTCCAGGTCGACGTCTTCGGCTCGCGCCAGGCCTTCGAACGCAACGCCGAGCTCGAGTTCGAGCGCAACCGCGAGCGCTATGCCTTTCTGCGCTGGGGGCAGGGCGCGTTTGAGAACTTCAGCGTGGTCCCGCCGGACACCGGAATCGTTCACCAGGTCAACCTCGAGTACCTGGCGCGAGTGGTCTTCACTGACGACGAGCGGGGGCGTGCGTACCCCGACACGCTGGTCGGCACCGACTCGCACACAACCATGGTCAACGGGCTGGGCGTGCTCGGCTGGGGCGTCGGTGGAATCGAGGCCGAGGCGGCCATGCTCGGCCAGCCGCTGTCGATGCTGATCCCGCAGGTGCTCGGCTTCAAGCTCACGGGCGAATTGCAAGAGGGCGCGACCGCGACCGACCTCGTCCTGACCGTCACCGAGATGCTCCGCCGCAAGGGCGTGGTGGGCAAGTTCGTCGAGTTCTACGGCGCGGGCCTCGCCAACCTGCCGCTGGCGGACCGCGCGACGATCGGCAACATGTCGCCCGAGTTCGGCTCGACCTGCGCAATATTCCCGATCGACGCGGAAACGCTTCGTTATCTCGAGTTCTCGGGCCGGCCGAAACAGCAGATCGAGCTGGTAGAGGCCTACGCCCGCGAACAGGGACTCTGGCACGACGACGACTCCGACGAGGAGCCCACTTTCTCGGACCAGCTCGAGCTCGACCTCTCGACCGTCGTGCCCAGCGTCGCCGGACCCACGCGCCCGCAGGACCGCGTCGCACTGACCGACGCAAAGCAGGTCTTCCGCGAGGCGCTGCATGGCTACGTCCCGCAAAACGACGAGGAGAACGGGGCGATCGCTGACAGCTTCCCCGCGTCTGACCCGGTCTCCACCCACGTGCCCGACACTCCGGAGAAGCAGCAGGCCACGGGAACTCAGCTCGCCGAGCGCGAGAAGGATGCGGTCAAGGTCACGCTGCAAGACGGCACGGAGACCGAGCTCGACCACGGCCACGTCGTCATCGCCGCGATCACCAGCTGCACCAACACCTCCAACCCCTCGGTGATGCTGGGGGCGGGGATCCTCGCCCGCAACGCGGTGCAGCGAGGACTGAAGGTAAAGCCCTGGGTGAAGACCTCGCTGGCGCCCGGGTCAAAGGTCGTGACCGAGTACCTCGACCGAGCCGGCCTTACCGAGCACCTCGAGGACCTCGGTTTCCACCTGGTCGGGTACGGCTGCACCACCTGCATCGGGAACTCGGGCCCGCTGCCCGACGAGATCTCCGACAGCGTCAACGGGAACGACCTTGCCGTTGTCAGCGTGCTTTCGGGCAACCGCAACTTCGAGGGCCGGATCAACCCGGACGTGAAGATGAACTATCTGGCCTCTCCCCCGCTCTGCGTCGCCTACGCGCTCGCCGGGACCATGGACATCGACCTCTATGAGGAGCCGCTGGGCGCGGACGAGCGGGGAGATCCGGTTTATCTGAAGGACATCTGGCCCACCGCCAAGGAGGTCGCAGAGACGATCGAGGAGGCGGTCCAGTCGGACATGTTCCGCAAGAGCTACCAGGAGGTCTTCGACGGCGACGAGCGCTGGAACTCGCTGGAGGTACCCACCGGAGGCCTGTTCGACTGGGACGAGGACTCGACCTACGTACGCCAGCCGCCATTCTTCGAGGACCTCCCCAAAGAGCCCGAGCCGATCGAGGACATCGACGGCGCGCGCGTTCTCGCGGTGCTCGGCGACAGCGTCACCACCGACCACATCTCCCCCGCCGGCTCAATCAAGCGCGATAGCCCCGCGGGGCGGTACCTGATCGATCACGACGTCGGACCGAGGGAGTTCAACTCCTACGGCTCGCGCAGGGGCAATCACGAGGTGATGATGCGCGGCACCTTCGCCAACATCCGCCTGCGCAACCAGTTGGCGCCGGGAACCGAGGGCGGCGTCACGATCTACCTCGGCGGCGAGGCCCACGAAGAACAGATGTCGATCTACGACGCGGCCATGCGCTACCTGGAAGATCAGACCCCGCTGATCGTGCTCGCAGGCAAGGAGTACGGCTCTGGCTCGAGCCGCGACTGGGCGGCCAAGGGAACCGCGCTGCTCGGGGTAAAGGCCGTGATCGCCGAAAGCTTCGAGCGCATCCACCGCTCCAACCTGATCGGCATGGGGGTGCTGCCGCTCCAGTTCAAGGACGGTGACTCTGCTGAAAGTCTCGACCTCACCGGCCGCGAGACATTCACAATCCACGGACTGGCCGATGCGGATACGGTGCCGCGCGAGCTCAAAGTGCAAGCCGACGGCAAGGAGTTCGAGGTGACCGCCCGCATCGACACGCCCAAGGAGCAGCGCTACTTCCGCCACGGCGGGATCCTCCAGTTCGTCCTGCGACAGCTGCTCGAGGGCTGAGGGCCATGCCGACGCCCCAGGCATTGAAGGACCTATTGAGCGCCGCCGGTCCCTCCGGTTACGAGACCGAGGCCGCGCGCGTCTGGCGGGAGTACTGCGCCTCGTTCGCGACCGACGTCGCGACGGACAGCCTCGGCTCATCCCGGGCCCGGGTCCCCGGAACGCGAGGCGGCCCGGCCCTGGCGATCGTCGGGCACATCGACGAGATCGGTCTACACGTCACCCACATCGACGACGAGGGCTATCTGCGCTTCGGCGGAGTGGGCGGCTGGGATCCCGCGGTGCTGGTGGGCCAGCGGGTGAGGCTGCGGACGCGGAATGGGTCGCTGGTCGGCGTGATCGGGCGCAAGCCCATTCACCTGCTCAAGGACGACGACCGTAAGAAGGTTCCAGAGCTCAAGGCGCTGCACATCGACATCGGCGTCGAAAGCGGCGAGGAGGCTCGCCGCATGGTCCGCATCGGCGACGTGGGTGTGATCGATTCGGGCCCGATCGAGCTTCCGAACGACCGTCTGTCCGCGCGCGCGCTCGATAATCGGATTGGCTGCTTCGTGGCGGCCGAGGCAGCCCGCCGGGTGGCTGAGGCGGGAGGCTCTCCGGGCGACGTGGTCGCGCTTGCGGTAGTCCAGGAGGAGACCGGCTTCGGGGGCTCGCGGACCAGCGCTTACAGCGTCGCACCGGATCTGGCGATAGCGGTCGACGGAACTTTCGCCACCGACCAGCCCGGAATCGAGCTCGGCGAGCTCACCAAACACGGACTAGGCGCCGGACCTGTCATCGCGCGCGGGACGACGCTTCACCCAGGCGTCTTCGAGCTCCTCTACGAGACGGCCGAGCAGGAGGAGATCCCGTTCACGGTCGAGTCGCTTGGACGGCGGACCGGAACCGACGCCGACGCCATCTATGTGTCGCGGGCGGGGGTGCCCACGGGACTTGTCTCTGTCCCGGTGCGCTACATGCACAGCCCGGTAGAGATGGTCGCGCTGGAAGACATCGACAACGCCGCGCGCCTGATCGCGGCCTTCGCCCAGCGCCTCGAGCCGGAGATGTCGTTCGAGCGCTGAGAAGCCCGTCGGCGGCCCGCGTGGTCTACTCCCGCGGCGTAGGAAACTGCGTGCGCATGACCAGATCCCACAGCCGGTCGGGGGACAAGCGGCGCTGGTTGATCATGAGGTGGGCGCTGGGCGTCACGGCATAGCGGGCCTTCGGACGATCCGCCTTGAGCGCGCCCGCGATCGTGTCGGCGACCGCCTCGGGCCCGCCCCCGAGAAACCTCGCCGGCCCTTGGTAGATGCCCTCGGTGACTTTCGCAACGTGCCGGTTGAACTTCGCGTAGGGACCCGATTCCCCGCTCTGGTCCACGGACGCCGCCGCGGTCTGTCCGAAGTCCGTCGTGATCAGACCGGGCTCGATGAGGATGACATCGACGCCGAACCCGCGGACCTCGAAGCGCAGCGCGTCGGAGATCGCCTCGATCGCGTATTTGGTCGCGTGGTATATGCCGCCGCCGGGAAAGGTGAGCCTTCCCCCCATCGACCCCAAGTTGACGATCTTGCCCCAGTGTTGGGCGCGCATTCCGGGCAGCGCCAGCTGGCACATCCGGATCAGTCCGAAGACGTTTGTGTCGAACTCGCGGCGCACCGCATCGAGTGGCACGGACTCGACGGCTCCCGACTGGCTGTAGCCGGCGTTGTTGACGAGCACGCCCACCGCGCCCTCGGCTTGGCAGACCGTCTCCACGGCCCGCCGCATCGAGTCCTCGTCGAGAACGTCGAGAGCCAGCGTCTCGCAGCCGCGCTCGCGCAGGTCGGCAATCGTGTCCGGGCGGCGCGCAGTGGCATAGACCTTCCAGCCGTCGGCTGCGAGCCGCTGCGCCGTGGCGCGACCGATTCCCGAGGAGCAGCCGGTGACGAGAACGGCCTTGGACACGGCCGAGACCCTACCGCCTACGCCGGGAGTGAGGCTCAGGCGAGGATGACGATCGAGGCGTGGGTGTCCCCGTCGCCCACGATCCAGCGCCGCGCACCATCGCACAGCACGAGCATCTCGCCCGGCTGAGCCGGGCTGCGGAACTCGATCTCAACGTCCAGGCGCTCGGGCTCGTGTGAGCCGTCGCTGAGCAGTTCCTCCTCAAGCGGCTGGAAGTAGGCGGAGTTGTTGACGTGACCGGCCAGATCGCAATCGATATGGCGAAAGCGCCAGTGGCGCTCTTCGACTTCCCCGTGCGGTCGTGGGTGCCGAAGCCTCGCGGTGACGCGGCGTCCCGATGCGGCCTCAGAGAAGGTGTCGATCTCCTCCGGCAAGAGGGCCGTTGGACGCTCACCAGACGGATCGAGATGTACCCACAGCGTGACCGCCTCGACCCAACCCTCGCCCCCCGACTCGGGCGCGATCGTGACTCGGCGCTCGGCCCACATCCGCCCGAGCCCGCTGCAGAAGGTCTCCATCCTGTACCGCTCTCCGAAGCGCGGGAATTGCATCACGCTGATCCGCATCCGGCGGATCACCCACACCGCGAGGTGCGCCAGCCCTGCGTCCTCCATGTCGGCATAGGAAACGTCCTGGATCCAGCGGGCCAACGCATCGAGGCGCGCCCGTCCGGAGGGCGCGACGTCCGCCAGGCCCGGTTTCACCCACGAGTCGTACATGCGCCCGTGCTGGGGCGGGGGGACGATCTCGGTCAACTGCTCTTGTTGTGCGGTCACCACCTTGAAAGTATGTCCAAGAGGGCCTGCGGTTCCGGAGCCACCCTCCATCCGGGGGGTTCTCCACTAGTGTCAGAGCCCCATGCCCCACACCTACATCACCGTGCAGCACGACGGTACGGAGGACGCGGTAGCCGTCGAGGAGCCGCTCGAGATCCGGGTCGACGGCGAGCCGCTCGCGGTGACCATGCGCACACCGGGTCACGACGAGGAGCTGGCGCTGGGGTTCCTGTTCGGCGAGGGCCTGATCGACCGCCCGAGGCAGGCCGGCCCCACGGACGACTTCGCGGCAAATACCGTGGACGTGGAGGGGCCACTGCTGAGGGATCCCGGCGCCCGCCGCTTCTACACCACGTCCTCGTGCGGGGTCTGCGGCAAGGGAGCGCTCGAAGAAGTCGCGGTACTGAGCGAACCACTCGGGCCGGAGCCTGTGCTCGATCGAGCGCTGCTGGCAGCGCTGCCGCAGCGACTGACCCAACCCACCTTCGCCAAGACGGGCGGCCTGCACGCGACTGGCCTCTTCGACGCGGCCGGCACGCTCCTGTACGCGCGCGAGGACGTCGGCCGCCACAACGCGATGGACAAGGTCGTCGGCAGGGCGCTGCTCGACGGATTGGTCCCACTCTCGGGCCAGATCCTGTGCGTGAGCGGCAGGCTGTCGTTCGAGCTCGCGCAAAAGGCGGCCGTGGCGGGTGCGCCGGTCCTCGTCGGCGTCAGCGCGCCGAGCTCCCTGGCGATCGCGCTGGCGCAGGAACGCGGCCTGACGCTATGCGGATTCGCGCGGGGCCAGACCGTGAATGTCTACACGCATCCGGAACGAGTGAGGGAGGGCTGAGGGAGCGACGGGTGAGGGAGGCCTGAGGGGCCCTCAGATCAGCGCCGCCAGGCGCTCCAGCTCGTCCTCGCTCGACCAGGCCCCCACCGAAGCGCGGATCACACCCGGCCGGGTGGGGAGGTTGCGCACGACGATCCCCTCGCCCCCCAGCCGTGCGACCTCCTGCTCAGCGTCGCCGTCGGCCAGTCTGAAGGACACGAGCGTCGAGCGACCGCGCGGTAGGACCTCGATGCCGCGTTCGCTCAACAGCTGCGCCAGACGATCGGCCAGGGTCGCGGCGCGCTCGTAGATCCACTCCCAACCCGCCTCGCGCAGCACCTCGAGCGCGGCGAGCGCCCAACTCGAGCGCAGCACCGAGGGAAAGCCAAGGTCGAAACGGGTCACGCCGGCGGCAGGCTCCAGCTCGAGCGGACGGCTGCTGTCGGCCAGCGAGACGTACGACGGCCACGGAATCTCCAGCTCGTCGACGCGCTCGGGGCGCACGAACAGACACCCCGATCCCTCGGGCCCGCAGACCCATTTCTGGCCCGAGCAGGCGTAGTAGTCACAACCGAGTTCGCCGACGCGCGTCGGCACCGCGCCCAGTCCCTGGGCGGCGTCCAGCAGCACGGGTGCTTCCGCGGATGCGAGCGCGGTGGTATCCACGACGCGACCCGAGACCCAGGAGACGTGTGAGCAGGCGACAAGGCGAGTGGAGGAGCGCACCTCGCCCGCAATCTCGGCGAACGGCACCTCGCGAATGCGGATTCCGCGTGTGCGGCGAGCGCGGGCCAGCGGCGCGAGCAGCCCGGGGTGCTCCTCGTCTGAGGTGAGGATCTCATCGCCGGAGCGCAGATCAAGTCCTGAGAGGACCGTATTGACGCCGTCGGTGGTCGAGCCGGTGAGAGCGACCTCCTCGCTGGCGCAGCCGAGCACCTCCGCGTAGCCGGCGCGCACCGAGGACGCCAGTCCCATGATGTCGTTGAAGTAGGGCCGCCCCGAGCGAGCGTTGCTGCCCTGGCGCTCCAGTTGCTCACGGGCGGCGTCGATTGCTCGGGCCGGCACCGGACCGGTGGTACCGGCGTTCAGGTACGCGCAGCGCTCGAGCACGGGGAACTGGGCACGGAAGGTCGAGGCGTCCATCAAGAACTCGATCTTATGTATCGGGCTGGCACATGTGCCAGCCCGCCGGGCGAGCATGCTCGCCCGGGGCCGGGGCGCATGCGCCCCGGCCTGGACCGTCGTCCGGCTTGTAAAGCAAATTTAGTTATGCCAAAATTCTCTTATGGCCATTCCTGATTCGATTTCTGCCTCCATTCAGGATTACGCGAAGGCCGTTTACGCGCTGGAGGCCCGGGCCGGCTCGGCGGTCTCCACCAACGAGCTCGCCGAGCGGCTGGGGGTGACCCCCGGCTCCGTCTCGGGCATGGTCCGCAAGCTGTCCGAGGTCGGACTCGTCGAGCATGAGCCGTATCGCGGCGTGCGCCTTACCAATCGGGGGCGGCGGGTCGCGCTAGAGGTGCTCCGACACCACCGCCTGCTGGAGCTGTTTTTGGCCGAAGAGCTGGGGATGCCTTGGGACCGCGTCCACGACGAGGCCGAGATCCTCGAGCACGTCCTCTCCGACGATCTCGAGCAGCTGATCGCCGCACGACTGGGAGACCCCACGGTCGATCCCCACGGCGACCCCATCCCCACGGCTCAATTCGAGATCGACGAGGGCCAGACGGCGAGCTTGGACGAACTGCCCACCGGAACCGTTGGCCGGTTCGTGCGCGTCTCGGACTCCGACCCGGAGATGCTGCGCTATCTCTCAGAGCAAGGAATCGAGCTGGGCGACCGGGTCGAGATCACCGGGCGCCAGCCGTTCGGCGGTCCGGTGTTCACCCGCGTTGACGATCACGAGCTCCCGCTCGGCGGTCAGCTTGCGCAGGCGATGCGGATCGAGGTCAAGGGGCTGCGCCGATGAGCTTCGGCCGTCGCAGTCGCGTTCCGGCGCTCGAGGGCGCCACCGCCGAGGGCGCCTCGGTTGCGGTACCGGAGGAGCGCGCCGCCGTCCCGAGCGCGCTTGACCAACTGCTCGCACGTGGACGCGTGCGGGCGACGCTGGCCATGCTCGGGCCGGCGTTCGTGGCCGCGGTCGCCTACGTGGATCCCGGGAACTTCGCGACCAACATCCAGGGCGGCGCGAAGTACGGCTACACGTTGCTGTGGGTCGTCCTGGCGGCGAACCTGATCGCGATGCTGATCCAATACCTGTCGGCCAAGCTTGGGATCGTCACCGACCGCAACCTGCCCGAGCATGTACGCGCGCGCTGGTCGCGGCCGGTCGCGTGGTTGATGTGGGGACAGGCGGAGGTCATGGCCATGGCGACCGACGTCGCCGAGTTCCTCGGCGCCGCGCTGGGACTGAACCTCCTCTTCGGAGTACCCCTCTTCACCGCGGGGATCATGACCGGCGTGATCGCGTTCGTGCTGCTCGAGCTGCAGCGTCACGGCTTTCGGCGGTTCGAGCTCGCGATCATCGCCCTGCTCGGAGTGATCCTGCTCGGCTTCCTCTACGAGACGCTGCGGATAGGTCCATCCGCGCACGAGAGTCTGCACGGCCTGATCCCGAGCCTGGGCTCAAGCGGAGCTCTCTACCTCGCCGTCGGGATCATCGGCGCCACCGTGATGCCGCACGTGATCTACTTGCATTCGGCGCTGACCAACGGGCGTGTGGCAGCTCGCGGCGACACCGAGCGGCGCCGGCTGCTGCGCTTCGGCCGCGTCGACGTGATCGTGGCGCTTGCCCTCGCCGGCCTCGTCAACATGGCCATGCTGGCGGTCGCGGCCAAGCTGTTTCACACCCCGGCTCTGTCGGACCTGACGACGATCACGGCGGCTCACGCCCAGCTCGGCCGGCTGGTCGGGGGCGGTGCGGCGCTCACCTTCGCCGCGGCGCTGCTTGCATCCGGGGCAGCCTCGTCGAGCGTGGGCACGTACGCGGGGCAGGTCGTGATGTCCGGGTTCATCGACATTCGGATCCCTCTGCTGCTGCGGCGAGCCGTGACCATGATTCCCGCGCTCGTGATCCTGGCCGTCGGCTTGAATCCGACGAGCGCGCTCGTGCTCAGCCAGGTGGTCCTCTCCTTCGGCATCCCTCTGGCGGTGATCCCGCTGGTCCTCCTGACGTGCCGCCGCGACGTGATGGGCGTGCACGTCAACCGCCTGATCACGACAATCCTGGCGTGGGGCTGCGCGCTCGTGATCACCGCGTTGAACGTATTTTTGGTCGGCCAGCAGCTGTTCGCATGAGACGTGAGTGAGGCCGCGGCGCTCGTCGCCCTGGCGGCGAGCCTTGCTGCGGCAGTGGCCCGGCCACGGTGGGCACCTGACTGGGCCGTGGCGTCGCTGGCGGCGGCAGCGCTTGCGATCGGCGGCGTGCTCAGTGGACACGAGGCCAGCGCGGCTGTGCGGCACCTCGGTCCAACGGTGGGATTTCTGGCGGCCCTGCTGGTGCTGGCGTACGGCTGTCGCCGGGCCGGCCTGTTTGACGCGCTTGGCCGCGTAATGGTGGCGGGCGCGCGAGGGCGGCCGCGCCGCCTGCTCGCGATGGTGTTTCTCGCCGCCGCCGGGACCACGGCGGTTCTCTCGCTCGACGCGACGGTCGTGCTGCTCACGCCGATCGTCTTCGCGACCGCGGCGCGGCTGCCGACGTCGTCGCGGCCGCACATGTACGCGTGCACGCACCTGGCCAACAGCTCCTCGCTCGTGCTGCCGGTCTCAAACCTCACCAACCTGCTCGCTTTTCAGGCGCTCAGCATCTCCTTCGTTCGCTTCGGCGGACTCATGGCCCTCCCGTGGCTGGCGGCGCTGGCCGTTGAGTGGGCCGTGCTCAGCAGGGTGTTTCGGTCCGAGCTCCCTGAGCCCGCGCACGGCACCACGGAGCGCAGCGCGGTGGACGTGGCGGGACGCGTGCCGCTGTTCCCCCTCGGCGTGCTGGGAGCCACGCTTGTTGGGTTCGGTTTCAGCTCGCTGATCGGGATCGCCCCGGCGTGGTTTGCCGGCGCCGGCGCGCTGGTGCTGGTGGTTCGCGAGCGCATCTCGCTGCCGGCCGTCGTGAGGTCGGCCGAACCGACGTTCTTGATATTCGTGCTGGCGCTTGGACTGGTGGTCCGCGCCGCCGGCGACCACGGGCTCTCCAGCTTCGTCGACTCGCTGGTGCCCCACGGGACCGCACTGCCGCAACTGCTCGCGATCGCGGGCATCAGCGCGGTCGTCGCGAATCTGCTCAACAACCTGCCGGCCACGCTCATTCTGCTCCCGGTCGCCGCGGCGAGCGGGCCCGGCGGCGCGCTAGCGATGTTGATCGGGGTCAACGTCGGCCCAAACCTGACCTATACGGGTTCGCTGGCGACGCTGCTATGGCGCCGCGTCGTCCACGCCCACGCCGAGGCGACCGATCTGTCGCAGTTCACGCGCCTGGGACTCCTCACCGTGCCTCCCGCGCTCGCCGCATGCACGATTTGTCTCTGGCTGGCCCTCCAGGTGGTGAAATGATCGTCGAGCTTGCCGGCGAGGCATTGTGCGCGCGATGGTCGCGGTCGTCTGGATAACTGAGACCAGCTGGGAGGCTTGCGTCGAGCAGGCCCGCCGAGTGATCCCGGACGATGCGGAGGTGAGACTTGTGCACGTCTCGCCAAGCGACGTCGAGGACCTCGTGGACGAAGGCGTGGGAGGGCTGCTCGGTCGCCGGCCGGCCCCAGCACCGCAGCGGGCCGTCCGCACCATCGCCGCGCATGAGGCGCAGGCGCTGCTGGAAGGAGCCCGAGCACGCCTGGCCCGTCAAGCCTCGCTGCACGCCCTGCGCGGCCACCCGGAACGCGAGCTGCTGCGGCTATGTGCAGACGCCGACCTGCTCCTGCTGGCCCGCGACCGAGAGCCCCGGCTGGGGCCAAAGAGCCTGTCCCCCGAGACCAGATTCATCGTCGATCACAGTCCGTGTGCGGTGCTTCTCGTTTGGCCACAGGAGCCTCCGGGAGTCAAAACGGTGGAGCTGCCGCCGCACCTGACCGACGAGCGGGGGCCGGGTGGGCGGCGGGGGCCATAAATAGTGGCTTAAACCTTGGTGCGCGTTCGTTCGCAACCTTGCGAGCGCCGGCGAAATTTCCTATGTTTACGGTGATTCCATAGGCAAACACACGTTTGGGTGGTTTGCGGCCTGACCGTCTTTCCCACGGCGACGTTCACCTGTGGTAACAATGAACAAGCGTGCCTTGCAGGCGCTCCCGTCCGCCCCAGAGAGGAGCTACCGCATGCAGCAAACGATTCAGGAACGAAATCCGGTACCCCGCGTCCGCGGCGTTGGTGAAGATGACTGCACCGAGCT
>DASRHQ010000101.1:0-49570 GCA_035650455.1 Solirubrobacteraceae bacterium
GGCTGCCGGGAGGTCGATGTTCGTGCCCGGCGCGGCGTCGGGCGTGCCGGGGAACGGCAGCACGTCGAGGGCTCGTGGCGAGGAGGCCCGAGCGGGGACGCTTGAATGGGCGGCCAGAGCGACAGCCGCCGACGCGCCTGCGAGAGTCGCTGTCAGCCCGCCGATTGCAACCATCACACGGGCCGTCGAACCGCCGTGGCGGACGAACTCTCTAACGCTTCGCCCTACGCGCATCCTCCACCCCTCGCTCGTTGGCGGCAGTCTACGCACGTCGCTCAATTCGCGGCGGCGACCGCCGAGGTGCCGAGGATGTGTCCCTGCGAGTTCAGCGCCTCCACCTCGAAGTAGCGGGCGCTCGGGGTTTTGATCCGAGTCTCGAAGTTAGTCCATCGAGCGGGCGACCCTTGGTTGACGAAGGGGCCACTCGCGCTCGGCGAGGCGAGCACCTGCCAGCTCGCTACACGGGTGGCTCCGTTCCAGCTGGCGTGCACGACATCTCGGCCCGCCGTCGAAGACCGCCTCACCGCGATTGCCGGCGGCTGCAGCGGCTCCCCGAACCACTTGAAGCGGTATGCGCGATATGAGTTCACCGGCGCGCGGAAGGACCCACCGAAGAGTTGCTTGCCGCGCGACGTGTATTCGGAGAAGTACGGCGCTGCGCCCCAGCCGACGAAGACGTTGCCATCTGGCAGGACCTGAACGCTCCCTTGAGACGCAGCGAGGGTGGGCGGCGAGTGACGATATTGGCGCACGAGCGTCGCGCGGTGCGTCTTTGTGCTGAGGTGGAGCTTCAGCGCGCGCGACTGGCTGCGCTCTGGCGGCGCCGAGGCGTCGTCGAACAGGGTCAGTAGCCCGTTGGTGTGAAGAGTGGCGTCGTGCTGCCACTGGAAGTTTGTGCGGACGCCCATCCTGAAGCTCGGGTGCTTGCCGCCGACCCTCCAGATGATCCTTCCGGTCTTCTTGTTGATCAGGTAGACCGCCCAGGTGCTGCGCGCAGAGATCAGGATGTTGCCGTCTTTGAGCTGCTGGATCGAGTTCAGGTGGAAAAAGTCGTAGCCTCGGCCCGGGACGTAGCCGACGTAGCTGGAACTGACCGGCACGTGGCCCAGGGCGTGCCATTCCCAGATCACCTTGCCGGTTGCAATGTCGATCTCCTGGATGATCCGGTCGTAAACCGTCCCGTTCGGAGGACCGCCGACCGACGTCAGATTGGCTCGAACGGGAGCGAAGATGCTGATGAACGCCGTCGCCTCGGAGCCCTCGTGCCCTAAAACGAATTCGTGCAGATCGGCGCCCTGTTTTCGGTAGCCCTTGCCGGCGGTCACAGTGTGGATCGTCCGGTAGTGGCGGTTGAGGATCAGGCCCTCCCCGTGGCTGCCTAGTTTCGTGACCCGGCCCTTCCAAAACGTGAGCACCGGGTGCCCGTGGTAGCTCTGCACGCGCACGTTGCGAATCGACAGCCGGCGTGGCACGGGCCGATACCAGATCAGGGCACCGCTCGCGTTCAGAATGTACGACGCGTTCTGGCCCGTGTTCTGCGCGTCGAGGAAGATGTCTCCGGCGGCGCGGTCGGGGTCCTTGCCCTTCATAGTCACGACGGGAACCTTGAAGCGCGGGTGGGTTACGAAAGTGTGAGTGCGGGGGCGGGAGCTTCCCGTGGAGTGCTCGACGCCGGCGCGGCGTTCCTCTGCGGCTGCGCTCACCGCCCGCGCCACAGAGAACGAGTAGCTGATCTGCTTTTTGCCGGGTGCTCCTGAGGCGGTGCCGGCGTTGGTCGATCGGAGCGATGCGGTGACCGTGACGCGCTCGCCGGGGGAGAATGGCCGGTTGGGGGTGAAGGCTGTGCCGTTGCCGGCGGGCTGGGCGCTGAGGCGGCCGGGGTGCAGGCCGCTGCGTGCGCCGACCGCGGTGACGCTTTGGACCTGCGCGCGGGAGGCTGCCGGGAGGTCGATGTTCGTGCCGGGCGCGGCGTCGGGTGTGCCGGGGAACGGCAGCACGTCGAGGTCTTGCGCGGGGGCGGGGCGTCGCCCGCCACCGGAGTAGGCGGCCAGTGCGACAGCGCCCGACGCGGCCCCGCCCGCCGCCACAAGGCAGCCGATCAGCGCCGTAACCACGACGTTGGCGCCACCCCGGGATAGAGCTTCTCTCAGCGCTGCCCTTCCACTCAAGCCTCCCGTCGGCTTGGCACTCTACATAGATGCGACCGCGACAGCCTGCGGCTCGACGGGAGGCTCGCAGGTTTCGCCTGGACACCGTTTTCACCCGTTGACCCCACTTCGACTCGCCTATCTGATCGCCGGCCTGACCGTCGCCGGAGCAGCGCTCTGCGGGTGTGGGCTCCAGGCGGGGGCCTCCACCGGATCGGTCACCATCAGCGTGACCCGAAATCTTGGTGGGGCTCAGGTGGCCGCGGCGACGATCGCCCACCCTCCAGCGGGGGCGACCGCGCTCGACGTTCTGAAGCGGCGCTTCAAGGTCGCAGACGGCCGTGGACGGACGGTCCGCTCGATTGACGGACTCACTGCCGGACCGGGCGAGCGCTGGCGCTTGTTCGTCAACGGCGTGACGTCACGTCCCGGCACCCGAGTCCACACGGGGGATCGGCTGTGGTGGGACCTGGGGGACTCGCGCGTCGCGCCACTCGCCGTGGTCGGCTCGTTTCCCGAGCCTTTCCGCCACGGCCTGGAGGGTAGGCGGTTGCCCACGACCGTCGAATGCGGCGGGGACGTGGCCGCTGCGTGTGCCCATGTGGCGGCGGTGCTGGGGCACGCTGGTGTCCCCGTTGCGAGCCAACTGCTGGGAGCCGGCTCCGGACAGGACTCGCTGACCGTGGTGGTGGGCACCTGGCACGACATCTCGCGCGAGCTGGCGGCGACGCTGCTCGCGCGGGGACCCGCCAGCAGCGGCGTGTTCGCACGCTTTGGCCGCGAGGGAACGTCTCTGAAGCTGTTGAACGCGAGCGGGGTCGTGGCCAACACCGTGAGGTCGCCGGCGGGGATGATCGCCGCGCTCGCGCAACAAGGTGCCCCTCCAACGTGGCTGGTCGTCGGTACCGACGCGGCCGGCGTCACAGCGGCCGCGCGGGCGCTCACAGCCGCCCGTCTGCACGACCACTTCGCGCTTGCCGTCAGCGGCGGGCGCGACCTTCCGGTGCCGCGATGAGAACGGCCCGTAACCGGTAGCCTCCCGGCGCTCATGCAGATAGGAGTGCCCAAAGAGACCGTCGACAGAGAGCGCCGCGTGGCGCTCGTGCCCGAGATCGCCGGCAAGCTGGCGGGGGGGCCCGGTGAGGAAGGCGGCGAGGCTGTCGAGGTGGTTGTTCAGCGTGGCGCCGGCGATGCCGCGCTCATCCCCGATCAGCTCTACGAGGAGGCGGGTGCCCAGCTCGTCGACGATGCGGCTTCGGCGTTCTCGGCGGACGTGGTGGTCAAAGTGGCGCCGCCCACCGTCGAGGAGACCGGCCTCCTGCGAGCCGGCTCGGTGTTGATCGCCTTTCTGCAGCCGCTCACCAACGGCGAAGGTGTACGAGCCCTTGCCCAGGCGCGAGTCACCGCGTTTGGGCTGGAGGCCATTCCTCGCATCTCCCGCGCCCAGTCAATGGATGCACTCTCTAGTCAATCGAACGTCTCCGGCTACCGAGCGGCGCTGATCGGAGCACAGGAGCTGGGTCGCTTCTTCCCGATGCTGATGACCGCGGCTGGGACGATCCGGCCGGCAACCGTGCTGGTGCTCGGTGCGGGCGTGGCCGGGCTGCAGGCGATCGCGACCGCCCGACGGCTTGGCGCGGTCGTACAGGGGTTCGACGTGCGCGCCGCCGTCAAGGAGCAGGTGGAGTCCCTCGGCGCACACTTTCTGGAGTTCGATCTTGGCGGGGACATGGAAGGCGCGGGCGGGTATGCACGAGAACTCACGCCGGAGCAGCAGGCGCGCCAGCAGGAGTTGATGGTCGAGGCCATCGGCAAGGTTGATGTCGTGATCACGACCGCACTCGTCCCCGGGCGCAGAGCGCCGATTCTGGTCAGCGCGAAGGCCGTTGAGGGGATGAAGCCCGGATCGGTGATTGTCGACCTGGCGGGCGAGGCGGGAGGCAACTGCGAGCTGTCGGAGCCCGGCCAATCCGTCATCCGCCACGGAGTCAAGATCGCCGCGCCGCTGAACGTGCCCTCAACGATGGCTGAGCATGCCTCTCAGCTGTACGCGCGCAACATCCAAGCGCTGCTCGGGCTGATGATCGAGGCCGGCCGCCTGAAGCTCGACTTCGATGACGAGGTGATCGCCGGAGCCTGCGTCACTCGGGACGGGGAGATCGTGCACGAAGGGGCGAGGGAAGCAGCGGGGAGCCCGGTGTGAACACCGTCATCGAGATAGCCATTCTCGTGCTCGCCGGGTTTGTCGGCTTCGAGGTGATCTCGAAGATCCCCAACACGCTTCACACCCCGCTGATGTCGGGCACGAACGCGATCCACGGGATCGTGCTCCTGGGCGCGCTGCTGCTGATGCCGTTTGCGAGAGGAGCCTTCGAGCAGGTCCTGCTGGTCATCGCGATCACGTTCGGAACGATCAACATCATCGGCGGCTTTCTTGTCACCGACCGGATGCTCGGGATGTTCAAACGCAAGCCCGAGCCGTCCTCGAGCGAGCAGGAAACCGCTGCGGTCACGGAGTCCGCGGGCGGGCAGGAGGACAAGAGCTGATCCTGCCACTCGCCGCGGTCAGCCCGAATGTCGTCAACGGGCTGTACATAGTTGCCTTCGCCCTCTTCATCTACGGCCTGCACAACCTCACGGGGCCGCGGACGGCAGTGCGCGGAAACAAGATCGCGGCAGTGGGGATGGCGATCGCGGTCATCGCCACGCTGTTGCGGCCGCACATCTTCCACGGCTCCGCCACACCCTGGTTGATCGCGCTGGGGCTGGTGCTCGGAACCGCGATTGGGATTCCGGCGGCGCTCAAGGTCCGCATGACCGCGATGCCGCAGATGGTCGCCATCTTCAACGGCGTCGGTGGCGGCGCGGTTGCGCTGATCGCGTGGGTCGAATACCGCAACCACTACGGTGGATCCTTCTCGCTCAAGGCGGAGATTCCGTCGCTGCTGGCGGCGATCATCGGCTCGATCTCGTTCTGGGGCTCGAACATCGCGTTCGCCAAGCTGCAGGAGCTGCTGCCGGGGCGGCCGCTGAAACTTCCGGGCCAGGCTGTCGTCAACCTCGCGCTGCTCGTGGTGTGTCTCGCCAGCCTGATCGTGCTCGCCTCGGGCGTGCATTCACAGGCGCTCTTCATCCTCGGGATCCTGCTCGCGGCCGCGATTTTGGGCAATATGGTCGTCCTGCCGATCGGCGGCGCGGACATGCCGGTCGTGATCTCACTCCTGAACGCGTTCACAGGCCTTTCGGCGGCGATAACGGGGATCGCGCTCAACAACATCGCGATGATCGTCGCGGGCATGCTGGTCGGGGCCTCGGGCTCGATCCTCACAAACCTCATGGCCAAGGCGATGAACCGCTCGGTTCCCGCGATCATCGCGGGCGGCTTCGGCGGCGCGGTCTCCGCCCCCGCGGTGGGGGCTCAGGAGCTAGGCACCGTCCGCTCCACCTCGGCCCAGGACGTCGCGATCCAGCTGTCGTACGCGCGGCAGGTCGTGATCGCGCCCGGTTACGGAATGGCGGTCGCGCAGGCACAGCACGCCGTGCGGGAGCTGGAGCGGGCGCTCGAGGCAAAGGGAGTCGAGGTCAAGTTCGCGATCCATCCGGTCGCGGGGCGGATGCCCGGGCACATGAACGTGCTGCTGGCCGAGGCGGACGTCCCCTACGACCTGCTCAAGGAGATGGACGAAATCAACCCCGAGTTCACCCGCACCGACGTGACGCTCGTGATCGGGGCTAACGACGTCACGAACCCGGCCGCCAAGAACGAGCCGGGCTCGCCGATCTACGGCATGCCGATCCTCGAGGTCGACAAATCCGGCGCCGTGATCGTGCTCAAGCGCTCGATGGCCTCCGGGTTCGCCGGCATCGACAACCCGCTGTTCTATGAGGACAAGACCTCGCTGCTATTCGGAGACGCAAAGCAGTCCGTGAGCGACATCACGGCCGAGGTCGGGGCGCTGTAGCGACGGTGCTGGTGCGCATCGCTCTCGGACTCTGGGTAGAGTCGCGCTCGTGGACCCGGACCGCCTGACCGCGATCCCAATCTTCTCGCACCTCTCGGCCGAGGAGGCTAAGCGCCTAGCCACCTTCGCGACCGAGACGAGCGTTGCCGAGGGACAGATCCTGATGAAACAGGGCGACTACTCGACCGAACTGATCGCGATCGAGGAGGGCTCCGCCGACGTGATCAGGGACGGGAACAAGGTGGCCTCTCTCAACCAAGGCGACCTGATCGGCGAGATGGGCCTGATCGAGCGCGAGCCGCGCAACGCCGACGTCGTCGCTACTTCACCCATGAGGCTGCTGAAGCTGACCCATTGGGAGATCCGGCGGATGTCCGAGGACACGATCGAGCGCATCCGCAAGGTGATCGACGACCGTCGCCGCGAAGGCGTCGCCGACCCGGCGCAGTAGGCGGAGGCACCGGCCGCGCGGTGAGCGACGAACAGGCCGCGGCACCCGGCGCGGAAGTCACAACTCGCGACGGACGCACGCTCTGCTACGAACAGATCGGCGATCCCTCCGGAGCTCCGGTCTTCGTGCTTCACGGCACTCCCGGCTCTCGCCTCAGCGGTCTGCGTCCGCATGAGCAGCGTGTTGCCGAAGCCGGGTTGCGCGTGATCACCTATGACCGGCCCGGGTATGGAGGCTCATCTCGGCACGCCGGGCGCCGTGTAGTCGATTGCGTCGCTGACATCGCGGCGATTGCCGACGAGATCGGACTGAGTAGATTCGCCGTGAGCGGAGGATCGGGCGGCGGCCCGCACGCCCTCGCCGCCGGAGCCAAGCTGGCGGGGCGTGTGACCGCCGCCGCCTGCGATGTCGGAGCCGCCCCTTACGACGCTCCCGACCTCGATTGGTTCGACGGCATGGATCCGATCAACGTCCGCGAATTCAGGTGGGCGCTGGCGGGCGAGGAGACACTCACTTCAGAGCTTGCGCGCGAAGCCCGAACCACGCTGGATCGCGTCGAAGAGGATCCGGCGGCGCTATTGGATGGCGTCGAGCTGGCCGCATCGGATCGCGCTGTGCTCGAGCGGTCAGATGTTCGCGAAACCCTGCGCGCCTCGACCCGCGAGGCATTCAGGCTAGGCATCTCGGGCTGGGTTGACGATGATCTGGCGTTCGTTTCACCGTGGGGCTTTGCAGTCCAGGAAATCGCGGTTCGGGTGGAAATCCGCTACGGCGAGGGGGATGTTCTGGTGCCGGCCGCTCATGGGCGATGGCTCGCGACGCATGTTCCCGGAGCCTCGGTGACTGTCGACCGCGGCGGAGGCCATCTCAGCACGCCTGACGAGCACATAGAGCGGTTGCGCGCGCTAGTCGTCGATTGACCGCCGTTCAGTCGAGGTCGATGAGTTCAAAGCGCAGCCGCGACCGGTCGGCGTAGGCCATGCCCATGGTGTGGCGCGGTGAGCGCCTACGGTCGGTAGGACTGCCGGGGTTGAAGATCTGAAAGCCATCTACAGCGGTTTCGTGCAGGGGGATGTGCGAGTGGCCAAAGATCACCGCCTCGGCGTCGGGGAACGTTCGTCGCAACCGCTCCAGACGCCCTATTCGCCTGCCCCCATCGTGGATGACCCCGACACGACGTCCGCCAAGGTCCAGCTCGAGCTGCGCCGGCAGCGTGATGCGCAGCGAGTCCTCGTCAACATTGCCGCGCACGGCCTGAACTTTCCCGTACCCACGTAGCTGCTCGAGCACGGCCTGGGTAGACAGGTCGCCGGCGTGAACGATCAAATCCGCCGCACGGAGGCGCTTCACGCACGCCACCGGGATTGTCCTGGCTCCGCGAGGGAGGTGGGTGTCCGAAATGATCGCCGCGAGCAACTTGGTCTGAAGCTACCGCGCTCCTGAGTGGCCACGCAGAGCCGGTTGGTGGCCCCCGGCCCCCGGATACTCTCGGTCTGTGATCTCGCGCGGCCAGGCACTCGAGGCGTTGACGGGGGAGCGCTTTGACGTGGCGGTGATCGGTGGAGGCATCACCGGGGCCGGAGTCGCGCTCGATGCGGCAACTCGCGGGTACAGCGTGGCGCTGCTCGAGCGCAACGACTACGCGTCTGGTACCAGCAGCCGCTCCTCGAAGCTGGTCCACGGGGGCCTGCGCTATCTCCGCACCTTCGACCTCGGTCTGGTCAGAGAGGCGCTGCTCGAGCGCCAGCTGATGGTCAAGTTGGCGCCGCACCTGGTCACGCCGATGAAGCTGGTGGTGGCCGCCTTCGAGGGCGCCCGCCCCGACCTGCTGTTCGGGATCGGCCTGAACATGTACGACGTGATGGCCGCTCCCTCGCTCAGGGGGCGTCGCAACACGCGACGCGCCGTCGCGGCGAACGGCCAGGATGGAGAGGTCGACTGGAGCCCCTCGCGCCATCGGCTCATCACCCCTGACGAGGTCGTTGCTCTGCTGCCTGCGCTTGCGTCGCGACAGCCCACCGGGGGGTACCTCTTCTACGACTGCCAGACCGACGACGCGCGGCTTGTGTTGACCGTGCTCGGCGAGGCCGAGCGCTTCGGCGCAATCTGCGCCAACCGAGTCGAGGCGATGGAGCTGGCCGGGGACGGAGTGGCCGCGCGAGATCTCGAGACGGGCGCCGAGCTCACTGTGGTGGCCGACAACGTAGTGAACGCCACCGGCGTGTGGGCGGATCGGATCAGGCCCGAGGAGCTTCACTCCGAGGCCGAGGTTCCGGTTGTCCGGCCAAGCCGCGGAACCCACATCACGATCGCCGGGAGCGATCTCCCGCTTGTAGCCGGGGCCGTGGTGCCCGCCGGCGGGGGACGGTTCATCTTCGCCTTGCCCTGGCTGGGCCGGAGCCTGATCGGCACGACCGACAATGACTATGACGGCGACATAGACCATGTCCAGCCGGCACTGGAGGACGTCGACTACCTGCTCGAGGCCACCAATGCGTTCTTCGGAACCTCGCTCTCGCGCAACCACGTAACGGGTGCCTACGCCGGGGTGCGGCCCCTGATCTCGACCGGTGACAGCCGCAAGTCGGTAGACATCTCGCGCAAGGCCGAGCTCTACGAGACCTCGAGCGGGCTGATTACGATCACCGGCGGCAAGCTGACCACATGGCGCCGCATGGCCAAACTTGCGGTCGACCGGTTGGTCGAACGCGATGGCCGGAGTGCGCCGTGCAGGACGCAGGACATCCCACTCGGCGAACCGGTTGACCCGGCCACGCTGCCGCGGGTCGAGGGCGTGGACGACGAGGGCTATGAATCGTTAGCCCGTCGCTACGGCCAGAGCGCCTCAGAGGTACTCGAGGTTGCCTCGGCGCGACCCCAGCTTGCCCAGTCGATCCTTGATGAGTTCCCGGATCTGCTCGCGGAGGTCGTTTTCGCCGCCCGCTGTGAGCAAGCGCTCACTCTCGCCGACGTGCTGCTGCGCCGAACCAGGCTCGGCTTGCTGGCTCCTCGGGCGCTGTGCGCGGCGCAGAGCGAAGCGCCGCTACGGGTGGCGCGCGCCATGGGAGAGGAGCTTGGCTGGGACGACGCCCGGATCCGCCGAGAGGTGGGCCGCTTTCGGACTGAAGCCGAGGTGGAAGGGCTGGTCGTTGCGCCATGATCGCCCCGACGCGGCGGCTTGAAATCGTGGGGGAGACCCTCGAGCTTGGCGGCCGGCCGCTGCTGATGGGCATCGTGAATGCGACTCCCGATTCGTTCTCGGATGCCGGCGGTCAGAAACCCGTGGCCGTCCTGGTGGATCAGGCGCGCGCAATGCTGGAGGCAGGCGCCACGATCATCGATATCGGCGGCGAGTCTGGGGTGACAAATCGTCCGGCCGTCGCTCCGCAGGAGGAGATAGCGCGTGTGGTTCCTGTCATCGAGCGAGTCGCGGGAGAGCTCGGGGCGCGAGTGTCGGTCGACACCTATAAGCCGGCTGTCGCCCGCGCGGCGATCGCAGCCGGCGCCGCCATCGTCAACGACACAAGCGGACTACGCGATCCTGCGCTCGCGGAGGTCTGTGCACAGACCGGCGCCGGGCTCGTGCTAATGCACACGGTTGCGGCCCCTAAGCAGAAGCTGCTCGATCCGTCGCTCGACGGGCGCATCGTCGACGAGGTTGGGCAATTCCTGCGCGTCAAGACCGAGACCGCCTGCGCGCGTGGCGTGGCGTTCGAGCAACTGCTGCTCGATCCCGGTCCTGACTTCTCCAAAACGCCCACGCAGACGGTTGCCCTGCTGCGGGCGCTATCGGGCTTACATGCCCTCGAGCGGCCGCTCTTGCTGGCCTTATCGCGAAAGGACTTCATCGGCGCGCTCATTTCCCGATCCCCGCGCGAGCGCCTCGCCGGCACACTCGCCGCGATCGGCTTTGCGGTAGATGCTGGAGCCCACGTCCTACGAGTCCACGACGTGTCAGCGGTGGCCGACTACCTGGCGGTGCGCGCCGCGCTGGAGGGGCAAGTCGAGGTCGACCCGTCGTTACGGCTGGCGGACGAGCTGCGGTGGGAACAGGAATGAGGTGGGGTTCTACCCGAGCTTGTTAGGCGATGTGTCCCCAGGGATCTTGGCTGCTCCGCACTTGTGTGAGCCGGGGGCACCGGGGACGCCGAACCCGTCCTTGCGTTCGCTCGTCTTCGTGCAGAAGTTTCCTTCTTCCTGATAGGCCGACTTCGGGACCACGACCTTATGCGAGAACTCGAACGTCGTCGTGCTGTCGCCATGCGCGCGCTGGCTCACCGTACGCTGCCGTTCGAGCGTTTTCGGGGGCTTGCGGCTCCCGACGGTGATGCCGTAGTAGGTGTAGACGGGCTTGCCCCCCTCCTTGTCGAAGACGCTCGCGGGGTACAGATACTCGATCGTCACGTTCCAGGTGTAGTGCCCCGGCGGCGCACTGGTCGTCCCGCAGCCCTGGTAGGTGTGTCCGGGTCGCGTGAGTACGCAGCGAAGTACCTTGAACCGCTTGACGACGTAAACAGTGCGCGTCTGGCTGCTTCCGTGACCGCCCGGCGCGAGCGCGCGATACTCGGTCGCCAGCGACGGACGCCGCTTGAAGCTGAAGACACCGCCTGCGCCGGTGTGCGTCCTGGATACGGTCTTGAAGTTCCCCTTGAAGGGCCACACACGCTGTTCGAGCTTGATCAGGGCACCCTTCTTGCCGCTTGAAAGCGTGCCGGTCAAGCTGGCGCTCTTGGTGTACTGCACGATCGCCGGCTTGGCCTTCAGCGAAATTGACGACCCAGGCGATGCCACAGCCGTCTGCGCACACAGCGCGGCGGCCAGAGCGGCAAGCACAGCCATTCCAGCCGCGGGCCCGCGGCCGCGCGAGGTCGCGTCTCTGAATCTCCCCGACATCCGGACCATCTCAACCCCCACGGAGCGCTTTATCCCCTGCGCGGCGATCCTACAGGCTTATATCTAAACGATCCATTAAGCAGAGCAACGGGAGCAACGCCCGTGCCCGCGGGCTGGGAGCTCGGTCCCACGCTAGATTGACAGCCCGTGAGCCTTCCGGCGCACGCCGGAGCCCCTACGAAGCGAAGGAGCGACCATGTCCGTGCTCGACCGCGAGGCCCTGGAGCAGAGCCCGCTCGCAGACCTCCACGCGATCGCGTCGGAGCTCTCGATCGATAGCTACCGCCTGCTGCGCCGCGAGCAGCTGGTCGAGGCCATCCTCGCCCGGCAAGATGGCGCGGACGTGAGTGCCGGCGCGGGGGCCGAGTCAGCCGAGGACGCCGAGCCGGCCGCGCCCTCCAAGCCCCGCCGCCGTCGAAGCCGGCAGCAGCGAACAGCGCGTGCCGAGCCCGAGTCGGCGCCAGAGCCGGCGCCCCAGCCCGCTGGGCCTCCCGAGCCGGAGGCCGCCCAGCCCACGACGGACGCCGTCGCCGACCGCGCCCGATTCGAATCGCTGGCCGCAGAGTTCCCATCTGATCCACTGAGGCTTGCGAGCGACGATCCGACGGTGGCTGCGATCGAGTCGCTGACGCCAATTGGGAAGGGGTCCCGGGTGACCATTGCCGGTCCGGCGCGCGCCGGCAAGACGGAGGCGCTCCGCCGTCTGACGAACGCCCTCCAAGGGCGCGATGACCTCCGACTTCTGCCCCTACTCGTGGGGGTGCGCCCCGAGGAGCTCAGCGAATGGCAGGCAGGCCCGGTCCAGCCGGTTCAGGCGCTCTCCTTTGCCACTCCGACCTCGGCATTGGACAGGGCCGTCTACGCGGTGATCGACGAGGTACGCGCGATCGCGCTGAAGGGCGGGGATGCCGTGATCCTGCTCGACACGCTCGACGCTTTGCACGAGCACGCCGCCCGCCGGGCCTTGGCGACCGCTCGTAAGCTCCGCGATGGGGGCTCGGTGACATTGGTCGCGACTTCCTACGAACCATTCGGCGGCGAGACCACAGTGGTCACGCTCGACCCGGCGCTGACGGGCACCGGTCGCTTCCCCGCGCTCGATCTGCGCTCCAGCGGGACGATCCGGCCAGAGCTGCTGGTGGGCGAGAAGAATGCCGCGAAGATCTTGCGCGAGCGGGCAAGGGCGTGAAGGGGCTCGGGCCACGCTGGCGAGGTCAATCGGTCGCGTGCGCCGTGGTGGTGGGGCTTGGTTTTGCGGCGGGTGCCTCGGCAGCACCCAAGCATGGCGCGCACTACACGGGTCGCGGTCCGGACTACATGAACAAGGCCTCGAAATGGACCAGGGCGGCGACCGCGCACGTTTCCTTCAACACCTCGGCTAACGGAGCCGATGTGGTCAGCTTCGACGGCGTCTTTCACTACTACTGCGGGTCAGGAAAGGGTTACATCACCGCCAAGAAGATCCGCATCAAGAGCGACGGCAGCTTCTCGGACCGCGGGCATCACGTGGACAAAGAAGGCGCCGAGTACCTGAGCATTTGGGGGAAGTTCAACAAGAGCGGCACGAGCGCCAAGGTCTCCTATCGGTTCGATTTCGTCTATACCGGAAAGCACGTCAAGCACCCGTACTCAACGAAGGTGAAGCCGCGCCTCGACGCTTGTGAGAGCTGGGTCCGCGCCACGACGCGTGTGACGACCGGGTGACAGGCGCGGACCGGGTGACAGGCGCGCGGCGAAGTCGTCGCGTTTGACCTAGGCGCAGCGGGTCAGTAAGCCGTGCACCGCGAGCGGTGGCGCGGCCGGGCCTTGTACGGGGCAAGCTGACCGCGGTTCCAGAGATGCTGGTCGATCTCGGCCGCGGTGACCCGGCCGCGGCGCGCGGCTGCGATCAGCTCGACTGCGTGCACGGCGCAGGCGCGGATCTCCACCTCCTCAGGCGAGCCGTGCTCGATGAGCTCGCCGCGCTCGATCCGTTCTACTAGTGCGGGCACGAACACAAGCACTCCATCGAGCCGCAGGACGTGGGGCACGAGGTTGTCGGCGAACATCGTCAACCGCCCGAGGTCATCGAACCGCGCGATACCCGCCAGCGACAGGTCGGCGGGCGCGATCTGCGCCCGCTTGAGGAAGGGGACGGGTATGCCCTCGTACTGGGAGGTGTCCTCAAAGCAACACCACCGAGCGAGCGTCGTCACGAGCGTGGCGGCAGAGCGCGCCGCGCCGTCGATCACCGCACCGAATCGACCGTCGTAATCACGGCCGATGTGGTCGCCCAGGTCGCGCAGCGAGCGAGCGAACAGCCTCATCAGCTCATGGCCGGGGTCCTGCCCCAGCACAGCCGCGAGCTGCTCCGCTTCAATCGTTGCGAGCTCGGGGGCGGTCCAAGGACCGTTCTCTTCAAACCGCTCCCGTATGCCACCGGCAACGGTGAAATAGCCGGACCGCCCTTCGCGTTTGCGCAGCGTTGGAAACCAGCCGGACCCGAAGTTGATCGCGTCCAAGGTCAGCCAGAAGGCGGCTAACTCCTCGCGACTCCCTCCGACGAGATGCACATCGGGATCCGGCGCGCCGGGATCGCGCGAAAGCGAAAGCGCGGCCGCGTAGCGACCGATCGCTTCTCGATCGATGGTCACGTGGCGAGCGCGCCGCGCCACCTCGGCGCAGGCCGAGCGCAACTCGGTCAACGGGTCATCCATCGCTGGGGAGCCTATGCTGGCGCCGTGATTCCTGAGCTCGTGACCGAGCGTCTGTTGCTGCGCCGGCTCGAGCTGTCGGACTTCGATGCGTACGCCGCGATCTGCGCTGACCCGGAGGTTAGGTGCTATCTAGGAGACGGTCGCCCGCTCGAGCGGCCGGCGGCGTGGCGCGAGATGGCGTTCCTGCTTGGCCACTGGGAACTCCGTGGGTTTGGACAGTGGGCCGTGGTCAAGCGAGACAACGAGGAGCTCTTAGGCCGCGCGGGGCTGTGGCAGCCCGAGGGATGGCCCGGCCTGGAGGTTGGGTGGGTGTTCGGGCGTCCGTATTGGGGACGGGGATTTGCTACGGAGGCCGCCCGCGCGGGGCTGGACCATGCCTTCTCCGCTCTCGGAGCCCAACGCGTGATCAGCCTGATACATCCCGAGAATGAGCGCTCGATCCGCGTCGCGCAGCGCCTCGGCGAGCGCTACGAGCGACACGTTGAGCTGTCGCGAACCCCTCATCATGTGTACGGGATCGAACGCAGCAGCTGGGAGGGTTGAGGGCTCCGAGTATCGCGTCGGCAGACCCCGGTCACGACGTCTGCGGCCGCTACCGTTGACCTTCCGATGCCGGAGACGACGATGGAGCTCGAGACGCTGCTGGCCGGCCTGAATGGGCCGCAGCGAGAGGCAGTCGCGTTCGGCGAAGGTCCGCTCCTGATCCTGGCCGGCGCCGGGTCGGGAAAGACGCGAGTCCTCACCCACCGCATCGCATACCTGGTCGGCACCGGGGCCGCGCGCGCGAACGAGATCCTCGCCATCACCTTCACGAACAAGGCGGCCGGGGAGATGCGTGATCGCGTGGAGCTGCTCGTCGGTGGCCGCATCCGCACGATGTGGGTCATGACCTTCCACGCCGCGTGCGCGCGGATGCTGCGCGCCCACGCCGATCGGCTCGGGTATACGCGGCGGTTCACGATCTACGACCAAGCCGACTCACGACGCCTCATCAAGCGCTGCCTCGACGACCTGGGGATCGACCCGAAGCGCTTCACTCCGGCGGCGGTCCAGGGGCAGATCTCAGACGCCAAGAACAAGCTGATCGACGCCGACGGCTACGGGCAGATCGTGGGCTCCTTTTTCGAAGGGACGGTCGCGGAGGTCTATCGCCGCTACGAGCGGGAGCTGCACCGCATGAACGCGATGGACTTCGACGATCTGCTGTTCCGGGCTGTCGACGTGCTGACGATGTTCCAGGAGATCCGCGACCGCTACACGGAGAGCTTTCGCCACGTGCTGGTCGACGAGTACCAGGACACCAACCACGCCCAATACCGCTGGCTCAAGCTACTGACGTCTGAGCGGCGAAACGTGATGGTGGTTGGCGACGATGCCCAGTCGGTCTATTCCTTCCGGGGGGCGGATATCCGCAACATCCTCACGTTCACCGACGACTATCCGGACGCCCACGTCGTAAAGCTCGAGCAGAACTACCGCTCCACCCAGACGATCCTGGATGCGGCCAACGCCGTGATTTCCAACAACCGGCAGCAGAAGCCCAAGCACCTGTGGACCGAGCTGGGCAAGGGGGACCCGATCAAGGTGCGCGAACTCGACGACGAGCACGCCGAAGCGCGATTCGTCGTCGCCGAGGTCGAGCGGCTCCTCGACGAGGGCACTTCGCCTGCGGAGGTCGCCGTCTTCTACCGCACCAACGCCCAGTCGCGCGTGCTCGAGGACACGCTCGTGCGGGCGGGGATCTCCTACCAGGTCATCGGCGGGACCAAGTTCTATGACCGCGCCGAGATCAAGGACGCAATCGCGTACCTGATCACGCTGGTCAATCCTCTCGACGCGGGTGCGTTCACGCGGATCGTGAACTCTCCGCGCCGCGGTATCGGGAGCACCTCCGTATCCCGGCTGCTCGGCTTCGCGAACACCACCGGCATGGCGATCTGGGATGTGGCCGCAGCGCCTGAGCAGGTTCCCGACCTCGGTCCGCCGGCGGTTAGAGCACTGAGGCGGTTCATGGCGAGTATGGACGGCCTACGGGAGCGTGCCGAGTCGGGCTCCGAGATCGCCACGCTCGTTCAGGCGGTGCTGCGCGACACCGGCTACCTGGAGGCGCTTGAGGCCGAACGGACGATCGAGGCGCAGGGTCGGATCGAGAACCTCGAGGAGCTCGTCAACGTAGCCGCCGAGTTCGATGCCTCCGTTCCGGACGACGGCGTCCCGCCGGCCGCCGGCGAGGGACAGACGAGCCGACTTGCCGAGTTCCTGCAGCAGCTTCAGCTCTTGTCGGACGCCGACGAGCGCTCCGACGAGACCGGACTCCTGACGCTCATGACTTTGCACAACGCAAAAGGCCTCGAGTACCCGATCGTGTTCATCATCGGCTGTGAGGAAGGGGTCTTTCCCCACTCGCGGGCGCTTGAGGAGGGGGGCCTAGAGGAAGAGCGCCGCCTGTGCTACGTGGGCATCACCCGGGCAGAGCGCGACCTCTACGTGACGTCGGCTCGCTCGCGCGGGGTGTTCGGGACGCGCAGCTATGGCGTTCGCAGTCGCTTCATCTCCGAGATTCCCGTCGAACTCACCGATCGAGAAGAACTCCCTCCGCGGCCTCGCGCCATCTCGTGGTCGGGCGCCGCGAAGCGCGAGTGGACAGGGGAGAGAAACGACGCTCCAGCCGTGACCTTTGGTCTGGGCGATGACGTGGTCCATCCTTCCTTCGGCGACGGCGTGGTGACCGGGGTTGAGCCGGGCGGGATCGTGGTAATCCGCTTCGCCGCGGACCGTTCTGAGCGCAAGCTGCTCGCCGAGGTCGCCCCGATCTCGAAGCGCTAGCTTGCGGGTGCGTTGCAACGCCTTCGCCACCAGAGCCCTCGGCGAACAGCGGCGATGGCGCTTGCGCTCGTCGCGGCGGTGGCGCTCGGCGTGGGAATCGGATTTGCAACCAGCGGCTCCTCGCGATCAACTCACCGCCCCGTGACGCAAGCGGGCGCTGCGCCGGCAACCTCTCCGCACGCCCCGGTCACCACACGAACGACGGCGACCGGTCCTTCCGTTGACCTGGCGCGTCTCGTCGGACAGGTGGTGGTTGGCCATTACGCCGGCCCTCGGCCGAGCGCGGCCTTCCTGGCACGCGTTCGCGCCGGTGAGCTCGGGAGCGTCATTCTCTTCGGCGATAACACGGCGGCTGGACTGGCGATGACTCGACGCGCGATCGCCGAGCTCCAGGCCGCCGCGCGTCGGGGAGGCAATCCGCCGCTTCTGGTCATGACCGACCAGGAGGGCGGAGAGGTCCGCCGCCTTCCGGGTCCGCCCGAGCTGGCGCCGGCGGCTATGAGCTCGGCGGCCGTCGCGCACGCACAAGGGGTCGCCGCCGGCCGGATGCTGCGATCGGTCGGCGTCAACGTCGATCTGGCGCCGGTGGCGGACGTGGAGCGGGCACCGAACTCCTTCCTGGGCACACGGTCGTTCGGCTCCGATCCGGCATCGGTGGCCGTGCGCGCCTGCGCATTTGCCCGGGGGCTGAGCTCGGTGGGCGTCGCTTACACGCTCAAGCACTTCCCCGGCCTGGGCAGGGCCGATGCCAGCACCGACTCACAGCAAGTGACGATTCCGGCCCCAGCCGCGGAGCTGCGGACCGACTACGCTGCCTATCACGCGTGCGGGTTCTCGCCGGACGCGATGGTCATGATCTCGAGCGCCAGCTATCCGAGCCTCATCGGGTTCGCGCCGGCGGTCCTCTCCCCGAAGACCTACACCCATGAGCTTCCCCTCGCCCTCGGTCATGCCGGTCAGCTGACGATCAGCGACGCGCTCGACACGCCGGCGCTTGCGGGGCAAAAAGCGCCAGCTTTGCGGGCGATCGATGCGGGTTTGGACCTCGCGCTCTTCCCCGGCAGCGAGCAGGAGTCGGCGACGGCCTACGGGCAGCTCCTGTCCGCCGCGCGCCGGGGCTCGCTCCCGCAGAGCCGCCTGCGGTCAGCGGTGTATGCGATCGAGGCGCTCAAGCATCGCCTGCGGTAGGCAGCGCCGATCGTCTAGGTTTCGCGCACCATGACTGCCAGCGTCATCGACGGTCGCGCAGCGGCGCAACGCGTCCGCTCCGAGGTCGCACGCGATGTCGAGCGGCTCGTCAGCGAAACCGGTCGGCGTCCGGGGTTGGCGACAATCCTTGTGGGCGACGACCCCGCATCGGAGATCTACGTCCGCAACAAACGGCGGGTCTCCGAGGAGGTAGGGATCGGCGACCACCACCGCCAGCTCTCGGCACAGGCCACCCAAGCCGAGGTTGCCGGGGTGATCGATGGATGCAACGAAGATCCCGATGTGAGCGGGATCCTGCTCCAACTGCCGGTGCCCGAAGGTCTCGATGGTGCTGCGTTGACCGCCCGGATCGCGCCGGCAAAGGACGTGGACGGACTGACTCCGGTGAGCGCGGGCCGCCTGCTTCAGAACGCGGCCGGCCTGCGGCCCTGCACGCCGCTCGGAATCCTCGACCTGCTCGACTCTCACGACGTGTCGCTGGAAGGCGCGGAGGTGGCTGTTGTGGGGCGCTCGAATCTCGTGGGCCGACCGGTCGCGATGCTCCTACAGCACCGCAACGCGACAGTCACGATGTGCCATTCCCGCACCCGAGACCTCCCAGGCGTCTGTGCGCGCGCGGACGTCCTGATCGCGGCGGTCGGCGTCCCGCGGCTGATTGGGCCGGACTACGTCAAGCCCGGAGCCACCGTCATCGACGTCGGCATCAATCGAACGGAGGACGGTCTCGTCGGCGACGTCGACTTCGAGCCCGTGAGTGAGCGGGCCGGCCTGATCACGCCCGTGCCGGGAGGAGTTGGACCGATGACGCCGGCCATGCTGTTGCGCAACACCGTTCAAGCGGCGCGCGTCCAGATCGGGAAGAGCGCGCACGCTTAGCGGCGTTCGGCAGGCGGCTGCCGGGGGATACCATCATCTCGTGCAGACCTGGATCCTCACCGGCTCGCCGGAGAACTTTCAAGCCACAAAGGACCGCGGCTTCGCGCTGATTGGGCTCAAGGAGCGCAACCGCAACCGTGCGCTGGAGATCGAGGTGGGGGACAGGATCGTGCTCTACCTCACGCGCGTGATGGCGTTTGCGGGCAGTATCCGCGTCGAGGGCGAGCTATGCGAAGATCGCTCAAAGGTCTGGCCCGGTAAGCCGGGGAAGGCCGACAGCTACCCGTGGCGCTTTGAGACCTCTCCCGAGGTCATCCTGGAGGAGCCCGACTGGGTTCCAGCCGTCTCGCTGGTGGACGACCTCGACCACATCCGCAAGTGGCCCCGCGAGCACTGGAAGCTTGCCTTCCAGGGGCAGATCCGAGCGGTCTCAGAGCATGACGCCGAAGTCCTGGGTGAGCGCATGAAGGTAGGCGCCACCCTGTGAGCGTCGATATTTCGCGCCTGCGTGCGGGCGAGGTCGCCGCGGGGCTGAGCGGAGGAGCGCTCGTTCTGAGCCGGCCGCGACGACGCGAGGCGCGCGTTCTCCGCTGGCTGTCGCTGATCACTGGAATCTCGGGACTCGCGTTGGCGTACACCCAAGCGACGCGGCGTGCACCCGCGTTGCCGGTTGCGCTCAGCGTGGTTGCCACCGCACTCGGCGGGACGACGGCGGCAGGGCTACTGCGCCGCGCGTTTGTCAGCTCTGGCGCGGCTCGCCTTCGTCTCTTTGCGGCTCTGGGTGTCGCCGCCGGCGGCTACGCGTCGATGCGCCGGGAGAGCGGCACGGACCTAATGGAGCTCGGGGAGCTGGAGACGATCACGCTTGAGCCGTAGCAGGGGCTCGGCCGGCGAACCCGCCATGACGCGCCACAAACTCGCGAATCAGGCCGGCGACCAGCTGCGGGTCGTCCCAGGTCGGCACGTGCCCGACCGCCTCGAGCACGCGGAACTCGACGGCGGGAATCTCGGCGCGGAAACGAGCAGCATGCCGTGCCATGGGCAACATGCGGTCGTGCCGGGGCCAGGCGATCAAGGTCGGCGCTGAAATCTGCTCGAGATCGGTGACGCGTGCGTGATCGGAGCGCAGCGCATCGATCACGCGCGGGAAGATCGGGCAATGAAGCGACGCCTGCATCATCTGGACCACGTCCGCGGGCGGTACGAGCTCGCCGTGACGCATGACGTCGCGCATCGCGAGCCGCCGCACCGAGGCGCTCTTGATGACCGCCGGGACGATGGGTCCAAAGACCCGGGCGAGCCGGCGCTGGCGGGCGAACAGGCGTGCCAGGCGATCGGCTTCGCCGCTGTCGGGGGCCCAGCCGCCACCCGGAGCGATCGCGACCACGCTGAGAGCCCGGCCGCGCTTGGCGAGTTCCAACACCAGTGCGCCGCCCATCGAATTGCCCACCAGATGCGCTCGGCCAACGCCCAGTTCGTCCAGGTGCCGCTCCATGGCGTCGCCGGCCGCGGCGAGGGTGTTCTCGTCCTCCTCATAGGCCGGGCCGCCCAGGTGACCCGGGAGAGTGGGCGCGATGACTTCGAAGTACGGGACCAGGTCGGCCAATACGGGCCGCCACTGGTGCCAGGCGCTCATGAAGCCGTGCAGGATCACGAGCGGCTCACCCTGTCCGGCACGGTAAAGGGAGGGGGAGATCTCGGGGCGATGGTCCACCTAGAATCGATCTCGGATGCTAGTCCCGCTCCCGTCAACAATGGCCCAGGTGGGCTGCAAACGTTCCCGCTCGTGCCGATAGATCGCGAACAGGTTTTGCACGTTGCGCGGCTCGCCCGGCTTGAGCTGACCGGCGACGAGCTCGAGCGGATGCAGCGCGAGCTCTCTCACGTACTCGAGCACATCGAGAAGATCCGCGAACTCGACCTTGAGGGGGTGCCGCCCACCTCGCACGTGGTCGACGTGCCCGCGCCACTACGACCGGACCAACCCGAGCCATGCCTGCCGCGCGAGGCGGTGCTCGCCAGCGCCCCCGAGCCGGTCCGCGGAGGGTTTGGGGTTCCCAGCCCGGGCGCAGCCGGATGAGTCGCGCGGCCTTCATTAAGCGAGCCCGGATGGCGAGCGAAGGCCGGGCGCGAGCCGCATGACCGCTGAGCTGATCGAGCTCACGGCCGCCCAGGCGGCCGACGCGGTTGGCTCGGGCGAGATCGATCCCGGCGAGCTGTTCGACGCCTACCGGGAACGCGCGACGGCCGACGAGCTCAACGCGTTCACCTGGGTCGCGGACGGCCCGCCGCGCCTACCACCCGAGGGCCACGGACCATTGAAGGGCGTACCCGTCGCGGTCAAAGACCTTTTCTGTACCGAGGGGATTCCCAGCCAGGCCGGTTCTCGAATACTCGAGGGGTACCGGCCTCCGTATACCGCGACCGTCGTTCGGCGGCTGGCTGAGGCCGGAGCTCCGCTGCTCGGTAAGACCAACCAGGACGAGTTCGCGATGGGCTCGTCAAACGAGAACTCCGGGTTTGGTCCCGCGCTGAACCCCTGGGACCGCCGGCGCGTGCCCGGCGGTTCATCTGGCGGCAGCGCGGCGGCCGTCGCCGCGGGCCTGGCGCCATGGGCGATTGGCACCGACACAGGCGGTTCGGTTCGTCAGCCGGCCTCGCTGTGCGGAGTCGTCGGTCTCAAGCCCACCTACGGAGCTTGCTCGCGCTACGGCATGATCGCGTTTGCCTCCTCGCTGGACCAGGCCGCCCCGCTCACCCGTGACGTAACCGACGCAGCGCTGCTGTTCGGGCAGATGGTCGGCCGTGACCCGTCTGACTCGACGTCGCTTGAGTTCCCCGAGGAGGTCGTGCGGCCCCGGAGCGAGAGCCTGCGCGGAATCCGTCTGGGCATCCCCGAGGAGCTGACCGGGCCAGAGGGCGCAGTGGAGGAAGGGGTGAGAGCCTGTTTCGAGCAGTCGCTTGCGCTGGCGCAGGAGCTCGGCGCGTCCGTGGAGAACTGTCGGCTGCCTCACGCCGCGCACGCGCTATCGGCTTACTACGTGATCGCACCGGCTGAGGCGTCGGCCAACCTGGCGCGCTTTGACGGCGTCCGCTACGGCCTGCGCGTCGACGGCGATGCCGACCTGCTCACGATGTATACGCGCACGCGGGCCGCGGGATTCGGCCCGGAGGTCAAGCGCCGGATCATGCTTGGCACCTACGCGCTATCGAGCGGCTACTACGAGGCCTACTATGGCGCCGCGCAGAAAGTGCGCACGAAGATCGCGCAGGACTTCCGGGCGGTCTTCGAGCGGTTTGACTTCGTCGCCACCCCGACGAGCCCTTGGGTCGCATTCGAGCTCGGAGCGAAAACAGACGATCCGCTGCAGATGTATATGAACGACTTCTGCACCGTGCCGATGTCGCTCGCTGGGATTCCCGCGATCTCGATTCCGTGTGGCCTGAGCGAGGACCTCCCGGTGGGCTTTCAGCTCGCTGGGCCGGCGTTCTCTGAGAACCGCCTACTTGAGGCAGCCTTTGCGCTCGAGCAGGTGTTCGGATTCGATGGGAGCCCTGCGCGTGGCTGAGAACACCGACTACGAGCCCGTGATCGGCCTGGAGGTGCATGTCCAGCTTTCAACCCGCACCAAGATGTTCTGTGGCTGCGAGCTCTCGTTCGGCGACCCGCCCAACACCCACACATGTCCGGTGTGTCTGGGACTCCCGGGGGCGCTACCGGTCGTCAATGAGCGGGCTGTCCGCTTTGGGGTGATGATCGGGCTCGCGTTCGGGTCGCAGATCGCCCGGCGCTCGCTGTTTCACCGCAAGAACTATTTCTATCCCGACAGTCCCAAGGGCTACCAGATCTCACAGTACGACGAGCCGCTGTGCCTTGGCGGCGGACTGGGCGGCGTTCGCATCCAGCGCGCCCACCTGGAGGAGGATGCCGCCAAGCTAGAGCACCTTTCGGCAAGCGGCAGGATCCATGGGTCGGAGCGTTCGGTGGTCGACTTCAATCGCTGCGGTACGCCTCTGGTGGAGATCGTGAGCGAGCCGGACCTTCATTCACCGGAGCAAGCGCGCGAGTGGCTGACACTGCTGCGCGCGACGCTCAAGGTACTCGGAGTTTCAGACGTGGACATGTCCCAGGGCTCGCTTCGAGTAGACGCCAACGTCTCAGTGCGCCCACGGGGTTCCGCCGAGCTGGGGACGAAGACCGAGCTCAAGAACATGAACTCGTTCAGGTTTCTCGAGCGAGGGCTACGCGCCGAGCTGGATCGCCAGCTCGAGCTGGTCCGAGCCGGCGACACGGTGGTGCAGGAGACGCTGCATTTCGATCCGGTGACCGGACAGCTGTCTCCGCTGCGCTCCAAGGAGGAAGCCCACGACTATCGCTACTTCCCCGAGCCAGATCTGATGCCGCTGAGCGTCTCAGACGAACTGCTGCAGGCGGCTTCCGAACAGCTGCCGGAGCTGCCCGCCGAGCGCGCGGAGAGGTTCGAGGACGAGCTTGGATTGACCGCCGTTCGCGCCCGCGAGCTCGCGTTCCGTACCGAGCTGGCCGACTACTTCGAACGGGCGCTTGCGGCCGCGAATCAGGTTTCCGCGGCGGAGCTGGCCAACTGGGTCCCTCCACTGGTCGAGCGGATCGGGTCGGACGCCGATCCGGCCGGCTCTCGTGTTGATCCCCAGAGCCTGGCCGCCCTCGCCGCGATGGTCAAAGAGCGCAAGGTCAGTCGCGACGCGGCTCGTACGGTGCTCACCCAGATGGTCGCCACGGGGGATGAGCCTCAGGAGATCGCCGAGCGCGAAGGTCTGATGGCTCTAGAGGGGGGAGACGGGCAGCTGGCTGTGATCGTCGACCGCGCGATCGCGCAGGACCCCGGCGCCGCCGACCAGGTACGGGCCCAAAACATGAAGGCGATCGGCCCGCTGGTCGGGTACGTGATGCGCGAAACGAGAGGCAGAGCCGATGGCGGAGAGGTCAGGCGGCTGATCCTGGAACGGCTGGGTCAAGGCTAGGTTCCGCCGGCGGGCAAGTTTGGATGCGGGCGTAGCATTTCGTTGCAATTCACGATCCTCGCCAGGAGGTCACGCACATGTCTCGTCTCATCCGCATGGACCAGACCGGGCACACCACGCTCGCTGAGTGGACGGCCGAAGATTCCGACGCGACAGATGCGGCCGTTGCAGCCTTCAGAGCCGAGCTCGACCAGGGCTACTACGCCGTCGTCTCCGACGCCGACGGCACTGCGTCGCACGTGCGCGAGCTGCCGGTTGACGCCTCGCTGGTCATCCTGAGACGCCCCATCGCGGGCGGTTAGAGGTGACCGATGCGCTAGCGGGTGGCCGGGCACGCGTGGCAGCTGCGGACGGCCTCCCCGAACTCGCCACGGTGTGGTGGCGTCCCCGCACCGACGAGAACTCGATCCGGCGGACAGAGCGGCGGTGGCTAGCCTGGACGGTGACGCAGACTGCTCCGTTCCTCGCGGTCGGCGCGCTGCTCGTCGCTCTCAAGCCGCTCCTCTTACCGATGTCACTACTGGCAGTCGCGCAGGCCTGGATCATCGCGGAGCTTTACGCGGCGCGCGGGGCCGCGGTAGTCCGGCCGCGTCGGCTCTCCGGTTTGGCTGCGGGCGCGCGGAAGACCGCCGAGCGCACGGCCCTGGGGTTGCTGGGGGACCTGCTCGACCACCGCGGCCGGGCGCTTCATGACAGCACCGGACTTGTGCTGGAGCGCGGTGCGCTTGGAGCCTGGGTGCTGGGAGAGGCCGGCGCGATACTCGTGCCGCCCGGCGGCCGTCGCGCTCATTGCTATTGCGTTAAGCCCACGGACGCCGACTTACCCCACGCCGACCGCGTCGCGCACCTACTACTCGCCCTTCGGGCCGACGAGACGGGATTTGCCACGCTGGCTAACCTCGCCTTCTGCGGAGCTCGGTGGCGGGTGCGGCGTCGTCTCGAGCGCTCTGCACGCGAGGCGCTTGATGCCGCCGTCGAGGCCTCAGCGCTGCGCTACGCTTGAGTCGTGGAAGCAAGTGAACTGAAGAAAGCTCCCAAGAGGCCCTCAATCCTCCGCCGCGCACTGGCGGTGCTGGTGATCATTGCAGCGGCTGCGCTGATCATCCATTTCATCGCCGGGCTGATCATGGTCATCTTCTATGTGGCTCTGGCAGTGGCGGTTCTGATTGCGGTTGTCTGGGCGCTGAACACAATCCTCTAGTCGAGGACTCCCTATGCAGGACCTCGGGTATCTCTCGATCGCGGTCCTGTTTGGGCTGATCGGGGGCTTTGTGGGCAAGGCGAAGGGGTCGTCGTTCTTTCTGTGGTTCCTCGTGTCCGCTGCGGTACCGGTGCTCGGGCTGATGGCCGCGATCTTCTATCGCTGGGACAACCACGAGTTGCGCCGCCGGTGCCCCGGTTGCGGGCGGATCATCAAACTCCACGATGCGCTGTGCATCAATTGCGGAACTGAGCTCGCCTTTCCCGAGCAGGCGATCGCCTCGAAGGCTCAGGTGCGCAGTCGCGCCGGCTGAGGGTCGCGGCTAGACTCGCCGATTTCATGCGCGCGGTAGACGCTGTAATGGAATGTCTGAAGGCCGAGGGCGCCGAGGTCGTGTTTGGCTTGCCCGGTGGCGCCAACCTGCCCACTTACGACGCCTTCTACGACGCGGGGATCCGTCACATCCTGGTCCGGCACGAGGCCGGCGGCGGCCACGCGGCAGAGGGCTATGCCAAGGCCACCGGGAAGACAGGCGTGGCTGTCGCGACCAGCGGCCCCGGCGCCACCAATCTGGTCACGCCGATTTGCGACGCGATGATGGATTCGGTACCGGTGGTGTTCATCACCGGGCAGGTCCGCACCGAGTTGCTGGGAACAGACGGCTTTCAGGAGGCCGACACGATCGGGATCACCATGCCGATCGTCAAGCACAGCTTTTTGATCCAACACCCGCTCGAGATCCCGCGCTCCATCCACGAGGCCTTTCACATCGCCCGCACCGGCCGGCCAGGTCCGGTTGTGGTCGACATCCCCCAGGATTTGTCGCGAGCAGACATCACCTACGAGCCCGTCACCGATCTGCGTCTTCCGGGCTATCAGCCGACTACCGAGGGTAACCAGAAGCAGATCCGGCTGGCCGCAAAGGCGCTGGCGAACGCCCGGCGCCCGGTCATATATGCAGGCGGGGGAGTGATCAGTGCCGACGCCGGGCCGGAACTGGTCGAGCTCGCCACCTCGGATCGGTTCCCGGTCACCTGCACAGTGATGGGGCTGGGCGGCTTTCCTGCCCCTCACGAGCAGTGGCTCGGGATGCTCGGCATGCACGGGACCCGTTCCGCCAACTACGCCATCGACGAGGCCGATCTCATCTGCGCCATAGGCGCGCGCTTCGACGATCGCGTCACCGGCAAGCTGACCGAGTTTGCGCCGCGCGCCAAGTTCATTCACATAGATGTCGATCCCGCCGAGATCTCGAAGAACGTGCCGGCTCACATCCCGATCGTGGGCGACGCGCGGAACGTCCTCCCGCGCCTGACGGCCGCCTACCGGGCACTGGCGCCCGATCCAGCTCGGCTGGACGAATGGTGGTCGCGGATCCACGCCTGGCAGCAGCGCCATCCGCTGCGCTACGAGGACAGCTCAGACGCCGAGATCAAGCCGCAGTACATGATCGAGGCGCTATACGAGGCAACCGGTGGCGACGCGATCGTCTCGAGCGACGTGGGCCAGCATCAGATGTGGGCCGCGCAGTACTTTCACTTCTCGCGGCCGCGGCAGTGGATCAACTCCGGGGGACTGGGCACGATGGGCTTCGGGCTCCCGGCGGCGATGGGCGCAAAGGTGGGCTGTCCGGACAAGACGGTCGTTTGCATCGCCGGCGACGGCTCGATTCAGATGAACGCCCAGGAGCTGGCGACGTGCGTCCAAGAAGGGATAGCGGTCAAGGTCTTCGTGATGAACAACGGTTACCTGGGAATGGTCCGCCAGTGGCAGGAGCTATTCTGGGATGGGCGCTACAGCCACGTCGAAACCGGCCCGTGGCCCGACTTTGTCAAGCTGGCCGAGGCCCACGGCGCAACCGGAATGAGATGTGCCGACAAGCGGACCTTGGTCCCCGACATCAAGGAAGCGCTGGCGACCGAGGGCCCCGTGCTGGTCGATGTGCGCGTCACGCGCGAGGAGAACACCTTCCCCATGATCCCTGCCGGCAAGCCGGCCCGGGACATGGTCGGCTAACCGGCGTCGGACTCGGTCCAAGCGCTCATGGGCGAACCCGCCACTAAGGAACTCCTCTCGCTCGACCAGCTCGAGGCGGCCGGTCAGCTGCGCACCGGTCGCAAGCACATCCTGTCGATCCTGGTGGAGAACAAGCCGGGCGTGCTGTCTCGGATCGCGGGCCTCTTCGCACGCCGTGGGTTCAACATCGACACCCTCGCCGTCGGGCCCACCGACGACGAGCGGATATCGCGCATCACGCTGACGCTGGACGGCGCCAAGCACCCCATCGACCAGGTCACAAAGCAGCTGCACAAGCTCGTCAACGTGATCAAGATCCGCGATCTCGAGCCTGAGGAGACGCTCTCGCGCGAGTTGGCGTTGTTCAAGGTCTCGGCGGACGGGGCGAGCCGGTCCGAGGTGATGCAGATCTGCGAGATCTTCCGCGCCAAGATCGTCGACGTCTCCAAGCGCTCGGTGGTCGTCGAGGTGACGGGCGACTGCGACAAGGTAGACGCCTTCGAGCGGCTCGTGCGGCCGTTCGGGCTGGTCGAGATGGCGCGCACGGGCGAGATCGCGATCGCCCGCGGCCGCAGCGAGACGTAGAGCTACCCTCGGCCTGATGGCCCAGGTCAGGACCCGCGGGCCGGCGCCGGAGTGGCTCGACGCCGCGGCCCAGTCACGCCTAGAACGCCGCGTCGCGATAGCGCTGCGCCGTGCGCGCGCCTCGGGGTCATCGGTACTGGCGAGCGTCACCGCGCCTCTGTCGCAAGCCGTCGACCCGTCCGCCACGGTGGCAGCGTCGCGCGCGCCCGCAGAGCCCTGGTTCTGCCTCGAGCAACCCCAGCGCGAGGGATTTGCCCTCGCGGCGCTGGGCGCGGTATGGAGGCTTGAGGCCCGCGGGGGCGATCGCTTCTCTGCGCTTGATCGCCGCTGGCGAGGGTTGGCGGGCGCCGCGGTCGCCGAAGAGCCCGGAGGGCCGGCGGGCTCGGGAGTGGTCGCGGTGGGCGGTTTTGCTTTTGCTCCAGACGGCGGCTCGTCATCCGCTTGGACCGGGTTTGCTCCGGCCTCACTGGCGGTGCCTGAGATCTCCATCTACCGGCGGGGTGACGACGCGCGCCTGACCGTCAACGTCGGCGTGCAGCCCGACGACACGGCCGCCGACGCTCTCTCCAGAGTCCACCGCTCGCTCGCGCGATTGCGCTCCGCACCGCTACCCCTGCTCGATCCCGCGCCCACGGGCACCTTTCGTGTCGCCAGCGCGCTGCCTCCCAGCCACTACGAGGACGCGGTAGCGCGGGCGGTGGAGAGGATCCGGGCTGGGCGGCTCGAGAAGGTGGTGCTGGCGCGCGAGGTCGAGGTCCACGCGCCCTCGGATCACGATCCGGCCGCGATCCTCGGCGTGCTGCGTGAGGGCTTTGGCTCCTGCTACGTGTTTGCGGTGGGGCGTGGTGATGCCGCGTTCATCGCAGCGAGCCCCGAGTTGCTGGTTCGCTGCGAGGGCCAGCGTGCGAGCACGGTCGCGCTGGCGGGCTCCGCTCGCCGCAGTGCGGATCCCGCCGTCGATGACCACCTCGGCGAGCAGCTGCTGCGCAGTGACAAGGACAGGCAAGAGAACGCGATCGTCGCCCGCCGCATTGCCCGCACGCTGCACTCGCGCGCCCTCTGGGTGACCGCGGCGCCGGAGCCCGTGTTGATCCGCGTGGCCAACATCCAGCATCTCGCGCGCCCGATCCGTGCCCAGCTCGCAGAGCCGATCGGCGCGATGACGCTCGCCGGGCTCCTTCACCCCACCCCGGCGGTGGGTGGCGAGCCGTATGCGGTCGCCCGAGAGCTGATCCCCGCGCTCGAGGGACTCGACCGGGGCTGGTATGCCGGAGCCGTCGGTTGGACCGACCTCGCCGGCGACGGTGAGTTCTGCGTCGCCCTGCGCTGCGCGCTTTTGCGGGGCCGCGTCGCCCGTTGCTACGCCGGCGGCGGGATCGTCGCTGACTCGGACCCGGCCGCTGAGCTGGCCGAGACCGAGGTCAAGCTGGAGGCGCTTCTGCCAGTGCTTGCGGCGTAGGGCGGGGCCTAGGGCGATCGCGAGGGCCAGGGTCGGAAGCTCGCCGCGGGCCGGCTCGGCTAGTTGAGCGCCGCCTGCACGGCCTCGGCCACCCGGCGATGCAGAGCGAGATTGCGCTCGCGGTCGGTGCGGACCTCGATGATGGTGCTGTTCTGCGCGTCGAGTGCCCGCTCGAGTGCCGCTTGGAGCTCCCCAACCGCCGCGGGTCGCTCGTAGCCGCAGCCGTAGAGCGCAGCTGCCCGCGAGAAGTCAAGCCCATGCGGCGTGGCCACGTGCTCGACGAATGCTTCTCCCTCGCTGGCAATCGGCAGGAAGTGGAAGATCCCGCCGCCGTCGTTGTTGAGCAGCACGATGGTCAGTCTCAGGCCGAGCCTGCGTGCCGCCAGCAGCCCGCCGACGTCGTGGGCGACCGCGACGTCGCCTGTCAGAAGCACCACGGGGCCCTCGCTTACCGCCGACGCGCCGAAGGCCGACGAGACCGTGCCGTCGATCCCGTTCGCCCCCCTGTTGGAGAGCACCCGCGGGGGGTTCGCGCGGGTGGGTATGAACAACTCGGCGTCGCGGATCGGCATCGAGGACGCGAGGTAGAGCGTCGCATCCGCACCGAGAGCCCGTGGCACTTCGCGCGCGGTGAGCGGCTCGGACAGCTCGTCGGCCAGCACGCCGACGATCGCTTCCTCGGCACGGTCGTCGGCCTCTCGCCAGTTCGCCAGCCAGCCCGCATCGACCGGCTCGAGGTCCTCGGGCAGCGGCAACGCACCGATCCGCGTGCCCACCACGCCGTCGGGGTCCCGCCATGTGCCATGCGGGTCGACGGCAATCTGTGCGACGTCGAGACCGGCCAGCCACGCGCGCAGCGGTTTGGACGTGGGCAGCTCGCCGGCACGGATCAAAAACTCGGGCCGGTGGCCTTCAGCAAAGGCGCAATCGCGCAGGATCAGGTCGTAATGGGCGACCGCCGCTGGGCCCCGCCGCGCCCCCGAAAGCGGGTCGGCGAGCAACGGAATCCGCTTCTCAGCGCAGAACCTCGCCAACGCCTCTGGATTGTCTGTCCCGCCGCCTGCGACGACGGCAATCTTCCCCGATGGGTGTGGGCCCGGTCCCTGCGCAGCAGTGGACGCCGCCGACACGCGACGCACCCACGGTGTGCCGTCGCCGCGTCCCGGCACGGGGTCGTCGGGGAGGGGGCTTTCGACGACGAGCGGCTCGCGCAACGGGAAGTTGAGATGGACGGGGCCCGGTCGATCCGCGAGTGCCGTCCCGTACGTCCTGCACGCGAGCGTCCGCATCCAGCGTACGCGCTCGACCGTGGCCTCCTGGACTCCCACATCGAAGAACCACTTGACCGCATTACCGTAGAGCTTGAGCTGGTCGATCGTCTGACCGGCTCCCACCTCGCGTAGCTCGGGTGGCCGGTCGGCTGTGAGCACGATCATTGGCACGCCGGCCTGGTGGGCTTCAATCACTGCCGGAGCCAGGTTCGCCGCCGCGGTCCCCGAGGTGCACGTCACCGCGACCGGCCGTCCCGACGCCTTGGCCGCACCCAGTGCGAAGAACCCGGCGCATCGCTCGTCGATGTGGGAGAAGCAGCGGATTCGTTGCTCCCGTACAAGCGAAAGTACGATCGGCGTGCAGCGCGACCCAGGCGATGTGCAGGCGTGGCGCATCCCGCAGCGCGCGAGCTCATCGCAGAAGGCGCGCAACAGGAGGTAGGCGTCGGCGCCTGCCGGGACGTCGGTTCGGTCTGGCGAAACGGTGGCGGGAGTAGTCATGATTTTCGTTCAGTGGCGCCGGCGGTCGTCCTACTTCACGGCTTTACCCACACCGGGCGCAGCTGGGACGGCGTCGCGCGGGCGCTGCGCGAACGCTACCGCCCGGTCGCCCCCGACCTCCGTGGACACGGGTCCGCGGGCGGCGCCACGCCGGTAACGCTTGAAGCAGTCATCTCAGACCTCGATCGGCTGGTGGCTGGAAAGTTTGTGCTCGCTGGCTACTCGATGGGGGGCCGTATCGCGCTTCAGTACGCCCTCGCGCGACCCGCCCGGGTGAGGCGGCTCGTCCTGATTGGAGCGACCGCGGGAATCGCGGATCCCACAGAGCGAACTGCCCGGGTGGACGCGGATCAGCAACTCGCGCGCGAGATCGAGCGGATGCCGATTGAGGAGTTCGGGGCGCGCTGGGCGCAAACGCCCGTACTTGCCGGCCAGCCGCCGGAGGTCGCTACGCGGGTGCACGCCGATCGACTGCGCAACAGTCCGCAGGGGCTCGCGCGGGCCCTCCGTGGGCTTGGTGCAGGTGCGCTGCCATCGGTTTGGCACCGCCTGGGTGAGCTGCAGATTCCCGTGCTGCTCGTCGTCGGCGAACGCGATCAGAAATTCCTCGAGATCGCGCAAGCGATGGCCGACGAGATCGCGAGCGCCCTGGTCGAGGTCATCCCGGGCGCGGGTCACGCCGTTCACCTCGAGCGTCCCGAGGCGGTAGCTGCCGCGATCGCGCGAGAGTGAACTCTCGGGCCCGCCGGACGCTCGGGCGGGCCGAACCCTCGGGGCGGGCTAAAGCTCATACCACTCGCGCAATCCCTCCCCGAGCCCGGGAGTCGATGGCACGGAGATCCGACCGCCGCGCGCGGGGAGAGGGTCGGCGCGGTCGGCGAAGACACCAAGCGTGGCGAGGCCGCATGGCAGCTCCGGTCTGATCGCGGCTGCGGCGTGGAGCGCTGCGGCGACCGCCAGCGGGCCATCGAGAGTCGATGCCAGGTAGATGCGATAGCCGGCCGCGCGGGCCCGGGCCGCGCTGTTAAGCAAGCCGGTGAGTCCGCCCGAGCGGGCGACCTTCAAGCACACGGCATCGCAGACGCGACGCTCAAATGCGCCGGGCACGGCCGCCGTCTCGTCGAGGGCGATTGGGATGGGGCTCGCCGCGGCGACCCTGGCGATTTCGTCGAGGCCATGCGCAGGCTCCTCGCACATCTCGATCTCAAACTCCGCGAGCGTCTCCAGCTTGGCGACCGCCTGGTCGAACGACCAGGCTCCGTTGGCGTCGATCCGGATCGCCATCTCCTCGCCGCCCGCCGAGCGGGCTGCGGCGAGCCGGGCGACATCATCCCCGAGGGCGACTTTGACCTTCACGCAGCGAAAGTCGGCCGCGCGCGCTGCCGCAACCCGGTCGGCAACCACGGCGGGATCCTCGGCCGCGATGGTCGCGTTGACGGGGATGCCGGGTGGCTGTTGAGGAACATTGGGATATTGCTCGGAAATATTCCGGGTGATATCCCAGGCCCCCTGAGCCACGAGCATTTGCCACACCGGCCTCCCGTATCGCCGACCTTCGAGGTCCCAGAGGGCGAGGTCCACGGCTGCCAGGGCCTCGGATACGTCCGATGCCGCGGCGCACGCGGCCAGCAGATCGGCGCGCGGGGCGTCGGAAGCGGCGGCCAAGACACCGTCGTAACGGTGAAGCGCCGCCTGGACTTCCTCCAAACCCGCGCAGCCATAACCCGGGAGCGGCGCCGCCTCACCCCAGCCGACGGTGCCATCGTCGGCCTCGAGCCGCACCACCACTATCTCCCGTTGGCCGATCGTTCCCCACGCGGCGGCGAAGGGCGCTTGCAGGCGCGCGCGCACCGGCTCGAGTGAGAGCTTCACCGGCTGATGAGAAGGCCCGCTGATAGCAGCATGCAGAAGGCGAGCTGAAGCATGCCGGTCTGTGCGAGCGCGCGGTTCAGGCTGGGGCCGTCGACTCGGTTTCGGACCTCGCGGACGATTTCGGCGCCCACCGGCATCGTCAACCAGGGCAGCATCACCCACGCCGTCAGGGGCCCAAAGATCCACGTTACGACCAGCAGCACGTAGGCCGCGTAGATGGTCACGGCGAAGAGCCCGCGCGCACGACGGCGGCCCAGCCGCACCGCGAGCGTGCGCTTACCAGCCCGCCAGTCGGTTTCGATGTCGCGAACGTTGTTGACCATGAGGATCCCCGCCGCCACCAACCCGACCGGTACCGCCAGGGCGAACGCCTCCCATTCGAGGTGTTCGACCTGGACGAAATACGAGCCCGCGACGGCGACGATCCCGAAGAAGAGGAACACGAAGACCTCGCCGAGGCCCTCGTATCCATAGGGGCGCGGCCCGCCCGTGTACAGCACGCCGGCGAGGATCGAAGCCGCGCCGACCAGTAGCAGCTCCCACCCGGCGACCGCGATCAGGTAGGCGCCGGCCGCCACCGCCACGCCGAAGGAGAGGTATGTCGCGAGCAGCACCTGGCGGGGCGGGACGAGACCTCCCGCCGTGATCCTGACCGGTCCAAGCCGGTCTTCTGTGTCCGCGCCGCGCCGTGCGTCTGAGTAATCGTTTGACAGATTCGTGCCGACCTGAATGAACACCGCGCCCACTAGCGCCGCGAAGAAACGCAGCGGGTGAAACACGTCCTGGTAGCCGGCCAAAGCGGTACCTACCAGGACGGGGCCGATCGCGGCGGGAAGCGTCCGGACGCGAGCCGCCATCAGCCAGATTCGGGGCGAGCTCGGCGCGGCCGCCGACAGCGGGTCGCGCGTGCGGCGGGAGCGGGGCACAGTGCTCGACACGAGAGACCTCAGATGGGACCGCTAAGGCCTTCGCGGAAACCGCGAGAAGTCGGGCTTACGTTTCTCGACGTATGCATTGCGACCCTCCTGTGCCTCCTCCGACATGTAGAAGAGCAGGTTGGCATCGTGGGCGAGCTGCTGGAGACCGGCCAGCCCGTCTTCGTCGGCGTTGAAGCTCGCTTTGAGCAGGCGCAGCGCGAACGGCGACATTTGGAGCATCTCGCGGCACCACTGAACGGTCTCCTCCTCGAGGCGATCGAGGGGGACGACGGCGTTGACGAGTCCCATGTCGAGCGCCTCCTGGGCCGAGTACTGTCGGCACAAGAACCAGATCTCCTTGGCCTTCTTGGGGCCGACCAGGCGTGAAAGCACGCTGGCGCCAAAGCCTCCGTCGAACGAGCCCACCCGTGGCCCGGCCTGACCGAAGCGGGCGTTGTCGGCCGCGATCGTCAGATCGCAAACGACGTGGAGCACGTGGCCCCCGCCGACGGCGTATCCGGCCACCATCGCCACCACCGGCTTGGGCATGCGGCGAATCTGCACGTGCAGGTCGGTGACGTGGAAGCGCCCCACGGCGGTCTGCCTACCGGCCTGGCCGGGGTCGGCTCCCGTCACGTAACCGCCACCGCTGCCGCTGCGCACGCGCTGGTCGCCGCCGGAGCAGAAAGCCCTGGGTCCCTCGCCCGTCAGGACGATCACGCCAACGTCGGGGTCCTCGCGCGCCTTCTCGAACGCGTCGGAGAGCTCGACCACAGTCTCAGGCCGGAAGGCGTTGTGGACCTCGGGCCGATCGATGGTGATCTTGGCGATGCCGGCGTCCCCGCCCGACCCCTTCTCGTAACGAATGTCGGTGTACTGCGCCGCCGCCTGCCAAGTGGTGGGCAAGGGATCCTCCTCGATGAGCCGGTTTCTCACTTGGGCCCACTTCGCGCGGGTCCCGTCAGGGGGTACCTGGCGGCTGAGACTACCGTGGCCTACCGTTTTGCACATGGTCCCATGGCTCATTCGCGCCGCCGCCGTCCGCCCCGACCACCCCGCGCTGGTGACCCCGACCGAGCGGCTGACCTACGTTCAGCTGGAGGCCCGCGCGCGCAGCGCGGCAGGGGCCATGACGGAGCGAGGTGTCCGCGCGGGCGACCGCGTCGCCCTTGCGCTGCCCGCCGGCGCGGACTATTGCGCGACTCTGCACGGCTGCCTCTTGCTGGGCGCGGTCGCGGTGCCGATCGACCTTCGCCTGGCACCAGCCGAGCGCGAGATGCGCCAGCATTCGGCGAGGATTGTGGTGGAGGGTCCTCTGCACGGACCCACGCTTGAGGGGGTGCCGCGCGTAGAGACCGACGACGTCGCAACCCTCATGCATACCTCGGGTACAACGGCGGCGCCCAAGCCGGTCCCGCTCTCCTACGGCAACTGGCTGGCGAACGCGCTCGGGTCGGCGGTCGCGCTGGGTCTCGACCAGCAGGAGCGGTGGCTATGCCCACTCCCGCTGGCGCACGTAGGCGGCCTGTCCGTACTGATCCGCAGTGCCATATACGCCACCACCGTCGTGCTCGGACAGGGGTTTGATGCCGAGGCGGTCGCCGCCGCACTGCGCGACTCAAGCGAATCGATCACGCTCGTCTCCGTCGTCGCAACAATGCTCGAGCGCATGCTCGACGCCGGTCTCCGCGGCCCGCCGACCCTGCGGTGGGCGCTGCTGGGCGGTGGACCAATACCGGCCGGACTTCTCGAACGCGCCAATGCCCACGGCGTGCCCGTTGCGCCGACTTACGGAATGACCGAGGCCTGCTCACAGATCGCTACCTTTGGCTTTGCGCTTCCCGAGACAGAGCTGGCCGTCTCGGGCGACGGTGAGATCTTGGTCCGTGGGCCCACGGTGTCGCGGGCCGTCTTGTCGGCCGACGGCTGGCTGCACACGGGCGACCTCGGCGAGCTGGACGATCGCGGCAGGCTGTCGCTCGCGGGACGCCTATCCGACGTGATCGTGTCGGGTGGTGAGAACGTCGCACCCGTCGAGGTGGAGGAGGTCCTGCTCACTCACCCGGCGGTGATCGACGCCGCCGTCTACGGCCGTCCCGACGAGGAGTGGGGCGAGGTCGTCGTCGCGGCTGTGCTGCCTCGCGACGGTATTCGCGTGGATGCCTCGGAGCTGCGGGCACATTGCGCGGAGCGGCTCGCCCGATTCAAAGTGCCCAAGTCATTCCAGTTCGTGGATAAGTTGCCGCGGACGGCGTCGGGGAAGCTACTGCGCCGGCGGCTCGGCCAGGACTTGGCCATCTGATCGCCCTGAAACGCAGACGTCACATCGGCTGACGTCACATCAAATGCCGATATCATTGGTCCGTGGGGACTTTCGACGACGGGCAAGACGCCGCGGATGCCTCGCCCAACCGGCTGACGATCGAGCAGCTTGCGGCAAAGTCGGGCATGACGGTGCGCAACATTCGCGCACATCAGGCCCGCGGACTGCTCTCCCCGCCCGAGGTCCGGCTGCGCGTCGGTTACTACGGTCCCGAGCACGTGGCCCAGCTACGGCTGATTCGTGACCTGCAGAACGAGGGATTCAACCTGGGCGGGATAAAGCGGCTTCTGGACGACTCGGAAGGAACCGCACAGCGGCTCATCCAGTTCCGCCATGCGCTCACCGAAAATCATCGCGAGCCGGCCGAGACGCTCACGCGCTCGGAACTTGCGCGGCGATTCCGGGTGGGGGGCCGAGAAGGGGTACGCGTGCTGGCCCGCGCCGAACGCCTCGGGCTGCTGCATCCGGTCGGCGGTGACGCTTTCGAGACACCGAGCCCCTCGCTGCTCGCCGTGGCGGAGGAGGTGGTGGCCCAGGGGATCTCGCTCGATGCCGCTCTCGGCGTTTTCGAGGAGATCGAACGCAACTGTGACGACGTCGCGCGCGCTTTCGTCAAGGTCTTTGTCAATGAGGTCTGGCGGCCCTTCCAGCGCGCGGGGATGCCGTCGGCGCGCTGGCCGGAGATCGATCGCTCGATCGAGCGTCTGCGCCCGATCTCGTCGCAGGCGATGCTCGCTATCTTCGGGCGACGCATGAGCGCGCAGATCGACGCGGCATTCGGCGATACGGCAGAACGTCTCGAGGAACGGCGCCCGGCGGCGACCGAGTCGACCCGGGCGCGCGCCTCCGGGCGGTAGCCCGTGGATCCGCTTGACCTCCGTTCCGAGCAGCGGGCACGCTGGGAACAGGCCGCGGAGGGGTGGGGCAGACGTGCGGACCACATCCGTGAGGTATCCCTGCCGCTCTCCGAACGGATGGTCGAGAGCCTGGGGCTGACTTCGGGCCAGCGGGTCCTCGAGCTCGCTGCGGGACCCGGTGACACGGGGTTCCTCGCGGCCAAAGAGATTGCGCCGGGGACGCTGGTCACCAGCGACGGGAGCGAGGCGATGCTGGAGGTGGCGCGGGCTCGGGCCAGGGAACTGGGCATCGACAACGTCGAGTTCAAGACCCTCGAGCTTGAGTGGATCGACCTCCCGACCGCGAACGTGGACGCGGTTATATGCCGGTGGGGGATCATGCTCTGCCTGGACCCCGCGACAGCCGCGTCCGAGATTCGGCGCGTGCTGAAGCCAGGCGGGCGCCTCTCGGCGGCGGTGTGGGACAGCGCCGATCTCAACCCCTGGGCGACTCTCGATTGGCAAGCCGTCATCGAGCTCGGCCACATGGAGCCACCCGATGAGGGCGGGCCGGGAATGTTCGCGCTCGCGCCCGCGCCGCGGCTACGCGAGCTGCTGGAGAACGCCGGCTTTCTTGACGTCCTCGTCGACGGCCTCGAGCTGGACCGGCCCTATGCCGACGTCGAGGAATACCTCGCCGAGAGTCTCGAGCTCTCACCGACATTTTCCGAGGTCTGGGCGAAGCTCGACGAGGCCCAACGCTCAGAGGTGATTGAGCGGACCGGAGTACTGGCAGCGCCGTATCGGAGCGCCGACGGATCGCTGCGCCTCCCGGGGCGGTCGCTGATTGCGGTCGCCAGCGCCTGAACGCTAAAGGGCCTGCATCCCGCTCCGGACGCAATCGCGTGCAGCGCAGTGGCGTCCGGAGTGGGATGCAGTGCCCTGCCTCTGAAACGAAGCCTGCATATTGGGACGCCCATTGCAGGTGTTCACGCGGCGGGGCGGCTTAGAAAAACTGCCTCGCCATGCGACTGAGAACGATGCTCCCTGTGGCCGCCACAGTTTTGCTGGCCGCCCCCGCCGCCGCCCAGGCCGACTTTATGCACACAGTAATGCCGGGCGAGACCCTCACCGGGATCGCGGCCACAGACGGGCTGTCGGTCGCTCAGCTCGCCGCGGCGAACAACATCTCGCCGTTCACGAAGCTGATCGCCGGCTCGACGCTCGCGATCCCGCCGAAGGGGGCCCCAGCCTCGGCCACCGCGAGGGCATCGACGAGTTCGACCAGAGTCTGCGACGGAGACAATGATTCGGATGACGTCGGCTGTTCGACCGCCGGCGCTGCCCCGAGCTCTTCGGCGGGTGGCTCATACCTGGTGCGGCGTGGCGACACGCTCTCTGGGATCGCCGCTCGCGCAGGGACTACGGTTTCCGCGCTCGCGGCACTGAACGGTCTCAATCCCAGGCACTACCTGCTCTACGGCACCGTCTTGAGGCTCCCCGGCGGCAGCACGACTCCGACGAGTTCAGTGGCCGGCTCGGAACCGATCGGCGCCGCCGCCACCGGTTCGCTCAAGGCGCCGCCCTACCCAACTCCGCAACGCGTCACCGCGGGGCAGATCGGTTCGATCGCGGCGGCCAACGGCGTGCCGCCATCACTCGCGCAGGCGATCGGCTGGCAGGAGAGCGGGTTCAACAACGATGCCGTCTCGCCTGCAGGCGCTCGCGGTGTGATGCAGATCATGCCCGGGACCTGGAACTGGATCGGCTCGGATCTCAACCGTGGGGGTACCCCGCTGTCGCCCGCGTCGGCGCTCGACAATGTGCGAGGCGGAGTGATCATGCTCCACGCGCTGCTCGGTGCCACTGGCGGCAATGAGGCCGAGACGGCCGCCGGCTACTACCAGGGGCTTGGATCGGTCCAGCGATACGGGATGTACTCCGATACCAAGCAGTACGTCAGGGACGTGCTGGCGCTGAATCACCGGTTCGGCGGCGGATAGGCCTTCATAGGTCGGGGGCGCGCATGCGCGCCCCCGCCGCCCGCGCATGCGCGGGCGGGGCCGGCGCACATGTGCGCCGGCCAACACATCTTTGTAGCCTGCAACGTCCATGTTCTATGACGACGACGCCGACATCAGCTTGCTGGAAGGAAAGACCGTGGCCATCATCGGCTACGGCTCGCAGGGTCACGCGCACGCTCTAAATCTCAAGGACTCCGGGGTGGACGTGGTGGTGGGGCTTCGAAGCAGCTCGAGCAGCGCTGAGAAGGCCCGCGGGCACGGGCTCGAGGTGCTCGAACCGGCCGACGCGGCCGGCCGCGGAAACGTCGTGATGATGCTGGTCCCCGATGAGCGACACCGGGAGGTGTGGGAGTCCGGCGTGGGCGAGGAGATCACGCCCGGCGATCTGCTCCTGTTCGCCCACGGCTTTTCGATCCACTACGAGCAAATCGTCCCGCCGCCCGACGTCGACGTCGCCTTGGTCGCGCCCAAGGGCCCGGGACACCTTGTCCGCCGCCAGTTCCTGGAAGGCTCAGGGGTGCCGGGGCTGATCGCGATCCACCAGGACGCTTCGGGCGAGGCGCGTCGGTTGACCCTCGCTTACGCCAAGGGCATCGGGTGCACCCGCGCCGGCGTGATCGAGACGACATTCAAGGACGAGACCGAAACGGACCTCTTCGGCGAGCAGGCCGTGCTCTGCGGCGGGGTCACCGAGTTGGTCCGTGCCGGCTACGAGACGCTGGTGGACGCGGGCTACGACCCTCGCCTCGCCTACTTCGAATGCCTCCACGAGCTCAAGCTGATAGTCGATCTGATGTACGAGAAGGGGATCGCGGGAATGCGCTACTCGATCTCCAATACCGCCGAATATGGCGACATGACGAGGGGGAGCCGTGTGATCTCCGACGAGTCGCGAGCGGCGATGAAGAAGCTCCTGGCTGATATTCAGTCGGGGGACTTTGCCCGCGAGTGGATTGCGGAGAACCGGGCCGGGCAGGAGAATTTCGAGCGCATGCGCGCCGAGCAGGCCAACCACCAAGTCGAAGTGGTGGGGCGGGAGTTGCGATCTCACATGGCGTGGATCGATACTCAGTTCGATGAGTAGCGCGCAGACTGCGCCCGCACTGAAGATCCCCGACGACCTGAAGCCTGCTGATGGTCGATTCGGCTCGGGCCCTTCGCGGGTGCGGCCGGCGCAACTTCACCGCCTCGCCCACGAGGGCGCGACCGTGATGGGGACCTCGCACCGCCGGGAGCCCGTCAGGCGGCTGGTGGCGCGCATCAAGTCGGGTCTTAGCGAGCTCTTCACGCTGCCAGACGGTTACGAGGTCGCGCTTGGTAACGGCGGCACCACGGCATTCTGGGATGCCGCCACCTGCTGCCTGGTACGCGAGCGATCGCTCCACCTCGCCTACGGGGAGTTCAGCTCCAAGTTTGCGGCGTGCACGCGCGCGGCGCCGTTCCTTGCCGCCCCGATCGTGGTCGAGGCACCCCCAGGAGACGCTCCTGCGCCGCAGTCCGATCCAAGCGTCGACCTGATCGCGTGGGCGCACAACGAAACCTCGACGGGCGTAATGGTTCCGGTACAACGCCCGGCCGCCGCCGGCGCCGAACAGCTGGTCGCAATCGACGCCACATCCGCTGCGGGCGGACTGCCGGTGCCGATCGGTCAAGCAGACGTTTACTACTTTGCGCCACAGAAAGGTTTCGCCGGGGACGGAGGCCTGTGGCTCGCGGTCCTGAGTCCTGCAGCGATCGCCCGGATCGAAGAGCTGAGCCGCACGCTGCCCGGGCACGGCGCGGCTGCTCGTTGGATTCCTCCATTCCTCTCGCTAGACACAGCGCTTGAGAACTCGCGCAAGGACCAGACCTACAACACGCCGGCGATCGCCACCTTGCTGCTGCTCGACGGCCAGCTCGAGTGGATGCTCCAGGGCGGCGGCCTCGACGCGATGGTCTCGCGCACGAGCGCGTCGTCGGCCCATCTCTATGGATGGGCGGGCAACCACAGCCACGCGCGGCCATTTGTCGCCGACCCCGCCAAGCGCTCGCTCGTGGTGGGAACGATCGACTTTGACGACCAGGTCGACGCCGCATCCCTGGCGGCGAGCCTACGCGCCAACGGGATCGTGGACGTCGAGCCCTATCGCAAGCTGGGGCGAAACCAGCTGCGCATAGGCATGTTCCCGGCGGTGGAGCCGGCCGACGTGCAGGCGCTCACCGCCTCCATCGACTGGCTGCTCGAGCGCCTGTGATGGCGGAGGTAACGCCCATAAGCGGTGACGCACAGATGGCGCTGGCATCGGCTCGGCCGCTGCGGGTGCTCGTCGCAGAGAACATCGGGCGGTCGGGAGTGGAGCTGCTGCGCGAGTACTTCGAGGTGCAGGAGGGGGCCGGCTGGAGCCGTGATGAGCTGGCGCAGCGGATCGGAGATTACGAGGGGATCCTGATCCGCTCCGGGACCGAGGTCGACGAGCAGCTGCTCGCCGGGGCCTCCCGGTTGCGCGCGATCGGCCGTGCGGGCGTCGGGGTCGACAACGTGGATGTCGGCGCAGCGACCAAGCGCGGGATCCTGGTAGTGAACGCGCCTCAGTCGAACGTGATCACCGCCGCCGAGCACACGATGGCCCTGCTGCTGGCGCTGGCGCGGAATATTCCACGCGCACACGCCTCGCTGACGGGCGGCGCATGGGAGCGATCGAAGTTCTCAGGCGTGGAGCTTCACGGCAAGGCTCTGGGCATCCTTGGCTTCGGCAGGATCGGACAGCTGGTTGCGCAGCGGGCGCGGGGGTTCGGGATGCGTGTGGTCGCTTTCGACCCCTACGTGTCGGCTGAGCGCTATCGCGAACTCGGCGTAGATCGAGCCCAATCCATCGACGATGTCTATCGGGCGGCGGACTTCCTCACTCTTCACCTTCCAAAGACAGCTGAGACGGAGGGGATCCTGGACGCGGCGGCGCTCCAGAAGTGCCGAGACGGCGTGCGGATCCTCAATGTCGCCCGCGGCTCGCTGATCGTCGAGGACGACCTGAAGGCGGCGCTTGACGCGGGCAAGGTTGCGGGGGCGGCGCTCGACGTATTCAGGTCGGAGCCCGTGACCGAACATCCGCTGTTCGGCTACCCCAACGTGATCGTCACTCCGCACCTGGGCGCATCCACCGCCGAGGCGACCGACCGCGCGGGGTTCCAGGCAGCCGAGCAGGTGGTCGCCGCGCTCACCGGTGGAGTCGTCACGAGCGCGGTCAACCTGCCCACGATGGCGGCCGAGGACGCAGAGCTGCTGGGACCGTTTGTCCCGCTGTGCCGCGCACTCGGCACGATCGCGGCGGCACTCGCCGAGGGCGCATCGATCGACAGGGTCGAGACCGAGTTCCTGGGACGGATCGCCGAGCGCGACACGCGACTGCTGGCCATCCAAGTCTTACTCGGCGTGCTCACCGGCCATACCGAAGAGGACGTCGGAGTGGTCAACGCGCCCGCACTTGCCGACGACCGCGGCATCGAGCTCGCCGAGATCAAGCGCACGACGGTGCGCGACTACGCCGATCTCGTACGCGTGACGATCGTCTGCGGCGCGGGGCGAGTGCGCGCCGCGGGCACCCTCATCGGAAGGCGAAACCGGCCCCACCTGCTAGAGGCGTGGGGTCAGAGGTTCGACGTCCAGCTGGAGGGTCATCTCACGATTTTCCGCTACCGCGACGTGCCGGGGATGATCGGTCGCGTGGGGACGATCTTCGGCCAGCACGGCATAAACATCGTCTCCGCCGCGGTGGGCCGTCAGCCATACGAGGGAGCCGTTAGCGGCAACGGGGGGCTGGCGGCCATGGTCATCACGACTGATGCCGCCGTCCCCAGGCAAGTACTCGACGAGATCACCGGGTGCGAGGGGTTTGTGGCCGGCCGCACGGTGAGCTTGTAGCGACGCGATCGCCTGCGTTGTCAATCTGCGGCGACCCGCTCGAGTTCCATCACCCAGTTCAGCTTCCAGGTCCGACCACCATCGTGCGAAAAGGACTGCTGCCAGCGGGGAGCGTCCTTGTCTGCCGTGAGCCACTCGAATCGTATGAGCACGGAGCGACCGCCGACCTCGTGCTCACATTCGAACATTCCATGTTCCCCGTCAAACCCGCCCTCGACAGGGGGATCGAGCACGCCCGGAGCCCGCGTGGAGGACCACCAGATCTTCCACGTCCCGCGGGCCGGGTCAAAGAGCCGCAGAGTGAACCCTTCGAAGCTCTCGCCGTCCGGTGGATCCTCGACGTACATACGATCGAGGTGCCCGTACCGGTCGAGAATCGGGAACGCCTCGCTGGAGGCGTCAAACTCGACCCAGTCATCGCACGCGGGGTCGGTGACATCGACGAGCTTTCGGTTTCGAACGATCCAACTGCCGAATATGAAGTCGAACTGCCCGCGCCCGTCATCCGCCATTGCGCAGGATGGTAATCGCGCCTCAGGTCGGTTCGGCGCTTCGATCTAGTCGCTGCTACTCTGGCCTGCACATGTCGCTACAACTCGACCTGCGACTTCTTCTCCTCCCCCCGCGGGGGGAATAGCACGCCGGCGGCCGGCCGCGGCCGCACACCAGCACGAGAAGAGTTCCAGTCGAGATTTGAAGGAGTGACATGACCGAGCAACGAGAACCCCACCGGGTACTGATCTTCGATACGACCCTGCGCGACGGCGAGCAGTCTCCCGGCATCTCGCTCAACGCGCAGGAGAAGGTCGAGATTGCGCTGCAGCTCGCGCGCCTTGGCGTGGACGTGATCGAGGCAGGCTTTCCCATCACCTCTCGGGGCGATTTCGACGCCGTCCAAGCGATCGCCCGCAACGTCGAAGGTCCCGTGATCTGTGCCCTCGCCCGCACGGCCGCAGGAGACATCGATCGCGCCTGGGAGGCGGTACGAGAGGCAGTGCGGCCACGCATCCATACCTTCATCGCCACCAGCGACATCCACATCCGCCACAAGCTCAAGACCACGCGCGAGGACGTCCTGGGGCAGGCGCGCGCCGCCGTGGCCCATGCGCGCAGCTACACGGACGACGTCGAGTTCTCGCCCGAGGACGGGTTTCGCTCCGACCGGGAGTTTGTCGCGGAGGTCATCGCCGCTGCGATCGAGGAAGGCGCAACCACCATCAACGTGCCGGACACCGTCGGCTATGCGACACCGGAGGAGTACGGCGCCATGTTCCGCGAACTGTACGAGCTGGTGCCGGCGCTGAGCGGGGTCACCGTGTCGGTCCACTGCCACGACGACCTGGGCCTCGCGGTCGCAAATTCGCTGGCGGGCTTGCAGGCCGGCTGCCGTCAGGTGGAGTGCGCGATCAACGGGATCGGGGAGCGGGCCGGAAATGCCTCGCTCGAGGAGATCGTGATGGTGTTGCGGACGCGCGCCCCTTACCTCGGGCTGACCAGCGGTGTCGACACGACAGAGATCGCTCGTACAAGCCGCATGGTCTCGCGGCTCACGGGTTATGCCGTCCAGCCCAACAAGGCGGTGGTTGGACGCAACGCCTTCGCTCACGAGTCTGGAATCCACCAGGACGGCGTGCTCAAGGAGCGGGCGACCTACGAGATCATGGACGCGACCACGGTCGGGCTCGAGGCGAACTCGATCGTACTCGGCAAGCACTCAGGCCGGCACGCGCTGAAACAGGCGCTGTCCGAACTCGGGTTCGAGGTCACGGGCGAGAATCTCACCGCAGCGTTTAGGCGCTTCAAGGAGATCGCGGACCGCAAGCGTCATGTGACCGCGCTGGATCTCGAGGCGCTGATGACCGAAGAGCTCCGGGAAACTGTCTCTGGCTATCAGCTCGAGTGGTTCGACGTGGAAGCCTCCTCGCGGCGGCCGCCGCACGCGACCGTCGGGGTCCGCGCGCCCGATGGGGATCTCCTGAGCGGATCGTTCACCGGCGATGGGCCAGTCGACGCGATCTTCCGCGCCATCAACGCCGCGACCTCAAAGGACGCTCGTTTGCGCGAGTTTCGGGTGGACGCAGTGACCGGTGGTCAGGATGCGCTCGGCGAGACCTCCGTGGTGCTCGAGCTTGGCGGCGGAAGAGAGCCGGTCTCCGGATCGGGCCAGGGCGTGTCCACCGACATCCTCGAGGCGGCCGGTAGGGCCTATGTCCGCGCCCTCTCGAACGCGCTGCGGCGGCGCGAGGTCCTCGCGGGTCATGCCGTTCCCGCGGCCGAAGCAGAGCGGGTCGGGGCGTCTTAAAGTCGGGGCCGTCTTAAGAGATCCTAAGTCTCGCCGGGCCTGCTACCGTGCCCGCGGGCATCTGGGGGGACCACAGCAACGTCCTCAACGTCTCAGGGGTGATACATGCGCAGTTTTGGGCTTCCCAGACACAACCGATCGGTGCTCCGTGCCTGTTTGTGGGCCGGCATCGCCACAGCGCTGCCGGCAGCGGGGGCGGTGGCCGCGTCGGCCGCGGCGACCGGAGGGTCGGTGCGCGACGCAACCACGCACTACTCCTTCCTGACGCGCGATAACCCGGCAGACAAGACGTTCAATCAGCTGCTGGGAATCAACAAGATCGGGCTTATCGCCGGCTACTACGGTTCTGGATTCAAGGGCCACCCGAACAAGGGGTACGTGCTTACCAACCACGGTGAGGGCACTTTCAAGAGCGAGAACTTCCCGGGGTCGGTGCAGACTCAGGTGACCGGCCTCGACGACCGTGGCTTCACCGTCGGGTTTTGGTCAAACAAGCAGGGCACCAAAAAGGTGACGACCACGGGCTTCAACAAAGGCTTCTACGCCTTCAACCGAAAGCACTTCCATATCGCCGACTATCCGACCAAAAACGCCGCCAAGCCGGCGGTTGACCAGCTGCTAGGAGTCAACGACAAGAAGGTTGCCGTGGGATTCTTCAACGATTCCAAGAACAACAGCCACGGCTACACCTACTCGATTGCGACCCACAAGTACAGCCTGGTGAGCGTCCCGCACGCGACGAGCGTGACCGCAGCCGCGATCAACAACGGGGGCGACATTGCGGGGTTCGAAACGAATTCCAAAGGTGCCACCGTGGGGTTCCTCAGGCTCCGCAAGGGGCACGTGTTCACGCTGAAGGTCCCCGGCGCGAGCATGACCCAGGCGTTCGGGGTCAACGACGGCGACGTGGTCGTCGGCGGCTACACGGTCGGAACCGGGAGCAGCGCCAAGTCATACGGATTCACCTGGCAGCAGGGAGTCGGGTTCAAGACGGTCAGCGATCCGAAGGGAGTCGGCGCAACCACCGTCAACGGAGTAAACGACGCCGGTGACCTGGTCGGCTTCTACACGGACTCCCACGGCAACACCGATGGGTTCGTGGCGAAGCCCCGGTAACGAGTGGTGACAGGCTGCCCCTGCTGGGCGGCCAAGACTGCTGGGCGGGCGCCGACGGCGCCCGCCCACAAACCCCTAATCCGCGAGTCGGTAGACGATCAGGGCCGGCCGATGTCCGAGCCCTCGCGCAGCCCTTGCGCGTAGCCCGCGGCTAGGACGCGGGGGCGTGGCTCGGGGTCCATGAAGTCGCCTCCCATCGCGGCCGATGACTCGGTGTCCGGAGCGACCGTGCGCACGATCGCGCCACGGCGGCGCAGGGCGAGTGCCTCAACCGACACCGCCGAGCGCGCTAACCGCCGACCCATCGCCGCGAGCGTGTGTGAACCGCTGAGTCCGGCGGTGGGGTTCAGGCAGAGCACATGGGTGTCGCGGCCGGCGGGCGCGACGTCGAGGTTGGTGGCGCTCCACACCCCACCGTCCACGTATTCGCGGTCTCCGATCGTCACCGGTGCGAACAACCAGGGCACCGCGCAAGACGCTGCGACGGCCTCCGGAACGGTCGTGGCGGGCGCTCCGGGTGAGCCGAACACCACCCGTCTGCCGCTGGATCGGTCCACGCAGGCGATGCGCAGCCGGCCGTCGAAGCGAGCGCCGTAGCGCTCCACACGTGCCCTGAGGTCGTCCAGGCGACGATGGGGGGTGGGGATACGAGTCAGGACTCCTGCTCTGAGCAAGGTCCCCCCTGGGCGCGCCAGCGAAAGCGCGACCGGGGCGAGAGGCGACCCCACCGCCAGCGACCATTCGCCGGCCCGCCGGGCGGCGGCGAGCGCCGCTGCGCCCACGCGGGCTCGCTCCTCGAGCTGGTCCTCCTCCTGGGCGTCGGCAACCCCTTCTTTCGATTTGGGTGCGGGCGCGGTGTCCGGTGGACGACGCGGACGCCTTCCACCGAGGAGGCGGGCGGCGGCGATCGAGCCCGCCGACGTTCCCACGAAGTACTCGCAGTCCCGCAGGTCGAAGCCGGTGGAATCCTCGATACCGGCGAGGAAGCCCATGGTCCACTCGAGGCCGAGGACTCCGCCGGCACCGAGCACAAGAACGTCGGGACGCGAGCGCATTGACCCGAGGCTAGCGGCGATCGTTCAACAGACGTCTGTACGTGATAACGTACGTAGCGATGGCAGAGGTTCGGATCGGACGGGCGCTCAGCGCCGACACGGCGGCCTCGCTCACACGGGCGAAGTGGGTCAAGGGCTTCGGTGCAAGGCAGGACATTCCAAGCCCCCTCGGCCCGCGCATCCGGGCGTTGCGCGAAGCGATGGATCTCTCGCTCAGAGACCTCGCCGAGCGCTCAGGGGTGAGCGCGCCCATGCTTTCGCAGGTCGAGCGGGGGGAGACCAGCCCCACCCTGCAGGTCGCTTCGCGGATCGCGGCGGGACTTGAGCTTCGCCTATCCCAGCTGCTGCGACTCGACGAAGACGGAGCGGTTTCGGTAGTGCGGCGCGGCGAGCGCCGCAAGGGCCCGGCGGCCGGCGGCCACCGCTACGAGATCCTCACCCCGCCGCTGCCCGGTCAGCGGGCCGAGGTCTCGCTGCACAGGCTTGCCGCGAGCGCGAGCACGGGCGGTCGCGGCGATCCGCCGATGCACGAGCCCGGCAGTCGCGAGATCGCGCTGGTCGAGAAGGGCGCAGTCAGGTTTCATTGCGACGGCCAGCAGTACGAGCTGGCCACCGGCGACTGCGTCACCTTCGACGCCGACCTTCCCCATCGCTTTGAGAATCCGGGAGAGATGGAGGCGGTGCTCCTGGCCGTCGTGAGCGCTGGACTGCGGAGGAGCTGATGGCCAAGATCAACCCTAAGACCTTGCTGGACAAGATCTGGGAGGCCCACGAGGTGGCGCCCGGCCTAATCTACATCGACCTGCACCTGGTCCACGAGGTCACCACTCCGCAGGCCTTCGAAGAGCTGCGACTGGCCGGACGCCCCGTGCGCCGTCCGGATCGGACGCTTGCGACCGCCGACCACAACGTACCCACGGACGGGACGCACGTGGTCTCGCGCATCCGGGACGAGCTCTCCCGCGTGCAGGTGGAGGTACTCGAGCGAAACTGTCGCGATTTTGGAGTACCTCTGTACTCACTCGGCTCGGAGCATCAGGGCATCGTGCACGTGATCGGGCCGGAGCTGGGGATCACACAACCGGGCATGACCATTGTGTGCGGCGACTCCCACACCGCGACGCACGGCGCCTTTGGAGCGCTGGCGTTCGGGGTCGGCACCAGCGAGGTCGCACACGTTCTGGCAACCCAGTGCCTGGTTTCAAACAAGCCACGGTCGATGCGCATCCGCTATGAGGGCAAGCCCGGCTTCGGCGTCACCGCCAAGGACCTGATCCTCGCCACCATCGGTCAGATGGGAGTCGCCGGCGCCACCGGTCACGTCGTCGAGTACGCGGGTCCCGCGATCGAGGCGCTGTCGATGGAAGGGCGCATGACGATTTGCAACATGACCATCGAGGGGGGCGGCCGCGCGGGAATGATCGCCCCCGACGAGAACACGCTTTCCTGGCTCGAGGGCCGACCCGGCGCCCCTGACGAGATCCCATCCGAATGGCGCTCGCTCAAGTCCGACGCCGAGGCGCAGTTCGACCGCGAGCTGCTGGTGGATGCATCGGCGGTCAGTCCAATGGTGACCTGGGGCACCACCCCCGGGATGGTGGTGCCCGTCACCGGCGCCGTTCCGGAACCGCAGAGCGAGCACGAAGAAAGGGCGCTGCGGTACATGGACCTCGCACCGGGAACGCCGGTGCAGGAGATCGCGCTTGACCGGGTGTTCATCGGCTCGTGCACGAACTCCCGGGTCGGCGACCTGCGCGCCGCAGCTCGGATGCTCGACGGACACAAGGTGGCAAGGGGCGTGTATGCGATGGTCGTGCCCGGGTCTCAGTGTGTAAAGGCCCAAGCCGAGCGCGAAGGACTCGACGAGGTCTTCAAGCGGGCCGGATTTGACTGGCGCAGTGCGGGCTGCTCGATGTGCTTGGGAATGAACCCCGACGTGGCCGCGCCGGGCGAGCGTGTTGCCTCGACTTCGAACCGCAACTTCGAGGGCCGACAGGGTCGTGGTGCCCGCTCCCACCTGGTGTCGCCGCAGATGGCCGCGGCGGCGGCCGTCGCCGGGCGCTTCGTCGACATCCGGGAGTGGACGACATGAAGGCCGTCGGCGTCATTGCCGGCAAGGTGAGTGTGATC
>DASRHQ010000102.1:0-4175 GCA_035650455.1 Solirubrobacteraceae bacterium
GACGCGGATCACCGCGAGGTCGGCGCCGGTATTGGAACCCAACACCTGGGCCTTGGCCTTGCGGCCGCTCGGGAATGTCACGGTCACGGACTGAGCTCCGCTGACCACATGCTCGTCGGTGAGGATGTCTCCGCGCTTGTCGTAGACGACTCCGGCGCCCTCGCCCTCCGTCTTCTGCTTACCAAATCCGAAGATACTGCTGGGCTGAGTCGAGGAGGTGGTGATGTCGACCACGCCCGGGTCGCTCCTGCGGTAGAGCTCACTGACCGACATGCCGTGGCCGGGACTCAGCGAAGCAGGCTGAGCTGAGCGCGCCTCGGGCAGCACCGTGGTTGTCGTGACCGTGTGCGTGGAGCCGTTGCTCCCCGAAACGATCAGCGCGACTATCGCGCCGGCGATGGCACCTGCCAGGAGCGGGAGAAAGAGTCGGAATGGCTTGGTCATTGCGTTACCAGGAGGGGGTCGCTGTTGCGGACGCGGTTATCTCACCACATACGCCTGGCCGAGATGTCAGATGAACCTAAGAGTTTCCTGAGAGCCACAGGAACGCAGGGCACTGCACCTGAGAGTAGAGAACGGTGCGCGCGGGCAAGCCAGCCGAGAGTAGAGAGCGGTGCGCGCGGGCAAGCCAGATCCGATCAAACGCCGAGCTCGTCGCGGCGACGCCGGAGGACGGCGTGGAGGCGCTGCGCCTCCTTGGCGGGGGTTCCTTTCATTCTCGGCCACGTGATTCGCGCGGTGACAAAGCCGTGCGCCAGGGCGTCGACGTCGTGGTCGCGGTCGCGCTCGAACGATCCGCGGCCTCCGTGGAAGTCGTATCCATCGAGTTCGACGATCAGGCGCTCCGCGCGAAACAGGACGTCGACCTCGCGACCGCACACGAACACGTTGAGCTCGAAGGGCGGCAAGCCGAACCGGCGGGCGAACGCCTTGAACCCCCGTTCGAGCTGAGAGCGCGTAGGGGCTGCAGTCTCGGAGATGAAGGGCTCCAGGCGCTTGGCCCCGGGGTGCCTCGGATTGCGCGAGACGACGTCTGCCAGGCCGTCGCGGCTGAGGGGACCACGCAGAGCGTCGTCGACGACGCGCCCGAGGCGACCGTCGCTCAGCGTCGGGGCGCAGTCGAGCACCGTGCGGGCGGGGCTGGTGACTGGGATGCCGTGCGTACGAGTCCGATCCCTCCAGATCAGCTGACGCGACCGGTGCACGCGAATCTGCTTAGGCCGTCTATCTCCGGCCACGGTCACCTCGAAGGGGTCTGGCCAGTGGCGGGCGAACCCCCACAGGGCGGCCGCCGACGAATGGCTCAGGACCGCCCCGGGACCGCAGGCGAGCACGGCGGCCGCCGCGCGGTCGATCGGCAACGGCCGCGGATGGCCGACGGCGTAGACACCGGGGTAGACGCGATGGAGGCGGCCGGTCTTCAGGCGCCGTGAGATGGAGGCATCATCGACCCCGAGCTCGCCGAGTTGCGCGCGGATTATGTGGCCGTGCTGTTTCGCCGCCAGCATGGCCATGCGCCGCTCTCGCTCGGGAGGATTGGGATATCCCTTTCGATATGCGGGGGTGATATCCCAACGAGTCCCTCAGGGACTCTCTTTCGCCCCCAGCGCAACGAAAAAATCAAGAGCCTCCGGATTCGCCAACGACTCACGCGACGCGGCCTCCGCAGGCGGTGTGCCCGTCAGGATCCGCTTCACCGGGACCTCGAGCACCTTCCCCGACAGGGTCCGCGGCACCTCGGCGATCTGGCTCACCTCGTCGGGTACGTGGCGCGGCGAGCAGTCCGAGCGGATGCGGCGCTTGACCGTCGAAACCAGCTCATCGCTCAAATCAACCCCGTCGCGCAGGACGACGAACAGCGGCATCCATCCTTCGGTGCCTTCGCGCGGCAAATCGAGCACAAGTGCGTCGATCACCTCGGGGACGGACAGCACGGCACGGTAGATCTCGCTGGTCCCCATCCGCACTCCGCCGCGGTTGATGGTCGAGTCCGAGCGCCCGTAGATGATCGCGGTCCCGCGCGGGGTGATCTCGATCCAGTCGCCGTGGCGCCAGATGCCGTCGAACATCGAGAAGTAGCTCTCTCGGTAGCGGGACCCGTCGTCATCGCCCCACAAGAACAGGGGCATCGAGGGCATCGGCTCGGTGATCACAAGCTCGCCGACCTCGCCGACCAGCGGCCGCCCGTCTGAAGACCACGCCTCGACCGCGCAACCCAGCGCGCGCCCCTGAAGCTCCCCTCGGTAGACCGGCAGCGTCGGCACGCCACCTACAAACGCGGTGCAGACATCCGTCCCGCCCGAGGTGGAGAACAGCCAGATGTCGCTCCCGAGCTGGTCGTAGACCCACCGGAAGCCCTCGGGGGAGAGCGGCGACCCCGTCGAGCCGACCGCACGCAGCGCCGCCAGGTCGCGACCGGAGGCCGGCTCCACGCCCGCCTTCATGCAGCCGCTTATGAACGCGGCACTGGTCCCAAAGCACGTCATGCCTGTGCTCTGCGCCAGCTCCCAGAGCGTGCCAAGGTCGGGGTGGCCGGGGTTGCCATCGAAGAGCACGATCGAGGCATCGGTCAGCAGGACGCCGACGAGGAAGTTCCACATCATCCAACCGGTGGTCGAAAACCAGAACAGGCGGTCATTCGGCTGGGCGTCGAGGTGGAGGTGGCTCTTCTTCAGCTGCTCGAGCAGGATGCCGCCGTGACCGTGGACGATCGGCTTGGGCAGCCCCGTGGTCCCCGAGCTGTACAAGACCCACAGCGGGTGATCGAAGGCAACTGGGAAGAACTCGAGCGACCCGGATCCCAGAAACCCCGGTTCCCATCCCGTTCCGTCCAGGTACCCCAGGATGACCACGCGGGGCGAGCCCGGCAGCTCGGCGGCGACCTCCCCAACGACCTCGCGACGGTCGAAGTCACGGCCGCCGTAGCGATAGCCGTCGATCGCCAGCAACACCTTCGGCTCGATCTGCCCGAAGCGGTCGATGACGCTGCGCGCCCCGAACTCGGGTGCGGCCGAGGACCACACGGCACCGAGGGAGGCGCAGGCCAGAAACGCCGCCACCGTTTCGGGAACGTTCGGCAGGTAGGCGGCGACGCGGTCGCCCTCGCCTACGCCGAGATTCCGCAGGCCGGCGGCGATCTGGGCGGTGTGCTCGCGCAGCTGACCCCACGTCCACTCCGCGACAACGCGCAGCTCAGAGGCGTGCTGGAGCGCGAGTGCGGCTGGATCCTTGTCGCGGAAGATGTGCTCCGCGTAGTTGACTCGCGCGCCCGGGAACCACTCGGCGCCGGGCATCTCGCGTTTTCCCAGCACGCCCCGAGGCTCCTCGCTGAACCGCACGTCGAAGAACTCCGTGATCGATTGCCAGAACTCCTCGAGCTGGGCGACCGACCACCCCCACAGCTCTTCGTATGTGTCGAAGCGCAGGCCCTTGTTCCTCTGGAGCCAGCGCTGGTACCGCGTGAGGGTGGCCCGCTCAATCCGTTCGGACGAGGGCTGCCATAGGAGTTCGGGCGATGGCATCTCCGGGCAGGCAGTGTAGGGTTGGCGCCGTGCCCGGCACTGCCTCAGGGGGCCAGACGACGAGAGCGCCGGTGCGCGCCGACGCCCTCGCCGATATCGTGCTGCCTGATCACGACGGCAACGACGTCCGTCTCGGCGACCTGTGGCGCCAGGGCCCGGCGGTGCTGGTCTGGTTACGCCACTACGGCTGAATTTTCTGTAAGCAGCACGCGATCCAGTTGGATCGCGCCCGCGGGCCGCTCGAGGCGACGGGCGCGCGGCTCGTGTTGATCGGCCAGGCAACGCCCCGGCAGGCTGCCCACTTCCGCCGCCGCCAGGGCCTGCACGTTCCGGTGCTCGCCGACGAGAAGCGAGAGAGCTACCAGGCCGCTGGCGCGAAGAAGGCAAATGCCAGGGAGCTCGTGGGGCCAAGACAGGTCGCCAGGGGTGCCCTCGCCACCGTCCGTACCCGCAAGCTCCAGACCCGGACCGTCGGCCACCCCGCGCAGCTTGGTGGAGCGCTGATTGTGATCCCGGACGGCACCGTCACCTGGTCGCACATGTCGCAGGACGCGAGCGACAACGCGCAGCCCGACGAGATCCTGGCCGCCCTACAAGCCGCCCGCTGACGACCGAATCCAAGCCGCCCGCTGACGACCGAATCCAAGCCGCCCG
>DASRHQ010000103.1:0-21318 GCA_035650455.1 Solirubrobacteraceae bacterium
CCACGCCAAGCACTTCTCCCTCGCCGCCCGCGGTCCACGTGCCGGGCACCGTGCCCACAGTGCCTGGCGTGTCCAATGCGAAGCACCTCGTTCACACCGTCACCAGCCCAGCGCGGAAGGTGGTCAAGGAGCTGCCGGTTCCGAAGCTGCCGGTTCCGGGAGGGCTCGGTCTGCCCAGCAACTCGCCGAGCGGTCTCCCCGGCCAGGCCTTGCATGGCCTCACCAACAAGGCGCTGGGCGGGCTCTAGGTCACGCGGTTGAAGCGGGGCTCGCCCTAGGGCCCCACCGCGCTGGCTCCCGAGCATTAGGCCTGTGGGATACTGGATCGATCGGGGCGTGGCGCAGCCTGGTAGCGCGCACCGTTCGGGTCGGTGAGGTCCCCGGTTCAAATCCGGGCGCCCCGACTCAAAAAACCCAGCAAATGCTGGGTTTTTTGTCGGCCGGTTTGGGCCGACGGGCTGCTCGATCGGGCACAAAGTGGCCAAAAGGCAGCAACGCGGGGCGCGGCACGCAGCAAAGCTGCGTTTGAGCAGGGATTCGAGAGATAGCGCTGCACCGGCAGCCGCGGTGAGTCCCGGACTCACGAGCCGGCGTCCGGGAACCCGCCTCTGGCGAGGAGCACCACTGATCCCAGGCAGTCGTCCCGGTCCTGCTTCGTTGCTGACGCGGATATTGCGTCGGCGCAGTGGCGCCAACAGTGGCAGTCCGTTTCTCGACGGGTGCCTTGGTGGGCTTGACAGCGCTTGACTACTTGGCCGCCAGCACGTCTGCTGGAAGTATCTCGGGCGGCAGCGCGAACAGCTCGTCGGCCTTCTCCATGAGCAGGGCGGCGATCGAGCCTCCGACGTGCGCCTGCCGGGCGTCCTCGCTGGCGAACGTGTCGAAGATCCAGAATGTCGTGTCGGAGGTTCTGGCCGCATACCAGGCGACGGTGCCGGGCTCCGCTTGGGCGAGCGGCAACGCGCCTCCCAGCAACTCAGCCACGGCGGCGGCTTTTTCTGGTTTGGCCTCGAGGTGGACGACAAATGCGTATGGGGTGCTCATCTGCTTCCTCCAGTTTCCAAGGATTACTCATCGTGCGACCTCGGGACGTCAGGCGCGACAGCTCGCCCGATGCCCGAGGTGGCTCGCGTGACGAGGGCCGTCTTGTGTTCGAGTGTCATGTGAGGCTACTCAGTCGATCGAAACTGAGTAGACCGCTTCAGAAGGACTGCCGGGCTCATCGCGGCACTCATCTGCTCTCGCGGGTTCAGGCCGCTGTGGTGTGATCAGGAGAACTTGGTGGACGGGCGCTGCTGCAGTTCGCCGTCGAGGTAGATGTCGACCTTCTCGTTGTAGAAGGCGATCAGCCCGGCGATCTTTTGGCTCTCGGGTAGCGGGGTCGGGTACGACCACGCCAGGTCCTTGTAAGCATTGTCTCCTGCACGCACCGACCAGTATTCCGCCTGGCCCTTGTATGGACAGTGGCTGAACGGCATCGGTGGGGATCAGCAGGTCCAGGCGGACGTGGGTCTTGGGCAGGTAGTAGCGCGCCGGCAGGCCGGTCTCGAACAGCAGCCTCGGGCTGGTGGACTCGGCGACTGTCACCCCCTCGACGTCGACTCGCACATGCCTGGTTTGAGGAGGACGAGCAGGTCTTCACCCACCCCGTGCGACCCCTACATCCGCGTGGATATCCTGCCCAGCTCATCGACCGCACCGTCCAGCAGGTCCTCGGCGCCCAGCCTGCGCTCGCCGATCTCTCCTCATGGGCCGCGATCGCTGGCTGGTGCGACGACCTCGTCCAGCTACAGGTCGACCGTCACGCCATCGGGGGCTGCCCGATCGGCAGCCTCGCCGGCGAACTCGCCGAGACAGACGAACAAGCCCGCGCCGAGCTCGCCGCTGGCTTTGACCGCTGGGAGGCGCCACTGCGAGAGGGGCTACGACAGATGCAGGCCGACGGCAAGCTCCGGCGCGGCGCAGACCCCATTCGTCTCGCGACAGCGACCCTTGCCGCCATCCAGGGCGGGCTCGTCCTCACCCAAACCCGACGCGACCCCCAACAGCTGCGCATCGCGCTCGACGCCGCATACGCCTACCTGCGCTCCTTCGCCGCCTAGCGACATCACCGAGCACCACGCTCGGCCGAACGCACGGGAGCTATACGAGTTGCGATGGCACCGGCGTATCGACGCTGAGTTCCGGATCTCTGCAGAAATCGTCATAGATGCCCCCTCGGGCAATACCAGCCCGAGCGGATTCCCGCTTTGCGTCTCCCGCACAACTCGGACCGCTCTCTCACTAGAGCCCCAGGAGAAGACCGTCGCTTGGCTCGGGCTCGATGCCGGCGAGTACAAGCACCGGAAGCGAAGCCGGCTGGTCGAGCTCTCCGCCAGCGAGCTTGCTGAACGCCTCGACTGGGCCTGATTGGATTGGCCGGGCGCCGGCGCGCTTCGCCCGGGGGCCCGTTGGGCGCAGAGGCGCTCGACGGCAAGGCCAGCGACCCTGTTTGCCGACATAAGCCGAGCTGGTATCTGGTCACGACCGCTCGGGAGGGACCCGAGAGGCAATCGAGCGCAAATCGTGGTGAGCGACTGCCTGGTCGGGGTCACCGAGGCGATTGTGAACGACGGGGACCTTGGCGCTCACGAATGGCCCGCTGATGGCGCGACCGAGGAGCGCGTCCAGAACCTGTGGCGGCCTCTGGAGCTCGAGTTAGAGGTCGGGTACGAGGACGCGGAGGAGCCATCGGGTGTCCTTGGGATTGAAGCGCGTGATAGCTCTCAGCCTCCAACAGGTCCAGGATGAACCAACCTACTCAGGAGCTACGTTAGTCGGCGGCGCGCGGGTCCATCGGCCGGGTGTTCAGAGGCCGAACCGCCCCCTCACTGGAGTACACGGTCAGCTCGCTCGGCCGCGCGAGCAGACCGTCCAGCCCGAACTGAAACCGGGAGAACTCCTCCGATTGGTAGTGCGCGTCGAGCGCCTCCTGGCTCTCCCACTCGCTTACCAGCACGAACCGGCTCGGATCGGCCAGCGCGGCCGCGAACGTATAGCGCCTACAACCGGGTTCGCGGGCGGCCCACCGCTCGAAGGGTTCAAGCAGCGCCGCGAGCTCGTCTCGGCGGCCGCCGATCCCGAACATCTCGGCGACGGCGATCACGACCACGACGCCAGCCTATTCGACCTTACCGAGCCGCTCGCCATGACTACTGAGAAATGCAACCGGTTACTCCCGGTAGTGCTCGATCGCGCCCGTCCGTTCGAGATCCTCTAGCAGTATCGCTTCAACGTCTAGGACCAGCTCGATTTCGTTGGAGACCACCACCCCGCCCCCGGGGAGGTCGTCCTGCCAAGAGACGCCGAAGTCGTGACGGTTGAGCGTCGCGGTCGCCTCGAATCCGATCCGACGCAGCTCCCCCTTGTTTTGGTCACGGACCCAGAACGGCGTCTTCCACTCGCCCAACGAGACGACGTCGAGCGGCACCGTTCCCGTCACCCCGCGGAGCGTCAGCTCAGCCTCCCCCTTGAACGTTGTGCCGCCGGTGCGGTCGGTGAAGCGGCCGCTGAAGATGATCTTGGGATGATTCTCGACGTCGAGGAAGTCGGCACTGCGCAGGTGCTCGTCGCGCTGCGGCTCACCGGTCCAGATCCCGGTCGCGTCGATCTCACCTTCGAACGTCGCATCGAGACAGCGGTCGAAGTCGAGCTCAAGCTGGCCGTGAATGTCCTTGAACAGCCCCCGCACCCAGCTGACCATCATGTGCCGTGCCTTGAACTCGGCTGCGGTGTGGCCGGGCTCGAAGATCCAGGTAGACATCAGAGTTGCTCCCTAGCGGGTCTGATTTCAGGACGATACGACTTTGCTCGCGCGACGCCACGAGGGCGACCCCGCGACACACTATGTGCCGTTGACGGCGAGGCAGTCCTCGCTCAGAGCTGGTCCAGCCGTCCACGGGGGTAGCCGGGATCCTCCGAGCTGTACGGATCATCTTCGCCCCGGAGCTCGCGGTAGCGGCGATCGAACAGCTCGAGCACGGCGGTCACGTCGCTTGGCCCGCGCAGCTCGTGGCTCACGCCGGGTGAGTCGAGTGCGAGCTCGGCCGCCTCGGCGTCGCCCCGCGCAACCAGCTCGTCGCGCTCGGCAGCCAGGAACGGCAGCTCCGCCAAGCCGCGGTCCGGGTGGAGCACGCCAAGCTCGGAGTGCTCATAGCGCACGAGCGCCGCATCATCTTCGCGGCGCTCGATGTGAACACCCGGCCAGGTCGCCAGCTCGTTGGCGACCTCGTCCACGAATGCGTCCGCTCGGGGCACATTCTGATCGTATCCCCTGACTGGGATTAGATCGATGAGTGACGAGAGAATCGCGCAGGGCAGTGGGGGGAGGCCGACAGCACCTCGGTCGAGCTCCACAGCAGCACGTCGGGACCGACCGCGGCCTCGATGTCGCGATAGCACGATGCCCTGACCTCCGCATCCTCGACGATCGACTCCATAACCGCGGCACACGCTGCCAGCGCCTGAGCAAGTTCGTCGTGAGTTGAAACCCGGGCCAATACATCGTCGAGAGCGGTGCGCTGCAGGGCGCCGATCTCGGCCAGCGCGGTCAAGCTCTGGTGGAGCCGCTCATGCAATGTGCCTGCCGACGAGCCGGGCGACCAAGCCCGTACTTCGTAGCCGGCAAGCGCTCAGGCTATGTCGTCACTTGACGAGGCAGTGCGTGTTAGGCGGCCCGTTGCTCGAAAAGGCCTCGACGAACGTACGGGCGATAGGAGAGCTTGCCGGGCTCGATGGCTGACTCGCCGGGAAGGCTTTGACGAGCCCGTGGACGATTGCCCGGGTGCGCTGGATGTATCCCTGCGGGGTGTAGTGAATATGGTCCGGGATGAACCAGCTGGGCTTTGCGTGCGCCGCCCAGTCGAACACGCGCATCGTCGGGTACTTGGGGCATGCCGCAACCAGGTCGTTGTCCCATTCACGCATCCCTGATTCGCCGTAGTACTGCGGCGTACCCGGGAGCGTGATCGAATTGACCCACATCACCGGTTGGTTGCCGATGATCGACATCATCCTGGCGATGCGGGTCTTGAGACCGAAAGTGGAGCCCGCCGCTACGTCGGCGGCCTCGTTGGTCCCCAGCGCGAGGATCCAGCATCCGTGATAACCGTCTCTGACCTCGCGGCGGGCGACCATGGCCGCGTTGGGAATGCCGTTATAGATCTCGTAAATTGACCGGGCCCCGGAGACGTCCATATGGGTCTTCTTCACACCAACCTTGGACAGCTGGGCAGGTGCTCGGAGCTTCGCCTCGGGGACGTACTCGGCCGACGCCTCACCGTCCGAGGTCGAGTCGCCGATGTATTCCACCGAGCGGCACGACGTGTGCGTGGGCGCCACGGGCCGCTTGAGGGAGGTGGCCGACGCGGCCTTGACGGCCGAAGTGGTCGATTTTCTTCCTGAACCTGAGCCCGAGGAATGGCTCGAGTTGCTCCCGCCGCATGCGCTGAGCAGCGCCGCCGAAACGACCGACAGCACGATCAAGCGGATTACCGCCATCCGCCTTGTGGCGGTCGCCGCCATCACACAGGCTGGTTGTCGACTAAGGACACGGCGACGATGATCGCAAATGGCTCCGCCGGATTGGCCGCTGGCAAAGAGGCGTCTCGGGGAGAATGGACCAATGAGCGTCTTCACCGAAGCCGAGCTGCGCTATCTGACGGGTGGTCGACAGCTCGGGCGCATCGCGACAGTCGGAACGGACGGCACGCCGCACGTGGTTCCGGTCGGATGGATCTATAACGCTGCGCGAGACACGATTGATGTCGGCGGCCACGAGTTGGAGCGTTCCAAGAAGTTCCGTGACGTCGCTCGAAGCCGACGAGCCGCGATCGTGATCGATGACCTCGAGAGCACCGACCCGTGGCGCCCGCGGGCCATCGAGGTGCGCGGGCGGGCCGAGGCGATCACGCTTCCAACGCCGCTGATACGAATTCACCCCGAGCGGGTCATCAGTTGGGGACTCGAGCACGGGGGCCGGAGCGCGCGCACGGTGGTTGGATAGCACGGGTGCCTTCGGGCGCGCATGTTGGCTGGATAGCACGGGTGCCTTCCGGCGCGCACGATGGCTGGACATGACGCTGCCTTGCCCCGGCCGAGGCGGGCCAGGGCAAGGCAGGCCAGAGGTTGGATTCAGCGCACGTAGACCGGCGGTAGCCCGAGACGCGCCATCTGGGGCGTGAGCCTGGGCGTCGCCCGGCGCAACGTCGTAGCGCCTGACGGCACTGGCCTCGGAAGCGGCTTGCAGGTCTTGTCCCACTTCGCGTTCGGCTTACGCGACGGCAGCACCCCGCTTGCCAGGTATCTGGCAATCGTGCCGTCCACGCAGAGGTCGCCGAAGAGCGAGTCCGCATGGGTGGTCCCACCCGGCTCGGCGAGCAGCACGGAGTGCGGGAAGATCTTGCGCACGTACTCGCTGCCTTCGAATGGAGTCGCGGCATCGAGCGTCTCATCGATGAGGAGCGCACTTTTGATGCCGCTGCCGTTGACCTTGGTGGGATGCGAGGCAGGCGCCGGCCAGTAGAGACAGGGAGCGTTGTACCACGCATTCGCCCACGTCTCGAACGGCGCCTTGCTGTAGATCTTCCAGTTGTCGGCGCTCCACTTGTCCCAGGAGGTCGGCCACTGCACATCCGTGCACTGCACCGCGTTGTAGACGGCGAAGCCGTTGTCGTTGCCGGGCGCGTCGGATGAGCGGTAGGCGGCGATCAGCGGCTTGGCGTTGTGGTGATTTATCCAGTCGGAGAAAACCTTCGCCTCGCTCAGCCAGGTCTCCTCGTAGTAGCCCGCATCAAGCAGGGCGTCGACCCACTCATCGGGCCCAATCTGACCGCCTGCCGGATGCTTCTTAAGCCGCTGCTCAGTGGCGTAAAACAGGTGCTGCACGGCCTTCTCGGTCGAACCAAGGTGGTAGACGTTGTTGTACTTGGCCAACCAGCCGAACCAGATGTTCTCATTGCGATTGAACGCCAGGTCCTGCTCCAGGTTCGCCTTGTACCAGACGTGGCGCGGGTCCACGTTGCTGTCCATGACCAGCCGCCGGACATGCGATGGAAACATCGTCGAGTAGACCTGGCCGAGATAGGTGCCGTAGGAGAACCCGTAGTAGGTCATCTGCTTCTGGCCCAGCGCTTCGCGGATGCTGTTCATGTCCATTGCGGCATCCCGAGTGGTCATGTTGTGAAGCAGTTCCCGCTGGAGGTGGCTCTTCGTGGCACAGGCGTTGGCATAAGACTCCGAGCTCGAGCGCCAGTAGTTGAGCAGCCATTGGCTGATCGGCACATAGTTAGGACGGTTGGGGTGGAAGTAACTCGGGACGCAGGTGATCGCGGGCCTGCTCGAGCCCACACCGCGGGGGTCGAAACCGATCCAGTCGTAGTCGTCGGCCGCCTGGTTGAACCCCTCCTGCTTGAGGACAGGGACGAGGAACGCATTCAGGTTAAGCCCCGAGCCGCCCGGACCGCCCGGATTGGTCAGGAGGATGCCCTGGTAGTGCTTCGCGGTATGACGGATGCGGGAGACCGCGAGCTGGATTTGTGCACCCGATGGGTTGCTGTAGTTCAGCGGCACGGACAGATACCCGCACTGAGCGTGCAATCCCTTCAAATTGGGGTCAGAGCACGCTCCCCAGGTGATCTTGTGCGTCGCTTGTGCCGACGCTTTCGTCGAGCGGTTGGCGGTGGCACCAGCTGAAGCAGTGACCGACAAGGCTCCGGCAACAACGGCCACGACAGCGGCAGCAGACAACATACGTCTCATGGATACCTCCTCCTCACCATTCTCGAGCGACCCCGGCGGCGGGGAGTCTTGCACAGCAGGCAGTGAGATGCGTCAGTGCCGAAAGACGACCGAGTCGCCGAGCCGCATCGCGGTTCCCAAGGAGGACATTGTGGGGATCCGCGCTGCCAATCCGGGCCCGTTCACGCTGTCTGGCACGAACTCTTGGCTGATAGGCCGAGGACCCACGTGGCTGGTGGACCCCGGGCCAGATCTCGCCGAGCATGTGGCGGCGATCGACGGGGAAATCGGCCGGCGTGGAGGCCTGGGTGGGATAGCGCTCACGCACGACCACTCGGACCACACCGGAGCGCTCGGAGCCCTACGCGAGCGCCACCCCGACGCCCCGGTGGCGGCGGCGCGCGGCGAGGTCGACGTGTTGCTCGCTGGGGGCAGCGTCGTTGGCCCGCTGGAGGTGGTCTTCATGCCCGGCCATGCCCGAGATCACCTCGCCTTCATCGCCGGAACCGCGGCCTTCACGGGCGATGCTGTTCTCGGAGAAGGGAGCGTGTTCGTCGCTCCGTATCCGGGAGCGATGCGGGCCTACCTTGATGGCATCGAGCGGCTTCGTCGGCACGAGCTCGAGGTGCTCTGCCCTGGCCATGGGCCGCTGGTGTCGGATCCGATCGCGAAATTGGATCAGTACGTGGCGCACCGCCTCGAGCGCGAAGAGCGGCTCGTGGCCGCGCTCGCGGCAGGTCGGCGAAGCGTCGATGAGTTCCTTGACGAGGTCTGGGCGGACACTCCGGCAGAGCTCAGGTTCGCCGCTGCCGTCACACTCGCCGCCCACCTCGACAAGCTCGAGGAGGAGGGGCGATTGCCAGAGGGGGTGGAGCGCCCGCCGGTGGACGGATTGAGCTGGGCTGATGGCTAAGGGTTCCTGTCCGCTTATGGCAGCAGCCCTTTAACGGTATGCGCCCGGGCCGGCTTCGGCAGAAGCCATTGTCTGAGCGCCGACAACTCCAAGCCAGACAGTGGGACTTAGGGCAACCTAACGTGATAGGGTGCGCGGTTAGGGTCGCCTAAGGCCATCGATGAGAACGTGTCCCTAACGCATACCGTCATTCTCGGAGCGCTCGCCGGGTTCACCATCTACCTGGGGCTGCCGGTCGGCCGACTGGCCATGCTCTCCAACCGGGCCCGCGTGGCGCTGGCGATGTTTTCGGTTGGCGTCCTGGCGTTCATCTTTGTGGACGTCCTCTCCAACGGCCTCGGCATCGTCAATTCGGCGCTGAGCGCCGTCAAGCATCACCAGGGATCGGTTGGTCACCTCGTGCTGCTGGTGATGCTGCTGGCGGCCGGGTTTGCAGCGGGTAGTGCCGGACTGGCGATCATCGAGCGAACCATGCGGCCGTTGGGCGCCCGCAAGCCGCCCATCGCCGGTGGCTCTGCGACCGATGCCCTGACCGGTACCGAGGCCGCCGCACTGGCAACCGAACGTGACGCCGCTCGCCGCCGTGCCCTGCGCACCGGGTTGACCATCGCAGCGGCGATCGGCATTCATAACTTCGCCGAAGGGCTCGCGATCGGCGTGTCAGCGCGAGCAGGAGCCATCAGCCTCGCGACGGTGCTCATCATCGGCTTTGCGCTTCACAACGCGACTGAGGGGTTTGGAATCGTAGGCCCGCTCGGCGACGTCAAGCCGTCCTGGCGATGGCTCGCATTGGCGGGATTGATCGGCGGCGGACCGACATTCCTGGGCTCGGTGGTGGGCTTTGGCGTCACCAGCCATCCGCTCGAGCTTGCGTTCTACGCGGTTGCCGGAGGCGCGATCCTGTACGTGATCGGAGAGGTCTGGACTGGTGTGCGGCGCTACGGGTACCGCGAGCTGGGGCTGCTGATGGTCAGCGCGGGCTTTCTGGTCGGGGTCCTCACGGACCTGGTCGTGACCTACGGCGGCGCGTAGCAGTTCGATCAGCTGTCGTCATCGTTCGTAGCCCGGCTCGTCCGGGAGGACGATGCGGGCTATCTCACCAGAGACGAGGACGCGCGGCAATACGGGCTCGATCTTCCTTTGTCGCGCATAATCAGCGAGCTCAGTGGCGCTGCGAAAGCCGGCCAACTGCTCGAGGTGCTTGATCGTCGGGAAGACCAGCGTGATCTCTCCGGTGCGTGCCGCCTCCAGCGCGTTCGCAGGCTCGTACCATCGAGCCTCAACCACCTCGTGTCCGTCGACGCGGGCCTCCACGTCCGGGGGCGCCGCAGCGAGGTAGAACCAGGTGTCGAACCTGATCTTGATCTCCTCAGGAGTGATCCACCGCGAGAATCCAATCAGCGCCTGTGGGTCGGTCAGTTGGATTCCGGCTTCTTCTTGGAGTTCTCGCAGCGCGGCCGCGCGCAGCGCTGAGTCGCCGCGTCCTTCATGGCGGTCGACGGCCCCGCCGGGAAACACCCACGCTCCGCCCATGAACCGCGCCCGGGGGTTGCGCTTGACCAACAGAATCTCGAGTCTCTCTGCGGCCCCGCGCATGAGAATGACCGTGGCCGCGGGGCGAGGCGTGACCGGGGGCCCGGGATTCAGCGCCTCGTCCGGGGCTGGCCGGTCTCCCTCCATTGGCGCACCCTACCGCCGCTACGCTTGCGGCCCGTGAAATACGAATGCCAGTCCTGCGGATTCATCTATGACCCTGCTGAGGGCGACCCCGACGGAGGGATCCCCCCGGGGACTCCGTTCGAGGAGATCCCCGACACCTGGTTCTGTCCTGTCTGCGGGGCACGCAAGCAGGACTTCGAGCCCTATGAGGACTAACCGAGCGATCCCCTAAGCGCCGTTGTCAGGTGGAAAGCTCGAGCGATCCCCTAGGCGCCGTCGTCGGCTTGAAAGCTCGTTTCGGACGCCGGGGCGCGCCGCGCGATCTCGGCATTTATCTCGGCGCCGAAGAACAGCGCGACGTTCGTGAGCCACAGCCAAACGAGTAATACGACCACCGCGGCAAAGGAGCCGTAGGTGGCGTCAAGGCTCGAGACCCGGGCCAAGAACTGCGAGAACCCGGCCGAGGCCGCCAGCCAAATGGCAACGCCGACCGCGGCGCCGGGGATGATCGAGCGCAATCCGCGTCTGGGGGTGTCAGGCGTGACGAGGTACAGGAACGAGAACACAGCCAGCGCGATCGCCACCGCCACAGGCCAGCGGCCGATTCGCCACGCCGAAGCGGCATCGGAACCCACCAGGCCGTGCACGGCATGCCCGGTCCCGAACATCAGCACTACGGCGCTTATGACCAGCACAAGGAGCACGATGGTCGAGGCGATGTCGGTCAGCTTGCGGCGCACGAACGAACGACCCTGGCGCACTCCGAAGACGACGTTGAAGGCCCGGCGCGCGGCCTCTAGGTAGCCAGTCGCTCCATAAAACGCGCTGAAGATTCCGAGCAGCAAAGCGGCCAGAGCCGTCCCACGGTCCTTCAGCGCCGCCTTGAGCCCGGCGTTGACCGTCGATAGGGCATTGGCTGGGATCACCGAGTGGAGGTGATGAATGATCGAGTTATAGGTAGATGGGTATTGACCTATCAGGCCCAACAGCGAGACGGCGAGCAGCAGCAATGGGAACAGCGACATCAAGGCGTAATAGGTGAGTGCCCCGGCGTGGTGGGTCCCTTGGTCGCGCCAGAAGGCGACGAGCGCCCCCTTCACGATCGGCGCTGCTCGCCTGAGCTTCGCCGGGTGGTCGCGATTGGTGCCCGACGCTTCCCGGCGTTCCTCAGCGCCTGGCAGATGGTCTAGCACGACCCGGGTCGGCGCTCGTTGTGGCACGGCACGGCGAATCATTCCAGGCAGGCTGGACCCTGTGCCACTCCCTGCCGGGGGAGAGAGGATCATAGGGCCGTGATGACCGTTTCCTGGAGCAGCCGTGTTTGACCAGATCACACCGGGGGTGATCTACCGGGCGATCCTGCTCGCGTTCGGCCTGGTGGTCGTCATCCTCGTCTTCCCGACCCTCGCCTCGCTGATCCTTGCGGTCCTGATCATGGTGATCGTCGCGATCCCGCTGGCGGCCATTGCCGACTTTTTGAAGCGCTGGCGCATCCCGCGAGTGATCGGCGCGCTGCTGGGGCTGGCGCTGGCGCTGGGCGCGCTGGGTGGGCTGATCGCACTGATCGTCCCCGTGTTCAGCCACGAGATCAACAGGTTCATCCAGCAGCTGCCGACGATCTCGAGCGAGTTCCTGCACCGGATCGCACGCCTAGCGGGCACCTCGGCTAGCCACATCAGCCACCAGATCCAGCACTTTGTCAACAACTACAAGAGCCATCCCTCGAAGCTGCTCGGGCCTGCCGCCTCGGTCGGCAAGACCGCCGCGGGCGTGGTGGTCGTGATGATCGTGATTCTGATCACCGCGCTCTACACGGCAATTCATCCCGATCCGCTCGTCAACGGGGTCGTCAGGCTCTTTCCCGGCCGAAACCGCCAGCACGCCCGCCATGTACTTAGCCGGCTCCGCTCCGCCTATCTCGGCTGGCTGGTCGGGCTGATCGTCGGGATGCTGATCCTCGGCGGGCTCACATATCTGGGCTTGACGCTCGTCGGGCTGGACTTCGCCGCATTCTTTGCCGTCTTCACGGCGGTCGCGATGATCATTCCTTACTTCGGTGCGCTGTTGAGCTCGATCGTGCCGATCCTGTACGCGCTCACCTTCTCGACCGGGAAGGCCATCCTGGTGGCGATCGTCTACATCATCGCCCACCAGATCGAGAGCAACATGATCGAGCCGCTGGTAATCGCGCGGGCCGTGAAACTACATCCCGCGGTCGTCGCGATCGGGGTGCTGGCGGTCGAGCGGCTGTTCGGGTTTGTCGGCCTGATCGTGGCGGTGCCGATCATCGTCACGTTCAAAATCTTGGTCGAGGAGCTGTGGGTCAACCGAATCGCACCGAGCGTTCCCACAGGGCCTGCGGAAGACCCCGGTGAGGCCGACACCTCTGTCGAAGCCGTTCCGCTCCCAAGTGTGCCGGAAGGCGGCAGCTAGGCCCTATCCACTCGGCCGCACACCCAACCGGAATAGGCCCTAGGCCGCGGCCCTAGCGAGCCACTTGGCCGTACCCCAACCGGGACAGCTAGGCCGCAGCCCTCAGCCGCCCGACGGTCGTCTCGGCGATCGAGGCGGCCGTGATCGCGGCGAGGCGTCTTAAGTCGGCCTCGGAAATCGTCAGCGGCGGCATCAGCACGATGACGTCGCCGAGCGGCCGGATCAACGCCCCCCGACGGCGAGCCGCCATAGCGACGGCGTGTCCGAGCCGCTCCCCGGGCGGCCGCCCGATCAGCTCGATGCCCACCATGAATCCTCGCTGGCGCACTTCCACCACCCCCGGCAGCACGGCGATACGTTGCGCCAGCAGGCGCTCGAGGAGCTCGATCTTTGGTGCCAGCGTCTCCAAGGTGCGCTCGCGCTTGAAGGTCTCGAGCGTCGCGATTCCAGCGGCGCACGCAAGCGGATTGCCCGTGTAGGTGTGGCCGTGAAAGAAGGTGCGGGCTTCCTCCGGCGTCCCGAGGAAACCCTCGTAGACCCGCTCGGTGGTGAGGGTGGCGGCAAGCGGCAGGTACCCACCTGTCAGTCCCTTGCCGACGCACATCAGATCGGGTGCAACGGCTTCGTGGTCGCACGCGAACATCATGCCGGTGCGTCCGAACCCGGTCGCGACCTCGTCGCAGATCAACAGCACCCCATGCGCGTCGCACAGCTGCCGCACACGCTCGAGGTACCCGTGCGGCTGCATGAGCATTCCGGCCCCCTGCACCAGCGGCTCCACGATAACGGCGGCCGCCTGACCGGCATTTTGTTCGAGCAGCTCGTCAAGTTGCCGGCCGTCGCCGCTGCGGGCTTGGACCGTGTCGAACAGAAGCGGGTCGTAGCGGGAGTGCAAGAGCTCTATGCCGCCAACAGAGACAGCGCCAAGCGTGTCCCCGTGGCAGGCACCCTCCAAGCAGATGAAGGTGGTCCGCCGCTCCCCGCGCTGGAGCCACCATTGGAACGCCATCTTGAGCGCGACCTCGACCGCCGTCGAGCCGCTGTCTGAGTAGAAGACCCGGGTCAGCCCTGCGGGCGCAGACTCGAGCAGCCGCTCGGCGAGCTCAATGGCCCCTGGATGCGAGGCTCCGAGCATCGTGGAGTGAGCCACCCGGCCCAGCTGCTCAGCGACTGCTTCATCCAATGCCGGGTGGCGGTGGCCATGAACGTTGCACCACAGCGAGGCCACGCCGTCGATGTAGGGGTTCCCATCGGTGTCGTACAGATTGACCCCTTCGGCCTGCTCGATGATCAGAGGTTCCTCGTCCTCGCACCAGGCGCGCTGCTGGGTGAAGGGGTGCCAGAGATGCCTGCGGTCGGCGGCCTGCAGCTCGGCGGTACTGCGCACAGGCCAGAAGCTATTGGCCGTCCCGGTCGGAAGCTAGCCAGCGAGAGAGCCACTGCGCGAGCGGCAAGCTCTCGGCCGCTTGGGCTAGGAGATCGGGCTCGGCGCGCGCAATCGGCGGCAGCACCTCGACTGCCACACCGGCCAAGGCGGCAATTGTGTCCCGGTTTGACATCTCTACCACCCCTGGCGGCTCGGACCACGGGGTGAGCACGACCGCTGTGACCTCGAGTCCTTTGGAGCGCGCCGCCTCGACCGTAAGCAAGGTGTGATTGATCGTTCCAAGCCCGGGCCGCGCCGCGATCAGGAGCGGTAGCCGCAGCGAGCCGGCGAGTCGGCGCACGTCATACCCATCGCTCAACGGCACAAGCAGGCCGCCCACTCCCTCGATCACGACCAGCTCGGCGTGATCGCCGGCGGCTCGGAGCTTGCGTTCCAGCTCGGCCACATCGATTGGGCGGTCCGCGAGCGCGGCGGCGAGGTGAGGCGATACCGCGGGGCCGTACGAGGCCAGCGCGACGTCCTTGGCGGAGCACCCGGCCGCGCGAGCGAGCAGCTCGTGATCCGGCGGCCATGCTGGAGGGGTTGGCTCGTCGAGACCTGTGATGACCGGCTTATGCGCGGCGACTTCCACCCCGCGTGACTTCGCGCCGGCCACCACAGCGGCCGCGAGGACGGTCTTGCCCACGCCGGTGTCGGTGCCGGTGACGAAGCAGCCGCGGAGCATCGAAGGTCACTGTCCCCGCCAATTCGGCCCGCGTTTCTCGGCGAACGCGCGAACTCCCTCGCGAAAGTCCTCGGACTGAAAGCAGGCGCGGCGCAGCTCGATCAGCTCCCGCTCCACGTCGGGCGCAAGCCGGCCCTGCGCCTCGAGCACGGCACTGATCACGCGTTTATTGCCGCGCTGAGCAAGCGGCGCTCCCGCGGCGAGTTCGACCGCCAACCCCACCGCGCTCTCGGTCAGGTCAGCCGGATCGGCCAAGTCGCTGATCAGGCCCCACTCGCGCGCGGTGGTTGCGTCGATCCGCCGTCCGAGCAGGAACAACTCGCGGGTGCGCGCGGCCCCGATGATCTCGATGAACTTGCGCAGGCCGGTGTGGGAATAGACGAGGCCGAGCCTGGCCGGCGGCATGGCGAATGCGATCTGGGACGAGGCGATGCGGAGATCGCAGGCGAGCGCGAGCTCCAGCCCACCACCGATGGCGGGGCCGTTAATCGACGCCAGCGTGGGATAGGGATAGGCCTCCAGCGCAGCGATCGCGGCTGCGAAGGGGTGGGCGACCAGCCGCTCTGCCTCGTCGGCAAGGACATCGGTGGATAGGTGGCCGATGTCATAGCCGGCCGAGAAGATCGACCCTTCGCCGGTTACGATCACGCATCTCGCCTCCAGCCCGAACAGGGTGGTCGCGATCGCATCGAGGATCGCGTGGTCGAGCGCCCCGCGCTTGGCCGGATTGGAGATCGTCAGGCGTGCGACCCCGGAGGCGGGCTCGTCGACCAACAGGCGGCCCGCCGCCGACTCGCCTCGGGAAGGGCTATTCGAGGACAACTAGCGCGTCGCCTTCCGAGACCGACTGTCCCTCCTCGCACTGGATCTCCTTGACGACGCCAGGGTCCTCCGCCTCGACCGGCATTTCCATCTTCATCGATTCCAGGATTACAACAGTGTCGCCCTCCGCGACGTGGTCGCCGATCTCGACCTCGATCTTCCAAACGGTTCCGGTGATATGGGCTTCGACTACGGGCAACTGACGCTCCTGCTCGTTTCTCGGTGCAGGAGGCTATCCGACGCTCGGTGCGGCGCCACTCCTAGCTCAACAAAATCACAACCAACGGCACGCGCGCGTCGGGTTTAATCGCGCTCGGATCAATGCCGCGCGAGCAAAGGGGGTTCACATGCATCGGGGTTCGCGCAAGCTCAGCATTACCACAGCGATCGCACTCGCCGCACTGACGTTGTCAGGGGTGGCCGTTGCGGCAGCGGCTGTCGCCAAGACCTCGCACGCCCACTACTGGTACAACACTCCCGGGACGGCGGGCTGCGGCTACCGGAACAATCACAAGCCGGCCACGCAGCTCGCCTGCATCGGCACGAACATCCCCGGAGGGGGAGTGAAGCAATGTGCGCATGGCGGTGGCTTCGCACAGGCCTTTGCGGTCCTCGCGGCGCACGGCAAGACGCAGGTGGTCGTCACGTGTAAGCACCAATGGGCCAAGAACGCGACTGTCGCGTTCCTGCCCGGCGGAACCACATGGAGCGGGCTTGGAGTTACCTGCAAGCTCACGGGCACCAACGGCAAGACCGTCACGTGCACCAATAAGTCCCACCACGGCTTCAAGACCGGGAACGGAACCTACAAGTCGTTCTGAGCCCGTAAGGTCGCCGTCCACCCCTGAACAGGACGTCGGAGCTAGGACCGCCTAGGAACGTCGCTAGCCAAACCGTGCCGGGTCGGGTCCGATCCGCTCTTCGCGGTCGAGCTGCGCGATCGCCTCCATCTGCTCCTGGTCGAGCTCGAAGTCGAATATCTGCGCGTTCTCCTCGATGCGCTGTGCGCGAACCGATCGCGGGATCACGACGCAACCGAGCTGGACGTTCCAGCGCAAAAGCACTTGCGCCGGCGTGCGGCCGGTCTGCGCCGCGACGTTCCCGACCACGGGGTCGTCCAGTAGCGCTCCGCGCCCGAGCGGGCTCCACGACTCGGTCACGATGCGGTGCTTTTCGTGAAAGGCGCGCAGTTCGCGCTGTTGCATGCGCGGATGAAGTTCGACCTGGTTGACGGCCGGCGCAACCCCTGTCGCGTCGGTGATCTGCTCGATGTGCTCGGGCAGGAAGTTTGAGACCCCAATCGAGCGCGCGCGACCCTCCTCACGCAACTCGCACATGGCCTGCCAGGTCTCCACATATCTACCCTGAGCGGGCGCCGGCCAGTGAATCAGGTAGAGGTCCACCCACTCGGATGACAGGCGCTCGAGGCTGAGCTCGAAGGCACGTCTCGTACGGTCGCGACCGTGATCGTCATTCCAGAGCTTGGTGGTGATGAACAGCTCGCTGCGCTCGAGGCCGCTGCGGGCGATCGCCTCTGCGACCTCGGCTTCATTGCCGTACATCGCGGCCGTGTCGATCATCCGGTAGCCGACCTGGATCGCATGAAGAACGGCATCGGTGGTGTCTTCCGGTGATACCTCGAAGACCCCGAAGCCCAGTTGCGGAATGTTGTTGCCGTCGTTGCACTGAAGGGTTGGGACGGAAATGGTGTTCTCGTTGATAGTCATAACTTGATCCTTCCCAAAATCCCGCATGGAGATACATTGCCGCCCGGAGACATCGTGATCCTGGCGATCGATCAGGGAACGACCGGCACGACCTGCATGGTCTTTGACTCCCGCGCGGAGTTGATCGGCCGCGCCTACCGGGAATTTGGACAGCACTTCCCGCGCCCCGGCTGGGTCGAGCACGACGCGTCGGAGATCTGGGAGGTGACCCACGCGGTCGCGGGCGAGGCGTTGTCCGACGCCGGACTGCGGCCCGGAGATCTCGAAGCGGTCGGTATCACCAACCAGCGCGAGACCGTGTGCGTGTGGGATCCAGCGAGCGGGGAGCCGCTGCACAACGCGATCGTGTGGCAGGACCGTCGCACGGCCTCCCGCTGCGCGCAGCTGCACGCCGAGGGTCTCGAGCAGCTGATCCGCGAGCGCACCGGACTCGTGCTCGACCCCTACTTTTCGGCGACGAAGATCGAGTGGCTGCTGCGTAACGTGGAGGGACTGAGGGAGCGCGCGGCCGCGGGACGCGCGGTCTTCGGAACGGTGGATTCGTGGCTGATCTTCAAGCTGTGCGGCGAGGCCGTCACCGATCCATCCAACGCCTCGCGCACGATGTTGTTCGACACTGCCCGTGGCACCTGGGACCCAGAGCTGCTGGATGTCTTCGGTGTTCCCGAAAGAGCGCTTCCGTCCGTGGGCCCCAGCTGCGGCGTCGTATCGATTACCCGCCCGGCGGCCCTCCATGGCCACGCGGTTCCTGTCGCGGGCGTCGCGGGCGATCAGCAAGCAGCGCTCTTCGGGCAAGCGTGCGTCGAACCCGGCAGCGGCAAGAACACCTATGGCACCGGCTCGTTTTTCCTCCAAAACGCCGGTACCAGCCGGCCGCCTCCGGTCCCCGGATTGCTGGCGACGGTCGCATGGCGGATCGGACAGCAACTGACCTATGCGCTTGAGGCGTCGGTCTTCGCCACCGGCGCTGCGGTGCAGTGGCTACGCGACGGGCTTGGCATCCTCGACTCCGCGGCCGAGTCCGAGCCCTTGGCGCGCTCGCTTCGCTCCAACGATGGCGTCTATTTCGTCCCGGCGCTGACCGGACTCGGTTCACCTCACTGGGACCCCCACGCGCGGGGGACCATCGTGGGGCTCACGCGCGGCTCGACCCGCGCCCACCTGGCGCGCGCGGCACTCGAGTCGATCGCTTATCAGAGCGTGGATGCGGTTCGGGCGGTGGAGGCGGCCAGCGGCCGCAGCCTCGAAGAGCTTCGCGCCGATGGCGGGGCCGTGGCCAACGGCTGGCTCATGCAGTTTCAGGCCGACCTGTTGGGTGTCCCAGTGCTGGTCCCTGAAATTGTCGAAACGACGGCCCAAGGCGCCGCCTATCTCGCCGGAGTCGGGTCCAATCTGTGGACGATCGATTACCTCGTCTCGACCTGGCGTGAGCGGGTTCGCTACGAGCCGGCCATGAGCGCGGAGCAACGCGACGAGCTGCTCGGGTGGTGGCATCGCGCGGTCGAGCGGGCACGGGCCTGGGACACCGCGTAGGCTGCTCCGACCATGACCACCGACGTCGAGCTTAAGCCTCAGGTCTACCGCGACCCACGGCCGGCGGAGTACTTCGCGCCCTTCCACCAGCGGGTGCGTACCCGGGAGCCAGAGGCGAAGGTCTACGAGGTGGTGCGCGTGCTGACCGTCATCCATGCGCTCGTCACCTACCGTGCGCGAGCCTTCGGCTCCGAGAACGTCCCCACCGGACCGGTCATCCTCGCGCCGAACCACGCCTCCTTCATGGATCACTTCTTCGTCGGCGGCTTCATCCGCCGCCGCGTCCAGTTCATGGCCAAATCACAGCTGTTCACTGGAGTCGGCACGTGGATCTTCAGCCATGGAGGCGTCTTCCCGGTGCGGCGGGGCCACCACGACGAGGAGGCCTTCGTCACCGCCTTCACCGTCCTGGATCGCGGAGGTGCCATCGTGATGTACTGCGAAGGAGGGAGGTCTCGTACCGGCGCGGTGGGCCAGGACGCCCGGCCCGGAATCGGCCGACTCGCGCTGGAATCGGGTGCCCCGGTGGTGCCGATCGCAGTGGTCGGCTCGCATCAGGTCCGCAATTGGCGTCGACTGCGCTTCCCTCGCATCAGGATTCAGTACGGCGTTCCGTTTCGCTTTGCTCGTATCCCAGGGTCCACGCGCGAGCAGCAGCAGCAGGCGGCGGATCTGATTCTTGAGCGGATCCGCACACTCCACGACGAGTTCGCGGCGACCGTAGGCCCCGCGACCGCACGCCCCTAGACCGCCCGCCTCCAGGCCGCCCGCCACGACTGCACCGGGCGGTCAAAAGTCGCCGTACTTGCTCTCCGCGACCAGGGTTGGTCAGAAGTGGTCGTCACGCGAACAAAAACGACCACGCTCCCCGTGAGACCGGAGGTTTGGTCAGTTTGTGCCGCCCACTGGCGCGCGGGTCGGCCCCCGCCCGGCACGACTGGCGCGCGGGTCGGCCCCTGGCCGCCCTGTGGCGCGCGGGTCGGCGCCCGGCCAGGCACGACGGGCGCCCGGCCTCCGGCCGCGCAACCTAAGCCGTGGCCACCGATGCAGCCCGGTCCAGCCCCAGCTCCTCGATCGCGATCTCGCGCATCTTGAACTTCTGCACCTTGCCGGTGACGGTCATCGGGAATGAGTCGACGAACTTCACGTAACGGGGGATCTTGTAGTGAGCGATCTTGCCGCGGCAAAAGTCACGGACCGCATCGATGTCCAAGGATGCCCCAGACCGCGGCACGATCCAGGCCATCAGCTCCTCGCCATAGCGCTCGTCTGGGACTCCGATCACCTGCACGTCGGCGATCTCGGGGTGGCCGTAGAGGAACTCCTCGATTTCGCGCGGGTACACGTTTTCGCCGCCGCGGATGACCATGTCCTTGATGCGACCCACGATCCGGACGTATCCCTCCGGGTCCATCGTGGCCAGGTCGCCCGTGTGCATCCACCGTGCGGTGTCCAGGACCTCAGCGGTGCGCTCAGGGTCGTTCCAGTACCCGCGCATCACAAGATAGCCTCGGGCGCAGAACTCCCCGGGCTCACCGCGGGGCTGTATCCGATCTGTCGATGGGTCGACGATCTTGATCTCTGTGTGGGGCATGACCTGCCCGACGGTCTCGCAGCGGTGCTCGAGCGTGTCCTCGATCCGCACCTGGGTCGAGACGGGCGAGGTCTCGGTCATCCCGAAGGCGATCCCGATCTGGCGGATACCCATCTCGTCGTTGACTCGTTTCATCACTTCGATCGGGCAGGGAGAGCCGGCCATGATCCCGGTGCGCAGGGAGCTCAGGTCGAACTCGGAGAAGCGCTCGTGCCCCAGCTGCGCGATGAACATCGTGGGCACGCCGTACAGGCTGGTGCACCGCTCGGCCGCACAGGTCTCAAGCGTCGCCTCCGGTTCAAACGTCGCCGCTGGATAGACGATGCAGGCGCCCGTTGAGGTGCACGCGAGGTTGCCGATCACCATGCCGAAGCAGTGGTACAGCGGCACGGGAACGCACACCCGGTCCTCCGGCGTGTAGCGCAGCAGGTCGGCGAGGAAGCGGGCGTTGTTGAGGATGTTGTGGTGTGAGAGCGTGGCCCCCTTTGGGGAGCCGGTCGTGCCACTCGTGTACTGAATGTTGATCGGGTCGTCGAAATCGAGCTGGTCCGCTCGCTCGCGCATCAGCTGGGCGTCGGCCTGCTGCGCGGCGAGCTCCTCCCATTCCGGCGTCTCGAAGAACACCGCGCGCTCGAGGCCGGGCAGCGTCGGCGCCGCCTCGGCGACCATTGCTCGGAAATCAGCGCCCCGACACTCCTGTGCGCAGAACAGCCAACGGCACCCCGAATGCTCGAGCGCGTAGTGAAGCTC
>DASRHQ010000104.1:0-38038 GCA_035650455.1 Solirubrobacteraceae bacterium
CCCTGCGCGCCAACGGCATTGAGGTGCCAACCAAAAACCCCCACTTCGACTGGCGATACGCCCAAGGGTGCCCATCTCCTCGCGGCGGTGCACTCTCCCCATCTCGGGAAGCTGATCCAGCTGACAAACACCCCTTCTGACAACTTCTTCGCCGAAATGCTGCTCAAGAACCTCGGCGCGCAGCTCGCCGGAGCCGGAACCACTGCGGCCGGGGTTCGGGTGGTCCACCGCGAGCTCCGCACCGTGTTCGGCATCAATCCCCGCTTCGACGACGGCTCGGGGCTCTCCCGCTACGACTCGACCAGCCCCAGGCAGGTCGTAACGCTGCTGAGAGCTCTATCTGGCAACACGACCTTCGTTCACTCGCTCGCGATCGCGGGTAAGACCGGGACGCTCATCGACGAGATGCGTGGTACGAGGGCCCAGGGAAATTGTCGTGGCAAGACGGGGACGCTCTCCGGCGTGGCCAGCCTGGTCGGCTACTGCAGCGCCCGCAATGGGCACCGGCTCGCATTTGCGTTCCTCATGAACCGACTCAGCAACTCGAATACCGGACACGCGATCGAGACGAAGATGGCGGTCGCGGTCGCTAACTACAAGGGCTAGGGTCAACCGGAGCCGTCGACCAGCCGCCGGAGACCCTCCTCGTCGAGCACCTGCACACCGAGTCGCTCCGCCTGGGCGAGCTTCGACCCCGGGCTCGCCCCAGCGACGACGTAGGCGGTATTTCGCGAGACCGACCCCGTGACCTTGCCCCCGCCCCCCATGATCAGCTCGGTGGCCTGCTCGCGGGTCAGGTTCGGCAGCGTTCCGGTCAGGACGAACGTTTTCTCCGCGAGAGGGCCTTCACCGGGCGGGGGTCCCTCCTGCTCGAAGCGAAGGCCCTCCCCGCGCAGATCGGAAATGAGCTCCCGCATCTGGGGATCGGTCAGTTGCTCGTGGATCAGGTGGGCCATCTTCGGGCCCACCCCAGGAGTGGCCTCGATCTGGTCGGGGGTCGCTTCAAGCAACGCATCAGCCGTGCGGAACTGATTCGCCAGGTTTCGCCCCGTGACCTCGCCGACCTCTTCGATCCCCAGCGCGTAGAGAGCGCGCCCGAAAGGCTGTCGTTTGGATTCCTCGATCGCCCGCAGGAGTTTGCGCGCTGAGACCTCGCCAAAACCGGTGCGCTGCTCGATCTGGGTCGGGTCCAGCCGGTAGAAGTCACCGGCCGTCTTCACCCATCCCAACTCCATGAACAGGCTGACCTGCTTTTCCCCGAGACCGTCGATGTCCATCGCACCGACGAAGTGCTTGAGCAGCTGCCACCGCCGGCCGGGACAGCTCCGGTTCGGACATTTTGTGAACACAGACCCGTCGGGCTTCACAGTCTGCGTGTCGCAGACCGGGCACCGCTCGGGCGGCTTGGGGCGGGGCGGGCGACTGGAGCGCTCCGCCATGTGCGGCGCCGGCGAGAGCACCTGCGGAATGACGTCGCCGGCGCGCAGCACGATCACCTCCTCGCCGGGACGGATGTCCTTGCGGGCGAGGTCCTCCTCGTTGTGAAGCGTCGCGAGCTTCACGGTCACGCCGCCGACCGTGACCGGCTCGAGCATCGCATAGGGGTGCAGGTCGCCGAACTTGCCGGGATTCCACCCGATGTCGTTCAGCTCGGTGACAGCCGTGGTCGGCGCGAATTTCCACGCCATCGACCACCGTGGCTCGCGCCCCACCACGCCCAGGCGTCGCTGAAGCTCGGCGTCGTTGACCTTGATCACGACGCCGTCGATCTCGAAATCGAGCGACCCGCGGCGCGCTTCCCAGTCGCGACAGCGCTCGACCACCGCTTCCTCGGACTCCAGCAGCGCGACGTCGGGGTGCACCGGGAAGCGATGCTCTGAAAGCCACTGAAGCGTCTCCCACTGCGTGGCAAACGAGACCCCGTCGGCGGCTCCCACGCCGTAGGCCCAGAAGGAAAGCGGCCGTTTAGCCGCCAGCTTGGGATCAAGCTGGCGGATCGTGCCTGCCGCGGAATTGCGGGGGTTGCGAAAAGTGGACTGACCGGCCGCGGCCTGGCGTTCGTTGAGCGCGGCGAAGTCGGGCAGCGACATGTACGCCTCGCCCCGGACCTCGACCAGCGCGGGTGGATCCGGGGTCTGAAGGCGCAGCGGAATCGACGGGATCGTCCTCAGGTTGTGGGTGACGTCCTCGCCCACCTCGCCGTTGCCGCGCGTGGCTCCGCGCTCGAGCCTGCCGTCGCGGTACAGCAGCGAAATCGCCAGCCCGTCAATCTTGGGCTCGGCGACGAACTCGAACCGCGGATCTGCGATCCCCTCGCGGGAGAGGAAGTTGCGCATCCGCTGGATCCAGCTGCGCAGCTCCTCCTCCGAGCGGACATTGCCCAGCGAAAGCATCGCCTGGAGGTGACTGACCTTGACGAGCTCCGAGACAGGCTCGGCGCCGGTCCTCTGTGTGGGTGAGTCAGGGCTCATGAGCTCGGGTTGCTCACGTTCGATCGCTCGCAGCTCGTCGAGCAGCGAGTCGTACTCGTCGTCTCCGACCTTAGGGTCGTCGAGCACGTAGTAGCGGTAGTTGTGGTACTCGAGCGCACGCCGGAGCTCCGCAGCCCTTCGCTCGGCACTTTGACCGTTGCGAGCTTTCGCTCGCGGGCTCACGGCTGCAGCTCGCTGGCAGCCGGCGCGACCAGCCGCTTGAGGTCGTAGCGACGAAGGGCCGTTAAGCCGGTGCGATCGGTGAGGTCGAAGTGGATCGGGGTCACGGCAATCTTGCCTTGAGCCACCGCAGCGAGGTCGGTGCCGGTCTCCTCTTCCTCATAGCTGGCCTCGCCATAAATCCGGTACTGGCGCCTTCCGCCCTCGCTTTCCTCGATCAGGGCGAGCTCGTCGCGGTACACACGCTTGCCGAGCCGGGCTACCTCGACGCCCAGGGGGTGCTTCCCGGGTACGTTGATGTTGAGCAGCGTGCCGGCGGGCAGCGGCACGTTCTGAAGCTCTTCGACCAGCCGCGAGGTGAAGGCCGCGGCGGCGCCAAACTCGAATGCCAGTCCCGCGCGGAAGTCCAGCTCGCATGCGTTCGACTGCTGCGAGACGGCGATCCCCGGCAGCCCGAGAACGATCGCCTCGAGTGCCGCCGCCACCGTGCCCGAATACGTGATGTCGTCGCCGAGATTTGACCCGTGGTTGATGCCCGAGATCACCAACTCGGCCTCGAACCCCTCGATCAGACCCAGCCGCGCCAGCCTCACGCAGTCCACCGGCGTGCCATCGGTCGCGTACCCGATCGTGCCGTCGTCGAACTCGACCTCCTGGACCCAAAGCGGCCGGCGGGTGGTGATCGAGCGAGCCATCGCCGATCGGTTGCCGTCGGGCGAAATCACCGCCAGCTCGATCCCGGGCAGCTCCAGCAGCGCTCGCCGGAGGGTCTGCAGACCGTCCGCCTCGATGCCATCGTCGTTGGTGAGCAAGACACGCACGCCGCTTTGATCCTAGTGGTAGGTGCCGCGGGTTCGATGATGCGGTCGCTCAAGCGCCCGCGCGATGTGGGCGATCACCAACAGCGGCTGGTCGACCAGTTGTTTCCACGTGACGCGGATAACCTCGAAGCCACGATCGCGAAGCACCATGTCGCGCATGCGGTCCCGCTCGAAGGCCCGTCGATGGCCGTGAAAAGCGAAGCCGTCGACCTCCACGATCAGGCGCGCTTCTGACCAGAGAAAGTCGACCTCGAAGCCCTCGACGCGAACGTTCGCTTCGGGCTCCGGGAGCCTCGCGGCTCGGATCAGGCGCAGCAAACGGCGCTCCGCTTCGGAACGGGTCAACCTCGGCCCGCCCTGATGCCGAAGGAGTGCTCGTAAGGCGCCCACGCCGGCCCGGTTGCCGGCACGGTCGAGCGTGTCCGAGAGCTGCCCGTCGCTCATAACCCGCTGCGCGCGGGCCTCCGCCAGCGCCGTTTCGAGCTCGGCTGGAGCTGCGCTCGCAGCCAGGTCGACCAGCGCCCGTGACGGGGAGGTGGTGGGAATCCCGTTCTTTTTTGCACCGTCGCGCGGATCGAGGTGTGCCACCCGGTGTACCCGGAGCCCTGCACGTGGCTTACAGTTCCTCGCTACAACGCTTACTTCCACCTCGGCTCCAGCAACCTTCGTAAGCCCCCAGAGCGCAGCCGCCGAGCGATGGCTCACGAAGGCCCGGTCGCCACAGGCGAGCACCGCCGCAAGTTCCCGGGCGCCCGGAAATTGCAGCGCATGCCCGACGAGGAAGACACCACGATGGACCCGGTGAAGCGCCCCGCGACGCAGTCGTCGGGTGATCGAGCTGCGGCTGACGCCGGCGGCTTGTAATTGCCAGCTAGCAATAAGGCCGAGTTGGCGCTTTGCAATCCACGCGACCGCGTGTTCTGGGCGCTTCACGGTGCCGCCGGCGCGCAAAAGGTGACGCAGTTCCCCGGGCGAGACGATCTCGGCGACGTAAGCGCTCTGAGGGCGAGCTTCTCGCCAACGTCGATCGCCTGCGTCGACCGTGGTCAGTTTTGTCCGGCCCCCGCGGGTCACGCACTGCAGAATGCCCGACGAATGACGCACGACGGCCGAAAGGACCGCGATTGTTGCGGCCTTGACCCCAAGCTGACACGCGCCGTTACGCGTCCCCGCAGTCGCCGAGGACGCGCCGGCCCCCGTACCCGACTCCGACCAGGTACAGGCCATGGGCCGGCGCGGTGCGCCCAGCGGCGCAGCGCGGACGCCCCTCGAGCAGCGCGCAGAAATCGCGCACGGATCGCCGCCCCGAACAGACTTCGAGCATCGTGCCGACGAGCACCCGATTCATGTGACGCATGAAAGCGTCAGCCTCGACCGAGAACTCGACCAGCCCGCCCCCACGCTCGCGCCAGAAGGCGGCCAGCACCCTGCGCGAGAAGCGCACATGCTCGGATTCGGCGGGCGTGAACGCGGTGAAGTCGTGGGTCCCGACCAGCGCGGCGGCGCACTCTTCGAGCACCTGAAGCTCCATCCGGTGGGGCCAGTGGAGCACCCGTCCGCGTTCCAGCGCGGGCTTGCCCGGCCGCGTCAGAACGCGGTACGTGTAGGCACGGCTGGTCGCGTCACGGCGGGCATCGAAGCCGGGCTGCGCCGACTCGCAAGAAAGTACGGCGACGTCCTCTGGCAGTAGCGCATTCAGACTACGCACGCCGGCCGGCGAGCCGGCGTAGCTGGCTACCTGACCCAGCGCGTGGACGCCCGCGTCAGTCCGTCCGGCCACGGTTAGGGAGACCGCCGGTTGGCGCAGCACGACGGCTAAGGCCCGCTCCACCTCCTCTTGGACGCTCCTGCAGCCTGGCTGACGGGACCATCCGCAAAACCGCGACCCGTCGTACTCGAGTAGTAGCCGGCTGTGCAACCCTAACGGCCCGCCGGTGCGCTAGACCAGCTCGAGCAGCACCATCTCGCTGTGGTCCGAGCGGCGAGGGCCCAACTTCAGGATGCGCGCATAGCCTCCGGGCCGCTCGCCGTACCGCGGCGCAATCTCCTCGAACAGCTTGTAGACGACGAACTTGTCCTGTCCCAGCGCCTGTAGCGCCTGACGCCGGGCGTGCAGGTCTCCCCGCTTGGCGAGCGTGATCATACGCTCGAGCTCGGGCTTGGCTGCCTTGGCCTTTGCCTCGGTGGTCTGGATGCGCTCGTGGTCAAGTACCTCCTTGACCAGGTTCATCACCAGCGCCTTGCGGTGCGACGCGGTGCGGCTGAGCTGATAGCGCTGACGCTGGTGACGCATCTCGGAGTAGGTTAGTCCTGTCGGAGCGAGAGACCGCGGGCGTTGAGCGTCTCCACGACCTCGTCGATCGACTTCTTGCCGAAGTTGGGGATCGCGTTGAGCTCAGCCTCCGTCTTCGAGACCAGATCACCCACGGTCTGGATACCGGCCCGCTTGAGACAGTTGTACGAGCGCACCCCCAGCTCAAGCTCCTCGATCAGGATGTCGTCCATTGCGTTGGGCGGACGCGATGGCCCGCCGGCTTGGCCGACGCCAAGGGCCGCGCCGAATCCGCCCTCGAGCGCACCGGGGGCACCCTCTCGCAGCTCCACCACGCGGTCTGCGTCGGTGAAGATGGCGAGCTGGGAGATCAGAATCTCGGCCGCTTCGCGCAAGGCAGACTGCGGGTCGATCGAGCCATCGGTCTCGATATCCAGGGTGAGCTTGTCGAAGTCGGTGCGCTGCCCGACTCGGGCCTGCTCGACGCTGTAGGCAACCCGCCTGACCGGGGAGAAGATCGAGTCGATGGGGATCACGCCGATCGGCTGGTCGGGTGACTTGTTCTCCTCGGCGGGGCGATATCCGCGGCCGCGCCCGACGGTCAGATAGACCTCGAGCTTGGTCTTTTTCTCGAGCGTGGCGATATGGGCATCCGGGTTGAGGATCTCGACACCCGAGGGCAAATCGATGTCCTTTGCGGTGATCTCGCCGGGGCCCGTGACCACAAGCGGCGCTTCGATCTCGGTCGCGTCTGAGTGCATGCGGCAGACGACGCCCTTGAGGTTGAGCACGATGTCGGTGACGTCCTCCTTGACGCCCTTGATCGTGGAGAACTCGTGTGCGACGCCTTCGATCCGTACGCTGGTGACCGCCGCGCCGGTGAGCGAGGAGAGCAGCACGCGGCGCAGCGAGTTGCCGAACGTGTAGCCGAAGCCCCGATCGAGGGGCTCGATCGTGAAGGAGCCGCGATTGTCGTCGACTGACTCGGATGAAATTCGGGGGACTTGGAAGTCGAGCATCTTCAGGGTCCTAATGTCGTGTGTTGGGCGGACCGGTGCGGGTGTCGGCGTCGCGTGCCACCGGTCAGGCAGCGCGGCGCGAAAGTCTTGGGTTACTTCGAGTAGAGCTCAACGATGAGCTGCTCTTGCACGGGTGCCGCGATCTCGCGGCGCTCGGGCTTGCGCAACACCTTGGCGGTGAGCGAATCGTGATCGGCTTGTAGCCAGGCCGGCACCTGGCCGGTGAGTTCGGTGGCGTCGCGGATGACCTGGGTAGCGCCGGAGTCGGTACGGATCGCGACTACGTCCCCCTGCCGCAGCTGGTAGCTCGGGATGTTCACGCGGCGGCCGTTGACCGTCCAGTGACCGTGAAGGATCAGCTGGCGGGCCTGCCTGCGCGAAGCCGCGAACCCGAGCCTCACGAGCACATTGTCGAAGCGGCACTCGAGCATCCGCAAGAGGTTCTCGCCGGTGATCCCGGGCTGGCTCGACGCCTTGTCGTAGTAATTGCGGAACTGCTTCTCGAGCACGCCGTAGTAGCGCTTGGCCTTCTGCTTCTCGCGGAGCTGGAGCCGGTATTCGCTCTGGCGCTGCCGACCGCGGCCATGTTCGCCGGGCGGATATGAGCGGCGCTCGACGCCGCACTTGTCCGTCAGGCAACGTTCGCCCTTGAGAAACAGCTTCTGACCCTCGCGGCGGCACTGCTTGCACTGAGCTCCGGTGTCACGTGCCATCCGGCTACACCCTCCTGCGCTTACGCGGCCGTACACCGTTGTGGGCCTGAGGCGTGACGTCGCGGACGCCCGTGACCTCCAACCCCGCCGCCTGTAGCGAGCGGATCGCCGTCTCGCGCCCGGAACCGGGACCTTTCACGAACACCTCAACACGCTGCAATCCGTGCTCGATGCCCTTTCTGGCGGCCGAGTCGGCGGTGACCTGCGCCGCAAAGGGGGTCGACTTGCGCGAGCCCTTGAATCCCGCACCGCCCGCAGACTCCCAGGCGATCACGTTGCCCTCTCGATCGGTCAGCGAGACGATCGTGTTGTTGAACGAAGTCTTGATGTGCGCTTGCCCGATGGGGATGTTCTTGCGTACGCGGCGACGACCGCGCTGTCGCTTGGGTGCCGGCATTTACTTCTTGGTCGCCTTCTTCTTGCCGGCGACCTGCATCCGCTTGGGCCCTTTTCGCGTGCGCGCATTCGTCTTGGTGTTCTGACCATGAACTGGCAGACCACGGCGGTGTCGCAGCCCGCGGTAACTGCCGATCTCCTGCAACCGCTTGACGTTCTGCTGGCGGTCGCGGCGCAGATCGCCCTCGACCATCAGCCTGCCGTCGATAAGGTCTCGCAGCTTGACGACCTCATCCTCGGTGAGGTCGCGCACATACGTGTCGGCGCTGATGCCAGCGTCGTTGAGCAGCTTGTTCGCCGTGGGCCGGCCGATCCCATAGATGTAGGTCAGTCCGATCTCGGCCCGTTTGTTGAGGGGAATATTGATTCCTGAGATGCGTGCCATTTACCTCTGCCTCTGCTTCCGCCTCGTCCCTACCCCTGCCTCTGCTTGTGGCGCGGATTCGAGCAGATGACAAGGACCCGTCCCTGACGACGGATGACCTTGCACTTCTCGCACATGGGTTTGACCGAGGGTCTTACCTTCACTCTCGCTTCGCTCTCGTCGGCGGTTTCAATGGTCCCCGGCACGAGCTCTGGCGGCCGCTGAAGCCGCCGCTACCCGAGCCGGACGTACGCGCAGCACAAACAGGGCGTGCTACGGCGCAACGACTGATCGTAGCAGGAGTCGCCCGCTGCGAACCGCTCGGTTGGGCCACGGCTCGGAGCGAGCACCGGACGCCGCGGTCGCGGGCTTGTTGCCGGGCGCGGCGGGTGGTCCTCGGTGCCGTTCTCACGTCTCCGGCGCGCTTCCGACTGCTTCGGTCTCCGCTCAGCTTAGTGCGCGAGTGACGTGAGACCGGCATCGAGGCCCGCCCCGCGCCCGCTATCAGGGGGCCGCCGGCGCCTAGGCCTGTGGGCTAAGGGCGGGAGACCGTGACCTCGTTGGCCGGCACCCAGGCGACCCTGTGGTTGTAATCGATTTGGTACCACTCCTGCCCGTGCGAAAAGCGCCGGAGCTGCGAAACATAGGTCTGCCCGGCTCGGTTGAAGCCGTACGCCCTGTCGGGGCAGATCTGGGTGTCTAAGGCGCTGCCGTCATAGGTCGGATTTCTGTCCGGACCGCTGTACAGCGTGGTGGGTTGCGACCCGCCGCGGAACCGCACCAGTGCCCCCCATCCATCGCTGGTGTCGGAGTCGAGCACCCACCCCACGGTCCCGTTGAAGTCGATCCTGTCGTACACAACGCCGCCGACGCGCTTTTGACCGAGTAACGCGAACTCCTCTCCCCAAACCGCCTTGGCGCGCAGATCACTCGCCGCGACCTCGGAAATCACGGGTGATCCGTTTGGCACGATAGCCCAGGGGAAGCTGTCGCACGAGAAGTCCAACTGGTTGTAGGAGATGGGGGGGGCGCCGAGAGTGGGTGACGGTACATAGGTCGAGGGCTTGCTCGCGCCCCTGACCAGCGTGTCAGGCGTAGGCCGCCCGTCCCTGCCGGCATACACGCCCGCGTAGTTGCTCTGAAGCCCTGAGTTCCACAAAAACAGGTCGTGGGCCGAGGCGAGGTTATCCCCCACCGAGATCATCCGGATCCTCGGGCTGGGCTTTGTGAATCGCGCCGGGATCTCTGGTTTGGGTAGCGGGCGGTTGTGCGACCAGCGCTTGTAGGCGGCGCGAACTAGCGCCATGTAGTACGGCCAATCCCAGGACGGCCCCGGATCCCAGTGCTGTGTGTGCGCCTTGGCCGTGGTGGAGCCGGGGATGTTGTCGTGCCCCAAGATGTGAGCGCGGTCGACCGGGATGTGGTACCGCCACGTGAGCCACCCGAACAGATCGGCCGAGCGCTCGTACATCCTCTGCGTGAAATAGCCCGCCGGCGCGACCGCAAAGCCGACGTGCTCGACCCCGAGCGCGGTTTCGTTATACCACCAGTTGGCCACTTGAAAAGTCCAGTCCTTGTCGTACACGAACTGCGTCACCGCGGGGTTACCCGCGTCGACCTGACCGGAGACGAGGTACTGCACCGCCGTCCCCGACATCGGATCTGTGAACTTGTCCACGGTGGCCTCGTATGACGACTCCGTGTCGTGGACGATGGCTGAGTCGATCGGAATATCGACCGGGCGATTGGCCGCTTGGTAGTTTTGGGGAGGGGCGGGGATGAACACCGCATACGGATACTGGGCCTGAGCGCCGACTGCGGTGAAACACACCACGATCAAGGCGCCCGCCAGAGCTATCGATAACCGCAGGGCAATCCGCAACGGCCGCGCCCGATCTTTGGGCACGTCAGCGCCACCGACAATCACGCCAATCACCCCCATATGGACGAGGCGCTCTCCGCGCCTCATTCGCCAATCCCCGCGAACCTACCGCACCCTTGTGTCGTTAAGCGACCAGCCTAACGCGCGAGCGCGGCCGGCAGTGGACGGGCGCCGCTCCCGCTTGCGCGCGCCCCTCGCGCACTAAGCCGGACGCATGTGGCAGCAGTTGTAAGCGCGCCGGCGGGCGGTGCGAGAGGCGCGATCAGGCCGCGGCCCGGCCGCCCGAGGCTTCGTGCCAGGGCGTGAGGATCCGCGGGCCGGCGCCGGTGATCGCGATCGTGAACTCGAAGTGGGCCGCGAGTGACCCGTCCTGGGAGTAGATCGACCATTGGTCCTCGCCGATCCGCACTTCGTGTCTTCCCGCGGTCACCATTGGCTCGACGGCGAACACCATCCCCTCCTCGAGCCGGATTCCGGTCCCGGGAGTGCCGTAATTGGGGATCTGCGGATCTTCGTGCATGCTGCGACCGATGCCGTGGCCGACCAGCGTCCGCACAATCGAGAAACCGGCCTCCTCGACATGCTGCTGCACCGCATGCGAGACGTCGCCGAGCCTGTTGCCCGGGCGACACTGCTCGACCGCGTGCAAGAGAGCTTCCTCGGTCGTCCGCATCAGCTTTGTCGCGATGGGGCTGATCGGCCCGACCGCGAAAGTCCGAGCCGCGTCGGCCACCCAGCCGTCCTTTATCACGCCGATGTCGACGGAGATGATGTCGCCGCGGCCAAGGCTGTAAGGACCCGGTATGCCGTGGACGATCATCGAGTTCGGCGAGGTGCAGATCGAGCCTGGGAAGCCGCGGTAGCCCTTGAACGCCGGCTCGGCACCTTGCGAGCGGATGAACTTCTCGGCCGCGGCGTCAAGTGCAGCGGTGGTGACTCCCGGGCGGATCTTCGCCTGAAGCAGGTTCATGGTCCTGATCAGGATGTCGCCGGCAACCGCGATGCGGTCGATCTCGGCGGGACTCTTCTTGAGGATCAAACGTCGTCCTCGAGACGCAGCGTCGCGATCACGGCGCGAATGTGATCGTGTACTTCATCCGGACTGCGCGTGCCATCAATTCGCCTCATAACGCCTTGCTGGTCATAGTAGGAGATCAGTGGCTCTGTCTGGCGGTGGTAGACGCCCAGACGGTTGCGGACCACGTCTGGCTGGTCGTCGTCGCGCTGGATCAGCCGCGATCCGTCCTGATCGCAGACGCCCTCGCGCTTGGGAGGATCGAACTCGACGTGGTAGTTGTGGCCCGCTTTGACGCACACCCGACGGCCCGAGAGTCGCCGCACGACCTCCTCGTCGGGAACCTCGATCAGGATTGCCGCCGTGATGTGGCGCCCCCCTTCGGAGAGCTGTTGCTCCAACGCTCGAGCCTGGTCGAGCGTGCGCGGAAAGCCATCGAGGATGAAGCCGTCAGCGGTGTCGGGTTCTCGTAGGCGCTCGGCTGCCATGGCCACGATCAGGTCGTCGGGCACCAACTCACCAGCATCCATGTACCGCTTGGCCTGTAGTCCCAGCTCCGTCCCGTTCTTCACGCCGGACCTCAGCATGTCCCCGGTCGAGATGAACGGCAGTCGGAAGTCCACCCTCAACCGGTCCGCCTGCGTCCCCTTGCCGGCTCCCGGCGGGCCGAACAGGATCAGGTTGAGCTCGGGCATGTCGGCGGCAGCTTAGTGATTAAAGCCGCCTGGAGAACATCCCGAGCCCGCCGCGTGCCCCGTGCGGATCGAGCGATATGCCGGGTACTCGATCGTTCGCGGCGGGCTCGGTGATCTGACACAGAGTGTTTCGCTATTCGGACCGCTTCGCCCCAGGGAGGTACCCCAGGGTTTGGGCCCTAAGTCAGCGGCGTTCGGCCGACCGCGGAGCCGCGCGCGTGAGCTGTACCCGCGCGGTCTCGATCGCCGCGGTGAGCTCCACCCAACCGGCGAACTCCTCTCTTTCGCCGTCCTCTGCTGCCACCCAACCGCAGATCGGCTCGGAGTCGGGATTGATCCACAACCGAATATGGACTGTCTGGTGACACATCGCCTGCCCCCTCTCTCGCCGGGTTAGCACGCCTAGCCTCCATGGCAGCAACCTGTCCCGACGCCCACAGCATCCTCGGACGAAGTGCCCTTCGCCCCAGGGAAGCACCCCAGGATTAGGCGATTTACCTGAGAAAACCCTCGTAATTGCGCATCATCAGTTGCGCCTCGAGCTGTTTCATCGTGTCGAGTGCGACGCCGATCACGATGAGGATCGACGTACCTCCAAAGAAGAAGTTGGCACTGGTCTGGTTGATCAAAATCGTGGGCAGGGCGGCGATAGCCGCCAAAAATAAGGCCCCGGGAAAGGTTAGGCGGGCAAGGATGCGGTCCAAGAACTCGGCCGTTGGCCGGCCGGGTCGCACCCCAGGAATGAACCCGCCGTACTTCTTCAAGTTGTCGGCCTGATCGACCGGGTTGAACGTGACAGCCGTGTAGAAGTAGGTGAACAAGATGATCAGCACCGCCTGACCCAACTGGTAGTGCCAGCCCTGCGGCGAGAAGAAGGTGGCCAGGCTGGTGCCGAAGTTGTTGCGGTTCTGACCGAGCAGCTGGCCGATGGTGGGCGGGATGGCCATAACGCTCACCGCGAAGATCACCGGGATCACGCCTGCCATGTTGACGCGCAGGGGCAGGTAGGTCTGGCCGCCGCCGCTCATCCTGCGGCCGACAACGCGCTTGGCGTATTGGATCGGGATCCGCCTCTGTCCCTCCTGCACGAAGACAATCGCGGCCACGACGCCCAGTGCGATGAACGGCATCACCACTTTGAAGACCTGGCTCGGGTTGGTCCACCACGAGTGCACGCCGTTGGGGATGCGGGCCACGATGCTGGCGAAGATGAGTAGCGAGATCCCGTTGCCGATGCCGCGCTGCGTGATCAGCTCGCCCATCCACATCAACAGGACGCAGCCCGCGGTGAGCGTAATCACGATCATGAAGACCTTGGCGACGTTGAAGTCCGGGATCAGCGTCACGCCCGCCTGCTGCTCGAAGCTGCGGAAGAGGAAGACGTAACCGATCGACTGGGCGAAGGCGAGGCCTACCGTCAGGTAACGCGTGTACTGGGTTATCCGCGCCTGCCCGACTTCCCCTTCCTTCTGAAGCTTTTCGAGCGAGGGCACCACCACGGTCAGCAGCTGCAGGATGATCGAGGCCGTGATGTAGGGCATGATCCCCAGGGCAAAGACCGCGATCCTGCCAAGACCGCCCCCTGAGAACAGGTTGAGCAGGCTGAGGATGCCGTTGCCGCCGAAGTTCTTTTGAATCGAGTTGACCGCGCTGGCGCTGACCCCCGGGGCCGGGATGTAGGCACCGAGCCGATATAGCGCGAGGATCGCTGCGGTGAAAAGGATCTTGTGGCGGATTTCCGCGACGCGGAAGGCCCCCATGATCGTCGCGATCACGGGGCTTGAGTCTCCTCGACCACGCAGGTACCTCCAGCGGCCTCGATCCGAGCTTTGGCGCTCGCGCTGAATGCATGCGCATGAACCGTGAGCGCCTTGCTGAGCTCGCCCTTGGCCAGAATCTTGACCGGCACGCCCTTCTTGCTCGCCAGCCGTCGCTGGCGCAACTGGTCCAGTGTCACCGCCGCACCCTCGTCGAAGCGCGTTTCCAGATCGCCCAGATTGACCGCCTGGGTGTGAGTGCGGAAGGGCTCAAACGGCATCGACTTCTTCATGTGCGGGCCGCGCAATTTGCGCATGCGCATGTGGATCGGGTTCTGTCCGCCCTCGAAGCGGGCGCGTCGTTTGGCGCCCGAGCGGGAACCCCACCCCTTCTGGCCACGGCCGGCGGTCTTGCCCGTGCCCGAGCCCTCGCCGCGGCCTACGCGCTTGCGGGGCCGTCGCGACCCCGGAGTGGGCTTGAGGTTGTGCAGACCGATCCGCTCTTGCTCAGCCATCCTCGGCAACCTCGACCAGATGCTTTACGCGACGGATCATGCCGCGGATCTGGGGCGTGTCCTGGTGCTCCACCTGATGCCCGATGCGTCGCAGGCCGAGTGAGCGCAGCGTCTCCCGCTGCTGCTTGTTGGCGCCGTTGCGCGAGCGCCGTTGGGTGACCTTTAGTGGGCTCATCAGTTGGCAGCCCCAGCCTCTGCAGCCGGCTGGGTGTCCGGCTGCTCTGGCTCCTGGGCCGAATCGGGATCGGCGGCGCCGTCGAGACCCAGGACGTGTTTGACCGACAGCCCCCGTAGCTCGGCGACCTCGTCGGGCGTCCGCAGCGATTCAAGCCCGGCCATCGTAGCCTTGACCAGGTTGATGGGGTTCTGGGAGCCAAGGCTCTTGGAGAGGATGTCGTTAATCCCAGCCAGCTCGAGCACCGCACGAACGCCTCCGCCGGCGATTACTCCCGTTCCCGGCGAAGCCGGCTTCAAGAGCACGCGTCCCGAACCAAACGTGCCGGTCACCTGATGCGTGATTGTCGATCCGTGCTTGGGGACGCGGTAAAGGTTCTTCTTGGCCCGCTCCACGCCCTTTTGGATCGCCACCGGGACCTCGTTGGCCTTGCCGTAGCCGATCCCGACCACGTCACGTTCGTCGCCCACGACCACCAGTGCGGTGAACGAGAAGCGCCGGCCGCCCTTGACAACCTTGGCGACGCGGTTGATCTCGACCACCCGCTCGGCGAGTTCGAGACCTGAGGGGGAAACTGTGCGATCTGAAGCCATCAGCAATTCAGAGTAGCGGCGCCGAGGCTCCTAGAACTCCAGCCCACCTTCGCGGACGCCTTCGGCGACCGCCTTTACGCGCCCGTGGTAGCGATAACCGCCACGGTCGAATACGGCCCGCTCGATCTGCGCTGCCTTGGCCCGCTCGGCGAGTACCGCTCCGGCCCGCCGGGCCTGGTCTATCGGCGCAAGCGAGCGCAGCTCCGGCTCGGTCCAGCTGACTGAGGCTAGGGTGTGACCGGCCTCGTCGTCGACCAGCTGCACGAAAACGCCGCGGTTGGACCGGAACACCGAGACTCGGGGGCGCTCGCCGGTGCCGTGGACCTTCGCACGGACCCGCCGGCGTCGCTTCAACCGTCCTTGTTCTCTGGTCGCCGTGCTCATATCGATCTCACGCGCGCTTGCCAACCTTGCGGGCCACGTATTCGCCTTCGTAGCGGATGCCCTTGCCCTTGTAGGGCTCGGGCTTGCGCTGCTTGCGAATGAACGCGGCCACCTCGCCGACGCGCTGCTTGGAGGCGCCGCGGACCACGATCCGGGTGGGCGAGGGCACCTCGAACTCGATTCCGTCAGGCGCCTTGATCGGCACCGGGCGCGAGTAGCCAAGTGCCAGCTCGAGGTCGCGGCCCCGCAGCATCGCGCGGAAGCCCACTCCCTGGATCTCGAGGCGCTTCTCGAAGCCGTCGGTTACGCCGCGGACCATGTTGGACACAAGCGATCTGGTCAGGCCGTGCAGCGCTCGGTGCTCGCTGCGGTCAGTCGGCCGGGTGACGCGCACCTCTTCGCCGACTTGCTCGACCTTGATATCGCGCGCCACGCGCTCGGAGAGCTCGCCCTTGGGCCCGTTCACGATCACGCGTTCGGGCTCGATTGAGATCATCACTCCCGCGGGAATCGGAATGGGTTGCTTGCCAATTCGAGACATACCTGACGCTTCTACCAGACGCGCGCCACGACCTCGCCACCAACGCGCCTTTGGCGAGCCTCGTGACCCGTCATGACCCCTCTCGAGGTCGAAATGATCGCCGTGCCCATCCCACCCTGCACGCGCGGAATATGTGCGTGATCCACGTATGTGCGCCGTCCGGGCCTGGAGACGCGTTCCAACCCGGAGATCACCGGCACACGGTCGCCGGTGTACTTGAGCGTGACCCGGATCTCACCGCCCGGACTGGTCGAGCTGGGCGGGATCTCCTCGTAGGAGGTGATGTACCCCTCGTCCGCGAGGATGCGGGCGAGCTCGCGCTTGAGCCCAGAGGCGGGGATGCGAACGTCCTGACGCTGGGCGTGCAGGCCGTTGCGCACCCGGGTGAGGAAGTCGGCGACTGGGTCGGTCATGCTCATGGAAGTCTCCGTCTGCTCATGCTCACCAGCTCGACTTGGTCATGCCGGGAATAAAGCCTTCGTGCGCGAGCTCGCGCAGGCAGATCCGGCAGACGCCGAACTTGCGGTACACGGCGCGAGCCCGGCCGCACCGGCGGCAGCGGGAATAGCTCCGCGTCTTGTATTTCGGAATCCGTCGTTGACGGACGCGCTGGGAAGTTTTGGCCATTTGCTCCTCTATTGAGTGTCGGTGCGGCCGTCGCGGGCGAATGGCATCCCCAGCGCCTGGAGCAGAGCAAACGACTCGGCGTCTGTGGATGCGGTCGTGGTGATCGTGACGTCAAGGCCACGCACCTGGTCGATCTGGTCGTAGTCGACCTCGGGAAAGATGATCTGTTCGCGGATGCCTAGCGAATAATTACCGCGGCCGTCGAAAGCGCGTGGACTGAGTCCGCGAAAGTCCCTGATCCGCGGGATGGCCACGGCCATCAGTCGGTCCAGGAACTCGTAAGAGCGCTCGCCGCGCAGGGTGACGGCAAGGCCCACGGGCATCCCTTCGCGGACCTTGAACTGGGCGATCGATTTCCGCGCCCGGCGGACGCTGGGCCGCTGACCAGTGATGACGGCCAGCTGGTCGGAGGCCGCCTCGAGGAGGGCCGCATCCTGCTTGGCGTCTCCGACACCCATATTGACCGTCACCTTCTCGATACGGGGCGCCTGCATCGGCGAGGAGTAGCCGAACCGCTCCACAAGCTGTGGGCGGATCTCTTCGAGATATCTCTGTTTCAGTCTTGCCTGCATGGCTTGGTTACTAGTCGATCCGAGTGCCGCTGCGTGCAGCGACCCGATAGCGCTGGCCGCCTTCTGACTCGGTCCGGATTCGCGTTGGCCGACCGTCGTGCGGATCGGCAAGCATCACATTAGAGATGTGAATTGGCCCTTCCTTCTCGATCACGCCACCGACCTGCTCGGCTCGCTGCGCCCCGGCCACCTGCCGGGGACGCTGATGGCGCTTGATCATGTTCAGTCCCTCGACGTACAAGCGGTCGCGCCGCGGCTCCACACGCAGCACCGTGCCCCGCTTGCCCCGGTCTTTGCCCGAGATCACGATCACCTCGTCGCCTCGTTTAAGACGCGTGGCCATCCTCACAGCACCTCCGGCGCCAGCGAGACGATCCTCATGAAGTTGCGCTCTCGAAGTTCGCGCGCCACCGGACCGAAGATACGCGTGCCTCGAGGGTTGTTCTGGTTGTCGATCAGAACCGCGGCGTTCTCGTCAAAGGCGATGTAGGTCCCATCCTCGCGGCCATAGGCCTTCTTCGTGCGAACGACTACGGCGGACACGACCTCGCCCTTGCGTACGGACCCTTGCGGGGTTGCTTGCTTGACGGTCGCGGTCACCACATCGCCGACGCCGGCGTAGCGGCGACGCGAGCCTCCGCGCACGCGGATCACGAGAATCTCGCGCGCCCCGCTGTTGTCGGCGACGCGCAGACGCGACTCGTTCTGGATCATCCAGCGCGCTCCACGACCCGTTCCAGGCGCCAGCGCTTGCTCCGCGACAGAGGCCGGCACTCGCGCACAACGACGGTGTCACCGATATGGGCCTCGCTGCGCTCGTCGTGCGCGTGCAGCGTGCGCGACGTGCGAACGATCTTCTCGTAGCGGGGATGCCGGTGGGCGGTATCGATTCTGACGGTTATGGTCTTGGCAGCGCGATCGGAGACCACCACTCCCTGGCGGGTCTTCTGGCGCCCGGATACCCGTCGACGCGGCTCGGCTTGCGACTCGGTCTTGCCGGCGGCAGGCTCCCGCCGCCGCTTTTCCCGCAGCCGCGTGCGGGCCTCCTTACGCAGCTCGCGCTTGCGCGCCCGTGCGGCATCCCGGTCCTCGGGAGTGCTGGGCCTCCTCGGCCCCTTGGCCGCCTTGGCCCGGCGCTTGCGCTCCTTGGGGGGAAGGACCTCGGCGGGCTGCTGAGGAGCAGCGGGGCCTTCGCCTGCCTCCTGAGGCTGCGCTTCCGCGCCAGGAGTCGTGGCTGCGTCGTCGGAGACTGACGCGTCATCGGACGCACTCGGGTGGGTCGCCTCGGCCGAGCCTGTCTCCTCAGCCTCCCGCGGGGCGTCCGAGGGCGCGTCAGTCTCCGGCGTCTCTTCCTCAGCCATAAATCTCAATCCCTCTCTCGCGTGCAACGGTCAACGCTCTGGCCACCTCGCGACGGGCCTGCCTAAGCGACGAGGTGTTATCCAACTCGCCGGTGGCGTGCTGGAAGCGCAGGCCGAAAAGCTCACGGCGAGCAGTCATGATCTGTTCGCGCAGCTCGGCCTCGCCCAGGTCACGCAGTTCCGCGGGCGTCACAACTCCTCCCGCATGACGAATTTTGTCCGCACGGGCAGCTTGTGGCCCGCCAGGCGCATCGCTTCGCGCGCCAAGGGCTCGGGCACTCCAGCCAGCTCGAACATCACGCGGCCGGGCTTGACCACCGCTACCCACCCTTCAGGGTTCCCTTTGCCGGATCCCATCCGGGTCTCGGCGGGCTTCTGCGTGAAGGGCTTGTCCGGATAGACGTTGATCCATACCTTTCCGCCGCGCTTGATCTTGCGCGTCATGGCGATCCGGGCTGCCTCGATTTGACGGTTGGTCAGCCAGCCGGCGTCGAGCGCCTTCAGTCCGTATTCCCCGAACTGAACCTTGACCTGGCCCCGCGATATGCCCGCTCGCCGCCCGCGGTGCTGCTTACGATGCTTGACGCGCTTGGGGGAGAGCATTACTCGCCTCCCTCAGATGGAGCGCTCCCCGGTTGCTGGCCCGAGCTCGTCGGCGGCGACGGGCTTCGCTCACCTTCCGCACCGTTTGGCCCGCGGCCTCTGCCTCGACCGCCGCCCGCGCCTGGGGCGCCGCCAGAGCCGCGGCGTCCGCCACCGCCGGGACGACTTCCGCCACCACCCGACCGGCCTCCGCTGCCCGGTCCGCCACCGCCCGACCGACCTCCGCCACCTGGCCCGCCGCCGCGCCCACGACCGCCACCCGGCGCCGAGCCGCCGCGGCCACGACCGTCGCGACCCCCGCGTCCACCGCGTTCGGTCGCTTGCGGGACAGGCTCGTCCATCACCGTGAGGTCTGCGCCTGTATAGCCCTCGGGCATGATCTCGCCTTTGTTTATCCAGCACTTGACGCCGATACGGCCAAACGTGGTCCGCGCCTCGTGAAAGCCGTAGTCGATGTCGGCCCGCAGCGTGTGGAGCGGCACGCGACCGTCGGAGTAACCCTCGGTGCGAGCCATCTCCGCCCCGCCGAGCCGGCCAGATACCTGAACCTTTACGCCCTTGGCTCCCGAACGGATCGCGCTGGTGAGCGCGCGCTTCATTGCACGGCGGAACGCGACACGGTTCTGCAGCTGCTCGGCAATCGACTGAGCAACGAGGCGCGCGTCGAGCTCCGGACGCTTGATCTCGAGGATGTTCACTCTCACCGCCTTGCCGGTGATCCGGTGCAGGTTCCGGCGCAGCTGGTCGACCTCGGATCCGGACTTGCCGATCACGATCCCAGGGCGGGCCGTGTGGATGTTGACCTCGACTTCGGAGGCGTTCTTGCGAATCGTGATGTCCGACAGTCCCGCGTGAGCGAGCCTGCGGATGATGTGGTCGCGGATCTGCGCATCCTCGTCGAGGTAGTCGGCGAATGCGCGCTCGTTGAACCAGTTCGACTTCCAGTCGTGGATGTAGCCGACTCGCAGTGATTCTGGATGAACTTTTTGACCCATGGCGGATTCCTACGGCTTTGGCTTGAGCAAGATCGTCAGATGGCTGGTGCGCTTGCGAATCCGCGTCGCTCGTCCAAGAGCGCGCGGCCGATAGCGCTTGATTGTTGGCCCCTCGTCCGCGCGAACCGCCTTGACGTAGAGATCCTCGCCGATGAGCTCGTGATTGTGCTCCGCGTTCGCCACTGCCGACTCGAGCAACTTGCTCCAATCGCGCGCGATTGCGCGGGGGGTATGAGCGAGGATAGCTCGCGCCTCTTCGACGCTCTTTCCTCGGATGTGGTCGCAGACCAGTCGAGCCTTGCGAGCAGAGGAGCGGACGTATTTGGCCTGTGCGCGAACCTCTACCTCCAACAGCTCTCCGCGTCGACGGCGACGGCGGGGCGCGGGGCTCGTCGCCGGCCCGGCGGGCGCCTCGGCCCTCTGCTCCTCCTCAGCCTGGGGAGCGACGTCGTCAGCGGCGTCGGGCTCGGCTCCGGCAGCGACGGTCTCTTCCGACTCGGGAGCCTCCTCCGCGGTCGGCCCCTCGTCTGCGCCCTCAGCTACCTCACCGGCGGCCGTGGTCTCGTCCTCGCCCTCAGCTACCTCATCGGCGGCCGTGGTCTCGTCCTCGCCCTGAGCCGCTCGAGACGCCTTCCGACGAGATCTTTGCTTCCGACCCTCACCCCGCGGCTCAGGTGAGGGCGAGACCTCGGCCGGCTCGGGCGGGGCCTCGGCCTCGACCGCCTCAGCCTCAGACTCAGACTCGACCGCCTCAGCCTCAGCCTCAGAGGACGCCTCGGCCGCCTCGGGCTCAGGCGAGGACGTGGGCTCGCCCGACGCCTTAGACCTCGGCCCGGCCTTGCGGCGCCGCCGCTTCGGCTTCTCTTCCGACTCCGTCGGCTCGATCTCGGGCGTCTCTTCGCTCATCGCCGCCTTCCAGTCCCGGCATGGCCGCGGTACAGCCGCGTGGGAGCGAATTCGCCGAGCTTGTGGCCCACCATCGACTCCGAGATGAACACGGGCACGTGCCGCCGTCCGTCGTGGACCGCAATCGTGTGGCCGACCATCTCCGGAAAGATGGTCGAGGCGCGCGACCACGTCCTGACCATGCGCTTCTCGCCGGAGCGGTTCATGGCTTCGATCCGCTCGAGCAGCCGCGTCTCGACGAACGGTCCCTTCTTGCTCGATCTGCTCACCGCTTCTTACCTCGCTTCCGCCCACGCACGATGTAGCGGTCCGATGGCTTGCGCTTCTTGCGGGTGCGATAACCCAGCGTCGGCACCCCCCATGGCGTAACGGGATGTCGGCCGGGGGTGGTCGAGCCCTCGCCGCCGCCGTGCGGGTGGTCGACGGGGTTCATCGCTGTTCCGCGTGTTTGCGGACGCACGCCCATGTGGCGCTTGCGCCCCGCCTTGCCGATGTTGACGTTCTGGTGATCCGGATTGCCAATCGTGCCCACCGTGGCACGACAGTCTCCGCGCACCATTCGCATCTCGCCAGAGGGAAGCCTCAGCGTGACGTGGTCCCCTTCCTTGGCGAGGAGCTGTACGCCCGCGCCGGCCGCCCGCGCCATCTGACCCCCACGGCCGGGAATCAACTCGACGTTGTGAACGACGGTGCCAGCCGGCATGTTCCGCAGCGGCAGGCAATTTCCGACGCGCACGTCCGCGCCCGGCCCGGACTGGACCGTGGCACCAACGCGCAGGCGCTGGGGCGCGAGAATGTAGCGCTTCTCGCCGTCGGCGTAGTGGAGCAACGCGATATAGGCCGAGCGGTTGGGGTCATACTCGATCGCTGCCACGCGCGCGGGTACGCCGTCCTTGCGACGCTTGAAGTCGATCTTTCGGTAGAGCCGCTTGGCCCCGCCACCGCGGTGACGCGACGTCTTGCGTCCGTGTACGTTGCGACCGCCGGACTTCTTCAGCCCGGTGGTCAGCGACTTCTCGGGCTCGGAGCGGGTGAGCTCGGCGAAGTCCGGATAGTTGCCGAACCGACGACCGGGCGAGGTTGGTTTGGGCTTACGCAGGGGCATGGTTCTCCGAACGACTCGACCTCCGCTCGACGGAGTCGAACGTCCGCTCGACGGGGTCGAACACCGCGCACATCATTCGCCCGCCTCCAGACCTGGTCCGAAGATCGGGATGGTCTCCCCCGGCGCAAGCTGCACGATCGCCTTCTTCCACCGCCGCGTCTGACCGGACGTGTAGCCCCGGCGCTTGGGCTTTGGCTTGACCGAGGCGGTACGGACTTCGGCCACCGTGACTTCGAAGAGCTGCTCGATCGCCTGCCGAATCTCGGTCTTGTGCGCGCGCTCGTGCACGCGAAACGTGTACTTGCCGGCCTCGGCCAGGACGTATGTCTTCTCCGATACGACGGGACGGATGATCACCTGGCCGGGCTCCATCAGTCGCTCCCCTTCTCGTTGCGATCGCGGGCAGAGGCCAGCGCGACGAGCGCGGGCAGCGCCGCCTGTGAGACCAGCAGCGAGGCCGCCCAAACCAGATCGACCACGCCGGCATCCTGAACCGGCATGGCTTCGACGCGTGGGATATTGCGAAATGACTTACCGGCCGCCTCCTCCTCGGTGGTCAGCAGCACGAGCGTTGGCAGCGGCGCTCCCCAGTCTGTGAGCAGCGAAGCCGCGCGCTTGGTCGACGGCTCGTCCCAGGACCCCGCATCGAAGAGTGCGACGGAGTCGCGCTCGGCGTGGACGGAGAGGGCGCCCCGCAGCGCGCCGCGGCGCGCCTTGCGGTTTACCTTCACGGTGTAGCGGCGCGGAGTTGGGCCAAAGGTGACGGCCCCGCCTACCCAAAGCGGGGACCGAGACGATCCCGCTCGGGCACGCCCTGTGCCCTTCTGGCGCCACGGCTTGGCGCCACCGCCAGAAACGGCGCTGCGGTTGCGGGTGGAGGCGGTACCCCTCCTGCGCGCGTTCTGCTCAGCGCGAACGGTTTCGTGAACGAGCGCCATGTTGAAGGGCGCCTCGAACGCCACCGGGTCGAGGTCTAGCGTGCCGCCGCCCAGGACGGACGCGGATCTAGCCATCGCTACGCACCTCGACAGTTCCACCACGGGGCCCGGGGACCGCACCGCGCACGAGCAAGAGATTGCGATCGGGCATCACATCGACGACCGTCAGGCCGCTCTGGGTGACCCTGCCGCCGCCCATGCGACCAGGGCCGCGGATCCCCTTGAACACCCGCGACGGCGTCGCCGAGGCGCCGATCGAACCGGGCGCACGGACGTTGTGCGAGCCATGGGACTTCGGGCCGCGCTTGAAGTTGTGGCGCTTGATCGTCCCCTGAAAGCCCTTGCCTTTGGACAGGGCTGAGACCTTCACCTGGTCCCCGTTGGAGAACGCGTCGACGGTCACCGTTTGACCCACCTTGAGCTCGCCGACCTCGTCGCGAAACTCGGCCAGATGGCGATGGGGAGAGGCATTTGCTTTGCGCAGATGCCCGAGCTCGGGTTTTGAGAGCGCCTTCTCGCGGCAGCGCCCGAACGCCAGCTGGACTGCCTCGTAACCGTCGCGCTCGTGCGTACGGATCGCGGTGACGGGGCAGGGGCCCGCCTCGAGCACCGTGACGCGCTCGACGCGGCCGCCCTCGCCGAACCGCTGGGTCATCCCGAGCTTCTTGGCAAGGATCGCCGCCATCGACTAGGAGGCAAGTCGGATCTCGATGTCCACGCCCGCAGGAAGGTGGTCGAGCCTCTGCAAGGAGTCGACGGTCTTGGGAGTGGGCTGGTGGATGTCGATGAGGCGCTTATGCGTGCGGATCTCGAAATGCTCGCGCGAGTCCTTGTCCTTGAACGGCGATCGGATCACGCAGTAGACGTTCTTTTCGGTGGGCAGCGGAACAGGCCCGGAGACCGTGGCACCGGTACGCGTGGCGGTTTCGACGATTTCCCGAGCCGCCGTCTCGATCGCCGAGTGGTCGTAGGACTTCAGGCGGATTCTGATTTTGTTCTGGGCGAGCGTTGCCATTTCTCAGCGTGAGGGCGAACCCCGCTCCGGGGCTCGCCCCATTTGGTCGTATCTACTGCTTTCCGAAATGTGCCGGCGGGCCCTCGGCCCGCCGGTGCACGACTACTTGACGACTTCCGTCACGACTCCCGAGCCCACGGTGCGGCCACCCTCGCGGATCGCGAACCGTAAGCCCTGATCCATCGCGATCGGCTGGATCAGCTCGATCTCCATCTGGACGTTATCGCCGGGCATGACCATCTCGGTCCCCTCGGGGAGCCTGGCGACACCCGTGACGTCGGTGGTGCGGAAGTAAAACTGCGGCCGGTAGCCCGTGAAGAACGGCGTGTGACGGCCACCTTCCTCCTTCTTCAGGACATAGACCTCGGCCTTGAACTGCGTGTGGGGAGTGATCGAGCCGGGTCGGCAGAGCACCTGTCCCCGCTCGATGTCCTCGCGCTTGGTACCCCGCAGCAGGCAGCCGACATTGTCGCCTGCACGGCCCTCGTCGAGGATCTTCTTGAACATCTCAACCCCGGTCACGACGGTCTTGTCCGTCGCCTTGATGCCGACGATCTCGACCTGCTCGCCGGTCTTGATCACGCCCTGCTCGATCCGCCCGGTGGCGACCGTGCCGCGGCCGGTGATCGAGAAGACGTCCTCGACGGGCATCAGGAACGGCTTGTCCAGATCGCGCACAGGCTCGGGGATGTAGGTGTCCAGGGTCTCGGCGAGCTCCAGGATCTTCTGCTCCTGCTCCTGATCGCCCTCGAGCGCCTTGAGCGCTGAGCCGACGACGAACGGGATGTCGTCGCCGGGAAACTCGTATTCCGTAAGCAGGTCGCGGATCTCGACCTCGACCAGCTCCAGCAGCTCCGGGTCATCGACCATGTCCGCCTTGTTGAGGAACACCACGATGTAGGGCACACCCACCTGCCGGGCCAGCAAGATGTGTTCGCGGGTCTGAGGCATCGCGCCATCTGCCGCCGAGACAACCAGGATCGCGCCGTCCATCTGGGCAGCCCCGGTGATCATGTTCTTGACGTAATCGGCGTGGCCCGGGCAGTCGACGTGGGCGTAATGCCGGTTGGGCGTCTGATACTCGACGTGCGAAGTCGCGATGGTGATGCCCCGCGCCTTCTCCTCAGGAGCGTTATCGATCGACTCGAACGACCGAATCTCCGTGCCGCCGTACTTCTCGTTTAGAACCTTCGTGATCGCGGCAGTCAACGTCGTCTTGCCATGGTCGATATGACCGATGGTCCCGACGTTCACATGGGGCTTGTCGCGTTCGAACTTGGCTTTCGCCACTTGCTGTCGCTCCTTCTGATCTCAGGTTTCGTCCGTCCCTTTAAGACGAACCTCAAAAAAATACCTACTTCTGTCCGCCCTCGCTGCTAGGCGGGCTGCAGCTCCCCCACAACCTTCTCGGCGACGTTCGACGGAACCTCGTCGTAGCGGTCGAACTGCATCGTGTAAGTCGCCCGGCCTTGGCTCATCGACCGCAGGTCTGTCGCGTAGCCGAACATCTCCGCCAGGGGGACGTGAGCCGAGACGACTTGGGCGTTGCCGCGCTGCTCCATGCCGGACACGTGACCGCGGCGCCGGTTGAGATCGCCGATCACATCGCCCATGAACTCCTCCGGCGTCACGACCTCGACCGCGAAGATCGGCTCGAGCAACACCGGCTTGGCGCGCTGTGCCGCGGCCTTCAGCGCCAACGACCCCGCGACCTTGAAGGCCAGCTCGGAGGAGTCGGTGTCGTGATACTTGCCGTCGGTGAGGGTGACGCGCAGATCGACCATCGGGTAGCCGGCTCGGGGGCCATTTTCCATGGCCTCCTCGACTCCCTTCTCGACTGCCGGGATGAACTCGGTGGGGATCGAGCCGCCTTTGATCTTGTTGACGAAGTCAAATCCCTCGCCCGGCGCCGCCTCGAGATCGATGTAGACGATCCCGTACTGACCCGCGCCGCCGGTCTGCCGGACAAACCGGCCCTCGACGTGGTCGGCATGGCCGCGAACGGTCTCGCGATAGGACACCTGTGGGCGTCCCACACTCGCCTGGACCTTGAACTCCCGCAGCATGCGGTCGACCAGCACCTCGAGGTGAAGCTCGCCCATCCCGGAGATCTCGGTTTGACCGGTCTCCTCGTTCGTCCTGACTTGGAAGGTGGGGTCCTCCTCCGCCAGGCGCGAAAGCGCGGTGGACATCTTCTCCTGGTCTGCCTTGGTCTTAGGCTCGATGGCGACCTTGATCACGGGCTCTGGGAACTCGATCGTCTCCAGTCGGATGGGACGGTCAGGCGCCGCGAGCGTGTCGCCGGTCGAGACCTGCTTGATGCCGACGGCGGCCGCGATGTCGCCGGCGTGGATCTCCTTGACCTCCTCGCGGTCGTTGGCGTGCATCATCAGAATCCGGCCGACCCGCTCAGTCCGTCCGGTGTTGACGTTGAGCACGCGCGAGCCTGCCTCCAACCGTCCGGAATAGACGCGGAAGTAAGTGAGCTTGCCGACGTACGGGTCGGCCATGATCTTGAACGCAAGCGCCGCGAACGGCTCGTCATCGGATGGACGCCGCAGAGCGGGGCGCTCGTCGCCGTTCCTGGAGCCCTTGGCCGGCTCGAGACCTTCCACGGGAGGCACCTCGAGCGGGCTGGGGAGGTAGTCGATGACCGCGTCGAGCAGAGGCTGCACTCCCTTGTTCTTGAAGCTCGAGCCGCAAAGCACCGGGGTCATGTGGATCGCGAGCGTCGCCTTCCGGATGGCCGCCTTGAGCTTGGCGACGGGGATCTCCTGGTCCTCCAGGATCATCTCCAGCAGCTCATCGTCGTGGTGCGAGGCCTCCTCGAGCAAATGCTCGCGCGCGGCCTGCGCCTGCTCGAGCAACTCGCCGGGAATGTCGGTGACCTCCTGCTCCTTGCCCAGCTCATCCTTGTACATGATCGCCTTCATCTCGATCAGGTCGATCACGCCCGCGAAGGAAGACTCGACTCCGATTGGGAGCTGGATGGGAACGGGGTGGGCGGCGAGGCGGTCGACCATCGTCCGCACGCCGTGGCCGAAATCAGCCCCGATCCGATCCATCTTGTTGATGTACGCAATGCGAGGCACGCGGTACTTGTCCGCCTGCCGCCAGACCGTCTCTGACTGAGGCTCAACACCAGCCACCGAGTCAAACAGCGCGATCGCTCCATCGAGGACGCGCAGCGAGCGCTCTACCTCGACGGTGAAGTCGACGTGGCCCGGGGTATCGATGATGTTGATGCGGTGGCCCTGCCACTGCGTCGTGGTCGCCGCGGAGGTGATGGTGATCCCGCGCTCCTGCTCCTGGGCCATCCAGTCCATCACCGCGGCGCCTTCGTGAACCTCCCCCATCTTGTAGGTCCGACCGGTGTAATAGAGGATGCGCTCAGTAGTCGTCGTCTTACCGGCGTCGATATGCGCCATGATCCCGATGTTGCGAATCTTTTCGAGCGAAAACGTGCGAGGCATGTGGTCTGGGATGGCCGTCAGGCCGGTGGGGGTCGATCTTGAAGGCGCCGCTTACTTGCTTCCCGCCATTGCCGGCTGTGGACATGAAAAAGGGCCCATCGGGCCCGTTCACGACTCGGATGTCGGCCGCGGGCGGGTGTTTAGGTCGGCGTTTCCATTGCTTGGATACTGCAGTGCGGAGAGCGGGCACAAGTGAGCGCCACGCCTCCCCACACGAGAATCAAATATAGCAGGACACCGCCGAGTTCCCGGGGGTCTGGCGCGGCACGGGCCGGGGCCGAAAGGGGTCCCAGCGATAGTTCAGCTTGGGCGCTCGCCCTCCGGGTTGGAATCGTCGCCGGGGGCTTATTGGCAGCGCTTCTGCTCCTGGTCTCCGAGTTCACCACGCTCTATACCGTTCACCTCGCGCCGGGCGGACTGACGATCGACGCTGTCACCACGCACGCCCACGACTTCTATGCACTTGTTCCGGTTGCGCTGCTGGTGGCGGTTTTGGCGCTTGGAGCAGGCCTGCTGGGAAGCCGGGTTGCACTGCTCGGACTCGCCGTACTGGCAGTCGCGACGCTGTGCATCGCGCTCGTCGGCGACCTGCCGGATGCCCAGACCACCGGGACGGTCATCTACGCGGGGCGCTACCAGAGCGCGACCGCTTCGCCCAGTACCGGTTTCTACCTCGAGACGCTGGGAGCGATCCTGCTGGTGGCCGTAGCCGGCTGCGGGCTGTTGCTGGCGGGACCCCCGCGTCGCGAGTCAGAATCCTGACAACTGGTATCTCGCTCGACACACATGCATCGGTGGCGGCTACATTTAGGGGGACGAGGGTCGGTCCCGCCGCAGCCCCCGGTCCCGTGCGGTGGGCCACCCTCGTGCTTAACTTCGGGCCCCTCCCGTCCTCCGCGCAGCCAAGTTGTCTCCGCGTCGAGCGGCCCCCGGAACCGGAACTTCGTCGCGGCTGACGCGCCCTAAGTCGTTCTTCTCCGCTTCTCGTGTCGCGGGTCTTGCGCCGTCTGGGTACCGGCGTAAGGCCCGCATTTGCTTTGGTAGCATGATGCACCAATTCCAGGTAAATCGACGACGGGAGGCTCCATGAGGACCAAGCCAGGTCTTCTGCTCGCATCGGTCGCCAGCGCCGCGGCGCTCACGATCGGCGTCGGCACCGCGATGGCGTCGGGAGGCGCAGCGGCAGGTGGGACGTGCACGTACAAGCTCACCAACGGCACCCCAGGGCCGTCTTCGACCATGTCGGGGCACGTGAAGTGTTCTCGGCCGGCCGGAAAGGGCAAGTCGCACTTCTCTTACTCCCAGACGGTCGCACCGAAAGGGACGTCGTCGCTGCAACTCATCTACAGCGGCAAGTTCAAGAACAAGTTCAAGCACGGCAGCATCAAGGGGACGTTCAAGACGAGCGGCACGCTGATCCCCCCACCAACGAGCACGACGTTCACGATGACCGGAAAATTCAAGGTCACCGGCGGCACGGGCAAGCTCCGGAAGGCGCACGGCAAGGGGACCATGACCTGCACCTCGACCGACCTCACGCAGCACTTCACCTGCACGCAGGTTCTGACGAAGGGCAAGCTCTAGGCCAGAGAACCCCGGCTATCGAGCAACGAAAAGGGCGCCCCGCGTGCGGGGCGCCCTTTTCATCGTCAGGTCTGACAGAGACCTCTAGAAGTGGACAGTCAGCTTCTTGCCGTCATTGAGCGTGGCCTTGAGCGTGCCCGCATACCCCTTGGTGATGCACACGCCTGCCTTTGTCTTGGCCGGAACACTCCCTGAGGACTTGTGGAAACCGTTGGTCCCGGTGAGCGTGATCGTCTCCGCCTTGTTCTCGAAGTTGGAGACCGTGAAGGACACTTGAGCCGACGTACAGGTACCGCCCGTCCACTTGGCCTTGGCGCTCAGCGAGGTCGGAGTCCAGTGCGGCGGAGTGCCTTTGATGTTGGCGTTCGGAACGGCGGCGCGACTCCCAGTACCCCCGAGCCCGGCGCGCGCGGATCCCGCCGCGAGCGCGGCCGGTGTGAGCGTCAGCGCGAGTAGAGCGCTCGAGCCGCAAATGGCAATGACTTTGTGGATCCTTGTCAAGGAATCCCCCCCTTTGGTTCCCCCGGCCATGTCGGGGGTGTTTACACGTGCGCCCGAAACCCTAATGGTCGGCGATCCGTTTTCGCCCCAGGGTGCCACCCCAGGTTTTTGAGTTCTCGCTACGGATTCGCCGCCGGCGCGGGGCGCTTCCCACTACCAGCGATAGTGGGCGAAGGCCTTGTTGGCCTGCGCCATGCGGTAGATGTCGTCCTTGCGCTTGTAGGCCCCGCCCTGCTGCTGCTGGGCGTCCAGGAGCTCGTAGGCAAGCCGCTGGGCCATCGACTTCTCGCGTCGCTGGCGCGCGTACTGGACAAGCCAGCGGACGGCCAGGGTGCGCGCCCGGCGCGCCGGAACCTCCACGGGAACCTGGTAGGTGGCTCCGCCCACGCGCCGGGAGCGGACCTCGAGCACGGGCGTGAGTGCCTTGACACCAGTCTCGAGTTGCTCCACCGGGTTCTTGCCCGTGCGCTCCGAGAGTACCGCCAACGCGTCGTAGACGATCTTTTCCGCCACCGACTTCTTGCCATCCAACATGACCTTGTTGATGACCTGCTGGACCAGCCGGCTGCGGTGGACCGCGTCCGGCTCGATCGGCCTGACCTGGGCTTGGGCGCGGCGCGGCAAGGCTAGCGGGCCTTCACTCCGTACTGCGAGCGTGCCTTCTTGCGGTCTCCGACGCCGGCGGCATCGAGCGTGCCGCGGATTACCTTGTAGCGAAACCCTGGGAGGTCCTTGACGCGGCCCCCGCGGACCAGGACGACCGAATGCTCCTGGAGGTTGTGGCCCTCACCTGGAATGTAAGCGCCAACTTCCATGCCGTTTGTGAGCCGCACACGCGCGACCTTGCGCAGGGCCGAGTTCGGCTTCTTGGGCGTGGTGGTGTACACGCGCGTACATACGCCCCGCCTTTGGGGAGCCGCCACCTTCTTCTTGCGCCCCTTGCCCGACTTGAGACCGGGCGTGGCAAGCTTGCGTTTGGGGGCTACTCGGCCCTTGCGAATCAATTGGCTCGTGGTCGGCATGCGGTGCGCAAGCGTAGCAGGGGCGACAATTGAGTCTGCGATGCCTCGCTTCTCACTTGCCGCGATGCGCTCCCGGTCTTCGATCCGGCGGCGCCGTCCCCCTTTCGCCCTCGTGCTGGTGATGATCGCTGCGGCCATGGGCGGAGCGTTTCTGCTGGTGGGCAAGAGCAGGGGAGGAGGGGTCGGCGGCGCGAAACACACCCCGCCGCCGACGTTCGTCGGGTCGGGACCCGCACGCGAATGCGTGACCGGGCACGCGCAGTTTGAGGCGAGGCGACAGACGACCATTCGCGTCCCGGTGGAAGCGACCGCGCCGGTCTCAGCCACCGCTCGGGCCACGGTCGGGCGCGTGACCGTCACGGCGACGCTCTCAAAGCGGGTAGTGGAGCGGGCCACCGTCACGCGGGAGCTGTCCGCTCGCCAGGACGCGATCGCGTCGCGGCGGGTGTGCGTTCGTGCACGGACCGTTCAGGCGGCCCACACCGCCGCGCTGAACAGGTCCTACCGAGCTGCTGTGGCGGCGGCACGCGCATCGGCAAACAAGCAGGCGGCCAAGAGTCTTGCCGGGCTCGTGGCCCACGTGCGACCCGCCACGCAGGCCGCCGCGGTACGCATGGTGCAGGCCAGGGCACGCAGCGCCGCGGCCACCGCTCACCAGACGCTCGCCCAGGAGGCTCTGGCAAAGGCCTCCGCCAAGGCCAACGCCCGCAACAAGCGGTTAAAGACCCGCTGACCCGCCCGCTACCCGGCAGCGCCTGAACGTGCCGTCAGCGCCTCCTCGACCGGGACACTCGTGATGCCCACCGCGTCGGCAATGGGCTCGTAGGTCACCTGACCACCGGCAACATTGACCCCGAGCTTCAAGCCGGGGCTGGCCATGACCGCGTCGACCACGCCCGCCGACGCGAGGTGGACGACGTAGGGCATCGTGGCGTTGGTGAGTGCGTAGGTCGAGGTGATCGGAACCGCCCCGGGCATGTTGGCGACGCAGTAATGGGTGACGCCGTCGACCTCGTAAACGGGATCGGAATGGGTCGTGGGATGCGAGGTCTCGAAGCACCCTCCCTGGTCGATGGACACGTCCACGAGCACGGCTTGGCGCTTCATCAATGCGAGCTGTGCGCGCGTGATCACGCGCGGCGCGCGCGCCCCGTGGAGCAGGACTGCTCCGATCACGAGATCCGCGTCCGGCAGCCGCTGCTCGATCTCCAGGGTCGAGGCAAAGCAGGTCGAGGCCCGGCCGGCCAGCGCGACATCGAGCTCGCGCAACCGGTCGATGTTCCGGTCGAACACGTACACGTTGGCCTCCATCCCCACCGCGATGAAGGCAGCGTTCATACCCACCACGCCCCCGCCGATGATCAGCACGTCTGCAGCGGCCACGCCGGCAACTCCCCCTAGGAGCACACCGCGACCGCCCAGCGGCTTCTCCAAAAAGAAAGCGCCCGCCTGCGTGGCGATCTTGCCCGCTACCTCAGACATCGGGGCGAGCAGCGGAAGGCGGCCTCGATCGTCTTCGACGGTCTCGTACGCGATGCACGTGGCCCCTGTGTCCATCAGCGCCCTGGTGAGGGAGGCATCGGCAGCCAAGTGCAAATATGTGAAGAGGGTGTGTCGAGGTTCGAGTAGCTCGACTTCTTCTGGCTGGGGTTCCTTCACGCCAACGATGAGCTCCGCGCCGCCGTAGACCTCGCCGAGATCCGGGACTATCGTCGCGCCCTGGGCCGCGTAGGCCTCGTCGCTGATGGAGGAGCCCACGCCGGCGCCACGCTGGACGAGCGCGGTGTGGCCGGCGTCGACAAGCTCCCGCACGCCTGCCGGCGTAAGCGCGACCCGGTACTCGTCGGTCTTGAGTTCTGTCGGTACGCCGACAATCACGGGCAAACCTCCTCGGTCCGATGTGGTGGTGGGGCTGACAGACGTGCCATCTGAGGGATCACGCGGGCTGGGCCGCTCCGATCAGTTCGCGGCCGCGCAGTGCCAGCCAGAACTCGATCCGATCGCGCGCGTTGTTCAGGCTGCGACCCGTCAGCGACTCTATGCGGCGAATGCGGTAGCGAAGGGTGTGGCGGTGGCAGTACAGCCGCCTCGCGGCACGCTCCCACTGTCCGTTGCACTCGATAAACGCCTCCAGCGAACGCATCAGCTCGCCGCCGTAGTGGCCTTCACTCGCTTCGATCGGGCCAAGGATGGAGTCGCAGAAGAGCCTAAGCGCTTCGTCGTCTTGAAGCGACAGCAGCAACTGGAACGATCCAAGATCCTTGTAACTAGCGACCGACCCCGCCGGACCAGCGCCGTTGTGCCGGTTGTCACCTGACCCCAAGGACGCGGCCTCCAGCGCGCACTTTGCTTCGTGGAAGCTGCGCCTTGCCTGAGCGCTGGCGACGGTCCTGCCCACCGCAACTCGGGCAGGACCGCGAAGGTCCTCGCCAATCCGCTGGGCGACTCTCTCAGCGAGCCCAAGTAGCTCTTCCTCGGCCATCCCCGCCACGAGCGCGCACGCCAGGGGCGGCACCTCAGCGACTACAGCCGGCAGCGACTCCTCGCGTAGGACGCCCGCGAGTGTCGCACGGATCGGGGCAATGCCGTCGCGCGCACCGGCGGGCGCCGCCACGATGCTCGCCACTTCCGTATCGAGCTCAAACGGCTCCAACCGGCGGGCGAGCTCGACTCCACTCAGCTCGCCCCTCGCCATCGCCCGAAGCACGTCGCCCGCGAGACGGCGCTCGGTCTCCCCCGCCACCCGATCGCGCAACAGCTCCAGTGCCACGATGGTCACGGCCTGGCGCAGCGTGAGGCGATCGAAGTCCGACAACGGTCCGGTGTCCTTGAGCGCGATTAGCCATGCCTCGGGGGTCGCCTGCCCGGACCGCGCGCCTCCGTCGGCACTGACCGGCAGCGCAATGCCGCGGTCGCCATCCACGCCGGACGAGGGCACGAACGGCCGGGCCTCTCGCCGTGTCACGCGCTCACGCAGCTCGCGATCCAGTTCAGCCAACGCGGTGTCCGGGAGCGAGCGCCGGAATGTGCGCTTCACCAAGCGCTCCCCGCGACCGCCCATGACCATGACAGTTCCCCCGATCAGCGAGGCCAGGGCCGCGGCAAGCGCGTCCAGACCCCGCTGTGAGAGCACGATCCGCTCGAGCCTTTCATGCGCCGTGATCGCCCGGCGAAGAACCGCGTACTGCTCGTTCACAAGCCGGGTGAAGGCGGCCTCGGTGATGGCGATGAAGGGGACTTCATATGGAATCTCGACCACCGGAAAGGCTCGCTCGGCCGCGGCCTCGATGAGCGGCTCGGGCACCGACTGGTGCCGGAAGCCCGTCCCGATTCCCAATCCCGCTAGCTGGTGCTCGGCCAGGCGCTCGACGAAGCTCCTCTGCGAGGCTGCATCTTTGAGCGCCATGCCCGTGGTGAGCAGCAGCTCCCCGCCCGAAAGCCAGGGCGTTGGGTCGGGCAACTCGGAAATGTGGACCCAGCGAACCGGCAGCTCCAGCCCATCCTCGCCGGCACGGACCGGCAGCTTGAGCTCTTGTACGAGGTCACGGACCGTCAGCATCGCCGAGCGCCCGGGTCCCGATTCCCGCGACTATCACCCGCGGCGACTGCGGTACTCCAGCGGCGCCTCGTGCAACTTCATCTTCTCCGAGGCCTCAGTTAGAACGGGCCGCAGGATGCTCTCTATCTCCTCGAACTGCTCTGGACCCGCGATCAGCGGCGGCGAGAGTTGGATGACGGGGTCGCCGCGGTCGTCTGCGCGACAGATCAGACCGCGACGGAATAGCTCACCGGAAAGGAAGCCGCGCAGGAGCGTCTCGGATTCCTCATCGTTGAACGATTCCTTCGTCTCCCTGTCCTTGACAAGCTCGATTGCGTGGAAGTAGCCCGTGCCGCGGACATCGCCCACAATCGGGATGTCGCGCAGCGAATCGAGCATCTCGCGGAACCGACCTTCGTTCTGACGGACGTTCTCGAGGATTCCCTCGCGCTCGAACACGTCGAGGTTCGCCATCGCGATCGCTGCGCACACGGGATGACCACCAAAGGTGAAGCCGTGGGTGAAGCTTGTCGTGCCCCACAGGAAGGGGTCGGCAACGCGGTCGGAGGCGATCACAGCCCCCATCGGGGCATACGCGCTGGTGAGGCCCTTCGCCGTGGTGATGAGGTCCGGCTCGTAGCCGTACCGAGTGGCACCGAACCACTCTCCGAGCCTGCCCCAAGCGCAGATGACCTCGTCGGAGATCAGCAGCACGTCGTATTCGTCGCAGATCTCCCGCACGCGCTGGAAATAGCCTTCAGGCGGGGTAAAGCAGCCGCCGGCGTTCTGAACCGGCTCGAGGATCACCGCCGCGACGGTGTGCGGGCCTTCGAATTCGATCCGGTGGGCGATCGCCTCGGCGAAGTAGCTCTCATCGACACCCTCGGGCATGCGGTAGGTGTTCGTATTGGGAACGTGGCAAGCCCCGGGGGTGAGCGGCTCGAACGGCTCGCGCAGCTCGGTGATGCCGGTCGCTGAGAGCGCGCCCAAGCTCGTGCCGTGATACGCGATCTCGCGCGCGATCAGCTTGGTCTTGTTGGGCTTCCCGGTGACCTTGTGGTACTGGCGCGCGAGCTTGACCGCGGTCTCGACCGCCTCGGAGCCACCGCTCGTGAAGAACACCCGGTTGAGCTCGCCGGGGGCCAGCGCTGCCACCCTTGTGGCCAGCTCGATCGACGGCGGATGGGCGAAGGTCCAGTTGGTGAAGAAGCCTAGTTCCTTGGCCTGCTCTGCACCCGCCTGCACGACTTCGGCCCGTCCGTGGCCGATATTCACGCAGAACAGTGCGGACAGCGCGTCCAGGTAGCGGTTGCCGTTCTCATCCCACACGTAGCAGCCATCGCCACGGGTGATGATCGGCACGTCGGCGTGCTCGTACCCTCCCATGCGGGTGAAGTGCATCCACAGGTGGCGCTTTGCCTTGTCCTGGAGGCTCGCGCCTGCTCCAGCGGGCGTCGTCAGGCCGCCCGCGCCGTTGGTCTTCTGCTGTGGGCCGACAGTAGTCGGGGCTTCTGGTGTGCCTGTCATCTTTGCCTCCACGGACTCCATTTTGTCCAACGCTACCCGGGCGAGGGCGCACACACAACTGTACAAACCGGCAGAAAGGGCGCGGCGAGCCTATACGTTCTGCCAGCTCAGTCAGCAAACGAGCCGTGCCGACCGGCTCCCCGCCGAAAGCGCTCCGCTCCCTTCGGCGCGTGGCGAAGCGAACGGACCCCGTGGGCGAACTCGTTTTTGAGCGCCGCGGGCTCGGTCAAGCCGGCCTGCTCGAGCAGCGACAGTCGATCGCTGCGCATGCAGGCCTGCGGGAACGACGCGAGCTCGCGGGCCAGCTCCTCGGCCGCCCCACGGCTCTGGCCGGCGGGGACCACGCGGTTGACGAGCCCCATCTCGAGCGCCTCGGCGGCGTTCACCGCGCGGCCGGACAGGATCATGTCCATGGCCCGGCCGACCCCGATCAGCCGGGGCAGGCGCACGGTTCCTCCATCGATCAGTGGTACGCCCCAGCGACGGGAGAACACGCCGAACACCGCGGTCTCGTCCGCCACGCGCAGGTCACACCAGAGCGCGAGCTCGAGTCCGCCCGCCACGGCGTGGCCGGCGATGGCCGCGATCACCGGCTTGGATAAATGCATCCTGGTGGGTCCCAAGGGGCCGTCCCCGCCCGCGCCAACGCGATTGCTCTGCGCGGTTCCCATCGCTTTGAGGTCGGCACCCGCACAGAAGGTGCCGCTCTCCCCGTGCAAAACGGCTACAGCAGCCCCGGCGTCGGAATCGAAGCTTCTGAATGCGTCGGCGAGCGCCCCGGCGGTCGCGAGGTCGACCGCGTTTCGCCGCTCCGGGCGCGACAGCAGTACGGTGGTCACTGGGCCTGCGCGCTCCACACGAACGGCCTCGTTCATCTCCGTGCTCCAATGGCTCGAAGTGAAAAGGCCCCCAGCGAGTCCAGCAACTCGGCGGCGGAGGCGCCGTCCTCGCGGCGCGACAGGGGGCCCACGAGAGCCTCTCCCCAGGCGCCCACGAGCGCGGCTGCGCTCAGCGCAAGATCCTGGTCTGGCAGCTCGCCGGCGGCGACCGCGGCCCCCAGACACTCCGCCATCAGTTTCGCGTAGCGCCCGCGGTAGGCGAGACGCTCTGCGTCCACGAGGGGATCGACGGGCTCGGCGAGGAGCGCCCAGGCGAGCCTCGGCCTGCGCAAGGCCCGCTCCGCGAACGTGGAGAGGACCATCTCCAGCTGCTCGGTGTGCGACCCGCCGGCTTCCTGAGCGGCTCGGCGCATCGCCGCCAGTTCCCTGTCGCATACGGCCCGGAACAGTTCGATGAACAGCTCCTCCTTGGAGCGGAAGTGGCGATACAGCGTCCCAGCGGCGAGGCCTGCGCGCGTCGTGATCGCGACCACGGAGGCGGGTCCATAGCCATCCTCCTCAATCAGCTCCCGCGCCGCGCGCAGGAGCTGCTCGCGCGTCGAGGGCCGGGAGTCGGCGATCACGCCTTCAGGGGTGAGATCGCCCACCGGCCCTACGCCGGCAGCGAGCGATCGATGATCGCGCGCGCTTCGACCCCGCGCGGCAGCGTCCCATAGACCTGGCCTCCCTGGCGCTCGAGACGCGCAGCACAGAACGCATCGGCGACCGGGGGCGGTGAGTTGCGCACGAGCAGCGACCCTTGCAGCGCAAGCGCCAGGTCCTCCACTAACCGGCGGGCTTGGAACTGCGCATCTTCGGGATCGTTCAACAGCACGGCGGTCTTCTCGCGTACCGCTCTGACGTGACGATCGAGCCTCGCATCGGCGCCCATTGCAAGCTCGCATTCGGCCAGCAGCGCCGGAAGCCCCGCGGGCTCGCTGACGGCGGCGCGCAGCACGTCGAGCGCTGAAACATTGCCCGAACCCTCCCAGATTGAATTCAGGGGCGCGTCGCGGTACAGCAACGGCATCCCCGATTCCTCGACGTAGCCGTTGCCGCCGAAGCATTCGAGCGCCTCGCCGGCGTGGGCGGACGCGCGTTTGCACACCCAGTACTTCATCACCGCGGTGGCCAGCCGCCTGAACGGCCCTTCCTGCTCCGAGTCATAGCTGCGCGCCACGCGCAGCGCCGCCACGGTGGCCGCTTCGGACTCGATCGCCAAATCCGCGAGCACATTGGCCATGGCCGGCTGATCTACCAGGAGACCGCCGAAAGCCTTGCGATGGCGAGCGTGATGGATGGCCTCGATGACCCCGCGACGCATCGCGGCAGCGCTCCCCAGCAAGCAGTCGAGCCGGGTGTGGTTGACCATCGTGATGATCGCTCGCACTCCGTGTCCCTCCTCACCGACGAGCCTGCCAGAGATCCCGTGAAACTCGACCTCCGAGGACGGCAGCGAGCGGGTCCCCAGCTTGTCCTTCAACCGTTGAAACTCCATCCCCGGACCCCGCCTCACCAGAAAGCACGTCAGACCGGCCGGAGCCTGGGCCAGCACCAAAAACACATCGCACGGCGGATAGGAGCAGAACCACTTGTGGCC
>DASRHQ010000105.1:0-19116 GCA_035650455.1 Solirubrobacteraceae bacterium
ACAAAGCCGCCCGGGAACGTCCACAGCCCCTGGCCGGGCTCGAACCCCCGGCGCAAAAGGATCACCCGCCCATCGTCGTCGACGGGTATCGCCGCGGCGACCGGCTTGGGGTTGTAGTAGGCGGAGTAGCCACAATGCCGACATGTGATCCGCCGCGGGAACTCCACCTCGGGCGACATACCGCACCTCGGGCAGAAACGGACATCGGCAAGAGCGGGGTTCAGCGACGCGTCCACGGGAGCGATGCTAGGACCGCCGTCGTAGAAAGGTTCGGTAAGCGTGAGATCCCACACGATGAGCTCACGACACAGGCCAATCGGAGCCCGCTAATCGGGGGCAACGACCTCACCAACCACCGCGATTTCGCCGGCCGATCATGAAGTTGGCGACCGCGCTGTTCGAGAGGTTCGACGTGCGCCGACGACAGGTTGCGCACCGAGCGCGTGACAGCGCTCAGGCAGTGCCGTCCAGGCAGGTCGCTCCCGAGCCATTGTCCGTTCGCTCGACGCTCGCCAACCACGCCGAGCGCCACTTCGCGCCGCACTAGCCCTCCAAGCCAGCGACGAACGCCACCCGCTTTCTACTGCTCGGCGAAGGCAAGCGCATACGCGTCCCTCCTCGCCGCGCGATGCGCGTCTCTCGTCTGCAGCGCCAGGATGCTCGTGCCAAGCGGGAAGCAGGTCTCACCGGTGGCGCTCCTGCTCCGCAAGTACCGGGCTGTCACCCGACAGCAGCGGTTCTCGTTCGATCCAGAACTGTGGGGCAGTCGGCCGCTACGGCTGGGAGGAGAAGCGTCGGCGCGAGGCGAGCCGTGCGGGTTCCCTGGCGGAGCAGGGAGCACGCTCCGCGGACCGCGTAGCCCACGCATCAATCTCGAGCTGTGGCTCCCGCTTCGTCGCGACCAGCGCGAAGTCGCGTCAACTGAGCTCTGGCACGCGGTATCGTCAAGTCGTGGGCGGCGATACGGACCGGGCGCACGTACGCCTCGCGGAGCTGGTGGGCGTGCTGTCGCTCGGGATCGACCTTGGGTTCGGGCAGCCGATGGAGCACGTGCTACGCCAGTGCCTGATCGCCCTGCGGCTGGCCGAGCGGCTCGAGTTGGACGACCAGGGTCGGAGCGCTGTGTACTACACCGCGCTGCTGATCAATGTGGGCTGCCACTCCGATGCCCATGAGCAGGCGAAGTGGTTCGGCGACGATATTGCCTTGAAGTCAGATAAGTACGAGTATGAGTTCGGCAGTGTGCGAGCCGCGGTGGCGGGGGTCCGCCGGATCGGATCGGGGCGCCCGCCGTTGCATCGCTTTCGGGTCGGCCTTGAGTTCGCGCTCTCCGGTCACCGCGAGGTGGACGACATGATCGCCTACCACGCGGCGATCGCACGATCGCTTGGCGAGCAGCTTGGCCTCTCCTCCGACGTGCTGGAGTCGCTCGGCTCGGCGTACGAGCAGTGGGACGGCAGAGGTTGGCCGGGCAAGCTGGAGGGGGAACGAGTGCCGCTCCCGGCACGGATCTCGCAGCTCGCAGAGTTCAGCGAAGTTGCATTCCGCGTCGGCGGGATACGGGCCGTGCGTGAGCTCACCCGCCGCCGTGGCGGCAAGCAATTCGACCCTCATGCGGCTGGATTGATGGCGCGGGACGCCGAGACGATCCTGGCCGGGCTCGACACGGTCGCGACGTGGGATGCGGTGATCGAGTCAGAGCCCGCGCTTGCGGTGGTGCTTTCGGGCGAGCGGTTCGATCAGACGCTGCTGGCAGTCGCAAATTTCGTCGATCTCAAGTCTCCCTACACGCTGGGACACGCCCGGGCAGTGGCGGACTTGGCCGCCGCGGCCGGTACCGAGCTCGGACTGCCTGTATCCGAGATCCGCACGCTGCGGCGAGCGGGCCTCGTGCACGATCTGGGGCGGCTTGGCGTGTCGAACTCGATCTGGGACAAGCCAGGGCCGCTCGGTGCGGGTGAGTGGGAGCGGGTCCGGCTTCATCCCCACATCACAGAGCGGATGCTTCGCCAGTCCGACGCGCTCGCTCCTCTGGGTGCTATCGCCGTCCAGCATCGCGAACGGCTCGACGGCTCCGGGTACCCACGCGGGCTCACGGGTGGATCGATCTCTCGCCCGGCTCGGATTCTTGGTGGCGCGGACGCGTATCAAGCGATGCGCGAGCCACGGCCATACCGCGCTGCGCTCTCGCCCGAGACAGCGGCCGCAGAGTTGAGAGCGGAAGCAAGAGCGGGGCGCCTTGAAGCGGATGTGGTCGAGGCTGTCCTGGGAGCCGCCGGTCACCGCGTCGCCCGAAGGCGGGAAGGGCCGGCCGGCCTCACCCAGCGCGAGATCGAGTTGCTGAGGCTTCTGGCGCGGGGACTGTCCAACAAGCGGATCGCCGAGCAACTCGTGATCTCGCCCAAGACAGTGGCCAACCACGTCGAGCACATCTACGCGAAGATCGACGCTTCCACGCGCGCGCAAGCCAGTTTGTTCGCGATGCAACACGGCCTGCTCCCCGAGGAGCAGTTCGCGACGGCACCGTCGCTCGCGCCGAGCGTTCATCAGTAGCCCTCGCCCGCGATCGGCTCGTGGCGCCAAAGATGGGGCGAACGCCTCATGTTGCGCGCGGTCCTCGCGCGTAGCGTGGTGCGTGTATTCGACGGCTACTAAGGAGGCCGAACAGATGAGCGTTTGGGGTCATGTTTTCGCCGCGACGTATGACCGCATGACGGCCAAGAGCGAAAGGGATTGCTTCAGCGCCCACAGGGAGACGCTGCTCACCGTCGCCAGCGGCGACGTGCTGGAGATCGGTGGCGGCACGGGAGCAAACCTGCCCTTCTACAACGGCGATGTGCACACCCTCACGATCACCGAGCCCGAAAAGCCGATGGTTCGCCGGCTCGAGAAACGCATACAGGAATCCAAGCCGGACGCGAAGCTGTTGCGTGCACCTGCGGAGGATCTGCCGTTCAACGACGAGAGCTTTGACGTTCTCGTCTCGACACTTGTGCTCTGCACGGTCGATGATCAGCCTCGTGCTCTACGGGAACTGCGCCGCGTGCTACGCCCCGGCGGCAAGCTGTTGTTCATGGAGCACGTGCGCTCCGATGACGAAAAGGTCGCGCGCTGGCAGGACCGCCTGCTGCCGCTCAATGTCCGCCTGATGCACGGCTGCCATTGCAACCGTCCCACGCTCGACAGCATCCGCGCGGCCGGATTCGAGGTGACGAAAATCGAGCACGGCACGATCACCCACGCGCCGCCGTTTGTGCGACCGCTCATTGTCGGCGTCGCCGAGTACCCCGCGAAATAGCACCCCCACCGCGGGCATCAGGAGGCGGGCCGAGTACCGCTTGCCGCGCACAGCAGGGAAGCGGGCGTCGCGGCCGAGGTGCTCCTGACGAACGTAGAGCAGATGCCGGACGATTGGCGTGCGGCGTCGGATTACGCCCTAAGGCACCCATCTCGACGCGGCTACGGGTGGGGCGAATAGCGGCAGGCTCGGCTGAGACTGCCGTGTGGGCGACGCGCGATTGCGCTCGACCGCGCGTAGAGGGTCAGGCACGAGCCGCAACTCCGAGTTGGCGCCACATCCCCGCGTCGTCGTAAACCTCCCAGGCCTCGGCGATCCGGCTTTCGGCGATCCGGAAGATGACGATCTCGTCGACGGTGCAAGACCGGCCGGTCGCCTCGACGCCGACAATCCTGCCGCGGTGCGTGCCGCTGTAAGGCATGTGCGCGACCACGAGTGTGCCCTCCGCGACCAGCCGGCATAGTTCGAAGCGCCAATCGGGGAACGCCGCCGTCCATTCCTCGGCGATCGCGCGCGTTCCGGCGGCGTCGCATGGGACCCGGCCGCCGCCGATGTGCAGCATGGCGCCCTCGCTCATGAGGGCATCGAAGCGGTCAAAGTCCCTCGTGTTCCAAGCCTCGACGAAGGAGCGGACGAGCGCCTTGTTGGCCTCAAGATCGACCTCCTCGCGACCCCGGACAATGGTAGACATGCTGACCTCCTTACATAGCGTGCAGTGACTCGCCGGGGAGATGCGGCGAGTGGTCGAAAAGTTCGCGAACTTTCAGCTGCGCTGGTGCATCCTTTCCCCATGAGACCCGAGGCGGCGACCGAGGCGGAGCTGGTCTCGCTCGCCCTTGCGGGCAACGCAGAGGCGCTGGCCGCGCTGCTCGAGCGCTGCCGCCCCTCGCTCTACGCGGCCGCGATCGGCCTGCTCGGAAACCGTGACGACGCCCTCGACGCCCTCCAAGACACCTACCTCACCGCCCTGCTGCGCCTCGGAGAACTGCGTGACCCTGCAGCCGCCCGCGCGTGGCTTCACGCCGTTGTGCGCAACGCCTGTTTGATGCGGGTCAGGCGGCGGCGCGAGCTCCCGTTCGACTGGGTCGAGCATGCGGCCGAGGCGTCGGACCCGGAGGAGATGCTCGAGGCCAACTTGATGCGCGACTGGGTGTGGCAGGCACTCGAAGCGCTGCCGCTCGAGGAGCGGATCGCCGTGATGCTGCGCTACTTCACGAGGTGCGTGAGCTACGAGGCGATCGCTCGCGTCACCGGTGTCCCGGTCGGCACCGTCCGCAGCCGCTTGAATCGGGCACGCACGCGGCTCGCCGATGAGCTGCGGCGAACGATCACGGGCACCGCACTGAGCCACGCCGAGCTCGAGGCCAACGAGCGAGACCGGTGGGAGGACTTCTACGGTGTCCTGCAACAGCGTCCAGTGCCGCGCACCTACCGGGACGTCTTCGTCCCCGCGGTCGATGTCAGCGACCGCAACGGCCGCTGGGTGGGGATCGATAATTGGTCCGCGCACGAGCGTGAGGCGATCGTGCTCGGCGTGCGGGCGCAGATCGTCGGCCTCCTCGCCGCCGCCGATGTGACCGTACTCGAGATCGACTTCACCAATCCACCGACCGCGCGTTACCACTGCCCGCCGCAGGCGACGTTCGTCCACCGGCTCGACCACGGCCGCTCGCGCCATCTCCGCATCCACTATCCAGTCGAACAGCCGCCCTCGAAGCCTTACGCCGAGACGCGCTGAACGATCCAAGCCCCGATACCCTCTCGGCGCCTTGCGCGGAAGCCCGGATCCGGCAAATCCGGTCCGCATGTCCGCCATCGAGCGCGGCCGCTCCGGCGCCAGCGTGCTCACGAGCACCAACGACCGCACTTGATGCCGAGTACCGCACGATTCAGGCAGCGACGACTGCACCGGCGGCATTGCAGGTCTCGGGTCGCTAAGCCCGGCTTCCCCCGTATTCGCCACATGCGCGCCTCGGGCAAGAGCAGCCAATTTGTGGTCGCCGCTTGCTAGTCACCAGGCGCCGACACAACCAGCGACCGCGATCCTCGCCAGCCGATCAAGAAGCTGCCGACCGCGCTGGTGGCCACGTATCGACATGCGCCGGCGACACCGATGCGCACCGAACACGTGAGGTCATCGATCGCGCCCCGGTTATGCCGTCCAGGGTGCTCGAGCAACTCGATCATGCGCTTGGTGGCGTCATGTGGGGAAGGCTCGCGAGTCTGCCAGCGACGGACACTCACCGCACGGAGCAGCGGGCGACCGCCAGCCGGCCCCACTGCCCAAGAACGGCCAGCTGGCGCGGTGACACCCGAAGCCGCGTACCGAGCCAGGCGTAAGCTCGCAAGGCGCTGTCCCCCGGGGGCCTGATGCACGCATGGGACAAGGTCTTGGCTTGTGTCCGATCGCTGCGGTGGGAAATGGTCCGACGGCCGCTACCCATCCCGAGAGCGTTGCGCCTGAAGCCGGGATTAGTCAACGCTCCGAGGACGCCGGAGCGGTGTCGCGCCGGCCGGTCCAGCGGCGCAGCACGGTCGCGGTGAGCGTTCCGGCCAAGAGCATGACGGCTCCGTAGACGCCGGCGACGCGGAAGCTGAACCGCCACTCGGGTCGCGCACAGCGATCCCAGTTCATGCAGTCTCCGCTGGCCAGCTTCGAGGCACGCTCCACCCGCGGAAAACACGAGTAGTGTCCGCCTCGAGACGCTCGCTTCGCTTCCCGGCATCCGACGCCCCGAGCAAGCGAAACCTCCCCCATCTTCGCAACGCCGAGAGCGAGCAGCGCCACGATTGCGCATCCGATCAATGCCGCGCTCGCGTGCGAGAGTCGGCGGGATTCCTGGCGGCGTGGATAGCTAATTCCTGCCGCGCCCAGTCCAACATGCCGCGATGTTCCCAACGGGCCGGGACGCACCTGCGAGATCGTCTGGTTCTGAGGTCAGCGGAGCTATTCGATGAGCTCCGGACGCGCGTTAGGCGAGAGGTACCCACTGGTCCGATCAAGCCGCCATGCCGTGCAAAGCGGCTCACAAGTGTGTCCAAATTCGTGTCCACATTCAGCCGCTACAGCGAGAATCGCCTTTATTTGCGGGCGATAGTCGTCGTCGACACGCGGAATCATAATCCGCGTGTCGGGGGTTCGAGTCCCTCCTCCGGCATCGCCGCGGGCACGAGGTTGAGCTTCGCGCGTTCGGTCGTCCCGTGGCGGACGGGGCAGGTTCTTGATGTAGTGCGCGGTCCCGAGCAACCGTACCGGCCGATTACCACTTCACGAACTCTGGCCTCTCGGTTTGCGACTTCAAGCGGTCTGGCTGGAGCTGCGAGCGAGCAGCCACGCAGTCGCGATCCCGACAACGATCGCCACGATCGGGATGGGACACCACCAATGCTCCCAGAGCGCGTCGAAACCGTGGCTGCTCTCACGGCCTGACCAGAACATACCGGCAAGCACGAGCAGGGCCACGACCGGGTATCCAAACCGGCGCACACCTCGATTCTAGGCGTCAAAGCAGGCCAGTCAAGCAACGGCGAACTTGCCTTCCAAGCGTGCTGGGCAGCGACCGGGCCGTCCCGCGCGCCGCCTGCTGCTGGCTCGGCAAAACCGCCACCGTGTCCCTGCGTTCCGCGCACCTACGAGGGACATCGGTCAGGCCGCCGTGATGCGCGTCGCAGTATTGATGGCAAGGGCGTCGGGTTTGGCGTCACACAGGCGCTGTTGGCAGAGGGCGCCTACGTCCTCGGCGGGTCACTGACCACTGACAACCCTGACGGCTTGGACCGCGCGATCGCGGTGGCTGTGAATCTGGTAGTGACCGCGGACGGCCCAGCGCCCTGCTTGTGCAGCACGCAGTCGAATGACTAGCCGCCATATCAGCGCGACCCCTACGACAAGGCTGCCGACGCCGAGCAGCCAGAGGGCGAGCTGGCTGTGGATCTGCTTGACCATCCAGCCGAAGTTCATGCCGAAGGATCCGGTAAGGAAGGCGAGGGGCAGGAAGATCGTCGCCACCACGGTCAGCCAATAGATCGTCTCCCAGCCACCGCGCCCCCCAGGCAGGCTCACCCTCGAGGCTCGCCGGCCCGAGCGCTCAGGGCTTACGATCTCGCAGTTGGAGCACCGCAGCCGTACAGGTGCTCGCGCAGCTGAGCGCAGGTCTCTACTGACCACCGCATGCTGGCCTCCAAGTCCCCGATCAGAACCTGCGCCCAGCGGACCGTCTGCTCGCTATCAGGCTCGCCGAACAGCAACGCATCCGCGGCCTCCAGCAGCTGCTCTCGCTCCCCAGGGTCCAATCTGGTGGCCCCCTGGTGATCGATCGTGTTAAGCAGCGCCGTGTAATGGGCCCCACGAGCAATCATTGGCTCTGCGGTCATCACCGTGGTATCCACCATAGCTACTCCTTCGCACCCCCGGCCGGGTCGATCTCGTCGATCGACAACACTCTCGAGTCAACGGTGCCGCGCCCCGGCCCAGATCCCGGCTGCGAACTCTCTCTGCCAGACGGACAGTTTGCGAAACAGCCTCCTAAACGCGAAACGCCACGGATGTCAGGAGCGGACCTTCAGGAGCTTGCAGAGGTCAAGGGTTTGATCGCCCGCAGGCAGCATGTCGGCGTGCTCACATACCTCAAGCTCGCGACCGCGGCGGCCGAGCTCGGCCTCGAGGAGCGATGTCGAAGTGTCATCGAAAGTCGGAGCCTACTGTCGACCTCGCATCAATCTTGGGGTAGCATGTAGTTACGGATGACTGGGAGGGCGCTGGTCTCGGACCGCGCCACGAGTTGTCGGCAGCAGCGCGGAACGACATCGGTGACAGCACAGTCCGTCGCCGAAAGCCGGTCCGTATTAGGACAAAGGCTTCCGACCATCTTGGCCCGGGATCGTTCGTGTGTATGTAATTGGATGTCCGCGCAGGCGGAGAAAACGCGAGCAGGGTATCGGCACGCGCGTTGGGAAGTGCGACCCGTGCGGTCGCCTGCCCCCCTCGTGCCCGCCCAATGTCGCTCTGAATACCGACGTCCGCTCGCGGGCGGCGCGGGCCCGGGGAGCGACCTACGACTCCGGGGCGGCGTCCTCTGCACAGGCGGGGCCGGGCCGAGACGGGATGGTCCACCGCGATTTGCCGGGCCATCCCGATTTGCCGACGCGCTCCCAGCAACGGTGCGCGGCCGGTGAACCGATCCTCCACCCCGCTGGCCCCCAGAGGGCCGGTCGGCCAGGCAGGCCAGGGCCACTCGCCGATGTTGCGCCACTCGAAGGGGCAACGTCGGCTGTCTGCGGGTGCGGGTCGGTGGTGTCTCGTCCGGGGCGGGACGACGCATCACCGGCGAGCGGGAACGGCATCACGGCTGGGGCGAGCCGTGATGCCGGTGGAGGACGGCACCGCCGTCGCGGCAGCGCGTCGCATCTGCCCGTCGCGGAAGTGGGGCCAAGGTGGGATCAGTGAACGGGGCGAGCGGCGGGCCGGCGCTCTCGTTCCCGATTCATGGCAGTACGGAGGCACCCAGGATCGCCCGGCACGCAGTGCTGTCCCGACTCGAGCACCGGGTGGCGGACGACACCGCCCACGACATCGGCCTCGTCATCAGCGAACTGGTGACCAACAGCGTGCTGCACTCGGAGTTGAGTGCAGATGACACCGTGCTGATGGAGATCACCGTCGGGGATGATCGACTGGCGATCACAGTGACCGATCCCGGGTCTGACTCCGTACCCCGGATCCTTCCGCGGGATCCAGCGAGGTCGCACGGGTTTGGTCTCCTGCTGGTGGACGACATCTCCGTAAGCTGGGGCGTCCGTCGCAATCCAGGTGCCACCCAGGTGTGGTGCGAGCTTTCCCTCCCACAGGGAGCGTTGACGGCCGCGATTGAAGGGGTCAGCTGACCTCAACCCCGAACGCCCAGGAGCGAGGGGTACCGGGCTCATGGAGTTCGCCGTTGACATGGGTGCTCACGGGCGCGATCGGCCTGCCGCATCGTTTGGGTGAAGAAGAGCGCCGCGAGCCGCGGCCACTGGCGCGTCGCGGCCACGAACCGATCGTCGAGCACCGCGAGCGAGGCGGGAATTGGCGCGTGGAGAGCTTGGACGATCGCCAGCGAGCCATCCCGCTCCGGATCACCGTTGAGGAGGTCACCTGGGCCGTAAATCTGCGCAGAGATATGGCCCGCCAGTCGCCTCTCGCCGATCAGCAGTCCGTCGGTTAGAACGGCCCTCACCCTGGCTTCGGTGCAGTTTGACCCTCACCGTCGCGCCGAACTGATAACGTCGCAGGCGGAGTCGCCGGCGGGGCCATTATCGGCACTGCAGGGGTGGGTCCATAGACAGGGCAACTCGCGCTCGTAGAAAGCCGGTTTTGGCTCGCGTGAGGGTGGTGTTGAGCCTGGCCCTTGTGCCATCCACCCGATTGGAAACAGCTTATGTCGCCTCCGTGTGAGCCTCAGTTGCTCAGCTCCTACGCGCAGCCGCGCCTAGCCCGCAGCCTGCTCGATATCGCCACCTCTGCGGTCTTATACATCGCGCTTATGGTGGTCATGTTCCTGACGGTCAACTCCTCTTACCTACCGACGCTCCTGCTCACCGTGCCGGCGGCCGGGTTACTAGTGCGCACCTTCATCGTCTTTCACGATTGCGGGCACGGATCGCTGTTCTCATCCAAGCGCGCCAATCGGTACGTGGGCAGGGTATTTGGCCTTCTCCTGATGCAACCTTTCACGCAGTGGCGCCAGGAGCACGCGGTCCATCACGGCACCTCCGGAGACCTCGAGCGGCGCGGCATCGGCGACCTTCCTACGCTCACTGTGAGCGAGTACGAGGCGCGATCGTGGCGGGGTCGCCTTGGCTATCGGCTGTTCCGAAATCCGCTGGTGATGTTTGGCCTTGGGCCGATTGCCGCCATGATCGTTGGACCTCGCTTCGTCAGTCACTCCTGGCGGCCGCGGTTTCGCAATAGCGTTCTTGGCACTGACTGCGTCCTGTTTGCGATGGCTGCCGGGCTCTGCTGGTTGGTCGGCTGGGAGCGGCTGTTGATCGTGTGGGCACCCTCCGCGCTGCTTGCCGGTTCGATTGGTATCTGGCTGTTCTATGTCCAGCACCAGTTCGAGGCCGCGTACTGGACCCACTCCGGTGAGTGGAGCTATACCGAAGCGGCACTGAAGGGAAGCTCTTATCTCCGCCTGCCGCGAGCCCTCCAGTTCTTCACAGGCAACATCGGCCTGCACCATGTCCACCACCTAAACCCGCGCGTCCCCAACTACAACCTCCAGCGGGCACACGACGAGAACGCCATCTTCCAGCAGGTCCCCACACTCTCGCTGCTAGGCGGGCTGCGCACGGTCAGACTGAAGCTGTGGGACGAGGAGCGGGGAGCCCTGGTGACCTTCGCGCAGGCGCGCCGTGCCCCGGCAACGCGTACGAGTGCTATGCCACTGGGGGATGCCGCTGCGCAGGAGGGGCTCTAACGATCATCGGTCCGCCCCGAGGCCGGACTGCTTGCACAGGCTTACGTGAAAGCTCAGCGATGAAGCATGAGATCGGCGGTATGCTTGCTTGAGTTGCGCTTCGCGCGGGTGCTCTTCCCTCTCTCGGCCCGGGTGGATCTTCCACAGACGAGACGGATACGGAGGAGACTTGCGGGAACCCGAGCGTCTGGTCGGAGGTGCGTTGAACGCCGCGATCGCCAACGAGGTCGGCAAGCTTGTTGCGGAGTTCACCGGCAGGGGCGCCACCAGGTCTCGCGCGTTCGTCCACCAGGACCTCGTTGTCTGCCTGCTCGAAGATGGGGCCACGAGGGCCGAGCGCAACCTTGTTGCCGCCGGCAAGCCAGATCTAGTGCGCCTCCAGCGGGATGCCTTGCAGCGCGCCCTTGCACCGCAGCTGATCGCTGCCGTGGAGCGCCTAACCGAGCGCCAGGTACGCCTTTTTCTGAGCGGGTCGGACCATAGTGGCGGGTCCGCGATCGAGGCCTTCGTGCTGGATCATGGGGCAGGTGCTGACGAGCCGGAGAAGCTCGATTGACGGCACAGGCACCTGGACGCTACCCTCGGAGCTGACGGCAGGGCCGGAGGAGGGCTGAGGCCACCCTCCGGCCAGGTCGATACCTTGCCTCCGGACGGCGCAGTCCTCGCGGGTCTCGCCGGACAAAGCAACCGGCCCATGGAACAAACAGCAGGCGAAGCGTCCTCTCCCCTTGTGGGTGGGAGGCTGCTGGCGCAGATCTCGACGAGCATCGTGGGAATCCTTCGCGAGCGCTATGGCCGCGGGCCGATGAAAGCGAAGACGTACGCCCTTGACGATGTGGTAGTCGTCGTGATGCGCGGCAGCGGCTTCACCGCTCTCGAGCAGACTCACATGGACAGCGGTCAGCCCGGGCGAGTCGTCGCCATGCGGGAGCAGTTCCAAGAAGTGATGGCCGAGCGATACAAGGCGACGATCGAGTCCCTGACCGGCCGCAAGGTCACCGCCTTTATCTCGCAGGCCCACATCGACCCCGACATCACGGTGGAGATGTTCTTCGTGGACGGGCCGCTTCCGGGGTTTGGCAGCGTCGAGGTAGTTGACCCCTGACAAGCAATTTTCGCTCTAGCCGAGGCCGACTTAGGGAGGCCTGCCTCACGATTCTCGCTCTGGCCGGGTCCCGCTGACCTCGCACTATCAACCTCGTTGCGGTTCTCATCGGCCGCGCACTTGGACGTTTAGTTCGGGATGCGCGGGCCCTAGATGGGAGCTCCGTTGACTGACACCTGCATCCCAAAGCACGCTGTCCTAGCCCGAGAGAGAGAGTGTTTACCGAGAGAGGGTGTCGTTCCGGTCTGCGTCCACCACCGAGATGCCCGCCGCCAAGCTCTTAGCGCTGGAGCATTCTTCGCATTTCAGGCGCGGCGGCGAGGCTCGCCATTTGCGTTCGTCACGTGGGTCACGTCTTCGGGCTCGACCACCACTGGAGCGAGAATGATGGGGTTGGGGGCCGGCGCCTGGGCTTACGGCGCGATCTACCGCACCAGCGCAGAACGCACAAAAAGCTTTTGACGGTTGGCTCTGGCACTACAACCATCGACACAAACACTCAGCCCTCGGCCACCAAACGCCCATCGCTCGCCTTACCAAGCGAACCAATCCACCTAGTCCCCTACAGCTAGCCGACCATCACATCGAGGAGGTCCGCGCGAGCGCTCGACGTCGCGCTGCACGCCGTATCCGTCTTGCAGATGTCGCGCGGCGGCGGCGAGAAAACAGCCAGCAGCCAGCCGGCTCACGCCGAACACGGTTAGCCCCTGTCTGACGGCCCCGAGATCGGAGGTAATCATGCTCAGGTCGTGGCACCGCGTACGTTCCGCAAAAGCCTCGGTCGTCGACAGCGACGCCAGCGACAGCGCACCCACGTGCAGCAGTCACCCGCCGAGGGCCACTAGCCAGCCCACCGCTTACCACTTCGAGCGAAAAAGGTTGACCGCGCTGCGCAAGGAATGGCGCACGAGAGTCGTCGGCGCCGCGACCGCGTCCCGCTGCTTGAGCAGCATCGAGACACTGCCCGCCAGCGCGCAGCCGAGCGCCGGCGGGCAGGCTCGCGATCACGCGACCGTTGCCGAGCGACCGAGCCGCCGCTCGGACCCGTCGGTCGCGGTGAGGATCGCGAGCAGCTCTCCGATATTTTGCTCGCGGGCAACCGGATCGGGGAGCGGGAAATGCGCGTTGATCGTGTACTGGTTGCGGCGCCCGTTTCGCTCGCGGGTGATGTAACCGGCGTCGGCGAGCTCGGTGACGATCCGGTGCGCGGCACGCTCGGTGATCCCGACGCGCTCGCCGATGTCGCGCAGGCGCACACCGGGGTCGCGCGCGATGCATACCAGCACCTGCGCGTGGTTAGTCAAAAAGCTCCAACCTGGTGCAGCGCGCTCTGCCATCTATGGAAGCATAGCAATTCTAGATTCATTTTTCATGCTATTGTCAGCAGGTGACGCGAGAGGACCCTGAAGATCCCTCGCCCACTACGAGGAGGTCCTCCAGATGTTCTCCAAGAAGCCCCCCACGCCGGATCGCTCGCCGGAAGCGATCCCCGACACGATCACGGGCCCCGCCGGCAACGGGTCACTCCTTAGCGGAAGACTTCCGACGCAACCTGCGACGCGACCCGCGCACCGCGCCGCGGTCGAGCGCGACCGGCGAGGACACCAACGGGCCATCGCCCGCGCGCGAAGCGTTCGACAGAGCGAAGCGAAGGCCGGCGAAACGCAGAAGCGTGCTGCGAAAGCCGACGACGATTCGAAGCATGGCGCGAGGAACGGCGAACGCCTCGACCAAGCCCGGAAGCAACCGGAGGAGCCCTCACGGCGAGGACGATTCACGCTTGGCGACACGGTGTCTCTCGGACTGATCGTCATTGTCGTCGGGGTAGCCGTGGGAGCGATCCTCGGCGCACTCGGCGCAGCCGGTTGGATCGTCGGCCTGCTGGTCGCGACGCTGACCCTGGGTCTCTCGGCGGCCCTTCGGCACACCCAACGCCAGCGCCCACCCCAAAAATCAGCGCCAGCAGCCGGAGTTCGCAGCAGCACAGGCGCAGGTCACTAGCGTCCTCCGAAGCTCGGAAGCGACGGTTCACATGCCGAGCCGGCCGCGCCGGCGTCAGGTAACGAGCTCAGGGCTCGGTTGCTCAGGGCTCGGTTCCTCCGTGATCGCGGGGGCTGGCTTCCCCGCCATCGCGACGACTGGCTTGTCGGGGTGCCTCGAAGTCGACGTCGACGGTTTCGAAGCCCTTGTGGCGCTCGCTTTCGGCGTACGCGGTGTAGCTGCGTTTGTCGGCCGAGGTCAGCTGCACGTCGTCGGTGAAAGGGGTCAGCAGCGCGCGCGGCCATAGGTGCCGCTGGGCTACGACGTTGATCTCTGCCGATAGCACGGTGATCAGCGCCAGCAGATAGATCCAGGCGATCAGTCCGAGCACAAGCCCGAAGACGCCGTACGCCTCGCGGGTGCCCTTGAGCGCGTGGGTGACGAAGTAGGTACCAGCGAGCTGTCCGATCTCCCAGCCGATTCCCGCCACCACGGCGCCCAGGCGCAGGTGACGGGTGGGGACCTCTGGGGCGGTGAGCACGCGGAAGGCGAGCATGAACAGGGCGATGTTGGCGAGCACAGCGAGCACGATCGCGCCGACGCGCAGCCCGCCAGCCACCGTGGCGCCGAACGCGCCCGCCCCCGTCGTCAGGCCAGACAGCCCAGTCGTGACCAGCACGCCGAGCCCGAGCACGCCCACCAGCAGCAGGCTGCGCAGGCGTGACTTGATTGGGTTTGGGCGTACGTTGCGCGGCACCGCCCACGCCCGGTTGAGCGCGTTCTGGGTGGCCTGGGCGGCACCAAGGCAGCCATACAGCGTGGTCACGATCCCGACCACCAGCGCCAGCCCGCTGCCCGAACGCGCGTGCACGTTCTCGCGCAGCTGGCTCCCGATCACCGGGAACTGGGCCAGCGCCGAATTCAAAAGCTTGGCCTGCAAATGCGGATCGCCGTGCAGCACGAAGCCGAGAACCGTCACCAGCAACAACAGCAGCGGAAACAGCGACAAAAACCCGTAGTAGGTGATCAGCGCAGCCAGGTAGCCGCCCTGGTCATCGACGAACTTGTAGGCCACAGCCAGCGGGAAACCCGCCCACCGGTGGCGGCGCTGAAAGCCGTCTAGCGAGCTGACAACACGGCCAGACACGCGGTTCGTAGCCTCGGAGACCGTGCCCGTGCCCTCAGCCTGCTGGGCGCGACCTCGCAACGAATGGTCAGCAAATCAGCGGCGCGCGAGCCGCCGTCCGCTCTGCGTCTCAGGCGGGGTGTAGTTGAGCTCGTAGTGGTGGTAGAGGCCCGACTCATCTGCCTGGGAGAGCTCCTCGCCGTGCTGCTCGATATTGGGCGCATCCTCGACCTGCTCCTTGGAGACCGCCACCTGCAGCTCATCGGGACCGACCCTGATCCCACCAAGCGGCACGAACGTCAAATGGCGGCCGATGAACCCCTCCTTCACAGTCCCGAACTGCGGCTCGTCGGTCTCCACGTCGACGTAAACATCCTGCAGCTTGCCGATCCTCTCGCCGTAGCGGTCGACCAGCATCTTGCCGTGCCACTCGGCCACGTTCCATTCGGAATCCCTCTGCTGCTCGGCCATCGTCTAAAACCTCCTTCTCCTTCGCAGCCTCGACTCCGATCCAATTTTACGTCCGGCGCAGCCGTGGTGGGAACCGCCGCGAGCCTCGCAAGGGTCCGCGCCCGTGCTCCGACAACCTCCCCGGCGCGCATACACCGCGTTCTCTTAGAAGGATCGCCCGACGGTGTCACCCGCTCGTACGCACGTCACCCGCGCCAGCCATGTTTGCGAGTTCAGCTGATCGATGGCACCCGGGGAGGAGCCATGGCTTTGTGCGGACGCCGCCTGTCAGGCCCGCTTCGCGCGTCTTGCGGCCGATCGTTAGCGGAGGATGTTCACGGCCCGCGCGGCCACCAACAGCACGGTCGTCGCGGAGATCGCGGACTCCGTCAGCATCATCATCTTCACGCGCCGGGTCAGCGGCATCGCATCCGTCGGACTGAAAGCGATCGCATTGGTGAACGAGATGTAGACGTAGTCGGCCAGTCGAGGGTGCCAGCCCGGTTCGGCGAGTGTCGGGTTTTCGTCCTGTGGGAACTGAAAGTCGCGCGGCCGTGGGTCTGGCTCGCGCCGGCGTATCGGGCCGCCACGGTCGAACTCCCAGAACAGCAGCCCGAACGTGATCACGTTCGTGCCCCAGATCGTGGCGCCCTTAAAGAGCAGCTCCCCGCCGCTCTTCTCCTGCGCACTTAGCAGCGACGCGATCAGAGCGAGCAGCGCAAGCACGTTTGCCACGGTGATCACGCCGACGAGCGCGAGCGCGACCGTACGGCGATGGCCCGACTGCTCGAGGCGACGCCTGGGTGCCGACCACGCGAGCGCCAGCAGCAGCGCCGCCTCGGGAACGGCCGGCACCAGCCATACCCACCCGGGGAGCCCGATCAGCTTCCAGCCGGCCCCGAGGCTCACCAGCGCGAGCGTGACCTGCAATCCAATCACGAGCCCGACGGCAAACGTCGCCTCGAACCGAGACTCGACCTGCTCCTGACGCAAATCCACCATGTTCAGCTCACCGTCAAGTATCACGGGGCGCCGTCGAACGGCCACCAAAATCTCCATCGCCCGCCACAGGACAGCACCGGCGTGCCCCCGTCAGGCCTTGACCAGGGGTCGCGCTAGCCCCGAGCTTGGATAACCAGGACGAGGTTTGATCGTGCGACTGGCCGCCGGCGGCGCTCTCCAAACATCCGAGCACATGTCCGGCGACGGGGTCGCGGCCGACGCCAGCGCCGATGGGCCCATCCTGTCGACTCCGCCAGAGGCGAACCTGATCGAGAGATCGGCTCATCTCCGCACCCGGACGCCCCGGCGCACTGACTCAACTCCACCATCGATTTGGAAGCACAGCATTTCTAGACTTGTCTTTCATGCTATAGTCAGCAGGTGACACGAGAGGACGCTGAAGATCCCCTCGCGACACCCAGAGGAGGTCCTCGAAATGCTCTCCAAGACACGCGACGCGCCGGTTGGCTCGCCCACCCGGGACGTGACGCGCGACACGATTACTGGCCCCACCGGCAACGGGTCAGCGGTCGCGATCCAGACCGGGGGCGCCCAGGCGCGGACATCGGCTACGGCGGCGACCCGTGGCGAGACGCGGGGCGGACGCTTTCGCCGTAAGGCCCACCGGACCCGCTTGCACGGCTACGCGATCGCGGCCGTCGCGCTCGTCGCGTTTTTGATCGCGCTGGCGGCCTCAAACACCGCGCACGTGAAGGTCAGCTGGGTATTCGGCAGCTCGCACATCTCACTGGTGTGGCTGGTGCTGTTCGCAGCGATCCTCGGCTGGCTGCTCGGGCTCGTCGCGACCGCCGCGTTTCACTGGCGCACCCGCGCGCCGCGGCGAGGAGGAGCGAGCTCATGACCCGCGCCGCGCAGATCACGCAAGCGAGGGGCGCGATCCGGAAGACTCGGGCGGCTCCGAGTTCCTCATCCGAGCCGGCGTCGATGACGTTCCTCGTCTTTGAAGACAACAGCGGCTCCTACCACTGGACGATCCTCGCCGCCGATGGCGCAACCCTCGCGCGCTCAGAAGGCTTTGCCTCCTGCGACGACGCCGAGCAAGCCGCGCGGCGCGTTCATAAGGCGGCCACTTCGGCGCGGTTCCAGCGCCGCGCTGACGGAGCATCCCCCGTTGATCTGACTGCGCGTCGCGATGCTGCAAGCGACGACGCCGACGCCGAGCGTTGGTTGGATGAGGGCGGCAGCTTCAGCAGCGAGGCGGTGACCCGATGAGCAGCGCGACGTTGATCGCGCCGCCCGAGCGGCACGTGCCCCAGGGCAAGCCTGATTCAAGACGAACCTACGCCTGCCCGGAGTGCGGGCACGTGCTGCGCGTGTCTGGGCTGGGGCGCCACCGCGTGTACTTCGGGCTCGATGACGAGCGCTTGGTCACCCCGGTGATGAACCGACTCTGCCCAGTCTGCGGGCACGGCCTGCCAGGAAACAACACGCGGTGATTCCATGACCCACCTGTGCTGCCCACGCTGCCGGCTGCGCTTCACCCCGGCCGCCGCGGCGCATCTCGGTGCCTGTCCACAGTGCGGTGAGCCGCTCCGGGCGCTGAGCTTGCGAGGCATCGTCGGGTTCAGAATTTTCAGGCTCGAGGACGTCCCCCACCCGTTGCCGCAGGCGATCGCTGTGTCGATTCCCGCCCCCGACCGGGCGGAGCACGACCGTGACCGAGCGCCAGTGTCCGATCATCGACGTCTACCGCTTTGCGGCGACGCCCTCACTGGGGCCACGCCGGTCCCAGTCACCCCACCAAGAAAGGCAAGTCCATGATCGCTTGGTTTGTGATTAAGCAGTATGAGCGTGCGGTGGTGTTCCGGCTTGGGAAGGTCACGGGCGAGGCGCGTGGGCCGGGGTTGATTTTGGTTGCGCCGTTTGTCAATCGGGTGCATCGTGTGTCGTTGCGGATCGTGACGCTGCCGATTCAGTCTCAGGGGATCATCACCAAGGACAACGTCAGTATCGATGTGTCTGCGGTGGCGTATTACCGGGTGAAGGATCCGGTCCGTTCGGTGGTCGCGATCGAGAACGTGCAGGCGGCGATCGGCCAGATCGCGCAGACCACGCTGCGCGCGGTGGTGGGGCGCCACACGCTCGATGAGACGCTGTCGGAGACAGACGCGATCAACCAGAACATTCGCGAGATCCTCGATGTGCAGACCGAGGAGTGGGGGATCGAGGTCACGGTCGTCGAGCTGCGCGACATTCAGCTGCCCGAGAGCATGCAGCGCGCGATGGCGCGCCAGGCCGAGGCCGAGCGCGAGAAGCGCGCCAAGATCATCGCCGCCCAGGGTGAGGCGCTCGCCGCGGGCGAGCTCGCGGCCGCCTCTGACGTGATGATGGCCCACCCGCTGGCGCTGCAGCTGCGAAACCTCCAGACCCTGGTCGAGGTCGCTGTCGACAAGAACTCCACGGTCGTGTTCCCCGCGCCGCTGATGAGCACGATCGCAGAGCTCGGCGCGTTCCTGGCCCGCGAGAGCAAAGCCGCCGGCGACCTGCCCGCCACCCCGGAAGTATCGACGGGCTCGACAAATGGAGAGTTGGTGCCTCATGACCGCCATCAACCAGCCTGACCGATCGCCGGCGCCCGGGATCATTCCCGACCCTGTTCACGTTCACGATGACCCTGGCGCGCCGACCGCGGCAACCCAGCAGCGAGGCGGCCGGAAGCCGGAGCGACTGAACCCGG
>DASRHQ010000106.1:0-25661 GCA_035650455.1 Solirubrobacteraceae bacterium
GCGGTGAACGAGGGTGTCAACGTCGTGTCGGAGTCCTACGGCTTCGGCGCTCTGCCAGGTGCCAACGACGACCTGATCGAGCCGACGAACGTGGCCATGGTTCAAGCGGGCGTTGTCGTAGTCGAGAGCGCTGGCGACAGCGGCTCGTCCGGCACGGTCGAGGAACCCGCCGCCAACCCCCTGGTCATCGACGCCGCTGGAACGAACGATCTCAGGCTCCTCGCCCAGGCGTATGGCTACAAGAAGGGCTGGCTAGACAACAACATGACGACCCTGTCGTCGGGCGGCACCGCTCCCCCTGGCGATGTCGTGGACCTGGCCGCCCCCGGCTACCTGGCGCTCGCTCCCGTCGGCGTCGGCAATACACCGCCGCTTCCGACTGAGGCCTTTGGCGGCACCAGCGAGTCGGCCCCCTTCATCTCGGGCGCCGCCGCCGACGTGATCCAGGCCTACCGTGACACCCACGGCGGTTCCACCCCGACGCCGGCCCAGGTGAAGGAGATCCTCACCAGCACGGCAACCGACATCGGGGCCGACGCCGATCAGCAGGGCGCCGGCCTCCTGAACATCTACGCGGCCGTCAAGGCGGCCCGCCAGATGCCGGGCACGTCGGAGAAGCAGTCGACTGCTCCCGAATTGCTGAGCAACCCAACCCAGGTCGACGTAAGGGGACCGGGCGGCTCAACGGCCCACAGCTCGATCACCCTGTACAACGCCTCCTCCACGACCGAAAGGGTCACTGGCACCTACCGGGCGCTTGGCAGCGAGACGAGCTTCGGGGCGCCCGTCACCGAGAACGTCAGCGCCCCGAGCGGTGCGATCCCCGCCCAGGGGGCGACCGCGGCGAAACCAGTCAAATTCACGGTGCCCAAGGGCGTCAGCGTGCTCGATGCCGACATGCGCTGGGCAGACCCAACCAACAACGATGCAAACATCCTGGCGTTCATCTTGACCGACCCCAGTGGCAAGTTGGCCCAGGAGTCCTACGACTACGGCGCATCCAACTACGTCCCCTGTGCTGGCGGAGGCTGCAGCCCTGACATCCAGCACACCACGGTCGAGCATCCGATGGCCGGAACCTGGACGGCCCAGATCCTGTGGGCCAACGGCCGTGGCCACGTGCAGACTCCGCCGGACACCCCAGGGCCATACAGAGGGCATGTGACGTTCCAGGCCAGCGGCCAGAACTTCACGACAAGCCCGGCCTCGGCGCCCGTGACGATCGCGCCCCGAAGCTCCGTGGATGTGCCCCTCAGCATCGCTCTCCCCCAGGCTCCTGGCGATGCCCCCGAGTCCGTGCAGTTCACCGGGTCGAACGGGCTCAAGAGTTCGGTGCCGGTTGCCCGGCGTACCCTCATCCCGTCGGCAGGCGGCTCGTTCGGCGCAACACTGACCAGCTCGGTATCTCGCGGTGCCGGGCAGATCAAGACGTTCTATCTGAACGTGCCCAAGGGCAAGAAGGACCTCGACGTCTCGTTGCACGCGCCGGACCACGCCGCCGACGACCCGGTGTACTACTACCTGTTCTCGCCGGAGAACCTCACGTCGCCTGGCCCCGAGTCATTCAACTTCGAGGCCACAGCCACCGACGCGACGCCGACGGCGAACAACCCGACCGGAAACGCCTCACTCATCGCCCACAATCCTCAGCCGGGTATGTGGGAGATCGACGTGATGCAGGGCGCCACGACCGACGGAACGAGGTTCTCCCAGACCGTCACTGGGGCCGTCGCGTACAACAAGCTCGCGCCCGTCACCGAGACCGGTCTCCCGAAGTCGGCGTCGACGCAAACCATCGCCTCCGGCTCCAAGGTCCCCATCAAGGTGAAGGTTACGAACACGACGAACCACGTCGGGTTGTTCGAGCTGCAGCCGGCGGGCAACGACATCACCGGCGGAAATGCCTCCACGCCGAAAAAGCTGGCGGCCGGAGCCACCGGGACACTGAAGGCGACGCTGTCGCCAACGGCGCCTGCGGGCACCGCGGTCCACGGCGTCCTCAGCGTCATCGACTCGACGGATTTCGGAGCCTTCGAGCCCGCCGTCGGGTTCCCGGAGTCGTACTCCGACTTCCACGATTTCCCCTACGCCTACACGGTCGGCTAGCCCGACCGGCTAGCGCCGGACAACAACGGCACGGCCCGGGCCTCGTCAGAGGCCCGGGCGGTCGCCGTGTCGAAGATCTGCTCGCCCGACCCGGACAAATGCCCTACAGAGAAGACGATGGGGGCGCAGACGGGTCGAGACCGCTAGGAGACCGCGTAGCCCTCGCTGCCCAGGATGTGCAGCGACACATACGGCTCGTCGCCGACGACCCAGCTGTCGTGTCCGGGGGGCACGTAGAAGAAATCGCCGGTACGCATCACGATCTCGCGTCCGTCATCCATCTTGGCGACCGCCTGGCCGCTCAGCACAAGGCCGACATGTTCGACCCGGCACGAGGTCTCCCCGGTGACCGACCCGACGTGCTCGGACCAGCGCCAGCCGGGCTCATAACTGGCGCGGCCCAGCGTCGCCGGTCCCACCTTGTAGAGCTCGAACTTCCCTTTCTCGAACGTTCGTACCTCGGTCGGGTGGTCGAAGTTCACGATGTCCAAGTCCATGAACGCCAGTATCCCGCGTCAACGAAATCGGCGAGCTCAGTTTGAGCTGCGGTTCCCGTGCAGCTCGCGTTTCGCGTCAGCCGGACGCGGTCGACCTGGAGATGAGACGGCCCGCGGATGGCGGGCCGTCGGATTTGTGGACGTCCGCCTAGATCGGCTCTACGTTCGCAGCGGCCGGGCCCTTGGGGCCCTGCTCGGCGTCGTAGGACACCTTCGCGCCCTCGGCGAGCGACTTGAAGCCGCTGCCGACGATCTTTGAATGGTGCACGAACAGGTCCTTGCCCTGGTCATCGGGAGTGATGAAACCAAAGCCCTTCTCGTCGCTGAACCACTTCACGGTTCCAGTTGCCATGCTTCCCTCCCGGGAGGTTGTGTGCTGCGAAACGCGGGAGTGCTGAAGGCAACCACTACGAACGCTGGCACTACTTCGTCGGACTGCTGTCCGACCCTGCGGTCAGTGTAGCCGGTCATCACCGACGGCACAGGCGCCGGTCGGCGGCTGCCTCATTCCTGCGAGCAAGAAGCCGCGGAGCAGTGCGATTATCCGCCGGGATGGGCGAGCCCGGCGATGTCAGCGAGGCGTGGGAGAGAAACGCCGAGCAGTGGCTGGCGTGGGCCCGTACCCCTGAGCACGACGTCTACTACTGGCAGCTAAACCTCCCGGCGTTTGCCGACCTCGTGCCCAAGGCGGGCACGAGGACCCTGGACATCGGGTGCGGAGAGGGGCGGATCGGTTGCTGGCTTGCCGGCTGCGGCCATCGAGTGGTAGGCGTCGATAGCTCTCGGACGTTGGCAAATCGTGCCAGTGAGGCGGGAGGGTACGAGAAGGTCGTGTGCGGTGATGCTGCGGCGCTCCCATGGCCAGCCGACGAGTTTGATCTCGCAGTGGCGTTCATGTCGCTGCACGACATGCCGCACCCTGCGGGAGTAATCAGGGAGATCGCACGAGTGCTCGAGCCCGGTGGTGTGCTGTGCATCGCGATTGTTCATCCACTGAATCGCCCTGCCGAGCATTTCGACGACTATTTCAGCGAACAGCGCGCTACAGAAGTAATCACCCGAAACGGCCTCGAGATGACGTTCGATGGGATTGATCGCCCGCTCGAGAGCTACACGCGTGCGCTATCTGACAACGGGTTCGTGATCGAAGAGTTGCGCGAGCCTCGCGCGTCGGCGACCGCTGTCCAACGCGCACGCGAACTTGCGCCAGCCGCGAAGAAGCCGTACTTCCTGCATCTGCGTTGTCGTCTGGGGAGCGGGTCAGGGACCGCTTGAAGGACTGGGCGGCACAAGCTTGACCTTTGGGTCGACCTGCTGGGCAACGGCTAGGGTCGCTGCGAACGCCGCCAGCAGGAGATCGCGTAGCTTCTCGCGCGGGATGTCCTTGGATTCCGCCCAATCGAGGACCACAGCGTCCATGTACCCGAGCCATCCCGTAATCGCCGCCCGCAGCACGGGACGCGGCTTGCGCGTGCCGGTCAATTGCGCAAGCACGATGTCCATCGTGCGTTGACGAAAGCCTTCGATCAACTCGCGCGCTTCAGGTAGCGCCGCGGCGCTCTGCATGAGCTTGGACCACGTGCGGGCGTGTGTCTCAATCCATGCCAGGTACTTCTCGAGGCTGCGCGCGAGCTGCTCCAGGGGCGTCCCGTCTCCGCTTGGCTCGATCGCTGCCTCAAGCTCGGCTGCACTCTGAGCTAGAGCCGCCTTGAAGAGCTCGGTCTTCGAGCGAAAGTAGTGGTAGAGAAGCGGCTTTGACACGCCGGCGGCGTGCGCGACATCGCGCATCGAGATCTCCTCGTAGGACTGCTCGGCGAACAGCGCGGTTCCCGCATCGAGGAGCTGGCGCCGACGCTCGTCGACCCGAAGCCGTTTATAGGACGGTTCTTCTGCCATCGGAAAAATTCTACTTGACCGCCGGTCAATAGTGGTGTAGTCTTATCGACCAGAGGTCAACAGGAAAGGATTCGGGGGTCTGTCGACCTGGGGCGCCTCACCAGCGTCGAACACACGCTGGAGAGGCACGGGGGGGTTCCCTGGTGAGCCGAGTGGCCCGGACGGATCCGGGTCACTCGGCTTTCCATAGCGCTAGCTCAAACCGTCCTCCGATTGATCGAGCATCGCGTTAACGAGAGCGCGTGCCGCCCAGACAATGGTCTCGGCCTCCTGGGTCGTGCTGAGGGCGCGCAGATCGCGCAGCACGATCATGGCTTCCCAGCCGATGAGGAGGGCGAGGGCGACACGAGCCGTTCGAACTGCTCTGCGTCGAGCCGGTCCCGAGCCGGTTCGAGCGCCCGCTCGATCTACTCGATGCGGCGGTAGCCGCGCTTTGGAGATTCAGCCTCGTGCGCTTCGGGGGTGGTGACGTTGAGGCGAATCAATTGGCGGCCCAGCTCGCGCTCGGCCAAGCCACCCGATAGTGGCGCTAGTCGGCCCACCAGTCGCGCTGGCCATCGACGTCTTCACGCGGAGCCTCGCCTAGATTGGGCGCGCCGATGACAAGCATCTCGAGGCCCCCGGGCCCGGCTTCATAGCCTCGCCACGTACCGGGGCAGACGCGCACTGCGTCCCATTCCTTGAGCTCGACGATCTCGTCGTCGAGCTTCATGCGCCCGCTCCCACGCAAGACCACGTACACCTCCTCCTGCGTTTTGTGCGTGTGGCCGTATGGGAAGCGACAGCCCGGTGGGATGCGCTGGTAGCCAAGGCCGGATTTGTCAAGCTCGAGCGCTTGCGTCGCCAAGCGGAACTCCAGGCCCGGTGCTCCGTTGAACCCGGAGCCAACGTCCTCCAGATCCTCCTTGATGTTCCTGAGCGTGAACGGCAGGGCGCAATCCTATGTCACCTCCTGATCCGCGGAATTGAACACCGGAGCGCCGAAGGCCTAGGAGAATCTAGGTATGCGCTCTCCGCAGACCTTGAGCGAAAATGACCGCCGGATCGTCGCGGTTTGGGCGGCGGACTGCGCCGAGCGGGTGCTGAAATGGTTCGAGACAGAAGCACCCGGGGACAGCCGCCCTCGCGATGCGATCGCCCGCCTACGGGCGTTTTCTCGTGGCGAGCTTAGTGTCGCAGAGGCCCGGCGCCGTTTCGTCGCTCACGCCGCGGCTCGTGACGTGAACACTCTTGCAGCAGTCGCCGCGGCCCGAGCAGCTGGACAGGCCGCAAGCACTCCTCATATGGGCGCGCACGCCCTGGGTGCTGCTGCCTATGCCGCCAAGGCGGCTGGACTGGCAGCCCTCGACCGGCCGGAGGCTGTCAGCGAGGAGATCCGCTGGCAGCTTGGCCGCATGTCCGCGGAGGCCAGAGCCGCCCTGCGACAACTGCCGCCCGTTGGTGAGAATGCGTCCGGTCCCCTCGGGCCGGGGCTTCTCGCATCGGGCCTCCTCGGCACGATTATCCGCGATCTCCAGGTCGGCTTGGAGCCCCCGGTCCGACCTTGAAGGCGGCTCTGGCCACATAGCCGAAGTGCGGCTTTATCGCCACCAACACGTGCCGGCCCGGTGAGGTGCCGAGTGGAATGTGGGCGAAGCCCTCGAACCCGCCCACGCTGTTTACATAGGCGGAGCCGAGGAGGGGTCCGTTGCGGCCGTCGAGATGGAACCGGACGACTCCCAAATTGCCGAAGCTTGCGCCGAAAACCGCGACCCGCTTGCCCTGGCCCACGTGGAAACGACCGAGCTTTATCACCGGCGTAACGACTGCGCTGACGACGCCGTGGGTGTAGTGCATCACGTAGCCGGGCGGCAGATGGGCAAATTGACCTTGCAGCCTGGCGGCATCGACAACCGCGTACTTGCTGCCGGGCACCAGGGCGTCTTCGATCAGAAGGTCAATGCGGCCGCGCAACGACGCAGAGCCGGCGTGAAGCTGGACGAAGCGTCCGGCTTCGTCACGTGAAAACAGTACCCCTGAGCACAGCTGGCGGTACTCAGCCGAGATGCGAAACGCGGCACCCGTGCCTCCGTCGGCGGCGAACACCGTACCCGCGTTGACCACGCTTCCTTGCACAACGCCAACACCAAACATGCTGCCGCCGTGGTCGATCCTCGCCATCGGCGTCCGGACCAGAGCCGAGGAGGAAGCAAAAGTCAGCATCCCTCGAATGCGCAACCGCCCAACCACGCGGAGCTTGGCGCCCGACTCGAGTGCGAGCTGGGTATGAGCGCCCAGCGCCGCCGTTGCGGCGATGGCCTTTCCGGTGACATCGATACGAGTCCTTTGCGCGCCAGTGGAAATGCACACCGGCGTCCGTGCAGTCGGCACTCCCGCACTCCAGTTCGAACCCACGCCCCAGGCATCCGAGGTGGCCCCCGTCCACTGATCACAGACGGCGGCATGGGCTCCCAGCGGCGCCATAACACACCAAAAAGCCCCGACAACCACGGCCAGCTTCAACCCTCGCGTGATGGCTAAGCACTGTAGCCACAGTCCGCGTGTCAGGGGCAAGAACGTCGACCGGTTGCCTCCTCAGCGGATCGGGACGGCGCGAGCCCCCGGCCGCGTCAGGGCACCCACAACAGGCCTTTCGGCTGGATCTGCGACGTGATGGGAATCTCGGTGATGACTCCCGTGTTCATGTTCACCTCGCCGACGTATTTCTTGGCGAGACACGACATCGGGGCGCTGTTGGCATCGCACGGGCTCACCGCGGACATCTGCTCGCCCTTCTTGAAAGGCCCGGTGACCTTCCAGATTATGTCGGTGCCGTTGTCGGTGATGTAAAGGGTCCCCGACGACCCCGACGCCCAGGCGGAGTCGTCCAAACCCGTTTGAGACGCTTGAGAGCCCTTTTCGGGAGACGCCTGAGAATTCGCGAGTACCGAGAGGTTCTTGCCGGACGTGTCCGGGGAGAAGATCTGCACGCCGTCGCCCTGGCTGGTGAGCATGAACTGCCCGCCGAAGCGCGGGGCGTACGACGGGACGACCTCGTTGGAGTCCGGGTCGGTGAGAGCCAGCTTGGTCGTGCCGGTCTTACCCGAGTTGGCGTGCTTCGCGGTCGCCATGTCCGTGAAGAAGGTGTGGAAGCTGGCCGTGTGCGCGCTGGAGTTCAATGTGACCACGTAGACGGCGGGATAGTTCTGCGGTGGAGCCGGGCCTCCGGTGGTGCCGGGTGCCGACGCCGAGATCAGCATCTTGCCGTGCCAGAAGCTGATCGCGTCGAGTCCACCCTTGTGGGGCAGCGACGACGGCACGCTGTACGACGTGGCCTTCGAGCTTCCCGGCTTGAGCGCGAATAGGTGGGCGTTCGCGTCCTCATTAGTGGTGACGTAGACCTGGCCGTTCGAGGTATCGGCGGCGATGCCGTCAGCATGCCCTGTGAGGTCCCATTGCGCGACCTTCGTGCCTGAGCTCGAGAACTCAACGATCGTCGACGTGCTGACGTGGGACGCCGGCGTACCGTCGGGCCCGACGTTGTTCTGGAAAGCGACCCAGATGTCGCTGCCGAGCTTGGTTAGGTCATCGGGCTGGTAGATCGACGCCTTACCGCTCGGGCTGGCGCTGGTCGGGACGTGGTGTTGGATCGCCGCGCCCGAGGCGAACACCTGCGCGGTGTACCCCCCAGCGGTGATTTTGGCGGCGTTAGTTGCGATTGTTTTCGTGTGGTGGGAGCTGCTGCCGCAGCCGGCCAGCACGAGCGCGGCAATCGTCGCCGCGACGGCGACGCCCGCGACCGAGGTGCGTGTGCGTCGCGGAGATGTGAACCGTGACGGCGCCAGGCCCGGACGATCCGCTAGCGCGAAATCGTCCTGCTGGATAATTTCAGAGCCGGCCAACGGCCCGACCTCATTTGTCACTGAAGGCCTATGAGTGGCCGGCTCGAGGTTCGGGACGCAGCTGCCGAGGGTGGTGGCGCGCGTCTCGGGCATCCCCACTCCTAACATTCGGTATCAGGTGAGCGTCGAAGCGGACCGTATTGCGAGACCGGGCCGCCGCCTGTGAACAACCCGTAACCGCGGGTTAAATAACTTCTAATTGCAGTACGACAACTACAAGGTGCGGGCCGTGCTCCGTTGGATCGACGGGCTCAACCACCAAGGAACGAAACGTGTCGGCGTCCCGGCGCTGTTTGGGATGAACTTCCAGACCGTCTCAACCGCGGAGAAACTCAAGACCTCGGACGGGCTCAATGGCGGTTATCTGCCCGGCACGACCACACCCGGTCCCCTCCTGGTGCGTGCGCTTCAGTACCTCAACGACCAGGTCGGGCGGATGGTGAACGAGATAAAGAGGCGCAGCCTCGAGAGCTCGACAGCGATCATCATCTCGGCCAAGCATGGCCAGTCGCCGCAGAATCCGAACCAGCTCACGCGGATTGACGACACGCCGATCATCAACGGTGCCAACGCGGTCTGCGGTCAAAATGGTAAACCGATCGTCGCGTTTGGGACCGACGACGACGCGATCATGTGGTGGTTGACCAACACCTCGCAGGCGTCCGCGAGTTGCGTGCGCAACTACCTGTGGGGCCACCCCGCAACCGGCGTCACCTACAGCGGTGGCAGCCGCACGCTGCAGCACTCGGGCCTGCGGAAGATCTACACCGGTCAAGCCGCGGCTACGTACTTCGGCGTCCCGAAGTCGGACCCCCGCCACCCCGACGTGTGGGGGGTCGTGCACGTGGGCGTCGTCTACACCACGGGCACCAAGATCGCCGAGCACGGCGGCGCAAACCCCGAAGACCGTGATGTGCCGATCCTCGTATATGCGCCGGGCGCGGTCGCGCCGGGCTCGCATAGCGAGTCGGTCGAAACGACGCAGATCGCGCCGACGATCCTGCATCTGCTGGGACTAAACCCCAACGAGCTGCAGGCAGTGCGGATCGAGGGCACCAAGATCCTGCCGGGCAGCTGACGAACCGCGGGTCGGCGGCGGGCGCACGAGAAGCCGCGCCGCCGCCGACTGCGCCATCGGATAATTCGGGTCGTGAATGGGGATAGGCCGAGGCGCCTGCTAGCCCTCGCAGTCGCTGGAGCGGTCGCGGTGGCGTTCGCCGACTCTTCGATCGTGGTGCTCGCCCTGCCGGATCTGTATTCGCGGTTTGACACCTCGATCGTTGGGGTTTCGTGGGTGATCACCTCGTACAACCTCGTCCTCGCTGTGTGCGCGCTGGCACTGGTTCCGGTCCTCCGGCGGGTGGAGGTGTCGAACCTCAGCAGAGCGGGACTGCTGGTGTTTGGCGGTGGCTCGATCGGCAGCGCGGTGTCGGGCAGCTTGCCGGCACTGATCGTGTTTCGGTGTGTCCAGGGCGCCGGCGCCGCGATGCTGCTCGCCGGCTCACTGGCGCTGCTGTCTGCGCTTTACGGCTCTCGCGCTCGAGGGTTGGCGGTATGGATAGCGGCAGGGACGTTCGGGGCGGCGCTCGGACCGGCTCTCGGCGGGATCCTGACGCAGCTGTTTGACTGGCGGGCGATTTTTGTCTTTCAGGCGCCGGTGGCGCTCGTTGCGCTGGTGGCGGCGATCGAGGCTCACTCGCACCCTTCAGTCGGTTCGGGCGCGACCAGGCGAATGGCTCCGAACCTCTCCTTGGGGCTGCTGTTCGGCGCGCTGGTGGGAGCGCTCTTTCTGGCCGTGTTGATGCTCGTCTCGGTCTGGGGAGCATCGCCGATCGGGGGCGCCGCGACGGTAAGCGCACTGCCAGCGGCGGCGTTTGTGGCTCATCGCTTTGCGGGAGAGCTATCGGCACGGACGGCTGCGGGCGCCGGAGCAGCGCTGCTCGCATCGGGGCTGGTCGCGCTCGCGCTGCTTCCCGCCACAAGCGTGGTGATTGTCATCTTGGCACTCGCCCTGTGCGGGACCGGGATGGGCTTGGCCGTCCCGGTCCTGACGCGGCGTGCGGTTGCGCCCGACCACGGACTGGTGCACGACGGGACGGTGACAATCGGCGCCCGGCACCTGGGCCTCGTGCTCGCGCTCGTATTGGTCGCGCCGGTCCTCTCCCACGACCTGCAACAGGGCAGTCGCGACGCCCTGCTCGGCGGGACCAAGGCGCTTTTGAACGCCGATATTCCAATCCAGCAGGAGGTCCCGATCGTGCTCGACCTTCGCACCGTCGTCGCCCATGCGCCGAGGGGCACGGTTCCCGACCTCGCCGAGCCGTTTAACAAGCGCGGCGCGGCAAACGACATGCGCCTTCGCCAAACCCGCGACTCCGTGGTGGGAGCGCTGCAGGATGCGCTCACGCGCAGCTTCCGGCGGGCGCTTGCGCTCTGCGCGTTACTCGCCGCGCTTGCACTCGGACCGATCCTCCTGGCGCGTCGGAGCGGGGTCGGATGACGACGCGGAAGGGTCGACTGGTGCTCGCGGCGCTCGCGGCGGCGGTGGTGAGCCTGATCGCCATCGAGCTCGCGCTCGGGGCGGGCTCCTTCGGTCAACCACGACTGGCCGATCCATGCACCGCCACGGCGGGATCTGCCGAAGGCGGCTTCAACGGCATGGTCGAGCGGCTCGCGCGAGCGACCCTCGACGGTGCGGCCTGCAAGCTTCACACCACGCGCGAGGAACTGGTCCTCTCCTTTGTGCCGGCGGCGGGCACGCACAGGATCCGCTGGACCAGGGAGACGATTGACCGGGCGCTGCGGGCCGGCCTTACTCGGGCCGCCCACAACCTCGTAGGCAACGGAATCGTCGGCGATGCACTCGCGTTCACGCTGACGCACGCGGTCACCCCGCTGATTGAACAGTTCCTCCAGCCGGCGAGATAGCAAGGCCCGCTCTGCCGAATCCGTTTTCGCACCGGCTGCCCGCGCTACGATGCACGCGGTAGTCGCCAAAGGCGAGGGGGAACATGGACCGGGATGCACGCCGACAGACGGGTCGCGAGTCTCATCAAGCCGGAGGGGTTGCGGACCTAGAGGTCCCGCCGCAGCTGAAGTTGACACCCAGTCAGATGACGGTTATGGCGGCCGTCGAATACGGGTCCGGCGAGGAGGTTCAGGATGCGCGGCTGGCGGCCGCGCTGCGACGCATACGCGGCCGTCCTGAGAAGAGCGAGACGCACCGCGTCGTCGTGGCGTCTACCGCTGTATTGGCCGCGGGACTCGTCGGCCTTCGCGACGAAGGCTCGGTCTCTATGGAGATGAGCCGACAGAAGAAGATGGGGCTCATCCCCTCCGCGTGCATCATGACCGCCAAGAGGAATGAGACGTCGTTTCCCCCTGCGTCGCTCGAGGGAGAGCTTTCGAGCCGCCTTACCTCCAGGCCCCAGCGCGCATCCGAGCTTTACATGAGCTGGTTGTCGAAGTCGACGGCCTCAGCCCAGGATGTCGTCCGATTCGCAGTCGCCTCGATTGGCTCGGCCGAGACGCTCGCCGAGAAGGTCACAGAAGCCCGCCCCCACCTCCCGCTCTGGTGCGAACAGCTCGGGGCATTTCTAACCACCGACCTCGGCCGCAGACTCCAGGTGGAGGCCAGCAACGCGCTGGTCGCAAGGATGCCCAAGCGCCCAGAAATAATCGATGCCTCGTTCGGCTGGTCCTAAACGACATCTCGAGGGGTCTCGACATCCGGGGCGGCCGGTGGCCCCGGACGCGGCATCTAAAGTGTCTGCCATGCCCGTGTTCGTGCTGCGCCTGAAGGCACCCCGTCCCCGCTTTGCGCAAACGCTCACCGACGCCGAACGTGAGGTCATGGCCCGCCACGGCGCGCACTGGCGGCCGTACCTCGAGCGAGGAGACATGGTGGCTTTCGGGCCCGTGCTCACCGACGAAGACTCCTACGGGCTCGCGGTCGTCGAGACGAACGACGAACAGGCGCTGCGCGAGTTCGCCGCCGGGGACCCCGTGGTGACAACGGGCACCGCGGACTTCGAGATCGGGCGTATGGCCGACGCGGGAACTGTTCGCCCACGGACGTAGCCGGGTACGGTCGATCAGCGATCAGCGGTTAGCGCCACCACGGGCGTCGCCGGAACACTGCGACCTGTTGCGCTGGCGCAACCAGCTCCGCGAGATGCTCGCCCAGATGATCGAGGCTTTCGCGTAGCCAGACCAGGTCACGCGAGCGCGGGGCCGTCGCCCCTGGCTCATGGAACGTGGGCACCGTCGGCGTGGCGGGTGCCGTTCCGCGGGGCCGCTCGAGCAAGGCCGCCAACTGCTCGTACCAGCCCTCGATAGATGTGGCCTGCTGCGAGAGCGCGGCGCGGGCCCCAGGGTCGGCATTGCCGTCCCGGGGCAATTGTGCCACTGCATTCGCCGTCAGCCGAAGGCGTTGCGCGCCACCGACGAGGCGCCACAGCTCCGCACTGGTGATGTGCTTTGTGCCTTGCTCGGTCAGGAACGCACGGAGGGCGTGGTCGACACGTATGCCGGCGGTGACCGTAGCCTCGACGGCGCTCGAGTGGGGTTCCGGTAGGACGCAGACGCGGTCAATCGCCTCTCTGAGGTAGCGCGCCCCCGCGCGGTAAGCGTCGGCCAGATCATCCCCGACTATCGCTGCGACGCCGCGCGGCCAGAACAGACCGCCGACCACGAGGCTTACCCCGCAGCCGATCGCGATGTCCTCGATGCGAACGACTCCGACTTGCCAGCCGCTCGGCGCGACGAGGTTGAACAGCACGACGAGAAATATGGTGAATGCGGCCTGCCCGACGGCGAACGGAGCGGTACCCGGTACGTAGGCGGTAACGAACAACGCGATCGGGAATGCGATCCACAGCGCGGTCGAGCTGCCGCCGATCGCAAGCACGAGGGCAGCCCCGAGTACGAACCCTAAGACCGTGCCGGCGAAAGCTCGCAGTGCGGTGGAACCAGTCGACGTGGCGTTCGTGCGCAGCACGGACAGGGCTCCAAGGACAACCCAAAAGCCATGCTGGACGCTGCTCAGGTCCGCGACCGCCACCGCCGCGGCGAGCGCGATCGCAGCACGGACGCTGTTGACCAGCCATACGGAACGGATGCTCGCGTGGCGCGAGGCGACGCGCGAGACTCGCAAGATGACGCGCTCTGCGTCCGGGACTCGCGTGGATCCTCCGATAAACCAGCGCGTGCGGGCAGCCGCGAGCCATTCGGAATCGACAACTCTCTGAGCGACAAGCGCGTCGGCGCCAATCGCACGCGCGGAGACCGCGAGGGAGTATGCGTGAAATCCGGTGCGCGCCTGGCGCTCAAAGTCAGGTCTGTCACGCGCCAGCACCTGAAGGCGCGCGCAGCTCTGCAAGCGCAGTTGCTCTAGCCGCTCGAGGTCGGGCTCAGCGTCGCGCGCTCTGAGCAGGCGGCCGCTCGCGCGCAACACGGCGGCGGCAGCGGCAACGAGGTCGCGATCAGTTTGGGCAGCGTCGCGCAGATCAGCGTGCTCGCGGACCATGTCGTCGAGCTGTGCTGTGCACCAGTCGAGCAGCTCGATCGCGTTCGCCACCCCCTGATCACGACTGGCCAACGCGGTTGGGCGGAACGGGCTTGCGGTGAAGAGTGCGCGCAGCTCGTCGTTGGCGCACTGGCTGCTTGCTCGCTGCACTCGCGTCGCCGTGCCACTCAGCATCGCGTCGAGCTCATCGGCGATCACCTCAGCAACGTTTGCGGCAGCAGCTCGCAACCGTTCGCCTGGCACATCTGCGGAGAACAGCAGCACCGCGGCCGTACCCGCAATCGACGCGAGCCACCAACCGGCGAGGCGGTCCGGTACGGTCCCGATCGCCGCGGACGAGGCCGCGGAAAGGAGATACGCAACGAGCGCCGCGGTCGCCCCAGCGGCGATGCGCGGCCCGATCACGCCCGCGAAAACGACCAGGAAGGTCGTCACCAATGTCACGGCCGCGGCGAGCGGCACCGAAGAGCTTACGGCCGTGCCGACGGTCACGAGCAGCGTGCCGATGGCCGCCAGCGATGCGTGTGCAATCAGCCGCTCGCGACGCGTCCCCCCGAAGCTGGCCATCACCAGCGTCGCGACGCCGCCGAAACTTGTGAACAAGCCCATCTGCGCGTTTCCGATCACCTCAAACGCGATCGCAAACGTCGCCGGGATCACCACGGCCGCGCGCAACGCTCGCAGCGCCGCCTCCGGCGACCAACGCGGGAGCCAGGAACCGAGCCGTCGACCAGCCCGGAACGGTAAGCTCGATGCCGCGCGTGAAGCCGCGAACGTCCTGCCGGCCACAGCGTGAGTCTACGCGTGCGGGCAGTGCGCAGGCGCGCGCCGCGCCGCCGGCGCGACGATCGCCGGCCGCAATCCGCCGTGTCCAGCGGCGCGTCGGCCGGCGATCAAGACAGCGTCCGGCGGTCTAAACTTCGCGCGGCTCCGGGTCCTCGTTTTCCCCGTCCGGATCCTCGGCGAGGATGCGGTAGAGCCCGCGCCTGGCCTCCGTTAGCAACCCCCGTGCCCGGTCGCGTTGCTCCTGGTCTCCGACCGACGCGACCTGGAAGGTGGCCTTGCCGATTGCGATGACCAGGGGGGCCAGTTCGGTCAGGGGGTTGTCCGCATCCTCCGAGGCCGGCTCCCACGGGGCGGGCTCGTCCGCCCGCTTCTCCAGATGCTCGTGCCCGGCATCGGTGATCTCGAAGCGGCGGGCTCCCTCGCCCTGCACCGACCGAATCAAACCTTCGTCTTCGAGCTGCGCGAGCGTCGGGTATACCGAGCCCGGGCTGGGACGCCAAACCCCTTCGCTGCGTTGCTCGATCGCCTGCATCAGCTGATATCCGTTGCGGGGCTCCTCGGCCAACAAGCGCAACAGAGCTAGGCGGACATCCCCTCGTCGGGCCCGGCCGAAACCACGCCGACGGGAGCCGAAGCCTGGGCCGCCGAACGGTCCCCCGCCCTTCCACATACGCCGCATTGCGATCAGATCCTCGATGTCTTCGAACGACGGGCCGCCACCGTGACCCCGCTTCGCGAAAAACCAACTCGGCGGGCCGTGGTGGTGCTGCCTGTGTCGCCTTGATCCTCTGGTCCCCGGCCAGTCTTGAGCAAATGCATTACCAGTCATTCCGATAATCCTCCTTGTGCGAATCGGCCCATGATGGGCTGGCTCAGAAGAATGTTCCGATAGGTCAACGATATATCGCGAACGCCCGGATGTCAAGCGACGCGTGATGTCAAGCCCAGCGCGCGGATGTCAAGCCCCGCGCTCGGATGTCAAGCACCGACGCGCGGATGTCAAGCCGAGCGCGCTACGGCGTTCGGTAACCCGAGCCAGGTCCGGTGGGAAATGCGTACTGGGGCACGACGACTTGGCCTGCGCCGCCGGACTGACCGGAGGAAAGACCGCCGCCCCCAGATGAGTGCAGACCCGCCGACATGAGGCGGGCAAGGAGCAGTACCAGCACCACGGCGGCGACCACGAGCCACACGAGCGAGAGCGGGCGCTGGCCGCCACGGTGTGGCGCGGGCGGGTGCGCCCGGCGGCCGGCGGCGACTGGCGTCGGTCTTGGCGACCGATAGAAGCGCGAGTTATCGAGCACATCGACGGGACGAGCTGCGACGGGGGGCTTAGGCCGCGGGCCGGGAAACCGTTCGTTCAGATCGCCGCGCGCGTACACCTCGCGGAGGGCTCGCTGCCATTCCCCGGCCGGCGGCCGGTTCGCCGCGTCGTCATTGAGCGCGCGAAGTAGGAGCGGGCGCAACTCGGTCGGCACACGGTGAAGGTGGCTGCGCGGGTCGCGGGCGTCGTGGGAGCGAGCAAACAGGCGCAGGACGATCAAGCCGAGCTTGTACGCGTCGGCGGCGCGTGTGCGCGGCGGCTCGGAGAAGGCTGCGGGGATCTGCCAGTCGGCAGTCTCGACAGCCGCGAGCGCATGCCGGCCGCGAAAGACCATCGAGTCGCAGTCGATGAAGCACACTTCGGGCTCGCGGCCGCGCCACCCCATGAGCAGGTTGTTCGGAGCGATGTCGCTCGCGACGATCCCGCTGCGGTGAAGAAACGCGAGAGCCGCGCTGATCCGCTCGGCCGCTTCGGCGCGCGTGAGTGTGTCAAGACGGATCGGCAATCCCCGCTGCTGCAGGTACTCGTCAGCCCCCATCAGATGTTCGAGCGAGAGCAGCACACGCCCGCGGCGCCCGCTGGGCATGAGGAAGGGGACCTCGAAACGGCCACTGACGTCGTGCATCGCAATGCCGACCGGCCCTTCGGCTGCCCAAACGAGCGCGGTCGGCCAAGCGGACATCGAGTGCAGCTCCATACGCTCCTCGGCTGCGAGTCCGCGACTCCAGGCGATCATTTGCAGGAGGACGCCGACAGCTTCCACGGAGGGCTGACGACGGTAGAGCTTGACGACCATGGAACCGGTGCCGAGTCGTGCCGGGAAGCGCAGCGGCCGATACACGCGCCCTTGTCCCCCTGCACGACCGACCGGAACCAGCTCGCCGAGCTCTTCGAGTCGCACCGCTGGCTGGCCGGCCCAGGCTTGCACGCTGACGCGCTCGTGCCGCTCGAGGGCGGCCGTGCTCACGGTCTCGCCGGGGTCCAAACCGCGACCAGCGTGCGGTCATCGTCATAGGTGCTGCGGCTGAAGTCGAGCAGCCGGGCGAAGTCGACGATATCGGGAGGATTCGCGAGCTCGCGGGTCAGAGTGCGCCCCACCTCGCCCTTGCCATCGGCCAGCGGGAGCGCGAGCCCATCGGTACACACCAAAAGGACGTCTTCTGGTTCCAGTGCGCGCGGCTCTGCCACCGCCGGGTTGGTGTGCCGCGGCAGCGCCTCCACTCGTCCTCCGATCAGTCCTTCGGGATCCTCCTCCCCCACAACCCGCACGAACTTGCCTCTCGACAGCACCAGTGTCGGTGAATCCCCGATCGCCGCCACTTGCAGTCGATGCTTCCGGGGCCCGGGACGGTCACGGGCGCCGCCGCCGTCTGAGTCATCCTCGCCGGTTGTGAGCGCGGCAACTGTCAATGTCGTGGCCAGTGACGCGGCTGCGTCCTCCACCCGCGCGCTGGAGTCAGAGCATGCGCGCCGATGCTCTTCGACCAACGCCCACGCCGCCTGGCTGAAGACCTCACTCCAATCGAGCTCGGCCGCGCCTGCCTCGAGCTGACGGACGACAGCCGCCGCGGCCTGCCGCACAGCCAAAGCCGCACCAAGATGTGACCGTGGCGCAGCTGAAACGCCATCCGCCACGGCCACGAGCAGCGTGCGTGTCGGCACGTGGAGCTGCATGCAGAAATCGTCCTGGCGAGAACCCCCGAGATAGCGCTTGAACAGCCCACGTACCGAGGCCGCCCTTGTCACCACACCAAACGCCTCGCCACCGTCGGCGACGGTGTCTGGCCTGTACGGGTCGACGGCCGACAGGCGAACGTTGATCGGGGGTGCTGGTTCGCCAATCGTCAGCGGTCCCCTCGCAAGGCGCGTGCGCCGCCGCGGTGCGGACGGGGATCGAGGCTTGTTGGCGGACGCTTCGCGGACGGTCAGCTCGACGCTGTCCTGCTCAAGCGATGTCATGTCGCGGGCGCTAGACGAGCGGGGCGTCGAGTTGGACGAAGCCCTCCGGCTTCTCGAACTCGAGCGACTGCTCCCCGCGATCCAGGCGCTCGGCCGAGGAGACCATTGAGTTGAGCATCGAGGCGGCAAATTCAGCGATCGCGCCCGCGGTGGACACGCCCTCGCGCATCATGAACGCGTGGCTGGGCGAGGTCGCCAGTAGCTGAATCACCTTCGGGTCCGCGTCACCGACGCCAAACGCGAGGATGTTCGGCCGCTCTCTGAAGACAGGGTCCTTTAGCGCGGTCAGCCGTTTCTGCCACTTTGCCTCCCTTTCGGTGGGCAGGCCGTCGGAGAGGAAGAACACGGTCGGGCGGTGCACCTGAAACCCGGTCACCTTCAGAAGCGCGACGTCGGCTGGAATGGTCTGGCGTAGCGCCTCAAAAGCGCTCGCGTAGCTGGTTCCGCGGCCGCGGGTGGACAGCGTGGGCAGGATCAGATCCTCACTGAGCTCCGACAACTCGAGACGCGTCTGGGCCGTATCGGCAAAGGTGATGATTCCGAACCGGACCTTCTTGCCGATTAGGGGATGCTTGGCGACCTCATCGCGGAGGTCTACGAGGCCCTGGTTGACAGCGACGATCGGATCGCCGCTCATCGAATGGGACTCGTCCCCGACGAAGTAGATCGGCAGGACCTGGCCGACCACTTGCGCCGCTGCGGAGGGCGGAGGCGAGGCGAGGTGGATGGGCGCCGGTGCGGAAACACCGACTGGAGGATGTGGGGGAGCGCCCGCCGGATCAGGGGTCGTGGGTTGGGGGGCGGTGGATGGTGAAGTGGAAGGCATCGAAAATCTCATGTCGTTGAATCTGGCGAGCGAAGATCAGAATCGGCTAGGAGCAAACCGAGAATTCGTCGGGTTCAGCGGGAGCTAGTGTTAGGCGCAGAGATGGTTCAAGCGCCTCCGTCCGCAGCCGCGATTCGAGTCGCAGGCGTGGGCAAGCGCTTCGGCACGACGGTCGCGCTCGCGGGCGTCGATCTTGAGATTGCGCCCGGAGCGGTGTTCGGGCTGCTCGGCCCAAACGGTGCCGGCAAGACGACCCTCGTGAGGATCCTTTCCACACTCCTTGTGCCCGACGCGGGGCGGGCCGAGCTCCTCGGGCACGATGTCGTACGCGAGCCGTTGGCCGCCCGCGAGTTGCTCGGGCTGACCGGTCAGTTTGCGGCCATCGACGAGATCCTCACCGGCCAGGAGAACCTGGAGATGTTCGGTCGCCTGTTCAAGCTCTCGGGGGATGAGGCGCGCCGCCGGGCCTCTGAGTTGCTCGAGCGCTTCGATTTGGCGGACGCGGCCCAGCGCCAGGCGCGGACGTACTCCGGCGGGATGCGCCGCCGGCTCGACCTTGCATCGAGTTTGCTGACCAGACCACGGATTCTGTTCCTGGACGAGCCGACGACGGGCCTGGATCCCCGTAGCCGCAACGAGATTTGGGCGGCCGTGCGCGAGCTCCAGCGCGAAGGCACCACGTTGATGCTGACCACCCAGTATCTCGAGGAGGCCGATGAGCTCGCCGACCGCATCGCCGTCATCGACCACGGCAGGGTGATTGCCGAGGGGACGGGCAGCGAGCTCAAAGATCGCGTCGGGGGTCAGCTTCTGGAGTTGGAGCTCGCCGAACCGGAGGAGCGCGAACTCGCTCGGGCCGCGCTGGCAAAGGTGGGCTGCGGGGAGCCCGAGCCGGACGAGCGCCCGAACCGGCTCACGATGCCGGCGCCGCGAGACGGCCTGTTGCTAATCGAGGAGGCGGCCGCAGAGCTTCGCGAAGCGGGGCTCAAGGTGACTGACCTCGGGCTGCGTCGCCCTACTCTGGACGACGTCTTTCTGCAGCTGACGGGCACACCGGCTAGTGAGGACGGCGGTCCGCCTGCGCCGAGTGTCGCGGAACCGACCAATAAATCACGGACTGCACTGCTGCGGCCGCGTGTTCCGTCACCACAGGTTGTGCGCGACGGGATCACCGACGCCGCAGTGGTGACCGGCCGCAACCTGCGCCACTTCATCCGCGAGCCGCAGCTGCTCATCTTCTCGACGATCCAGCCGGTGATGTTCGTACTGCTGTTCGTTTACGTGTTCGGCGGCGCGGTCAAAGGGGCGCTGCCCACCGGCGTCTCCTACGTCGACTTCTTACTGCCCGGGATCTTCGTGCAGTCGGTGACCTTCCGTGCGACGCAGACCGCGGTGGGCCTGTCACAAGATCTGGAACGCGGCGTGATCGACCGCTTCCGCTCCATGCCCATGGCCCGCTCGGCCGTGCTCCTCGGGCGGACGCTGGCGGACCTCGTGCGCAATGTCGTGATCATCGTCATCATGATTGGCGTCGGCTATGCGGTCGGCTTTCGCTTCACCGGCGGCGTGGCGGGGGCGCTGGCGTGTATTGCCGTCGTAACCGCATTTGGCCTGGCGCTCAGTTGGATCTTTGCGTTCGTGGCGCTCACGGTCAGGGGCGCGGAGGCCGCTCAGTCGGCCGGTTTCGTCGTGACCTTCCCGCTGGTGTTCGCGAGCTCGGTGTTCGTGCCGGTCTCGACCTTTCCCGACTGGCTGAAGGCGTTCGCGAAAGTCAGCCCGGTTACGCTCACGGCGAACGCCGCGCGTTCGTTCGCGCTGGTTGGGACGCCTACATCGCTCGCGGGGGCCGCGGCTTGGATCTGCGGCATCCTCGCCGTCTTCGTACCACTGTGCGTGTGGCGCTACCGCCGCATGAGCTAGGCCCACCGTTGTGCATCACCAGCGCGATCGCGCCGGGATCGCAGCTCATCGCTTGTAGGAACCCGGCAGCCACGCCCGCGTGCTCACCGCGATCTGGTTCCAGGCGTTGATCGCGACGATCAAGCCGACGAGCGCCGCGATCTCGTCGCCACTGAAGTGCTCGGCGACCGCCTCGTAGGCTGCGCCGGGCACGTGGTCGTCGGCCAGCAGCGTTACCGCTTCGGTGAAGGCGAGCGCCGCCCGCTCGCGCTCGCTGAAGAACGGCGTCTCAGGCCAAACCGGCAGCGCGTACAGCCGCTGTTCGGACTCGCCGATCGCCCGCGCGTCCTTGGTGTGCATGTCGACGCAATAGGCGCAGCCATTTAGCTGCGAGGCGCGGATCCGGACCAGCTCGCGCAGACGTGGGTCGAAGTCGACCTTGTCGAGCTGCTTGGTGGCAGCGTTGTCCAGGTGGCTCACTGCTCGGTAGAAGTCGCGCCCGTGGGCCTCGAAGTCGAGGCGGACAGGGACCTCGTGTTGTTGCTGTGCGGTTGTCATGGAACACAACGTAGCTCGCGAGCGGCCATGCGTAAGATCCAATTTTGTGAGAGGAATGTGGGCCACGCGAACATGCGGTCGACCGCTTCGTGGCGGCCCTCGCCGACGCGCAAGCGCCACGAGAGGGTGATCTGGGTCGGTGGCCGAGGAACCTACCTTCATCATTCAGGTGCCTGGTGGGAGCGCGATCGAGCGTCAACTCCAGGCCCAGCCTCCCGCATCTCTGAACGGAGACGACGTGCTCGTCCAGACGGGCCCCACCGATGAGCGTGGCGTCCTGGAGGAGATGGCCGGCGACGTGGTCCTTTCGCTTCCTGCTCCCGAGGAGCTCGGCCGCCACACGGTCGAACTCAAGCGCGTACTCGATCAGGCCGGCCCGGGGACGGCGCCTCTGGTCGTCCTGATCCAGGCCGGTGAGGAGTTGCTGGAGGAAGAAGTGGCGCCTCTCGTTGACGCCGCTCGGACGGCCCGCCGGCCGGTGATCCTGCGGGTGATCCGCCCGTCGGAGAGCTGAGCGCGAGGACCAACCAGTGGACCAGAGGCGTTCAATTTCGCACGCCGAAGCGGAACAGATACTGCGCAGGGCGGGTTATTCGCCGAAGCAGATCGAGGACGTGCTACGCGAGACTCCGGATCCCATCGACACGGAGCGCGACAGCGAAACGCTCTTCAAGCACGGAATCACGGCGGGTACGCTCATGGAGCGATTGGGCGGCAGCCCCTAGACCTCCGGTGCAAGCCGTCATCTATGGTGTCGGCATGAGGTACGCCCATGCTGACACCGCAGCCCGGCTGACGTAGGCGCGGGACGATGCCCCAGCCTCCGGTCCTAGCCACACCGCCACCCGCCGTGATGTTGTCGCAGTCGCAACTGGCGTCGCTGGCAAAAGTAGGAGAGGAGCGCACCGCCGATGTTGGCGACGTGCTCTACGGCATCGGCGATCAAAGCTATCCGTTCATCGCGATTCTCGACGGCGAGGTCGCCGTCCTCGACGGTGACGGCAACGAGATCGTCCGTCACTCGACGTCCGCGTTCCTTGGCGAGCTAAACCTGCTCTCGGGGCAGACGGTGTTTGTCACAGCCGTCGTCACTCAGCCGTTGCGCTACATCGCCGTGGACCGCGAGGTGCTGCGATCACTTCTCTACGAGGACGAATCGTTCGCCGAGCTGGTGCTTTCCACATTTATCTCGCGGCGCGAAGCGCTCCAGCAGGTCCAGGGCCTCGGCGTCGAGATCATCGGCCCGCATTCGTCCAACGCCACCGTGCAGATGCTCGAATTCGCGCGCAGCAACCGGTTGCCGTTCACCTGGCGCGACCCCGAGCGCGGCAACGATCCTTCGGTGGCGGCGCTCGTCGCCGGACTAGATGCAGGCAGTCTGCCGCTGGTGCGACTGCCCGGTGGCACCGAGCTTCGCGCCCCGTCGATCGGCCAGGTGTCACGCGCGCTGGGGATCGGTCGCGAGCTGTCACGGCGCGAGGAGGTCGACCTGCTCGTCGTCGGTGCTGGGCCGGCGGGACTCGGGGCCGCCGTCTACGGCGCTTCCGAGGGCCTCGACACGCTGGTCGTCGAGAGCACGGGACTCGGCGGGCAGGCCGGGTCGTCGCGCAGGATCGAGAACTATCTCGGGTTCCCGGCTGGGATCACGGGAAACGAGCTGACCAGCCGCGCCGTCGTCCAGGCCAGGAAATTCGACGCCAAGCTGGCGACTCCGTACCGAGCGGTCTCACTCGAACCGGGAGAGCGACGTCACGTCGTGCGGCTGGAGGAGGGTCACGAGATCGCCGCTCGCGCCGTGCTGATCGCCACCGGCGCCCAGTACCGACGCTTGCCAGTCGACGACCTCGACCGTTACGAGGGCATCAGCGTCTTCTACGCTGCAGGGCCGCCCGAGAAGCAGCTCTGCGGCGCGCAGCGCGTGGGGGTGGTCGGCGGCGGGAACTCGGCAGGGCAGGCGGCCGTGTGGCTCGCTCGCGGCGGGGCGCTCGTGACCTTGCTCCACCGCCGCGCACATCTGCGCGAGACAATGTCGGACTATCTCCTGCGCGAGCTCGAGCGCTACGGAGTCGCGGTCCGCGACCGCAGCGAGATCGCCGCGCTGCATGGCACCGACGGACAGCTTCAGGCGGTCACGCTTAAAGACGGTGAGCGCGTGCCGTTCTCGTTCCTATTCCTATTCCTTGGCGCGCTGCCGTGCACCGACTGGCTCGGTGACGTGGTCGCACGCGACGATGATGGCTTCATCCTCACCGGCGCCGCCAGCGACGCCCCTAACATGCTCGAGACGACTGTGCCCGGCGTATTCGCGGCCGGAGACGTCCGCTCCGGGTCAACCAAGCGGTGCGCCACCGCCGTCGGTGAAGGCGCGTGGGCGGTGCAGCTCGTCCACGCCCACCTGGTGCACGACGCCGCTGAGCGCAGCGAACCTGTCGCCTCTCGGTAGGCCCACTCGACCACCCTCGATGGTGGCATTCGCTGCGCCCGCTGTTGGTGACCTGTGAGACCGTCAGCGGCCCAACGCTCGCGTGCGTGATCTGCACGCCGTCTACAGTGAATGAGTTGAGCTTGAACGACGAGCGGGCGCCGGAGGCGCCACCGCCGCCGAAGCTGCCGCCGCCGCTCGAGAAGCTGGGCACGGTCCCGAGAACGACGTGTCGGTCAGCTGTAGCCCGCCGACGGCCGACGAGGTGCCTTTCAGCGAAGACACTGTCGCGACGTCTGACGCCGATAGCGTTGCCTGGCTCGGGCTGCGATGCAGCACATTCCGGGAAAGGTGCGCGGCCGACGCTCCCCCGGTGGAGCGCCACCGAAGCGAAAGCGCTGGGGACCACCGCTGCCCGCCTTGGCCGTTTTGGCGACCGTGATATCAGTGCCGACCCCGTAGAGAGAGTGCAACACCTTGCCCTGCGCCGTCGTGACCCCGGCCGACGTCGCCGAAACGGTCAATACGAGATCGATCCCGATCGCCAGGCCGATCGCCTTGACGATTCCCTGCTTCTTGCGGCGCCGGATCTCCCGGCGTAGATAAGTGAAGAACATGGGCCCCGAGGAAACGGGAAGCCCAGAGGAAAGAACGAAGAACGGGCTGAGAAGAGGGTGTGACCTTGCGCGACCGGCCCGAGAACAGCGTCTATGTCATCGTGGCGCTACAGCCGGGGTGGGTGGCGCTGCAAGTAGCCTGCGGCTGGATCGATGCGCTTGGTCGACCAACGGTCACCTCGTCCGTAGGAACCCCACTGCTGGTCAGCGGTGTCGAACCAGAGGCCGTCGAGGCGCATGTAGACATGGGTGTGATTCGCGTAGATCGTCATCCACTTGCCCTTGCCAGACACGCCGTAGTAGCCGCTGTAAGCCATCGGCGACCACAGCAACCCACCGCCGTGAAGCGCATAGCTCACCGACCCAGAACAGTCATAACACGGCGAGGACCAACTGCCATGACCACCGCCATAGCAATAGGGCTTAAACGCAATCCGGTTCGCAGCCGCGATCGCCCGCTTGACCACCGCCGGAGCGCCACGCGGCGCAACCGCCAAGCCCTTGGAGTTCAAATGCGCCGGGCGAAACTTGAGCCGCTGCTCGCTCCTGACCTGACCCACAAGCGCACTCCACGCCTGCGGCCCCACACCCCCCGCCTGCTTAAGCCGATGGTTTTTCTTAAAACGATCCACCTGCGTCTTGGTCGCCGCACCATAAGAATCAGTGCTCTCAAGCGGATAACCGATCAAATCCAAATCACGCTGCGCAACCCCAACCCAGCGGCCACTGGAACCCACATGCAGCCACGGACGACCCCCATTCGAACTCGACGCCCCAGCCGCGGGAACGAACGCAAGAACCGACAAAAGCACAACGCCGCCGAAGCGGAGCGAGCCCGCGAAGATCGATCGCAACTAACCACCCTCCTCTTTCAACGCCTACGGGGTTAGCTGTCGGACTCGCGCTGAAAGAGCTCGCGCTACGCCTCAAACAAAGGCGATTCGCCCCTCGGAGCCAGGGCAGACTCCACGGGTTCCCCGCTCCCCCGGCACCGGGGCGGCCAGGAGACTCGGCTGGGCATATCTTGGCGCCGGAACCCTATCGAAAATGCAAGATCGATGACACGGTTTTGTGGCTAGCTGCCGGACGGCGCTCGCTCATCGGTAGCTGTCAAGGCCGGTCACCGAACGAGCCGGCTATTGCGATTACAGCCGGGGTGGGTGGCGCACCACATAGCCTGCGGCTGGATCGACGCGCTTGGTGGACCAACGGTCACCGTGGCCCGGGCTGCCCCATTGCTGCGCGACGGTGTCGAACCAGAGGCCGTCGAGGCGCATGTAGACATGGGTGTGATTCGCGTAGATCGTCATCCACTTGCCCTTGCCAGACACGCCGTAGTAGCCGCTGTAAGCCATCGGCGACC
>DASRHQ010000107.1:0-4259 GCA_035650455.1 Solirubrobacteraceae bacterium
GCACGAACATCGACCTCCCGGCAGCCTCCCCCGCGCAGGTTCAAAGCGTCATCGCGGTCGGCTCGCGCAGCGGACTGCACCCCGGTCGCCTCAGCGCCCAGCCCGCCGGCAACGGCACAGCCTTCACCCCCGACCGGCCATTCTCCCCCGGCGAACGCGTCACGGTCACCGCCACGTTCCGATCCGCCAAGGCCGGCACGGCGTCAGGAGCAGACGGCACAAAACAGATCAGCTTCTCGTTCTCCATCGAGCGTGCGGCAACGACCGCCACCGGCCAGAAGCCCAAGGCCAAAGCAGGCCGCCCCCACGCCGCGCGCTCCTCCCCGCCGCTGACGTACAGCTTGGTCACCCACCCCGGCTACCACCCCCCGATCGTCACGATGAGCGGTAAAGATACCGACACCACGTCGGGAGACACCTTCCTAGATGTTCAGAACTCGGGGCAGCCCGCCGGGTTGGCTCTCAATCCTGCCGGAAGTCTGCTCTGGTACCGGCCCGCGGCCACCCATACAGCCATCCACAACGTCCGCGTCCAGAGCTATCAAGGACATCCGGTGCTGACCTTCTGGCAGGGCGCGTCCGTCGACCCTCCGGGCGGTGGCCGCGGGGAGGACCTGATCCTCAACAACCATTACCAGACGATCCACACCGTCACAGCCGGCAACGGCTACAAAAACCAGGGCACCGATCTACACGAGTTCGCGCTCGGGCACAAGGGCTCCGAGGGCGTTGCCTTCGTCACGATCTGGTCGCCTGCGCAGGCGAATCTCACATCCATCGGCGGCCCCCCGAACGGGCAGGTCTATGACTGGATCATCCAGGAAATCGACGTCGCAACCGACAAGGTGATCTGGGAATGGCACGCCCTGGGCCACGTGCCCGTCAAGGACAGCTATCTGCCATATGTCGTCGGCCAGCGATACGACTTCTTCCACATGGACTCGATCCAGCAGCTTTCCGACGGCAACATCCTGGTTTCTTCGCGCGACACATGGGCGGTCTACCTGATCAACAAGAAGACCGGAAAGATCATCTGGAGACTAGGCGGCAAGCACTCCAGCTTCAAAATGGGCGTCCACACGAACTTCGAGTGGCAGCACGATGCCACCCTCCAGAAGGGCGGCGTGCTGACGCTCTTCGATGACGCCAATAACCCGAAGGAGGAGAGCCAGTCGCGCGCGCTCACGCTCCATCTCAGCACGAAGAAGCGTCGGGCGACGCTCCTGCACCAGTACCGGCATTCGCCGCCCACACTGGCTTCGTCCCAGGGCAGCACCCAGATTCTCCCGAACCGTAATGTCTTTGTCGGCTGGGGCTCAAAGCCCTTTTTCTCGGAATACTCCGCGCGCGGTAAACAGCTCTTTGGCGGCTCGTTCGTCGCCCCGGTGGCCTCGTATCGCGCATACCGCTTCAACTGGGTCGGGATTCCGCTGCAAGCGCCCGTGATCGCAGTCAGACCCACCACAACGGCGGGCGAAGACAGCGTGTATGCAAGCTGGAACGGCTCCACCCAAGTGAGGAAGTGGCAGGTGCTCTCCTCCTCGAGCAGCGCCGGGCCGTTCGCCCCGGTCGGCTCGCCCGTCCTGTGGTCTGGCTTTGAGACCAAGATCCATGTAGCGAAGGCCAACTACTTCAAGGTCGAAGCGCTCAACTCCAGCGGGACCGTCCTGGCGACCTCGAACGCCGTCGCAGGACGTTGAGTGGATCCGCGTCCGGCTCAGAGAATCAAGGGGGGCGCGGGTTGAGTCCAGGAGGACGCTTTAGGGAACGCATGCGGGGCACGGTATCGACCGCTGCTTTGACCATGACTATGGGCTGCCTTGTGGCGGCGGGCGGGGCCGCCGCCGCGGCTGTGGCGGCAGGACACGGATCATCCGCAACGGATCGTCGCGCCTCCACACAGGCCCTCGACGTGCTGCCCTTCCCCGGTACCCCAGACGCCGCGCCCGGCACGAACATCGACCTCCCCGCAGCCTCCCCCGCCCAGGTTCAAAGCGTCACCGCGGTCGGCTCACACAGCGGACTGCACCCCGGTCGCCTCAGCGCCCAGCCCGCCGGCAACGGAACGGCCTTCACCCCCGACCAGCCATTCTCCCCCGGCGAACGCGTCACGGTCACCGCCACGTTCCGATCCGCCAAGACCGGCACCGCCTCAGGAGCACCCGGCGCAAAACAGATCAGCTTCTCGTTCTCCGTGGCCCGGGTGCAAAGCGCACTGGGAACAGGGGAGCCTACGGCCAGAGCGGTCCGCCCCCAGGCGGGGAATACCTCGCGGTCGCTCACCCACAGTTTCGTTACCCACCCCGGCTTCAAGCCTCCACGGATATCTATGAGCGGTAAGGATCCCGACCCCTTGAAGGGAAATATCTTCCTGAACGCCCAGAACACCGGACAAAACGCGGCTTACATCCTCAACCCGCAAGGAAGCCTGCTCTGGTACCGGCCTGCGCCCAGCCGTAAGTCGATCCACGACGTGCGCGTGCAGCGCTACCAGGGCAGCCCGGTCCTCACCTTCTGGCAGGGCGGAGAGGTGGATCCGCCGGGCGGTGGCCGCGGGATGGACCTGATCCTCAACGACCACTACCAGACGATCCACACCGTAAGTCCGGGTAATGGCCTCAACGGTCAGGGTGCCGACTCGCACGAGTTCCTTTTGGGGCACCAGGGCAAGGAGACCACGGCGTTCATCGAGATCTGGCGACCCACCCAGGCCAACCTCACATCGATCGGGGGCCCCCCAAATGGGGCGGTCTACGACTGGGTCATCCAGGAAATCGACATCCCGACCGGCAAGGTGATCTGGGAATGGCACGCCTTGGGGCACGTGCCGGTCAAGGACAGTTACCTCCCATACGTCCTCGGTCAAAGGTACGAGTACTTTCACCTGAATTCGATCCAGCAGCTCCCCGACGGCAACATTCTCATCTCTGCGCGCAACACCTGGGCGGTATACCTGATCAACAAAAAGACCGGGAAGATCATCTGGAGACTGGGCGGCAAGCACTCCAGCTTCAAAATGGGCGCCCACACAAACTTCGAGTGGCAACACGACGCCGTTCTGCACAACAACGGTCTGCTCACCCTCTTCGACGACGCCAGCAACCCGAAGGAGGAGAGCCAGTCGCGCGCCCTCATGCTTCACCTCAGCACGAAAAAGCATCGGGCGACGCTCGTGCACCAGTACCGGCATTCGCCGCCCACACTGGCGACAAGTGAAGGTAGCGTTCAGTTGCTCCCGGACCACAATGTCTTCGTCGGCTGGGGCTCAAAGCCCTATTTCTCGGAATACTCCGCCCGCGGTAAACAGCTGTTCGGCGGCTCGTTCATTTCGCCGGTCAACTCTTATCGCGCATACCGCTTCAACTGGGTCGGGCTTCCGCTACAACCGCCCGTGATCGCAGTCAGACCCACCACAACGGCCGGCGAAGACAGCGTGTATGCAAGCTGGAACGGCTCCACCCAGGTGAGGAAGTGGCAGGTGCTCTCCTCCTCAAACAAAACGGGGCCGTTCGTCAAAGACCGCTCGCCCGTCCTGTGGTCTGGCTTTGAGACCAAGATCCATGTAGCGAAGGCCAACTACTTCAAGGTCGAAGCGCTCAATTCCGTCGGGAGCGTCCTGAAGACCTCGGCCGTCGTCGCGGGTCGTTAGGTGAACCGCGTGGACTGGCGCAGCGAACCAAGGGGGTGGAGGTTGAGTGCCGGACGACGCTTCAGGGAACGCATGCGGCGCACCGGATCGACCGCTGCCTTGACAACGGCGATCGGCGCATTTGCTGCGGCTCTTGGGGCCGCATCCGGCGCTGTCGCGCTGGCCGCCCATTCCGGTGCCGGGCGACGCCCGGCCCCCGCGCAAGACCTCGACGTGCTGCCGTTCCCCGGCACGCCCGACGCCGCGCCGGGCACGAACATCGACCTCCCGGCAGCCTCCCGTGCACAGGTCCAAAGCGTCATCGCGGTCGGCTCACGCAGCGGCCTACACCCCGGTCGCCTCAGCGCCCAGCCCGCCGGCAACGGAACAGCCTTCACCCCCGACCGGCCGTTCTACCCCGGCGAACGCGTCTCCGTGACCGCATCGCTCCGATCCACCAACGCCGGCACCGCCTCAGGAGCACCTGGCAAAAAGCAGATCAGCTTCTCGTTCTCCATCGCGAGTCCGGTGAGCAGCATGAGTCGCCGCGACTCGGGCGCCAGCACCAATCATGCAGCGTGGACCGGCATCGGAACGGCCAGCGGTTCACAGCCTAAAACTCACACCTTTG
>DASRHQ010000108.1:0-8432 GCA_035650455.1 Solirubrobacteraceae bacterium
CAAGGTGTCGAGCTGGCGCAGGATCCCTCACGAGGCGCTGATCCCGCATGCCAAGGCTTGCGGCCAGTATCTGAACAGCGTGCTGGCGAAGATCGAAGCCTCCAAGGCGGGCTACGACGAGGCGATCTTGCTCGACTCCCACGGCTTTGTGTGCGAGGGCAGCGGCGAAAACATCTACGCCGTGCGAAACGGGACGATCGTCACCCCGCCCCAAACTGCGGGGATCCTGGATGGGATCTCACGCCGCTCGATCATCCAAATTGCCCATGACCTGGGCTACGACCTGATCGAGCGCGACCTCGCGCGAGCCGAGCTTTACATGGCCGACGAGGTATTCCTCACCGGCACCGCGGCGGAGCTTGTGCCGGTGCGCGAGCTTGACGATCATCCGCTCGGCGGCGGCCGGCCGGGTCCGATCACCAAAGAGATCCAGCAGGTCTTCGACGACGCGCTCCACGGCCGTGATCCGCGCTACGCGGAATGGCTTGACGTGATTGCGGTCCCCTCGGGTCAGGCCGCCTGAGCGGGCGCGTCTACGGCATCGGCCATGACCGCGATCGAGCTTTACGACACCACGCTGCGCGACGGTATGCAGGGCGAGGGCATGTCGCTCTCGGCGGGAGAGAAGTTGCGCGTCGCCCATCGGCTCGACGAGCTGGGCATCGACTTGATCGAGGCAGGCTTTCCGGCGTCAAATCCCAAGGAGCTCGAGCTCTTTGATCTGCTGGCACGCGAGCACTTCGATCACGCTCAGATCGCGGGCTTCGGAATGACTCGACGACGTGACCTCGCCCCAGACAGGGATCCCGCCGTGCGCACGCTCGCCGACTGCTTCGCGCCCGTATGCACCGTGGTCGGCAAGACCTGGGCGCTACATCTGGACAAGGTGGTTCGAGTCGACCGGGACGAGAACCTGCGCATGATCGAAGAGACCGTTGCCTTCCTGGTCAGCGAAGGCAAGCGGGTCATTTACGACGCCGAGCACTTCTTCGACGGCTTCTCCGACGATCCCGCGTATGCCGTTCGCTGCCTGCGCGCCGCCGCCGAGGCAGGCGCCGAGACCCTGGTCTGCTGCGACACCAACGGCGGCACGCTGCCCGATCGCGTCGGTGACGCGATCGCCAAGGTCGCGCACGAGCTCCTCTCTGCCGGCGTCCGGATCGGAATCCACTGCCACGACGACGCCGCCTGCGGTGTGGCGAACTCGGTCGTGGCCGTGCAGCATGGAGCGACCCATGTCCAAGGCACCATCAACGGGTACGGGGAGCGCTGCGGCAATGCAAACCTCGTCTCGATCATCCCCAACCTGCAACTCAAGCTCGGACTCGATTGCGTACCCGACGAGCAGCTGCGGTCGTTGACCGGCGCCGCTCATTTCCTGGCGGAGCTGCTCAACTTCACACCTGATCCCAACCAGCCGTACGTGGGACGAAATGCCTTCGCGCACAAGGGCGGGATGCACGTCGCGGGCGTGGCCGCGGACCCGGCGACCTTCGAGCACCTCGACCCCGCTCTCGTGGGGAACCGGCGCGAGCTTTTGATCTCGGAGCTGTCGGGGCGCCGCACGGTGAGCGAGCGCGCCAAGGACGCCGGCATCGAGCTCTCGGATCAGGCGGCGAACGATGTTGTGGAGCGGGTCAAGGAGCTCGAGCACCGCGGCTACCACTTCGAAGCGGCGGATGGCTCGTTCGAGCTGCTGCTCCGCAAGCAGACGGGTTCGTACGAGCCCCTGTTCCGCCTCGAGTCGTGGCGTGCGATTGTGGAGAAGCGCGCTGACGGCCGCGTGGAGACCGAAGCCACGATCAAGATCTGGGTGGACGGCGAACGATACGTCCGCACGGCCGAAGGAAACGGGCCCGTGAACGCGCTGGATCGGGCGCTGCGAGAGGCGCTGGTTGAGATCCACCCTGAGCTCGCCGACATCGACCTCGTGAACTTCAAGGTCAGAATCCTCGACGAGGCCAAGGGCACCGGTGCCGTGACCCGCGTGCTGCTCGACGCCTCGGATGGGGAGGAGGTGTGGGGGTCGATCGGAGTCTCGGAAAACGTGATCGAGGCTTCCTGGGAGGCGCTGGTGGACTCGATCGAGTACGGGATGCAGGAGCGCCAAGAGCCCCACCTCGATCGCCGCGGCGCGAGCAGCATGACCTCGCGCCGTTCGTAGACCTTCCCCGCGGTGAGCGTGCCCGAGGAAATCCCGCTCGCCAAACCGGTGATCGGCGAGCGCGAAGAGCGGCTCGTAATGGAGGTGCTGCGCTCGGGCCGACTCTCGCTCGGGCCGATGCTCGAGCGCTTTGAACACGCTTTTGCCGGCCGCGTGGCAGCGCCGTTCGCGAGCGCGGTGTCCAGCGGTACGGCCGGGCTTCACCTGGCCCTACGGGCCGTGGGCGTGGACGACGGCGACGAGGTCATCACCACGCCGTTCTCTTTTGTCGCCAGCGCCAATGTCGCCGTCTACGAACGGGCACGGCCGGTATTCGCCGACATCGATCCTGTCACGCTGAACCTCGATCCCAGCGCCGCCGCTGCAGCCGTGACCGAGCGCACCGCCGCGGTGCTTCCCGTCCACGTGTTCGGGTATCCGGCCGATGTCCCGGCGTTTGAACGGATGGGACTTCCCATCGTGGAGGACGCGTGCGAGGCGCTGGGCGCGGTCGACGCGGAGGGCGTGCCGGTCGGCGGCCGTGGCCACCCGGCCGTGTTCGGCTTCTACCCCAACAAGCAGCTCACGACCGGCGAAGGCGGGACGGTGACCACCGGCGAGGAGGCGATCAAGGAGCGGATCGATTCTGAGCGAAACCAGGGCCGGGCCCGGGACCTCGGGTGGCTCGACCACGACCGGCTCGGGTTCAACTATCGCCTTTCAGATTTGGCGTGCGCGTTGGGTCTCGCGCAGCTCGAGCACTTGGACGAGATGCTCGCTGGACGAGCGCGCGTGGCCGACCACTATCGGGAGGCCCTAGCAGGCCTCGAGGGTCTCGACCTGCCGTGTAGCGAGACCGGCTCCATCCGGCGAGGCTGGTTCGTGTTCGTCGTTGCGCTTCCGCGCGGAATTGACCGCGGCGCGGTCGTGCATGGGCTCGCCCAGCGGGGGGTCCCGAGCAAGCCCTACTTTCCCGCGGTGCACCTGATGAGCTTTTATCGAGAGCGCTTCGGCCACCGCGACGGAGAGTTTCCGGTGTGCGAGGACGTTGCCGCGCGCTCGCTGGCGCTGCCCTTCTTTTCACAGATGAGCGAGAGCCAGGTCGAGGCGGTCGCGACGGCACTGTCCGAAGTGCTTCAGGAAGTCGCCAGCCGCGTGGCCTGAGGAGCCCATGGCCCGCTTCTCCGAGCCCCAGCACGACACCTTCCGGCGCCTGAACGACTCGCTCTTGTTCGACTGGCGGCTGGCCGGCTACGACCTCGAGCTCTCGCGCGCCCACGTCGGGATGCTGGCGCGAGCGGGGATCATCTCGGCGAGCGATGGTGACGCGCTACTTGATGCGCTCGAACGGGTCGGCCGGGAGGTGCAGGAGGGTTCGTTCTCGTTCGCCGACTCGGATGAGGATGTGCACATGGCGATCGAGCGACGCGTCACCGAAATCGCCGGGCCGGTGGGGGGCAAGCTCCACACCGCGCGCTCTCGCAACGATCAAGTGGCCACCGACATGGCCCTGTACGTGCGGGGTCGCGCGCTGCGGGCGGTCGAGCTCTCAGCCGCGCTGGCCGGCACGCTGTTGAGGCGCGCCGAAGAGCATCTGGACTGGCAGATGCCGGGCTATACCCACCTGCAACGGGCCCAGCCGGTCTATCTGAGCCATCACCTGCTGGCGTACGTATGGATGCTGGTCCGCGACCGCGAGCGATTCGAGCACGCCGCCGCGGCGACCCGCTGGCTGCCGCTTGGCGCCGGGGCTCTGGCGGGAGTGAACTTCGAGACCGACCGAGTGTCTCTCGCGGCCGAGCTTGGCTTTGACGGGATCGCCCCCAACTCGATCGACGCGGTGTCCAACCGCGATTTCGTGCTCGACTACCTCGCCGCCGCTGCGACTTGCGCCACCCACCTCTCCAGGATGGCGGGTGAGCTGGTGCTGTGGTCAAGCGAGGAGTTCGGCTTCGTCGAGATGTCCGACGCCTGGGCGTCGGGCTCTTCGATCATGCCCCAGAAGAAGAACCCAGATGCGGCCGAGCTCGTAAGGGCCAAGGCACCCCGGATCGCGGGCCACCTCCTGGCGCTGCACGGCATCCTCCACGGTCTCCCACTCACTTACAACAAGGACCTCCAGGAGGACAAGGAGCATCTGTTCGACGCCGCCGACACGCTTGAGTTGAGCCTTGACGCGATGACGGGCATTTTCGAGTCGGTTTCGTTTAGCCGTGGCCGACTGGAGGCGGCTGCTGCGGACGAGTTCCTCGCGGCGACGGACATCGCCGACCTGCTGGTCACACGCGGCATCCCCTTCCGCGAGGCGCACGGGATCGTGGGATCGCTGGTTCGCCTCGCGCTCGAGCGCGGCGAGTCGCTGTCCGAGCTCACCCCCGAACAGCTGCACCGTGTTGCTCCTGTGCTTGACGAGGACTTCTATGCACTCCTCCGCGACCGGCAGTGGCTGGAGTCCAAGCGCTCGGAGGGAGGCACGAGCCTGACACGAGTGCGCGAGCAGCTCGAGCATGCGCGCGCGGCGCTCGGAACCTCGTCGTGAGCGTCGCCGGCCGTCCCGCGCGCGCGATCGTCCGCCGCGGCCCGCTCCCAGCGAGGTTTTACGATCGCCCGGTCGTCGAGGTGGCTCGCGACCTGGTCGGCTGTGTGGTCTTCCACGACGGATGCTCGGGCGTGATCGTCGAGACCGAGGCCTACCACCAATCCGAACCGGCGTGTCATGCATTCGTGGGGCTCACCCCACGCACGAGCACCCTGTTCGGCCCGCCCGGCCGGGCATACGTCTACCGGTCTTACGGGATCCACGCGCTGCTCAACGCGGTCGCCGAGCCTGAGGGAGTCGGCGCGGCGGCGCTGATCCGGGCGCTTGCGCCTTTGGACGGCATCGACCTGATGCGCGCACGGCGCGGGCTCGAGCGACTGGAGCGATTGTGCTCGGGGCCGGGGAAGCTCACGCAGGCGCTGGGGATCGGGCTGCGCGACAACGGTTGCGATCTCGCCCGTGGCCCCGTTGTGATCTCGGCTCGGCCGCCGGCTTGGCGTGACGTCGAGATCGCGGTCTCCACCCGGATCGGGATCGCCAAGGCGCAGGAGTTGCCGTGGCGCTTCTGCGCCGCCGGGAGCAAGTTCGCATCGCGACCGTTTCCGCGGCTCGACCGCGCGTAGCGACCCGCGCTCCTGCCGCCCTCGGACTAGCTGTAGCGACCCGCCCTGACCCCCGGCCGGGGTTTTATCCGGTGCCGGTCGTGGGCGTGGTAGGCGTGACCGGCGTCGTCGGGGTGGTCGGCGGCGGCGTGGTGGGAGTCACCGGTGTCGTTGGAGTGACAGGGGTTGTCGACGGTGCCGGAGCGGTCGGGGTCACGGGCGTGGTGGGAGTCGGAGTGACCGGGGTCGTTACCGCCGGAGCGGGCGTCGGGGCCGGGGCGACGGGGGTTGTGGTTGGCGGCGGAAAGATGTTCGCGCCTGGCTCCTCCTGAGAGAGGATCTGCAGCGCCTGGACCATGAAGTTGTGCCAGATGATGGCCGGATAGGTGCCGCCGTCGACGGGTCCACCCTGGTACTGCGTGCGCATCGGGATGAGCTTGTTGGGGTATCCCACCCAGACCGCAGTGGTGAGTTGCGGCGTCCAGCCGACGAACCAGGCGTCGGCGTAGTTCTGTGTCGTCCCGGTCTTGCCCGCGACGTCTATCCCATTGATGGCGGCCTGCGTGCCGGTGCCGCCAGTGACCACGCCCGTGAGCAGCTGGTGGATAGTGGCGTCAGTGCTCGCCGGGATGATCCGTCTGTAGGTGGGATGGTTTACGAGGTGGGTGGGGATGCCGGAGTGGGCGCACACGGGACAGGTGATGGCGTGGATGCCGATGGGGCCTTGATCCGGTGACCCCAGTACCGGGTTGTAAACCTTGCGCCCACCGTCGGCGAGAGTCTCGTAGGCGTGTGCCAGGTCCAGCGTCGAGACGCCCGTCGTCAGGCCGCCAAGGATCATCGCGGGGTTCAGAGAGACTGGTGACCGAATGCCCATGCGGGTGGCCATCCTCGCGATGCGCCTCGTGCCCACGCGCGCTCCGACCTGCGCAAAGACCGAGTTGTCGGAGACGGCGGTGGCGTTGGCGAGCGAGATGTGTCCCGAATACTCGTTGCCGAAGTTATGCACGACGAACGGCTGACCATCGATCCGCAGCCGCTGTGGCGCCGAGACCCACACGGAGTTCGGCGAGATCCCTGATTCCAGCGCCACGGCCAGTGTGAACGGCTTGAACGCCGAGCCTGGCTGACGGAAGCCATCGGTGGCGATGTTGAACGGATACCGGCTGAAGTCCTCGTGCCCGTTGACGACTGGGCCGCCCACCATGGCTCGAACTTCTCCGGTCTTGTTATCGATCGTCACGAGCGTGGCAGTCATGCCCGGGTCGTGCGGGAGCGAGGAAGAGATCGCCTTATTGGCCGCCTTTTGCATGCGCAAGTCCAGCGTGGTGTGGATCTTCAGCCCGCCGTAGTAGGCGCGGTACTCCGCCACGTCTGCCGGCACCCCGCGTCCCATGCCCATCGCCTGCAGGATCTGGGGGCCGATCCAGCTGGTGAAGTACGGCGCCGCGGTCGGTTCCTGGGGCTGCTCGATGTCGCTTGCGGTGGGCAGCGGGGCGGCGATCCCGCGCTTGTACTGGGCACGCGTGATGTATTTCTGCTGGAGCATGTCCGCGAGCACGGTGTTCCGCCGCGCGCGAGCGGCCGCTGGGTCCACTGCGGGATCAAGCGTTCCCGGCGAGGCGACCATTCCGGCCAGTAGCGCCGCCTCCCATGGCTTCAGCACCGAGGCACACTCGGGCCGTTTGATATGGGGCGTGGTGTCGCCGCAGCCGCCTTTGGACCCGTCGGTGGCAGCGTTGGGGTCGTAGCCATGGAGTTTGCCGAAATAGACCCGCGCGGCGGACTCGATCCCGTACGCGCCGTTGCCGAAATAGACGGAGTTCAAATACTGCGTCAGGATCTTGCTCTTCGACCAGCGACGGGTCAGCTGGAAGGCGAGCGCGGCCTCACGCAGCTTCTCGAAGATGGTTCGGTTGTTCTGCTCAGCCAGGGCGTTCTTGACGAACTGCTCGGCGATCGTCGAGGCTCCCTGGCGAGATCCGCCGGTCAGGTCGTTCCAGGCGGCGCGCAGGATGCCCTTGATGTCGAAGCCGGGGTCTTGCCAGAAGCGGCGGTCCTCGACCGACACGATCGCTTTGCGCATCCACGGCGAGATCTGATTGAAGGAGACGAATACCGTGTGATTGGGAGGCGCGAAGATCCCGATCGGCCGCCCCCGGTAGTCGTACATGAACGAGTTGGCCTCATGCTTGTACTGCTGGCGGTTCTCGAGCTGAGGCAAGTCCGAGGCGACCGCCATCATCATCCCGAAGAGCGCCGAGGCAAGCGCGAGCACGGTCAAGCCGGCGAGGATCGTGAGCAACCGCAACCACCGCAGCCGGCGCCACCAGGCACGCTGCCGCGGCCCGCGTCCCTCGCCGTGGCGGCCCGGACCTCCGCCGCCACCGCGTCCAGGGCCACCATTACCGCCGCCGCCCCCCGGCGGGTCATAGGGGAGAGGCTCCTCGATGGTGCCCTGACCTGGTTGTTGCGCGATGCGAGCCACGATAAGTGTCAGAGAGCGCGACTCGTCACGGTGAGCGCTCGGATTTCGTCGTCATCGCTCCTCGATGAGATCTGTTGGTCCGGCGTCAAGCGCCATTTTGCCCCGGCCTGGTGGACCGCACGAGCAGGGAGACCGGGACGGCGACGGCCCCCGCGGGGCGCCGGGAGTCTAGCATTGGCGCAGATGGATCCCTCTGGCGATTCCCCGCGCCGGTGCGGGGATGGACCGGGCGCAGAAGGGCTCGCCACATGGCTTGAGCGCAACGCGGTCGACTCCCTGCCCGCCGGCGATCTTCAGCGCAAGCTCGACCTGGGACGACCGCTGCGGGTGAAGCTCGGCATCGATCCGACCGCGCCGGACATCCATCTCGGGCACACGGTGGTGTTGCAGAAGCTGCGGGAGTTCCAGGACGCCGGACACGTGGTGGTCCTGATCATCGGCGATTTCACCGCTCGCATCGGCGATCCGAGTGGCCGCTCCGAGACCCGTCCCGTTCTCTCGACCGCCCAGATCGAGCACAACGCTCACACCTACCAAGAGCAGGCCCACGCGATCCTGGACCGCGAACGCGTCGAGGTACGGCGCAACAGCGAATGGCTCGACATGACCATGGAGGAGCTGTTCCGGCTGGCTCGCTCGATGACGGTCTCCCAACTGATC
>DASRHQ010000109.1:0-3075 GCA_035650455.1 Solirubrobacteraceae bacterium
GTGGGTGCCGCGTTCGAGGCGCCATGCGGGGCCTGGCTGGTCTGAGCCGTGCCAGAGCGGGTGGCGCCCGTCGATCCGCCCGATGTGCGTGAAACCGATGCGGCCTGCCCGAGCTGCGGGCCTGCCGTACGTGCTTGACCCGCCTTGACTGCCCGCTTGACGGCCGTGGGCCGTGCGCTGATAGTCGCAGCGCCACGCTGGCTCGCCGTCGCGTGCCCTGGTTGCAATAAATCGACCGCCGCACCGCCGCCTGCAATCACGACGGCCGCCATCGTCGCAACCGTCGCCGGGGTGACACCCACTGACGCCCCCGGATGGGCGAATTGTGCGGCCTTGCGGGCTGACCGCAGCAGACCCGAGGCCCGCGACCCGCTCTCCGAGTGACGGCCCCACGGCAATGACCACCGGGCGATCGGAAACGGCAGCAGACCCGCGATCTTCTTGGCGACCGCGGGCAGCCCGGTCTCGGGTGCAGCAACCCCGGCCAGGTGGACGTACCGAGCACACGGTTGGCAGTGAGCAACGTGACGAGCGAAGCGCCGGCGCTCGCGCAGGCCGAGGCCATCCACCGCTGTCTGGCCGCCGGTGTCGACTACCGCGTGGACCTGTTGGCATCGGCGACCGGTCGCAATTTCGTCGTACTCGTGGCTGAGCCGGCGGCGTGCACGGAGCAGCGTGCTCTCGACCATGGGCACGGTCATTCCCGTCCGGGCGGCGATTTCCGTATACGAGAGGCCCTCCAGCTCGCGCAGAACCAAGACCTTGTGCTGCCTCTCGGAGAGGCCGCGGAATGCGCCGTTCAGAATGGCGAGTTGCTGACCCCGCTCGAAGGAGGTGACAGGACTGGGGTCGGCAGACGCCAGCTGTTCCCCGCTGCCCTGCTCGATCGAGACCTCCCGAGTCCGCTGGACGCGCCGCAACTCATCGATGCAGGCGTTCTTTGCGATCTCGTAGATCCACGGTTTGAAGGAGATTGCGCGGTCACTCGAGCGCATCCGGCGCAGGGCCGATATGAAGACGTCCTGGACGATGTCCTCGGCGCGGCCGGGGTCTCTGACGATGTTCAGGACATACGCGAAGATGCGCCCGCCGTAGCGCTCATAAAGCTCTCCGAAGGCGCGCTCATCCCCCCCTCGGGCAGCTTCGACCAAGGCTGCCTCCGTCCGTGAGTGTTCTGGCTGCGACGCGCCTAACGCTGACATTCCCTGCTGGCCCTTGTCGATACTGGTCCGTCGGCCTCTACCCGCGCTTTAAGGGCTCAAACACCAATACGAACCATGTTGGTTCTGAACCTGCGCCTCGGAATTTGACCGAAAAGTTAGGGCGGGCGTGTTGTGCCCGTCCGTCAGGCTCGGCATACTTCACGATATGTAGCAGGCGGCAAAGGAGGACAACGACCGATGGCAAACCATTTGACGCCCACCGAACTTGCGCGAGAGTCTGGGTTGGACCGCAAAGACGTGATCGCCAAGTGCATCGAGATGGGCGTCCCGATCTTCAACGGTCGGATCGACAAGACTCTGTTCATCTGCAGCCTGAGGGCAGCCTCTCCCGTCAAGGAAGTCCAGGCCGCCCCAGCTCAGGCATAGGTGATCCGTCTCGTAGCGCTCGGCCGGTAGTGGAGGGCGTGCGCGAGACTGAGCTGCTCACCGCACAGAGGACCTATTACCGTGCCCGAGCGCCCGAGTACGACGCATGGTGGCACCGTCAGGGGCGCTACGACCGCGGCCCTGACGCCAATGCTCGATGGTTCGCCGAAGCGGCGGACCTCGAGAAAGCCGTGGCCAAGTTCTGCCCGCACGGAAACATCCTTGAGCTCGCTTGCGGCACCGGGCTGTGGACGAGAGTCCTCGCCCCACATGCACGGCACCTGACCGCCGTTGACGCGGCGCCTGAGATGATCGCTCTAAACAAGTCGCGTGTGCGCGATGCCGCAGTGGAGTACTTGGAAGCCGACCTCTTCGAATGGCAGCCCAAGCCGCACGCCTACGATCTGTGCTTCTTTGCCTTTTGGCTCTCGCACGTCCCCGAGAGCCGCTTCCAGGCGTTCTGGAAAATGGTGGGCGCGGCGCTGCGGCCGGGCGGGCGGGTCTTCTTCATCGACAGCGATCGGAGCGACTGCTCGACTGCCACCGATCACCGTCTTCCGCCCGCCCACGACGAAACGCTGCTCCGGCGACTAGACGACGGACGCGAGTTCTGCATCGTCAAGCGGTTCTATGCCCCAGAGCAGCTTGAACGCCGGCTCGGCCACCTCGGCTGGCAGTTCCGGATCCAGCGGACCGGGGAGTTCTTCATCTATGGAGCCGGCGAGCGGATCGTCGACGGCGGAGCGCATCTTTGACGCCGATCCCGGGTTAGCGCGGGTACATGCGCAAGGCGGTGGCCATGCTGCTCGTGGGGAGCGGGGTGCTGTGGGCACCTGCGACCGCGCCCGGCGCCACAGGCGGTCTTGGACCACAGGCTCTGAGAAGAGCCCTGACCAAAGACCTTTCGGAGGTCGACGGCGTTCATGGCGCCTACGTCGTCGATCTGACGGCGAAGCGGCCGCTGTTCCACTACGAGGCGAGCACCGGCCGCATGCCGGCGTCCGTGGAGAAGCTGTACACGACCTCGACCGCACTGTTGCGGCTCGGAGGCTCTGCGGTATTCACCACCTCGGTGCTCGGCACCGGCACGCTGACCCGCTTCGGTACCTGGCGAGGATCCCTCTACCTCCGTGGTGGGGGCGATCCGACGTTCGGCGGTGTCGATTTCGACAAAGCCGCCTACGGCACCGGGGCGACAGTTCGTAGGCTTGCCCGCGACCTCGGCAAAGCCGGCGTACGCCGCGTTTCCGGTCGCATCGTCGGCGACGAGTCGCGCTTTGACTCCCTGCGCGGGACACCCGCGACCGGCTTCAAGCGCTCCTTCTACGTCAAGGGCCAGCTCAGCGCGCTTGCCTATGACCGTGGCTTCTCAAACCGCAACTGGACTGCGTTCCAGCACAACCCTCCGCTCTACGCGGCGCGCAAATTCGCGGCGGCCCTGCGCGCGAACGGCATTGAGGTGCCAACAAAAACCCCCACTTCGACT
>DASRHQ010000110.1:0-39485 GCA_035650455.1 Solirubrobacteraceae bacterium
CGGGCCAGCACCAGCCTGGCGGCTGAAGGAGGGAAACCAAATGATGCCCAAGCGCATTCTCGTCGCGGCGACTTCAATGGCAGCACTCGCGCTGCCCGCCGCCGCAACAGCAGCAGTGCCCAGTAGTACAGCTCACCGCTATCAGGCGGACTATCACGCAGTTGCCCAGAAGTTCGGATCGCGGGCACCGGGACGCAACATCATCACCCAGGGCCTCCCCGGCGGAAAGCACGCCAACGCCTCCGCCGTTCTACGCAGCATTAACGTCCTAGAACGCATGCTGCATCCCACGCCGGTCCTCCACATCAGATACAGCCCGGCGCCCGCGGCTCCGAGCACGAGCTCGGCCTCGACCACGACGTCCGCGGCTCCGGCAGCCACGTCGTCGGGTGGTTACAGCAGCGTCCCTGGCGTTCCGGCTAGCTTCGCTGCCTGCGTAGCCAGCCATGAATCGTCCGATGGAGCCGGGTCATCGAACATCTACGGCATCATCCCCGCTTCGGGCTACTCGGTCGCCGGGATGTCCGTGGCTCAACAGAAGCAGGTCTTCTCCGAGCTGTATGCGAAGGTCGGCACGAGCGGCTGGTCGCCATACGACGGCTGCTAGTCAGGGTCGTGCCCGCGGGCGTTCGCTGACGAACGTCCAGCTGGCCTCTGAAGAAGTCAGGTTCGCCCCCGGGCGCCGAGCCCCGCGCTCGGCGCCCGGGGCAACCGAGTAGGCGCATTTCGAAGCAGCTCGTCCCCCGAGCCTTCCGCGGTCCAGCTGCGCGCTCCAATACTGAGGTCGGCGGTGCCGACTGGGGCCTTTTGTAGGCTTGCGCCGTGCCTGGGGAACGCCGGTACGAGGGGCGAGACAATCCCCCGCGTCGTCGTGGGAGCTCACGTGGTCGGGAGATTCCCCGTGGCGGCGAGAGACCACCCAGTCGCGAGGGCTCGCGCGGTGCCGTGGGGCCGCCCGATCGCGACAGGCCCTCGGGCGGGGAAAGCTCGACCGATCGCGACAGGCCGTCCGGCGGGGAAAGCTCGACTGATCGCGTCAGACCGTCCGGCCACGAAAGCTCGGCCGATCGCGAGAGCGCGCCCGCTGTCGAAAGCGCGGCTGACCTCCAGATCACGCGTGATCTTGTTGCGCGCCAGCGCGAAATTACGCGTCGACGCGAAGACGCGCGTCGGCGCAGGAGAGCTGCTCGACGAAGACGAAACGCCCTGGTTTGGGGCGTGTTCGGCTGCGTCGTGGCGGGCGTGGTGCTCGTGGTCCTTTTTGCCACCGGCGGCGGGAGCGGCAGTGGCGGCGCGAGCCAGCCACAAAAGAACGCCGCGCACAAGACGCGCCCAAAGCCGCCGCCCCAGCTGCCGCGCGGCGGCCGGACGATACTCCCCGGCCACCGGGTCGTGGCCTACTACGGGATTGTCGGCACGACGAACATTCTCGGCCGCACGAACAATCCAAATGCGGATGCCGAGGGAGTGGAGCGCCAGGCCCGCGCTTACGCCAAGTTCGGCGAGCCGGTGCTACCTGCGTTTGAGCTCGTCACCACGATTGCCTCGCCCTATCCCGGACCGCAAGGAACCTACAGTTCGCCGGTGGACCCGTCGACGGTCGCGCGCTATCTGGCGGCGGCACGCCGGCACAAGCTGCTGTTGATCCTGGACTTCCAGCCCGGCCGCGGCGAGTTCCTGCCTGAGGTCAAGCGCTACGCCCGTTTCCTGCGCGACCCGGCGGTCGGAGTGGGCCTGGATCCAGAATGGAAGCTGGGTCCTACCGAACTGCCGGACCAGGAACTCGGTTCGGCTTCAGCAGCCAGTATCAACGCGGTCTCTAACTACTTGTCGCGCTTTGTCGCCAAGCATCGTCTTCCGCAGAAGCTGTTCATCATCCACGAATTCCGCCTGAGCGAGCTTCCCGACCGCAACAAGATCCTGATCCGGCCGGGCCTAGCGACAGTTCTGCAAATGGATGGGCTGGGCACAGTCAAGACGAAGCTCGAATCCTTTCGCCAGGTGACCAGACACGCTAAACACTTCCAGATCGGATTTAAGGTCTTTCTCCGGCACGTCGATGACCCCGTGACCATGACTCCCAAACAGGTCATGAAGCTGCATCCGCAGCCCGCGTACATCAGCTACCAGTGAGCGCGTCCTCGTCTCGGCGCGCGTTCGAGTTCCGACAGCTTGCGCGTTCGAGCCCCCACCAGCGTTACGGATAAAGGCCGAGTCGGTCAGTAGGCGCGCGCGAGGAGAGCCTCGACGGCGGCGTCGTCGGGGTCATCCACCGGTTGCCCGTCTTCGCGCAGCAGACAGCGCACGGAAATTCCCTCCGCCGCCATCAGATCCTCGGCGTCTGGGCCACACGCCCGCCAGGGGATGCGGGCGAACCCGTCAGTGGCGATCTCGATGGCGTCCGTCAGAGTTTCCGCTCGTCGCACCCGGCGGTCACGCATTGCGATCGCCTGTTCGAACAGCTCCCGTTGGTCGTCGTCGAGAATGCGAGAGACCTGTTCGGCCAGGCCGCGCAATGCGAACGTTTCTTTCGAGTTCCGGACGCGACGGGCCAGGACCGCCCGGCCGTCCGCGAGCTCCCGTGGACCCAGCTCGATTCGGAGCGGCACCCCGCGTAGCTCGTGGTCGACGATCCTCCTGCCGAGCGAAATGTCCAGCCTATTGTCGGGCTCGACGCGCACGCCAAGGCGGCGTAGATCGTCGATCAGCGCCTGCGCGGCCTCCAACACCCCCTCTCCGGCCCGCGCTGTCAGGACGACGACCTGAGTGGGCGCAAGACGCGGCGGCACCCGAAGCCCTCGATCATCGCCGTGAACCATGATCATTGCACCAAGCAGCCGGGTGGAGGCACCCCACGAGGTCTGCCACACGTGACGTAGCCGGCCCTCGTGATCGCTGAACCGGATGCCGAAGGCGCGAGCGAAGTTCTGGCCAAGCTCATGCGAGGTCCCCATTTGCAGTGCCTTCCTGTCCCGCATCATGCCCTCACAGGACCATGAGATCTCGGCGCCGGCGAACTTCTCGCCCTCGGTCTTGCGACCCCTAAACACGGGGGTCGCCAGCTCCTCGCTCATGGCGTCCGCATAGACCTCTTCCAGAATCCTGAGCGCGTAGGAGTGCGCTTCGGCGCGCGTCGCGTGGGCCGTGTGACCCTCCTGCCACAGGAACTCGGAGGTCCGCAGAAACAGCCTCGGGCGAAGCTCCCAGCGGACCACGTTTGCCCACTGATTGATGAGCAGGGGAAGGTCTCGGTAGCTCGAGATCCACCTAGCAAACGACGAGTTGACGATCGTCTCGCTCGTCGGACGGACAACGGCCGGCTCTTCGAGCGTCTTTCCGCCGCCATGAGTAACCACCGCCAGTTCTGGGCTAAAGCCTTCGACATGCTCGGCCTCCCGGCGCAAGAACGCCTCGGGAATCAGCAGCGGAAAGTAGGCATTGCGGGCACCCGTGGCCTTGATCCGCTGGTCGATCGCCGCTTCGAGCCGCTCCCAGATCGCGTAGCCCCACGGTCGGATGACCATCGTCCCGCGCACCGGCCCGTTCTCGGCCAGCTGGGCCTTCGAGATCACCTCCTGATACCAGCGGGGGAAATCCTGGTCTTGGGGCGTGAGCACGGAAGACATGCGGCAGCCCACTCTAAATCGGGCAAGTCGAAATCAGCCCTGCGGTGCGATTGCCTAGCTCGAGCTGCCCAGGCCGCTGACCCTTACCCGCTCTTTCTTGAGCAGTTGTACGACCGGGGCTTTGGGCGTGTACGTGGGGATCACGACCGAGAACCTCATCGACTTGCTCTGCGCGGTGGGCGGGTAGGTGACCGGGTGCTTGAACGTCCCCGAAATGGCCCTGCCGTTAGCAGAGATCGATCTCACATTTCCTGACTGGATCTCCTCGATGAAGCTCCGGTACGAGATCTGCACCGACGATGAGCTTCCGCCGCACGCGGCGAGGGTAATCGCGGTGAGCGCGGCCGCGGTGAGCGCTGCTGGGCGCATCGCAATGGGGCTGGAAGCGCTGCTGCAAAACCTTGCGATAGTCACCCAAGTATTGCGGACCGTCAGGTGCAGACCCTTCTAGAGCGGGTGGTCGCGCCGGTTGGCAACGTCGAAGTGCTGATGCCCTTCGGAATGACCGGCGCGCTCGCGTGGTCCGCACGGACATTGACCGCCACACACACGACCGCGTCATCTTCGTCTGCGAGCGAGGTGAGCTTCGCCACAACAACATGTGCCGGTTCGGCGGAATGTGGCTGGCTCAAGACGCACAGGAGCGCGACCGGGTGACAGGTCCGCTTGGCCCCGATGCCGCAGGCATAAGCTCGGAGGACTTCGCCGCCCTGCTGGCGCATCGCCGAGGCTCGATCAAGGCGGCACTGATTTGGACCTGGCCACTGGGAGGCGTCCGGGCTCAGCGAGTCGCGCCGCTACGGCCGAGTCCCCCACGGAGGACGGTGGCTGACTCGCGTGCGCGATAACCGTGGCGCGGCCTGTCCCCGCTGTGGGACTCCGCTGCGACGAAGCACCGTGGCGGGCCGGACAGCTGTGTGGTGTTCCCGGTGCCAGAGGTGAGTGTCCGGGGGCCCTGCACCAGTCACCGCGCCCGAGCCGTTCAACCCCTGGCCGGGATGTAGAGCGCAGTCAGGATCGCAGCGGAGAGAAACAGTGCCGTCGCGATTGCGGCCGCGAGGTGAAATCCAGCGAGGAATCCGGGCTTGCCCGGCTCCCCGGCAAGCGCGCCGAATGCGGCGATACCAACCGCACCTGACGCCTGACGCGAGGTGTTGTTGACCGCGGAAGCAAGTCCCGCTCTGTCGCCGGGTACCGCACCGACTGCCGCGGCGACCACAGCTGGGGTCAGAAGGGCGAGTCCTGCGCCCCATGCAAGCAAGGCAGGCAGCATCACCAGGTAGCCCGAGGCGGCGCCGAGCACAATGAGCAAGCCCACTCCAACTGCCGCCAGGAGCAGTCCTGCGAGCATCGGCGCTCGCGGACCCATCCGTCCCGTCAGGCGGCCGCCCAGTGGCGCGATCAGGCTCAGCGGGAGAAACAGCGGCAGGAGTTCGACGCCCGCCACCAGTGGCGTGTGGTGCCGTACGGCCTGGAGATACAGGGTCAGCGTGAACAGCAATCCCAGGGTGCAGAGATTCATGACGCCGGCAACGGTGTTGGCCGTGGAGAAACTCGCGTCGCGGAACAGTGAGAGCGGGAGCATGGGGTCGTCTCGTCGCGCCTCGGTTGCGACAAACGCGAGGCCGACCAGAACCGCAGCGACCGTCGTCGCGATCACGATGGTCGATAGACCGCTGCGTCCACCCTCGATGAAGGCGAACGTGACCAGTCCGAGCAGGACCGCACCGAGCGCCATGCCCGCGAGATCCAGGCGGCGGCCACGCGCCTTGGGGCTCTCATCGACGGTGAGCGCCGCGACTGTGACGGCGACCACGACGAGGGGAACGTTCACCAAGAAGATCAGTCGCCAACTGGCCGCCTGGATCAATGCCCCGCCGAGGAGGGGCCCCGCCGGAAGCGCGACGCTGCCGATAGCTGCCCACACCCCGATCGCCTTGGCGCGCTCCTGTTCGCTGGGATAGGCGTTGGTGATGACCGCCAAGGTACCGGGGAGCATCAGGGCAGCCCCCAGACCCTGGAGCACCCGGAAACCCACAAGCGCACCGCTGGAGGGGGCAAGGCCGCAAGCCAGAGAAGCCGCTCCGAACAACGTGAGTCCCCCGAGCACCACGCGCTTGTGTCCGTAGACGTCGCCGATCGTGCCGCCGCCGAGCATCACGGAGGCCAGTGCGATCGCATAGCCATCGACCACCCACTGGAGGTCTGAGACGCTCGCGTGCAGCCCCTTGGCGATGGTGGGCAGGGCCACGTTGACGATCGTCACGTCGAGCAGAACGAGGAAGTAGCCGACGCACATCACGACGAACGCGGCCCTCTGGCGCGCGGTCGCGCGCCGCGCCACGGATCGCCCTCGGTGGCTCTGAGCGGTCATTGTCCGAGTATTGGCAGACATCATTTCGGTGCGGGCCGAAACGTCATGGACCTAGGATTGTCCGATCAAGGGCGACACCAACATCGCCGCCTTAGGAGCCGTGCTCAGCGATCCGCGGCGTTGCCGCGTACTGCTCGCACTCGGAGACGGACGGGCGCTTCCCGCGAGTGTGCTGGCCAGTGAGGCCGGGGTCGCCCCCTCCACGGCGAGCGAGCACCTTGGCAAGCTCCTCGACGCCCAGTTGGTGCGCGTGGAGTCACACGGCCGACACCGGTATTACCGCTTGGCCGGGCCGCACGTCGCCCGCTTGCTCGAGACGCTCGCGCAATACGCACCCACCGCGCCGGTGCGCTCTTTGAAGGAGGGCACTCGGGCCCACACCGTACGCCAGGCGCGTTACTGCTACGACCACTTGGGCGGCCGCCTCGCAGTCGCGCTGATGGACTCGCTCCTCGAGCGCAAAGTCATAGTTGGCGGCGACGGCCGGTTGCACCCAATGCTTGCGCGGGATGACAGGCTCGCGGCGCCGGGGCGCGACGTCGACTACCGGCTCGGCGACAACGGAGCCAGCTGGCTGCGCGATTTTGGAATCGATATTGATGCGGTCCAGGCCGGGCGGCGACCGCTGATCCGGTACTGCCTCGACTGGAGCGAGCAGCGTCACCACCTCGCCGGAGCTCTTGGTGCGGCGGTGGCGCGGGTTCTATTTCAGCGAGGATGGCTGCAGCCCGCACCGCGTTCGCGCGCCGTGATGGTCACCGAGGCTGGCGAGCACGCGCTCGAGACGCAGCTCGGAGTGGTGCTCGACAGCGCGCACAAGACGCAGCGAACTTGACAGCACTGTAGGATTGTTTTTGGCTTCCGAGTCCAGGGAATAGCTTTCGTAGGCATGCCCGAGAAGGGTGCACGTCCGAACGTACATCCGGTGCAGGAGCGCGTCCTGAACGCGCTCAGTTCGCTGAGTTCGCCCCTACTGCCAGATGACTATTTGGAGCTGTTCAACCCCCTGTGGTCTACGCGCGAGTTGCGAGGGCGTGTGCAACGCGTCGAGCAGGAGATGGGGAGGGCGGCAACCATCCTGATCAAGCCCGGATATCGGTGGTCGGGCCACAAGCCCGGGCAATACGTGCGCATCGGAATCGACATCGATGGCGTGCGCCACTGGCGCGCGTATTCGCTTACCTCGGACCCTTACCGCGAGGACGGCCTGATCAGCATCACGCCCAAGAAGGTCGACAGCGGGAAAGTCTCTCCATACCTCGTTTCCAAGGCGAAGCCGGGCACGATCGTCTCGCTGAGCAATATCGAAGGCGAGTTCGTTTTGCCTGATCCGCCCCCGCAACACTTGCTCTATATCAGCGCGGGCAGCGGCGTCACGCCGATCATGAGCATGCTGCGCCATCTCGATCACTACGACGAGCTCTCAGACGCCGTTCTGCTGCACTCCGCCCGCCACGCCGACGATGTCATTTTCGGCCCTGAGCTCCGAGAGCTTGCCGCGCGCAGGCCGGGCTTTCACCTCCACGAGCAGCTGACTCGCGAGCAGGGCCGGATGGGCCCGTCCGACCTCGATCGCTTGTGCCCCGACTGGCGCAAGCGCGAGACCTACATCTCAGGCCCGAATGAGATGCTCGACGCCTTCACCGAGCACCTCGATCGCTACGGCGACTGCGAGAAGCTCCACATGGAGCGCTTCCAGCCCAAGCTCGGCCTGGGACAAGCCGGGGAAGGCGAGGGAGGAACCATCAAGTTCCTGATGTCGGACTGCGAGACGGAGTCAGACGGCCATGTGCCGATCCTGGTGGCCGGCGAGGAGGCGGGGCTCGAGCTGCCATACGGCTGCCGCGAGGGGATCTGTCACACATGCGTGGGCGAACTTCGCTCGGGACGCGTGAGGGACCTGCGCACCGGCAAGGTCTATGGGCAGGAGGGGGAAGTGATCCGGACCTGCATCAGCGCTCCGGAGGGGCCGGTCGAAATCGACCTGTAGACACGACCAAACGACCGAGGAGAACCTCGATGGAGACACCCAGCGACGGAGAAAATCACCAGAACACGGGCGGAAACGGTCACCGCGCGGACGGTTACGTCGCGCTTGAGGTGCCCGAAAACCCGATGCACCGCCTGACGTCCGAACAGATCGAGGAGATCGGACGCGAGTTCGACCAACTCCACGAGGAGGTCAAGGCGAGCCTCGGCGAGCGTGACGCTCGCTACATCCGCTCGATCATCGCAATGCAGCGCCGGCTTGCGCTGATCGGCCGCTTCGAGCTGATCGCCTCCCGGTGGCGCGGGCCCTGGGTAGTCGGAGCGGCCACCCTGGGCCTGGCGAAGATTCTCGAGAACATGGAGATCGGCCACAACGTCCTGCATGGCCAGTGGGACTGGATGAACGACCCCGTGATCAACTCGCGGGCCTGGGACTGGGACACGGCGTCCACCGCACAGGCCTGGCGCCACTCCCACAACTACATCCATCACACCTTCACCAACATTCTCGGCAAAGACCGCGATCTCGGCTACGAGATCATGCGCATCGATCCCCACCAGAAGTGGCACCCCGTGTATCTGTTGCAGCCCTTCTACAACGTGGTGCTGATGATGCTCTTCGAGTGGGGCGTGGCGCTTCACGACCTTGACCTCGAGGCGATCCGCGCGGGCGAGAAGGACTTCAAGGACCTTCGCAAGGAGCTAAAGGGGATCGCAGGAAAGGCCCGCACCCAGATCCAGAAGGACTACATCGCCTGGCCTCTCATCAGCGGGATCGTGATGACGCTGGTCGAGGCTTCAGTCCTCACCTGGAAGGCCCGCTCCCAGCAGCCCACCACTCGTCGTCCAGTGGCCAAGCTCCAGCGCGCGGGGCGCAGGTTTCAGCGCAAGCGGTCGCGTTCGAGCAAGGACCTCCTGGCGCAGCTGGTGCAGCGGCGTTCGTTCCGCGAGCCGTTCGTCCGTACCTTGACCGCTAATGCGACCGCAAACATCATCCGCAATATCTGGTCCTACGGGATCATCTTCTGCGGCCACTTTCCCGACCAGACCTACACCTTCACCCAGCAAGAAGTGCAGGACGAGACCCGCGGCGGGTGGTACGTGCGTCAGCTCACCGGCGCAGCCAACATCGACGGTGGACCGCTGTTCCACGTCCTGAGCGGCAACCTCGGCTATCAGGTGGAGCATCACCTGTACCCGGACATGCCGAGCACGCGTTACGGCGAGATCGCTCCGAAGGTGCGCGAGATCTGCGTGCGCTACGGGCTGCCGTACGGCTCAGGCCCGCTGCACACACAGCTCGGAATGGTCCAGCGAACGATATTGCGGCTCGCCTTCCCGGGCGGCAAGCCGCGGCCCAAGCCCGGTGCTTACGACGGCCCGCTGGTGCGCGGCAAGGGGGAGCAGCCGCGCGAGCGCGTGGGCTCGGCTGCGTAGAGCCGGTCAATCCCCCTGTGCGCGGGGCGGCCTGGTCTACGGGCGGCCGGCTCAGCTACCGGTCTGCGCGGGTGCCTGGGTAGCCCTTGGAATCCCGCGCGGCTTTGCGCCCAGCGCCTCGCCGGCGGAGTCGCCTGCGAGATCGGCAACGAGAATGCCATCGCGGATCTGAGCCATTAGGTCACCCACGCCGCTCGGCGAGTGGGGCAAGAGGATCGTGTTCGTGTTGGAACCCTCGCCCAGCGCCCTGATCATGTCCGTGTACTGAGTCAGAGCGACGAGTGCCATCGCCTCGCGGGGGTCCAGGCCCTGCTTGGCGATGATCTCGAGGGACTCTCTGAGCCCTTCGGCGATGGCCTGCCGCTCGGCAGCGACGCCCTCGCCCTGCAGTCGCATGGTCTCCTTCTCACCCTCAGCCTTCTTGACCGCGAGCGTCTTTTGCGCGTCTCCCTGCGCACCGGCGGCGACCTGGTTTCGCTGGGCCGCGTTGATGTTGTTCATTGCATCCTTGACCCGCTGGTCGGGCTCGATATTCGTCACCAGCGCCTTGACGATCTCGTAGCCATACTCCGCCATCTGGCGGTGCAGGGTGTCCTGGATGTGCATCGCGATCGTGTCAGCGTCCGCGTACGCCTCGTCGAGATTCATGCTCGGGATGTGCGAACGGACCACGTCGAAGGCGTAGGACTTCATCTGCACCTCGGGGTCCTCGAGCTTGTAGAAGGCGTCCTGCACCTGCTGAGGATCGGCGCCCACCTTGTACTGGACCGCCAAGTTGACGTGGACGAAGACGTTGTCCATGGTCTTGGTTTCGATGTCGGCGTTGAGTTGCTCGACCTGGAGGCTCATGCGTCCGGCGACGCGCTCCACGAACGGCGACTTGGACTGCAGGCCGGGACCGGCCACGCGCACGAACTTGCCGAATCGCTCGACGATCGCGCGCTCCTGCTGCTGAACTGTGAAGAAGAAAAGAGGCATCGCCTGAAACGTTAGTACCTTCAGGCACGTGGCGCATAAGGACGAGCACACAGCGCCGCCCGGCGAGACGCAGGGGCAGCAGCCGAACGCAACCTCACAGAGCGAACAACTGCTTGGTCGCATCGCCGACGAGCACTTGGTCTCCGAACCGTCGGCTTTGCCGGTGGCGTTTGCACGCCCCGCCCCGATGCTCCCGAACAGCCAGCGGCGGCGCTGGATCGTAGGCGTGGGCGCGACGCTGACGGGCGTGACGCTCGTGGGCGGGCTCGCGCTGATCATCGCGGCCTTGGTGGGAATAGTCGCCAGCGGCTTCGGTGCCCTCGAGATTGCCGCGCTGGCGGTCGGGCTCGTGCTCCTCGCCACGCACTGGGGCTGGGTCCACGTGGCCGAGTTCACGGCCATGACGCTGGATGGCCGGCAGGAGCGCGCCGCGCTCGAGCGCACTGGGCGCTGGCTCGCTGCGATCGAGCCCTACACGCGATACGAGGTCTCGACCGACGTCGGTGAGGACGGCGCCATCACGATCGTGCGCACGCGCCACCGGCCGATGCCAAGCGGAGAGGGAAAGTTCACGTTCGTCGCCGAGGTGGAGCACAGCGAGGTTCACTCCGGCGATGAGCCGGGAGCGGTGGTCGCGGAGCGGGCGGAGAGTCTGCGCCGGCAGGCCGCGCTGGATACCGACCGCGAGCGTCAGCGCTGGAGCGAGCTGGCCGGCGAGCTGGAGACCGAGCAGATGCGCCGCGAGCAGGAGGAGCGGCTGAAAGAGGCTCTGCGCGCCGAGTCGCAGGCGCTTTCGGAACGGATCAACGCGAACCTGCGCGATCCGCCGCTTGAGGAGTAAGCGGCAGGCCCGGCCTGCGGTCCCTCGCCGCTTGAGCCGTGCGGGCAGCCGTCGCACGGGCCCACCGAGTGGTGGTCAGAGCGCCGATTGCGAACGTGGCGACTCCCACCACGGCGACCACGACCCAGGCCGGTTGGGTCGCCTCAGCGAAGCTCGGTCCGAGAGCCCCGGAAAGTGTCCCTCCAGCGATTGCCCCCAGCACCGCCACACCGAGCGTTATGCCGATCTGGCGGCTGGTAGAAGCGATAGCCGCCGCCACGCCGGCCTGGGAGGAGGGCATCCCGGACACCGCCGTATCAGTGATCGGTGGGTTGATCAGCCCGAAGCCAATGCCAAAGAGGAAGTACGAGGCGAGCAGGTAGCCGGTGGAGGTCGTGGCGGTAAGCGTCGTGAGCATCAGCGCCGCCGCGGTCACTGCGCATGACCCGATCAGCAAGGATGGGCGAGCGCCGGCTCGGCTGACCATCCTCCCCGACAGGGGCGAGAAGATCAGCTGCATCCCTGCCAGAGGCAGCATGTAGAGCCCTGCGTCAAACGGCGAGAGATGGCGAACCTCCTGCAGATAGAGCGTGTTCAGGAACAGAAACCCGCCCTCGGCGACGAACGTCAGCAGGGCAAGCGCGGTCGCTCCCGAGAATGGAGCACTGCGGAAGAAGTGGAGCTCTATCAGTGGCTCGCGCCGGTGCAGTTCGTACACGATCAGCGCTACGAACGCGATCGCCGCGACCGCGAACAGCGCGACTATCTCGGCCGAGGTCCAGCCGCTACGCGGTCCCTCGATGATCGCGTAGGTGAGAGTGGCCAGCGTGATGATCACCAACGCCTGGCCGACGGGATCAAGTCGGCGGGGTTTGGACGCGCGCGACTCGGGGACGAACATGGCAGTCAGAAAGATTGCGGCCATCCCGATGGGGACGTTGACGAAGAACACCGCACGCCAGCCCACCCCGTCCACGAGCGCGCCGCCGATCACCGGGCCCAGTGCCATGCTCAGTCCGAACACTGCTCCCCAGAGGCCGATCGCCTGAGCGCGCTCGCGGGGATCCTCGAACACATTGCGGATGATCGACATCGCCACCGGATTGAGCATCGATCCCCCAATTGCCTGCAGGACGCGAAACGCGATCAGTGCCGGCAGGCTAGGTGCCAGCCCACAGAGCAGCGATCCGAGCGAGAAGACGAACAGGCCGATTTGGAACACCCGGCGACGGCCGATCCGATCCGCGGTTGAGCCGGAGATCATCAGCAGGCTTGCCAGCACCAAGGTGTAGGCGTCGACCGTCCATTGCAGGCCCGACACGGACGCACCGAGCTCCCTGCGGATGGAGGGCAATGCCACGTTCACGATCGTCGTGTCGAGTCCGACGATCAGCAGACTCATGCAGCAGATGGCCAGTATGAGCAGCCGCCGGCTGTGGCTGCAGGTCGTTTCGGTGCTATCGGTCATTCGATTCGATCGTAGTTCCGTCCGCGTGTTTTTCTGCCCGACCCGATAGCCTGAACAGACCCCGATCGGCGGTTTTTTCTCTTGCCAAACGACAACATGGCCCAAACCGAGGGGCCGTCGGCTTACCCGCAGGCACCGCCAAGCGCCGGCAGCCAGGCAGCCACGCTGGAACTTCGTGACGTCACGAAGGTCTACCCGGATCAGGAGCAGCCAGCCCTTTCTCACCTGAACCTTAAGGTCGACGCGGGTCAGGTGTGCGTGCTTGTGGGCCCGTCCGGGTCGGGCAAGACCACCGCGATGCGGTTGATCAACCGGATGATCCCCCTCTCCGGCGGAGACATCCTGATCGGGGGGCGCAGCGTCCTTAAGCGCGATCCCGTGGAGCTTCGCCGAGAGACCGGCTATGTGATCCAGCAAATAGGGCTCTTCCCGCACCTCAACGTCAACGAGAACATCGCCACGGTGCCACGCCTGCTGGGTTGGGACCGCTCCCGCATCGCCGCACGCGTTCGCGAGCTGCTCGAGCTGATCGGACTGCAAGAAATCGGAAAGCGCTATCCAGCGCAGCTCTCGGGTGGTCAGCGCCAGCGCGTGGGAGTGGCCCGAGCCCTGGCAGGGGACCCGCCACTGCTGCTCATGGACGAGCCCTTCGGAGCAATCGATCCCATCAACCGAAACCGCCTGCAGGACGAGTTCATGCGTCTGCAGCACCGTCTCCGGAAGACCGTCGTTTTCGTCACCCACGACATCGATGAAGGGATCAAGCTCGGCGACCGGATCGCGATTCTGCGAGAGAGGGGAACCCTCGCCCAGTACGACACCCCGGCCGAGATCTTGACCGAGCCGGCCGACGAGTTTGTGGCGCAGTTCGTCGGCACCGACCGCGCGCTCAAGCGGCTGGGGCTGGAAACCCTGGCCGGCGTGAAGCTCGTCGAGCTAAACGGAATCGACGTGGGCGACCGGCGCGTGCCGATTACGACCACGGTGCGAGACGCGCTCTCCCAGGTTCTCGCCGCCGGCGGGGCCGCGCTGGCAGTGGTCGACGGGGAGGAGACGGTCGGCGCCGTCACCCTGGAGCTGTTCGGCGGATTGCTGCGGGACGGCACGCTGAACGGCACCCAGAGCGAGGAAAGGGCCGCGCGATGATCGTATTTGCCAACGGTCCGGTAATACCTAACTTTGGCGGCGGCGGCTCCACGTTCGCGTGCGAGCGTGCGAACCGGCTGTTCTGCCCCAACTGGGTATCGCAGAACTGGAGCTCGGTGCTATGGCCCGCCCTGCGGCAACACATCGTGCTGACCGTGATCGCGGTCGTAATTGGGTTTGCGATCTCGACGGCGCTGGCGCTGCTCGCTTATCGGCGCGGCTGGGTAGAGCGGCCGGTGGTCATAGTCACCTCGATTCTCTACACGATCCCGTCGCTGGCGCTGTTCGAACTGTTGGTGGGCGTCCCGGGTCTCGGTCTGAGCCGGACCACCGCCGAGGTGGCGCTGGTCTCCTACACCCTGCTGATTATGTTTCGCAACACCCTCACCGGCCTGCGCGAGGTGCCGGCGGAGGTACGCGACGCCGCGGCAGGCATGGGGATGGGCTCGATGCGCACCTTGTTACGGGTTGACCTGCCGCTCGCCCTGCCGGCGATCATCGCGGGCGTGCGCATCGCAACCGTGACGGTGATCTCGCTGGCAACGGTGGCGGCGCTGATCGACGACGAGGGCCTGGGCGCCCCCATCCTGCAGGCGATCTCCAACGAGGTATTCAAGACCGAGCTGATCGTGGCGGGGGGGATGGCGATCGCTCTCGCCCTCCTGGCAGACGGACTTCTGGTGCTGCTTCAGCGCGCGCTCACTCCATGGGCGAGGGTCCACCAATGAACAGCTTCTCGCAAGCGCTCGATTTCATCGGTCGCAACGGCCAGATACCCGGCGAGCCGCAGCTCCCCACCTTGGTGCACCTGACTCTCGAAACGATCAAGATCGCCTGGATCGGTGTCGGGATCGCGCTCGTCATCGCGTTGCCGATCGGCCTGTGGCTCGGACATATCCATCGCGGGTCGTTCGTTGCGATCAACGTCGGCAACATCTGGCGGGCACTTCCCAGCCTGGCGGTGCTGGCGATCGGGGTGGCCTTTCTCGGACTGGGGCTGCGCAACGTCGAGCTTGCGCTGATCGTGCTCGCGGTGCCACCGGTCATCACAAACGCTTACGTCGCGATCGACGGCGTGGACCGAGACGTGGTCGACGCCGCCCGCGGCATGGGTTTCAACGGATGGCAGATTCTCCGCAAGGTCGAACTGCCGTTGGGCGTACCGCTGATCTTCGCTGGCATCCGGACCGCCGCCCTTTTTGTCGTCTCGACGACCACGATCGCCGCGCTGACCGGCTACAGCGGCAGCTTGGGCGACATCATCAACAACGAAGCGAGCTACCACCTGTCGGGAGTGTTGGGAGCGGCGATGTGCATCGCCGCGCTGGCGCTGCTGACGGATCTACTGCTCGCTCTGATCCAGCGGGTGCTGACCCCGCGCGGCGTGTCGCTCGAAAAGCACCCGGCGCGCACCGAGGCGATCGGACCACCGCTGGCGGAGAACGTGTGAGCCTGAATTTCAGCTGCAACAAATCGACACCCGGAGGAGGGAACTAAACGATGAAACGCAAATTCATATTCGGCATCGTGGCTGCGGTGCTGGGGCTTGCGGTCGCGGCATGCGGAAGCTCTTCGAGTACGAACACAGCCACCCATCAAAAGACCCAGGCCAGCCAGAAGAGCGCGGGTGCCTCCAAGCCGGCCATAACCATCGGCGATAAGAACTTCCCCGAGGAGTACATCCTCGGGTCGCTATACCAACAGGCGCTCCAGGCCAGGGGCTACCACGTCACGCTGAAGGGCAACATCGGGTCCTCGGAGATCACCTACAAGGCGCTCACCTCGGGGCAGATCCAGATGTACCCCGAGTACACCGGCGTGATCGTCTCAGTCCTGGCGGGCAACACCAAGCCGCCGCACAGCGCATCGCAGACATACACCGAGGCGCAGGCGTACGTCCAAAAGCACGGCTTCACGCTGCTCAAGCCGACCCCGTTCTACGACACCGACGCGATGGGGACGTTGAAGTCCTATGCCACCAAGCACCACCTGCACACAATCTCCGACCTCAAAGCGCTCGGGCATTCCGTGACGCTGGGCGGTGCCCCGGAGTTCGCCACCCGTTACGAGGGCCTAATCGGCTTGAAGAAGGTCTACGGCGTCAATCCCACCTTCAAGCCCCTTGCGATCGCGTTGACCTACAAGGCGCTCGATTCCAACCAGGTCCAGGTCGCGGATGTCTTCACCACCGATCCGCAGTTGACGCTTGGTAAGTACACGATCCTCAGCGATCCAAAGAACGTCTTCGGATTCCAGAATGTCGCGCCGATCGTGAAGAAGAGCCTGATCAAATCCGAGGGGCCCGTGTTCGAGCAGACCCTCAACAAGGTCAGCGCGCTGCTCACCCTCGACGCGATCCGCAAGATGAACGCGGCCGTGGAGCTCGACAAGCAGTCGCCGTCCGCCGTGGCCCACGATTTCCTGAAGGCCAACCACCTAACGTAGTGCGTTCCCGAGGAACGCCACCGTCCGGCCACGGCGCTGACGCGAGTGGCCCGAACGATGGCGCTCCTCGGAACGCTTGGCCACATAGGAGGCGTGCTCCGTTCCGGATGAGAGCCGTAACGCGGTGAGCAGCGCCAAGGCCGTCCACATCGGCTGCTCTGGCTGGCAATACGCCGACTGGCGCGGACGTCTTTACCCCCAAGGCCAGCCGCAACGCCGCTGGCTTGAGCTCTACGCCGAGCGCTTCGAGACGGTGGAGATCAACGCCACCTTCTATCGCTTGCCCAAGCGCGACGCGGTGGCCCGCTGGGTGCAGCAGACTCCGGATGCGTTCATCTTCACGGTGAAGATCAGCCGCTACCTGACGCACGTAAGGCGGCTTTCCAACACCGCGGATGGACTCGCCCTCTTTGCGCAACGCATCGAGCCGCTGATAGAGGCGCGTCGCCTTGGCCCCCTGCTGTGGCAGCTTCCCGAGAACTTCCACCGCGACGACGAGAAGCTCGGCAACTGGCTGGAGGTGCTTGCGAACGAGCAGCCTCCGGTCCTACGCGGGTCGCGCCACGCGATCGAGTTCCGCCATCCCAGTTGGTTTGAAGAGCCCGTGCTGGCTGCCCTGCGAGAGCACGACATCGCTCTGGTGATCGGCGACCATCCAAAGCGGCCGTTCCAGCCCCACACGCCCACGGCCTCGTGGATGTTTGTCCGCTTCCATCACGGCAGCCGCGGACGCAATGGCAACTATTCGGCCACCGAGCTGAAGCGGTGGGGGGAGGAGCTTCGCCGTTGGCGCCGCTCCCGCGACGTGTACGCGTACTTCAACAACGACTGGAAGGGATACGCGCCCGCCAACGCCCTCGCGCTGCGGAGGCTGGTGGGATGATCGCTATGCCGGGGGCAGCCGTTCGAGCTCTGCTCGCGCCCGCTCGCTGAGAGGGCGCCGTCCGTAGCGCTGCTCGATCCCGTCGATCGTGGCCCGATAGTGCTCGAGCTGTTCGCCCTTCGGCCGCGAGCGCAGCGACCCGATCTTCGCCGCCTTGTCCGCAAGCGCCACGGTCGCGGCGTCGCTGCCCGCATCCAGGATCTGGCGCCGCAGCGCCGCTTTGCGCTCTTCGTACCCCGGGATCGAAGGATCCTGAGTGAGCGCCTCGACGATCCTCGTGACCTCCGGGCCGAAGCGTTGCCGCAACTCATCGGCGCTCACGTCGGTGTCCTCCAGCACGTCGTGCAGCAGACCCGCCGTGACCAGCACAGGCGGCTGACCGTCGTTCTGCAGCAGTCGGGCTACGGCGAACGGATGGTCGATGTCCTCATCCTCGCTGCGCGATCGATAAGCCGCGTTTACGAACGCGCGCGCCGCTTCAGCCCCGACTTCGCCAGGTGCCGTCTGTTCCATACGCGCAAGATAGTCAGTTGGCGCGCCAGGCGGACGCGCGCGGCCGCATAAACACGCCCGGCAGGATTCGAACCTGCGGCCTCTGCCTCCGGAGGGCAGCGCTCTATCCACTGAGCTACGGGCGCTTGACGCTGCTAAGCCTACCGCGCAGCTGCCGAGACCCTGACACACTGGCCCCGTGGACCTTTCGGTCTTCTTCGCGGGCACGGCAGGTTCGGTTCCCACTGCCCGCAGAGGCATGCCCGCGCTGCTGGTCCGCCGCGGAGGGGACAGGATGCTGTTCGACTGTGGCGAGGGGACTCAGCGGCAGCTCGTCGCCACGATCGGGCTCGCCGACATGTCGGATCTCTTCTTCACGCACTATCACGCCGATCATTGGCTCGGTCTCCCCGGCTTGCTCAAGACCTTCGACCTGCGCGCGCGGGAGAAGCCGCTCCATATCCACGGCCCCAGAGGGCTCCGCGAGCTCATGACAGTCGTGGTGCGCGCCGTCGGCCGCGTCCACTTCGAGCTCGAGCTTGCCGAGCTCGAGCCCGGGCAGGAGATCGCGCGAGATGGATATCGCATTGCCCCCTTCCCGGTGGCTCATCGCGGCGCCTCGCTTGGATATGTCCTATACGAGGACGAGCGTCCGGGCGCCTTCGACCCAGAGGCCGCGGTCGGTCTTGGTCTGGCGCCGGGACCCGAGTTTGGCCGCGTTGCGCACGGGGAGACGGTTCGAGGAGTAACCCCCGAGCAGGTGATGGGCCCACCACGGCCGGGACGCAAGCTCGCGATCTCAGGTGACACACGGCCCTGCGGGAGCTTGCGCGTGGCGGCCCACCGCGCGGACCTCCTCGTCCACGAGGCGACGTTCACCGAGGAGGAGCGTGAGCGGGCAGCGGAGACCGGCCACTCGACGGCTGCCGAGGCGGCCGAACTGGCGCGAGCCGCTGAGGTCTCCATGCTCGCGCTGACCCACTTCTCCACCCGTTATCCCGCCGGCCTGCTTCGCGATGAGGCCCGGGCGATCTTCCCCAACACTGCCATTCCCCGCGACTTCGACACGATCGAGATCCCCTTCCCCGAACGGGGCGGCCCCGAGCTCACTCGTTGGAGCGAGCAACAAGAGGCGGGTCAGGAGCTGCTCAGCGATGTCCGAGGCTGAGTCCGCGCCGGCCACTCACGGCCGGCGGGGGCCCGGTAGGGGGGCTGCAGAACAGCCTCGCAGCGCGCCGCAGCGAATCGAGACTGCCCGCCTCGTGGGCGAGTGGCTCACGCTGGATCATGAAGACGAGTTGGTGCGTCTACTACTTGACCCGCGCGTTGCGCAGACCATGTGGTCTCCGCACGAAACGCTAACGCGAGAGGACGTTCGCGCCGGGCTGCAACGCAAGCTTGCTCACTGGAAGAACCACGGCTTCGGGCAGTGGCTTTTCCGAGACCGCGCGAGCCAAGCGATGGTGGGCCGGGGAGGCCCTCAGCACACTATGGCTTCAGGGCGTGACGAGATCGAGCTCGGGTGGGTGATCGTCCCGGAGCGCTGGGGTCAGGGCCTGGCCACCGAGATCGCGCACGCCTCGCTTGGAGTCGTGTTCGGTCCGCTCGCGCTGGGGGAGGTGATCGCCTACACGCAGCCGGATAACGTCGCCTCGCGCCGGGTGATGGAGAAGTCGGGATTCTCTTACGAACGCGAGATCACGTTCAAAGCAGAGCAGTTTGTGCTCTACCGGTGCTGCGCGCGGGCGCGTAGCACGAGCTGAGCCTCGGATTCCGTCCGCGGCGCTGCTACGCTGCCGGAGGAATTTTGGCCCCTTTAACCCGGTCCGGCGAGGCCAGGAAGGAGCTTGGTTGACGGCTGATGTCACAGTTGTCCTCGACGGTGAGGATATGCGCCGCACGTTGGTGCGGATCGCTCACGAGATCGTCGAGAAAAATCCTCTCGAGGGCGGTGGAGATGCCAGCGTCGCGCTCGTTGGCATCCACCGGCGTGGTGCCGTACTGGCACGCCGCATCCACGCGCTCACCAGCGAGCTGCTCGACACGGGAGTACCGCTCGGCGAGCTCGACATCGCCTTTTACCGCGACGACCTTACGATCCGCCCCAATGCGCCGGTGGTGCATTCCACCCAGCTCGAGTTTCCGCTCGACGGGCGCACGGTGGTGATCGTCGACGACGTCCTCTATACCGGCCGGACGGTGCGGGCGGCGATCGATGCGATCTTCGACTTCGGCAGGCCGGCCCGGATCCAGCTCGCGGTGATGGTTGACCGCGGTCACAGGGAGCTCCCCATCCGCCCGGACTATGTAGGCAAGAACCTGCCCACGTCGCGCCGGCAGCGGGTCAACGTCTGCGTCACCGAGCTCGACGGGGTCGACGAAATTACCGTCGGTCCCGCGGCCGAACGCATCGAGGTGGTGGGGGGCGGCGCGCGGTGACCGGGAGGCTGCAACGGAGCCTGCTCTCGATCGAAGACCTCGACCGCGCTGGGATCGAGCGGATTCTGGACCGCGCCGAGTCGTTTGCCGAGGTCTCCGGCCGTGAAATCAAGAAGGTCCCGGCATTGCGCGGACGCACCGTGGTCAACCTCTTCTACGAGGCCAGCACGCGCACGAGCTCCTCGTTCGAGCTGGCGGCGAAGCGGCTGTCCGCCGATGTGGTCAGCGTCCGCTCGATCGGCTCGAGCGTGGATAAGGGGGAGTCACTCAAGGACACGGTGCAGACGCTCTCGGCCTACGACCCCGCGGCGATGGTGATCCGCTCCCCGCACGTGGGCGCGGCGGCGCTGGTCGCGGGGTGGACCGCGGCTTCGGTGATCAACGCCGGCGACGGCAAGCACGAGCATCCCACGCAGGCGCTTCTCGATGTCTTCACACTGAGGCGCAAGCTGGGGTCGCTCGAGGGCGCGAGTATCTGGATCGTCGGCGACGTGCTGCACTCGCGCGTGGCCCGCTCGAACATCCTCGCGCTGCGGCGGATGGGCGCCCGAGTCACCGTCTGCGGGCCGCCCACGCTGCTGCCGCGCGAGATCGAGGCCCTGGGATGCGATGCCACGCCCTCGCTTGATGACGTTGGCGAGGCCGATGTGGTGTATGTCCTGCGAATGCAGCAGGAACGAATGCAGGACGCTTTCGTGCCTTCGCTACGCGAATATGCGCAGCGCTATCAGATCACCTCCACGCACCTGCACGCCCACCAGCTACTGATGCATCCTGGGCCGGTCAACCGGGGGGTGGAGCTCTCGGCCGACGCGATCGACTCTCCCCGGGCGCTGATCTCGGACCAGGTCAAGGCCGGCGTGGCTGTCCGAATGGCGGTTCTTTACGAGCTCCTGGTCGGCTCGCCCACGCTGGAGGCGGTGGCATGAGGCGGCCCAGCATTTTTCAGCGATCAGCGGACCAAGCCGAACTGCTGATTCGGGGCGGCCATGTGCTCGATCCCCGGACCGGGATCGACGGTCCGCACGATCTACTGATCCGGGACGGCCACGTTGCCGAGATCGCTTGCGCAAACACGCTCTCCGCGCCGGAGGGCGGTGATCTGCTCGAGGCGACGGGAAAGCATGTTTTTCCCGCCTTTGTCGATCCCCATGTCCACTTGCGGACACCCGGACAGGAGTACAAGGAAACGATCGCGACGGGTACCGCGGCCGCTGCCGCCGGGGGCTTTGGAACGGTGGTGGCCATGCCGAACACCGCCCCGCCGGTGGACGACGCATCGATCCTCCGCGCCCAGACTCAGACCGCGCGTCAGGACGCTCGCGTCCCGACGGGGTTTATCGCCGCGATCACGCGTGGTCAGAAGGGACAGGAGCTCACCGAGATGGCGGAGCTCCGCGATGCCGGGGCGGTGGGCTTCACGGACGACGGATGGCCGGTCGTCTCGGCGGGCATGCTGCGTAGGGCGTTGCAATATCAGCGGCTGTGCGGCGGTGTGCTGGCCCTCCACGAGGAGGATCCGGCGCTGTCGGCTGGCGGGGTCATGCACGAAGGCGCAGTATCGGCCCGGCTGGGGCTGGCGGGAATTCCCTCCCTCTCCGAGTCGACGATGATCGCCAGGGATGCCGCCCTTGCGCTCTACGAAGGAGGGCGCGTCCATTTCCAACATCTTTCGTGTGTCCAATCGCTGGTTGCGCTCGAGCGCGCCAAGGAGGAGGGGGCACCGGTGTCGGCGGAGGTCTCGCCCCACCACCTGACTCTCACCCATGACTCCGTGCGCACGCTGGACAGCCGCTTCAAGATGAACCCACCGCTGCGCACCAAGGTCGACCGCGAGTCACTGGTGGGGGCGCTGCGCAGCGGACTGATCGATTGCATCGGCACCGACCACGCGCCACACGCGACGCACGAAAAGGAGGTTCCCTTCGAGCAGGCAGCGATGGGAACGACCGGGTTGGAGACCGCATTCGCCGCCCTCTACACAAAGCTCGTGCTGGTCGGCGAGCTCGAGCTCGCCACGCTCGTGGAGCGAATGACCTGCGGCGGGGCGCTGTTCGACCTTCCCATCCCGAGGATCGCGCTGGACCAAACGGCCAGTGTGTGCGTCGTAGATCTCGAGGCAAGCTTCCAAGTCGGCGCGCGCGGATACGTCAGCCGATCCGAGAACTGCTGCTTTCACGGCGAGACCTTCCGCGGTCGCGTGCTGCTGACCGTGGCCGGAGGAAGCGTCGCGTTCCGTGCACCGGCGCTGGCCGACTCCGCCGCACTGGCGGCCGTCAAGTGAGCCTGGGGGCGCCGCTCCCATGACCAACGGCGCGGCTTACGTGATGCTCGAGGATGGCGCCCGCTTCGACGGCGTGAGCTGCGGTGCGGACGACGTCGCGGTGGGCGAGGTTGTCTTCACTACCTCGATGTCCGGCTACCAGGAGGCGGTCACCGACCCGAGCTACGCCGGCCAGCTGCTGGTCTTCACGTATCCGCAGATCGGCAACTACGGCGTCCGCGCCGACGCGATGGAATCCGACCGGATCCATGCACGCGCCGCGGTCATGCGCGCGGCGGTGGATCGCGACGACTCGCCGGGTGCGCAACAGCGATGGCTTTCCTGGCTGGACGCTCACGGCGTGCCAGCCATAACGGAAGTGGACACCCGGGCGCTGGTGCGACACATCCGCAGTCAGGGCGCCATGCGCGGAGGGCTCTTTCCGGGGCAGATGAGCGAACGCCGGGCACGCTCGTTGATTGAGGCCGAGCCGCCGATGGCCGGCAGGGATTTGGTCCCTGGGGTTACCTCCGAGAAGCGGACGGTGCTCCAGGGAGAGCCGGGGATTCGGATTGCGGTTCTCGACACGGGCGTGAAGCGATCGATCGTTTCGGAGCTTCGCTCCCGCGGCGTGACCGTGGAGCTCCATCCGAGCACCGCCGGCGCGCACCAGCTTCTTGAGCACGACCCGGACGCAGTTCTGCTCGCCAATGGGCCGGGTGATCCGGGCGCGCTTCACTACATCGTCGAAGTTGTGCGGCAGCTCATCGGGAAGGTTCCCGTGTACGGAATCTGCCTCGGTCACCAGCTCGTTTGCCGGGCTGTCGGCCTCGAGACCTACAAGCTTGCGTTCGGCCATCACGGAGCCAATCATCCGGTCAAGGACCTCGCCACAGGAACGATCGAGATCACCAGCCAGAACCACGGGTTTGCGGTCTTAGGACCTGACGGGTCGCCGACGATCGAGGGGGACGAAGCCGTTCGCTGGGAAACGGAATTCGGCGCAGCCGAGCTGACGCATATCAACCTCTACGACCGCACCGTGGAGGGTCTGACCCTGCGCGAGGTTGCAGCGGCCACCGTTCAGTACCACCCGGAAGCCGGACCCGGCCCACACGACGCACTGCATCTGTTCGACCGCTTCATTGAAGGGGCACGTGCCGCGTAGAGACGACATCCGCAAGATCCTCCTGATCGGCTCGGGTCCGATCGTGATCGGGCAGGCCGCCGAGTTCGATTACTCGGGCACGCAGGCTTGCAGAGTGCTCATGGAAGAGGGTTACGAGGTGGTGCTCGTCAACTCAAACCCAGCGACGATCATGACGGATCCCGAAGTCGCGACGACGACTTACATCGAACCGCTGCAAACGCAGGCCGTCACCCAGGTGATCGAGCGCGAGCGCCCGGATGCGCTCCTACCGACATTGGGCGGTCAGACCGCGCTGAACCTGTCAAAGGAGCTCCACGAGCTCGGGGTGCTGCATCAATATCAGGTCGAGTTGATCGGCGCCGACTACGAGGCGATCGCGCGCGCCGAGGACCGCGAGCTCTTCCGGCAGACCATCACCACAGCCGGATTGCGTGTGCCACGCTCGGCGATCGCCCACTCGGTGGACGAAGCGCTGGCGGCGCTCGAGCAGGTGGGCCTGCCGTTCATCGTACGGCCGGCGTTCACCCTCGGGGGTACAGGCGGGGGTGTGGTGACCTCCGAGTCAGAGCTCGAACGCCTCGTGGGGCGCGGGCTGGCCAGCTCGCCGATCCACCAAGTCCTGCTCGAGGAGTCTGTGCTCGGGTGGGGCGAATTCGAGCTCGAGGTCATGCGCGACGGCGGGGATAACGTCGTGATCGTCTGCTCGATCGAGAACATCGACCCGATGGGTGTCCACACCGGCGACAGCGTTTGCGTGGCACCCCAGCAGACCCTCAGCGATCGCGCCTACCAGGGCCTGCGGGACCAGGCGATCGCCGTGATCCGCGCGGTGGGGGTGCAGACGGGCGGTTCGAACGTCCAGTTCGCTGTCGATCCGGACACCGATGAGGTTGTGGTGATCGAGATGAACCCACGCGTCTCTCGCTCCAGCGCACTGGCGAGCAAGGCAACGGGCTTCCCGATCGCCAAAATCGCCGCGCGCCTCGCGGTGGGCTACACGCTGCAGGAGATCCCGAACGACATCACTCGGGCAACTCCCGCGAGCTTCGAACCGGCGCTCGACTACTGCGTGGTCAAGTGGCCGCGCTTCGCCTTCGAGAAGTTCCCCGGCGCCGAGCCCGGGCTGACGACGCACATGAAGTCGGTGGGGGAGGCGATGGCGATCGGACGAACGTTCAAGCAGGCCTTCGCCAAAGCGCTCCGGTCGCGCGAGCTCGACGCGAGGCCCCGCTTCGAGGAGTCGTTGGAAGCGCTGCTGGAGACTGTAACGCGGCCCGGCGCCGAGCGGTTCGACCGCCTATTGGAGGCGATCAGACGCGGCGTTTCGGTCGATGAGCTTCATGCGCGAACCCATATCCACCGCTGGTTTTTGAACGAGTTCGCCGAGCTCGAGAGCGAACCTCGCAGACCCCCAGGCGAGCGCACCTTCAAGGCGGTGGATACCTGCGCGGCCGAATTCGAGGCCCACACGCCTTACTTCTACTCGAGCTGGGAGCGTCCGCCGACGATGGGCCAGGTCCACTCGCGCAACGGAGGTCCGACGACATTGGAGGACGCACCGGCCGCTCGCGGTACGGTCATCATCCTCGGCTCGGGTCCCAACCGGATCGGGCAGGGAATCGAGTTCGATTACTGCTGCGTCCACGCCGCCCAGACGGTTCGGGAGTCCGGGCGAGACGCGGTCATGATCAATTGCAATCCGGAAACCGTCTCCACCGACTACGACATCTCGGACCGGCTGTATTTCGAGCCGCTCACGCTCGAGGACGTGCTGGCGGTCTGCGAAGCGGAACGGCTCGGCGCGTTTGAGCGCAACGGAGCCGCCGACGCGGATGAGCCCGGAAGGCTGGAGGGGATCGTCGTGCAGTTCGGTGGTCAGACTCCACTCAAGCTGGCGGCGGGCTTGCATGCGGCCGGGGTGCCCATCCTCGGCACCAGCGTGGAGGCGATCGACCTGGCCGAAGACCGCTCACGCTTCGGGCCGCTGCTCGACCGGCTGGGTTTCAGAGCGCCTCCATATTCCACCGCGCGATCCGTCGATGAAGCGCTGCACCGCGCAGCCGACGTGGGCTTCCCGCTGCTGGTCAGACCTAGCTACGTGCTTGGTGGGCGGGCCATGGAGATCGTTTACTCGCTCGCTGATTTGAGCGACTATCTGCAGCGAGCAGAGCTTGAACCTGGCCGGCCCATCTACCTGGACCGTTTCCTCGAGGACTCGATCGAGATCGACGTCGATGCGCTCTGCGACGGCAGCGCAGTCGCCGGAGGAGGAGGGGAGGTCTGGATCGCAGGCATCATGCAGCACGTCGAGGAGGCGGGAATCCACTCCGGGGACTCCGCCTGCGTGCTGCCGCCGCACGCGTTGGGTGAAGAGATGCTCGCCCAGGTGCGAGCCCAGACGGCTGCTATCGCGCTCGAGCTGGGAGTGGTCGGACTGCTGAACGTCCAGTTCGCGATTCACGGCGAGACCCTTTATGTGATCGAGGCGAATCCGAGGGCCTCACGCACGGTTCCGTTTGTCTCCAAGGCAATTGGTGTTCCCATCGCCAAGCTCGCTTGCAGGCTCATGCTGGGCGAGCGAATCGCCGACTTCGATCTTCCGCAGAACACGGCAAATGGCCACGTGTGCGTCAAGGAAGCGGTGCTGCCCTTCGACCGCTTCGCCGGCGCCGATGCGCTGCTCGGCCCAGAGATGCGCTCAACGGGCGAGGTGATGGGAATCGCGGCCGACTTTCCCACCGCTTTCGCCAAGGCTCAGGCGGCGGCCGGCTCGAATCTGCCGGTCGGCGGCACGGTGTTCATCACGGTCACCGACGGGGACAAGCCCGCCGCCACCGGGGTGGCGAGCATGCTGCACGACCTCTCGTTCAGGATCGTGGCCACGCGTGGAACCGCGCAGGCCATCCGCAAGATGGGCATCCCCGTGGAGACCATCAACAAGCTCGGGGAGGGATCGCCGCACGTGGTCGACTGGATCGAGCGCGGTGACGTCGACCTGGTAATCAACACGCCGGTCGGCACGGGCGCGCGCGCTGAGGGATACGAGATCCGCACGGCGGCCGTGACACGGCGGATCCCATGCATTACCACGATGGCCGGCGGGATGGCGGCCGCGCGGGCGATTGCCGCCGCCCGCCGAGGCGCTCCCGAGGTCCGCTCTTTGCAGGAAATTCACGGCGAGCGATCGAGGCAAGCTGTGCCGCAGGCCGCGAAGATATGCTGAGTCGTGCCTGGGCCGCGGAGCAGTGGCGGCGCCAACCCATCCGTGCCGACATCGGGCGCGTTTTTTCCACCTGACGAAGGTCTCGCCGCAAACTGCGGACTTTTTGGGCAGAGTCGCGCCTGGTCGTTTACGAACATCGTAAAAACCCCTGCAAAGCTTACCCATTCCCGCAACCTGGCTCGACAATGCTCAAGCTCAACTTGAGCGTCAGCTAAATTGCGGTTTTTAGGGTTGATCGCACTGCGCCAAGATGTATAGTCGCCGCCGTGCCGCCGGTCAGCGAATCGCTCCCTAAAGCCGCGCTTGCTCCGGAGCGGTCGCTGATGCAGCGTATGGAGGCGCTCCAGCGCGCCAACGAAATACGCACACGGCGTGCTCAGCTCAAGCGCGATCTGAAGGCCGGTCGCCAGCCAATCCACGAGCTGTTGCTGGAGCCGCCGAAATATCTGGAGACCGCGAAGGTATTTGACCTCCTGCTTGCGGTCCCTAAGTACGGGCGCGTGAAGGTCAACAAAATCCTGTCTCAGTGCCGGATTTCACCGAGCAAGACCATCGGTGGGCTCTCCCAGCGTCAGCGCACCGAGCTTGTGGACTTCATGCGCCGACGGTGACCCGAGCCGGACGGCGATAACACCAGGTACACACCCCCGCCCGTGGCAAAGGTCTTCGTGATCACCGGGCCATCGGGCGTGGGCAAAGGTACCCTGATCCGCGGGCTGCTCGAGCGGATTCCGGAGCTGAAGCTGTCGGTCTCTGCGACGACGCGACCGCCGCGCGCCGGCGAGCGCCAAGGCATCGACTATCACTTCCTCTCCGATGCCGAGTTCGACCGGCTGTTGGGCGCGGGCGCATTCGTCGAACACGCCACCTACTCGGGCAACCGCTACGGCACGCTGAGGTCCGAGCTCGAGCAATGGCTGGAGCGGGGGGTGCCCGTGGTGCTTGAGATCGAGGTCCAAGGGGCCCGCCAGGTCAAGGACCGGATGCCCGACGCGGAGACGATCTTCATCGCCCCTCCGTCTGAGGAAGCGCTCCGCGCGCGCCTGGTTGGACGAGGAACGGATGCGGCTGCCGAGGTTGAGGAGCGGATGCGGACCGCGGCGGGGGAACTGTCCTCGCGCGCCGAGTTCGGCCGGACGGTTGTCAACGATCGCTTGGAGGAGGCCATAAACAGACTCGAGCAGATCGTGCGTAGTGCTTTGGCGGGCGAGCGGGTGGACGCTAAGCTCTTTTCACCGACCCACGAGGAATGTGAGCGCCCTTGATCTCTCCGCGCATCGACAAGCTGCTTGAGCATGTCGACTCCGACTACGCAAGTGTGATCGTCGCCGCCAAACGGGCGCGACAAATCAACTCCTACTACCACAACCTGGGCGAGGGGACCTTCGACGAGTTTCCGCCGCCGATGGTGGAGACGCACTCCAAGAACTACCTGACGATCGCGCTCGAAGAGGTCGCTCAGGGCAAGCTGAAGTACCACTACAGGTAGGGCGGCCGGACCGACCCGGGGGAGGCAACGAATAGTGGCCCGGTTGCTCCTCGGCGTAAGCGGCGGAGTCGCGGCCTACAAAGCCCTGCTGACGGCACGACTGGCCGTCAAACGTGGACACACCGTGCGCGTGATCCAGACACCGGCCAGTCTGAAGTTCATCGGCGCGGCCTCGTTTGAGGCTCTCACCGGGGCTCCAGTGCTGACCAGCGAATTCGAGCCCGACCCCGATCGCGGCCGCTATCCGGGCGAGCCCCTTGCGCAGCGGACACCCATCAGCCATCTTGCTCTCGCCGAACGCGCAGAGGTGTATCTGATCGCCCCCGCCAGCGCCAACACGATCGCGAAGCTGGCCCACGGCCTAGCCGACAACCTGCTCACCTCGACCGCGCTCGCGGCGAGGTGCCCCATCGTGGTGGCCCCGGCGATGAACGACCGCATGTACTCCCACCCGGCCACTCAGGCAAACCTGGAGCAGCTGGCGACGCGCGGAGCGACCCTCGTCCCGCCTCAGGAGGGCGACCTCGCTTCGCATGGCGAATACGGGCTCGGCCGTCTGGCCGAACCCGAACAGCTAATCGCAACCTGCGAAGCATTGCTCAGCACCGAGCGCACCTGGACGCGCCTGCGGGTGCTTGTTACCGCGGGCGGAACGCGTGAGCCGATCGACTCCGTGCGCTACATCGGCAACCGCTCGTCGGGACGGATGGGCTTTGCCCTGGCGGCGGAAGCTGCCTCCAGGGGTGCGCGAGTAACCCTCGTGGCCGGTGCGGTGTCTGTGGCGGCGCCGCCCGGGGTCCACGTCATCCAGGTGGAGACCGCCGCGCAGCTTGCCCGGGCCTGCGAGCAGACCTTCGAGGACTGCGATGTCGTGCTCATGGCGGCCGCCGTGGCCGACTTCCGTCCGGCGCGACCCCGGCTCGAGAAGGTCAAGAAGGGTGACCCACCGAGTCCCCCGGAGCCGCTTGAGCTCGCCCTTACCGATGACGTGATCGCGGGACTGGCGGCTCGCCGCAGGCCGGGGCAGGTCTTGGTTGCGTTCGCCGCCGAGCATGGCCGAGAAGCGATCGACGAGGGTCGGGCGAAGCTTCAGCGCAAGGGCGTGGACGCCGTCGTTGTCAACGACATTTCGCGATCGGACATCGGCTTCGACACGGCCGAAAACGAAGTGGTGATCCTGGCCCGCGATGGGGTCCGGGTCAATGTCGACAGGGCGGGGAAGGAAACCGTGGCGCGAGCGGTCCTCGACGAGGTGGAGCGTCTGCGCAGTTCGGAGAGAGGAGGCGAGCGCGATGGAGCCCCCAGAGAACGCTCCGGCGCCGGCGGAAGGGCTTGACGCCTCCAGCGAGCTGACGCGACGGCTCGAGCGCAACATCACCCGGGCCGTCCAGATCCGTCCCGAGACGCTCGCGTATGTGCTTGTCGCGCTGCTGGCCGAGGGTCACGTGCTGGTGGAGGACTATCCGGGCGTGGGCAAGACGGCGCTGGCCAGGGCCCTCGCACGCTCGATCGATTGTCAGTTTGCGCGCATTCAATGCACGCCGGATCTGCTCCCGGCTGATGTTGTCGGCTCGAACGTCTACGACCAACGCGAGCATCGGTTCGAGTTTCGCCCTGGGCCGGTGTTCGCCAACGTGGTGCTCGTCGACGAGATCAACCGCGCTTCGCCCAAGACCCAGTCTGGGCTGCTCGAGTGCATGCAGGAGCGCTCGGTGACCGTCGACGTATACACGCATGAGCTGGCGCGGCCGTTCATCGTGCTTGCCACGCAGAACCCGATCGAATACGAAGGCACATACCCGCTGCCCGAGGCCCAGGTCGACCGCTTCATGGTGCGGGTCTCGCTCGGCTACCCCGACCCGGCCGAGGAGGCTTCGATGCTCCATCAGCACGAGGGGGGCGACCAGGTCACGGTGCTCGAGCCCGTGGTGGGCGCGGCCGACGTACTCAAGGCCCAGGATGCCGCCGCGCGCGTGCGCGCGTCGGGGCCGCTCCGAGACTACGTCGTGCGCCTGCTGTGGCGCACGCGCGAGGATCCTCGAGTCGACCTCGGCGCGAGTCCGCGGGCGGGCCTGATGCTGCTGCGCGCCGCCAAGGCCAGGGCGATGATGGAAGGACGTGACCACGCCCTTCCCGACGACGTGCAGGCACTCGCCGAGGCGGTCCTCACGCATCGCCTCGTGCTCGCACCCGAGTTCCCGCGCGCCGTGGCTCGTGACGTCGTCGCGGACGCGATCATGGCGGTGAGGGCCCTGTGATCAAGAGCTTCGCCTGGGGGCGCGCAGCCGTGGCCCTCGGCGCGGGCGCCGTCGCAATGATCGTGGCGCTGTCGCTGGGCCCGGCGCCGTTGTTCGTTCTCGGGGTGGGGCTGATGGTGGTCGGCGCGGCCGCGCCGGCGTGGACGTGGCTCTCCGGTACCGGCGCGAGCGTGCAAAGGGACCTACCCGCAGGGCGAGTGGTGGAAGGTCAGCCGCTGGAGGCCACGCTCGCGCTGCACGGTGGTTGGCTCGGCCTGCCAACCGGCGAGGTAAGCGAACCTCTGGCGCGCGAGCGCATCAGGATTCCCCGCGGCCGCCGGGCTCGCATCAAGGTCGTTGCGCGTTTCGAACGACGCGGGCTGAGGACCCTTCCGCCCCCGGCGCTGGTGGTGCGGGATCCCGTGGAGCTCAGCCGCACCGTCGTGGTGAGTCCTCAGTCCGAGCAGGAACTACTTGTTCTGCCACGCACAGAACCGGTGCGCTCCGTTGGCCGAGGCGGAAAGCGCACGATCGGTCTCCTGGGACGCAGCAGCGACATCCTCGCGGCCGTGGAGCTGGACGGGCTGCGGGAATACCGGCCGGGGACACCCGCGTCTCGGATCTATTGGCCCGCGCTCGCCAAGGGCGCGGGTCTGCTCGAACGAAAGCTGCGGGTCGCGGGCGACACCGTGCCTCTCGTGGTGTTGGATGCTCGCGGGCCGGAGCCGTCTGGCGCCCAAGGGGAACATCTCGACGCGGCGGTTCGAGCGGCGGCATCGCTCACCCTCGAGCTCGCCCGCGGCCGCGGATGCCGTCTGCTGCTCCCAGGCGAGCGGCGGGCGCTCGAGATCTCACGCGACCTGCTGGCGTGGCCGTCCGCCCACGCGCGGCTCGCGGTGCTCGAGGGCGGGCCGGGTACGCGCGCGCCGTCGCCGGGCGCGATCCAAGGCGCGCTGGGTCCGCTCTTCTACGTGACGGCGGCACCGCTCGAGCGACCACCGACGGCCGTGCGCCCCGCTCACGGGCAGCCCGTGGTCCTGGTCGTGCCATCTGAGCTCGCCTCAGGGAACCTGGGCTCGGCCGAGTTCACAGTGTCCGGGTGCGTCGGTCTGCGGATCGACCTGCGCCACTCCGCGCGAGCCCGCGGGGCAGGCGCGGCCACCGGTGCCGCCACGATGGCGGCCTCCGCGGGGAGGGCAGCGGAAGCCGGAAGACCATGAGCGCCGTCGATCGCGTCACTGTGGCGGGCCCGGTGCGGCTAAGCGCGAGCGCGGCGACGCCCGATTCGCGGCTCGGGAGGCTGGGGGCAACGGATCGGCCGACGGTCCGCCTAGCGACCTTCACTGCGCTGGCCCTTTATGGGGTGCTGCGCTGGGCGACCCTGACCAAGCCCGCACCCGGACTGCGCCTCGTGGGCATGCTGTTCATGGCCGTGCTTATCGTCGGGTTGGGTTCGATCATCCTGCCCGCGCTGGCAGACCGCGCCTGGTACGGCGGCTGGCACCGAGTCGGCTGGATGGCTCGCGGCTGGTGGCGGCGGGCCCTCGTAGCTGCACTCGTGCTCCTGTGCTTCTGCGTAATGCTGGCGCTCGCCGGGATCCCGGTTTCGTGGCTCTACGGCGTGCGCGTGGCGGTGATCGCGAGCGGAGTGAGAGATGGCCTCTCGGCCCTACCGGGGGTGCTAGTTCCGTACCTCGGCGCCAATTCGTGGGTGCGGATCGTGATCTCGCTGGGCCCGGCACTCCTGCTGCTGGGTGCGGCGCTCGCGGTCTGCACGCGGTCGCCTTCGGAGCTCCGGCGCGCCGCCGCGGCGCTTGCGCTCGCGGCCATCGTGGTGATTCCGGCGATGGTGATGCACCCCCTGCTCCCGTATCTGCAGGGGCTGTTGCTGTTCGCTCTGGTGGCGGCGTTCATGTGGGGCGAGCGCGTCGTCTCGCGCCGCTCGGGCGCGGCGCTGGCCGTGATCGCCGCCGCGGCCCTGTTCGCCACCCTGCTTGCACCGGCACTCGCCCGCCACCACCCCTGGTTCAACTACCAGTCGCTGGCCGGTTCGCTGGCGCCAGCCCATGTTGAGACCTTCGATTGGACGCAGCGCTACGGCCCCTACAACTGGCCCCGCGACGGTCGCACCGTGCTGACCGTAAAGGCGCATCGCGCGGACTACTGGAAGGCCGAGAACCTCGACATCTTTGACGGGACCGCGTGGAGCCAGGGGACCGGGCCCGTGACGGGGTCTCCTCCGGCGCCCGCAGCGAGCGAGCTGGCGCGCTACACGCAGAGGATCTCCGTGACCTTGGAGGCGATGCGGACCACGGCCGTGATCGCGGCCGGGGCCGCGGAGCGTCCGGAGCACATCGACGCGGCCGTGGCACCAGGACAGAGCGCGGGCACCTGGACCACCAGCCAGCCGCTTTCGTCGGGCTCGACCTACACCGTCGCGACCTACTCGCCGGACCCCACACCGGCACAGCTTCAAGCGATCCCGGCCACTGCCTATCCGGACGCATCGCTGGCCGACTATCGCGTTGTCGGGTTGCCACCCGGCCGAAGCAGCACCTGCTGCAACACGCCCCAGGTCAGCCCGGAGATCGAGTTCCCGCCGTTTCACTCGGCCGGCCCCGTGCTGAACATGTCGGAGCCCTACGGCGCGATCGGAGAACGGCTGATGCGCCGGTCGGCGTATGCGCGCGCGTACGCGCTGGCCAGGTCGCTGGCGGCCCAGGCGGCGACGCCGTACGCGTTCGTGAAGGCGGTGGAGGGATACCTCTCCCCAGCGGACGGCTTCGCTTACGACGAGCACGTCCCGCAGTACAGGTACCCGCTGGAGACCTTCCTCTTCAGCAGCCAGCGGGGTTACTGCCAGCAGTTCGCCGGAGCGATGGCCCTGCTGCTGCGCATGGGCGGCATACCCGCCCGCGTCGCGACGGGATTCACCTCGGGGCTCTATGACAGCGCGACCCAGGAGTACGTGGTCTCGGATCGCGACGCGCACGCCTGGGTCGAGGTGTGGTTCCCCCGCTATGGCTGGGTGCGGTTCAACCCCACCCCGGCGAGCGCTCCGGCCATCTCCGGAGGCGGAGGCGTCTTGTCGGGCACCAACGGCCAGCATCGTTCCACGAGCGCCGTGACCGCGCGGCGCAGCGCCGCCGGCGCCCACGCGCCGGGCCAGAAGACGCCCACAGCCAGCTCGGGCTCGTTCCCGCTGGTGGCGATCGTGCTCCCTGCGCTCGCGCTCGTGCTCCTCGGGGTGCTGGTGGCCCTCTGGTTTCGAGGCGGCAGGGCCGAGCCGGAGGAACTGGTGGTGGAGCTCGAGCGGGCTCTGGCTCGTTGTGGGCGGCCCACCTCCGGCGGAGTCACACTGCACGCACTCGAGCGCCGCTTCCGGGACTCCCCAGCGGCTGCGCGCTACTTGCGCCGGCTGCGGCTTGCACGCTTTGGCGCGGTCACCGAGCTGCCCACCGGTCCCGAACGCCGCGCTCTGCGGGCACAGCTCGCCTCCGGACTCGGGATCACCGGCTGGATCCGGGCATGGTGGGCGCTCCCACCACGCCGACAGAAGCGAGGAGCGCAGGCGGCCGCTGGTGGGTCTCAAGCGGCGGCCTAAACTCACGCCGATGGATCGCGACGACGTGTACGAGCTGTACCAGCGCGGCACCGAACTGCTCGAAGCCGGCCATAACCACCAGGCGACCGTGCCGCTGTCGCGTGCGCGCGACCTAGCGCCGGACAAGACCTCGATTCGCGAGGCGCTCGGCCGCGCGCTGTTTCGCTCACAGCGCTATGAGCAGGCGATGGCCGAATTCCAGGCCGTTGTCGATCGCGCGCCCACCAACGACTTCGCGCTCTTCTGCCTGGGGCGCTCGCTTCAGCTGCTGGGCCGCCACGCCGAAGCGCGGCGGCCGCTGGCGCTGGCCGCGTGCATGCAGCCCGGTCGGCGCGACTACCGGATGTACCGTGACCGGGCGCGCGCCCGGGCCGCGCAGGCGGGCCTTTAGCCCATTCGAAGCGGCCTTCAGTTCCTGGATTCTGGGGCGCCGCAGGCATGCGCCTGCCAGCCCCGGGTTCGTGACAGCGGTCCCATTCCGGTGCTACCCTGAACCACAGTTTGTCGCGCCGGGACGCTTCCCGGTGAAGTACCGGAAGTGGGCGCATGCCCGCTTTTTTTATGAGTTGTTTGACGGAGGAGATCGTGAGCCCACTGCAGACCGACATCGAAACCAGGCTCGCTGATGTCGAGCCCGACGTCGAGGTGCTGCTGGCTGAGGTGGTCTCGGGTGCAACTCTCCGTCTTTTCATCGACCATCCGGATGGCGTGACGCTCGGCCTGTGCGAGCGCGTTTCCGGGCGCCTCAACGACTACCGCGACCGTTATTCGCTTGAGGTCTCTTCGCCCGGCGCCGACCGGCCCCTCACGAAGCCCCAGCATTTCCGACGCTTCCTCGGATGCACGGTACGAGTGCGCCTGTGGGAGGCGGGCCGTTCACACGTCGCAGGCGGTACCCCTACGGACCGCCGGAGCGTGACCGGCGAACTTGTGGGCGCCTCCCAGGCGGACGTAACCGTAGCCGCCGCTGACGGCGTCATCACGCTCCCCTACGAACACATCCTTCGCTGCAACCTCGTCCCGGGAGACTGACGCATATGTCCAAGGAGATCGTCGACGCTGTAAGAGGGCTCGCCGCCGAGAAGAACATTTCCGCTGAGAAGCTGATGGAGGCGCTGGAGGACGCGCTCCTCTCCGCCTACAAGAAGACGCCCGGGGCGGCCCGCTACGCGCGCGTGGAGATCGACCGTGCCAGCGGCGACTTCATCGTCTGGGAGCTGAAGATTCCGGCGGAGCTCGAAGACAAGGTCCTGGTCGATCCGAGCGTCGACGCCGAGCCGACCGTCGATCCCGAGACGGGCGAGATGCGCGAGCCGCCCGAGCCCGAGCTCGACCCCGAAAAGCTCAAGGAGTACGAGGACCAGATCGAGATCGAGGACGTCACGCCGCACGACTTCGGCCGCATCGCCGCGCAGACGGCGAAGCAGGTGATCCTCCAGCGGATCCGCGAGGCGGAACGGGACATGATGTTCGAGGAGTACCGCGACCGCGTCGGCGAACTCATCACAGGCATCGTCCAGCAATCGGATTCGCGCTACACGCTCGTTCAGTTGCGCGAACGCGTCGAGGCACTGCTACCGAAGTCGGAGCAGGTGGACGGCGAGCGCTACGACCACTCGCAGCGGATCAAGGCCGTGATCAAGGACGTCTCCAACTCGACCAAGGGCCCGAGCATCATCGTCTCTCGGCGCGACCCCGAGCTCATCAAGCAGCTCTTCGAGCTGGAGGTCCCTGAGATCGCCGACGGCCTGGTCGAGATCACCGGCGTCGCCAGGGAGCCCGGATACCGCTCGAAGATCGCGGTCGTATCGCACGTTGACGGAGTCGACCCCGTGGGCGCCTGCGTCGGTCCGCGGGGTTCTCGAGTGCGCATGGTGGTCTCGGAGCTACGCGGGGAGAAGATCGACATCATTCCGTACAACGACGAGCCGGCGCGCTTCGTCGCCAAGGCCCTATCGCCGGCTCGCGTGCGCGAGGTGCTCGTAGACGACGCCGGTAAGCAGGCCACCGTGATCGTTCCGGACGATCAGCTCTCGCTCGCGATCGGCCGCGAGGGTCAAAACGCGCGGCTGGCCGCACGGCTCACCGGATGGCGGATCGACATCCGCTCGGAGACAGAATTCGCCGCCGAGGAGGCCGAGCGTGGCTACGAGCAAGAGGAGCTTCAGGGCCGCTGCGCGGCGATCCTGTCCAACGGCCGGCGCTGCCCGAACGCGGCGTTGCCAGGTTCGCGGTACTGCGGGATCGAAGCCCACCAGGCACTCGAGCATAAGGACGGCGATCGGGCCGCCGAAGCGCCGACTCCTCCCGCTGAGAACACCGCGCCGGCAGAGAACGCAACCGGGCCTTCCCCCGCGCCCGGCGCGTCGGCCGATGGAGCCGGTGCGCCGGGGGATGGAGCAACCGCACCGGCGGAGGGGGCGACTCCTCCAGCGGAGGGGGCGACTCCCTGACCACTTCTAGACTGGGCCGCACATGAACAAGCGCGTGCATGAGATCGCAAAGGAGAGAGGGGTCCCCAGCCGGGCCGTGCTCGAGCGCCTACGCGCCGCCGGCATCGAGGTCAAGGCCGCCTCTTCGTCCGTAGACGAGGCGCTCGCGCTGCGTGTACTGGATGGCGGCGCCCAGGACGGCGGAAGCGACGGCGCCTCGGAGGCAGCGATGGCGCAGCCGACCGCCCCCGACCGAGGGATGGACAAGTCGCAGCGGACAGCCGCTCGCCCGGAGGCCGTGCGCTCTGAGACAACGTCCGAAGCCGGGAGCCGGGGCTCGGATCGCCCAAGGGACACGGGCGCAGCCCCGCCCGAGCAGGCAGATGCCGGGGGCGCCCGGCCGCAACCGCAGGCGCAGTCGGCCCGCCCACAGACTCAGGGCGACGCCGGACGCCAGTACAAGCGACCCACGCGCGACTCTCTTCAAGGTGAGCGGGCACCCGGCAGCGCGGGCGGCCGGCGGAGGGTGGTAATCGACTCCCAGGCCTCTCGCCGTACACCCGGCGCCGCGCCGACGGTTCAGCCCCCACGTCGACAGCGCCGTGGACGCCGCCGGCGTGGCGTGTATGACGAGGAGGCCGAGTCCCGGCCCGCCGCGGCGCCAGAGCCCAGCCGGCCCACTGCAGTCCTCATCAACTCGGGTTCGACCGTCAAGGACGTCGCCGAATACCTCGACGTTGCCGTGCCCGAGGTGATGAAGAAACTGATGGCGCTGGGCGAGATGAAGACCTTGACGCAGACCCTCTCCGATGAGGCCGTGCTGCTGCTCGCCTCGGAGCTCGGCAAAGAGGTCGAGCTCGTGCACTCCGAGGACGAGACCGTCACAGAGCCGGTCTACGACGACGCCGAAGACATGCTGGTCGAACGGCCGCCGGTTGTGACGATCATGGGGCACGTCGACCACGGCAAGACCTCGCTGCTTGACGCGATCCGCGAGACCGAGGTGGCAGCGGGTGAGGCGGGCGGGATCACCCAGCATATCGGCGCCTACCAGGTACATCACGCCGACAAGACGGTCACTTTCCTCGATACGCCCGGCCACGAGGCGTTCACGGCGATGCGCGCACGCGGCGCCAAGGTCACTGACATCGCCGTGATCGTGGTGGCCGCCGATGATGGGGTGAAACCCCAGACCCAGGAGGCGATCGACCACGCTAGGGAAGCCGGCGTACCGATGCTCGTCGCCATCAACAAGGTCGACAAGGAAGGAGCTCAACCCGAACGGGTCCGCTCGCAGATGGCGGGCCTGGGGTTGCAGCCGGTCGAGTGGGGGGGAGACACCGAGTTCGTCGAGGTCTCGGCCAAGACCAAGCAGGGGCTCGACGATCTGCTCGAGACGATCATCCTGATGGCGGAAGTCGAGGAATTGCGCGCAAATCCCAACGCGCCGGCCTCGGGAACCGTGATCGAGTCAAAGCTCGATCCCGGACGTGGCCCCGTGGTGACGATCCTGATCATTAGGGGAACGCTCGAGGTCGGAGACTCGCTCGTCGCCGGCGCCCACTGGGGGAGGGTGCGAGCCATGCAGGACTTCATTGGCAACCGGGTCGGGCAAGCCCATCCCGGCGAGCCCGTCGAGATGCTCGGCTTCGATGGCGTCCCGGAAGCCGGTGAGCGGGTGCGTGTCGTCGAGAATGAGCGTCGTGCGCGTCAGCTCGCCACCGAGCGCGCCACGCGGCTGAAGACGGAGTCGCTCGCGCGCCGTGCCGGCAAGCGAATCTCGCTCGAGGACATCTTCAAGGAAGGCGTCCAGGAGCTCAACCTTGTCCTCAAGGCCGACGTCGCGGGGTCGCTCGAGGCGCTCCAGGACGAGATTGCGAAGCTTCCGCAGGAAGAGGTCTCGGTCAATGTCATTCGGGGCGCCGTGGGCGGCGTGACCGAGTCCGACGTGATGCTCGCCGCCGCCTCCGACGCCATCATCCTGGCCTTCAACGTCAGGCCGGTGGGCGATGCGCGGGCCGTGGCCGAGCGCGAAGGCGTGGAGATCCGTCACTACTCCGTGATTTACCGCGCCATCGAAGAGCTGCGCTCGGCGATGGAGGGACTGCTCGCGCCCGAAGAGGTCGAGGAAACGATGGGGACAGTCGAGGTCCGCCAGGTCTTCCGCGCCTCTCGGGTCGGCGCGATCGCAGGCTGTCACGTGACCGAGGGCCGAGTGACCCGCGGCGCGAAAGTGAGGCTCGTCCGCGACGGCCGGGTCGTCTACGACGGCGAGGTGGCGAGCCTCCGACGGTTCAACGACGACGTGCGCGAGGTCAGCACGGGCTACGACTGTGGAATCGTGCTGAGGGACTTCGCCGACATCAAGGAAGGCGACGTGCTCGAGCCGTACACGACGCGCCTCCTAGAGCGCGAACTCGCTTAGGGTCGGCGGTGAGCGCAGATGGCGGCTTTGTCGCCGTGCTGGTAATCGACCTCCACTTCGCGGAGGCAGGCTCGCTCAAGCAAAAGCGCAAGGAGCTCGCTTCGATCAAGGCCATCCTCCACCAGCGCTTGGGGGCAGCGGTGGCGGAGATCGATCATCAGGACCTGTGGCAACGAGCCACGCTCACCGCGGCGCTGACAGGAGCTTCCCCTTCCGCCTTAGACCATGCGGCGGATCGTGTGGAACGGTTTCTTGACGCCCGCGTCCCGGACGGCGTCACGGTCCAGCGGATCCTCGCTTCGATTGAGGAGTTACGGGCATGAGCGACCAAGGCGCGTGCCGCAGACAGGGTTTCCGGAAAAAGTTGCACCCTGGGTGTCGTCCTGCAATAGACCATCCGTTTGGCGGCCATGGCTCAAGCTAGGATCCGCTCAGGCCGGATGCGGCGAGTCGACGAAGCGGTCCGGGAAGTCCTCAGCGACGGCATCGCCACCCAACTGCACGACCCTCGCGTCGGATTTGTGACCGTTACGGGAGTCAAAACCAGCTCAGACCTGCGGCACGC
>DASRHQ010000111.1:0-26018 GCA_035650455.1 Solirubrobacteraceae bacterium
GGCGACGCCCCCACCGAGTCAGGGCACTACTGGCTTGACCACCTCTTGCCGTTCCAGTGCAACGCCTCCGTGGAGAACTTCCCAAGGAGGCCGATGAGGCCCACCGCGCGGCAATCAGATCGTGCCGGGCAGCTCACTCCAGACTAACCGGCGGTCCGAGCGCGAGTCAAGGCCGAATCTCGAGGGGTCAACTCCGTGACCAGTGGTTTCCGTGCAGACGCAAAACCTGGTTTAGAAACGGATTGCTGCCTAGATGCGTAGTGCCGACCGCCCAGCAGTCGGAAGCGGATACGCAGCTGATCCCGTAGAGCCCGGGCCTGCCCACATCCTGGGGGGTGGTGCCGGCCGGCTGGGGTACGGAGGCCGCCGACCACCTCTTGCCGTTCCACCTCAGAACCTGGTTCATCGGATCCCCGGTCGCGGTTCCCGTAAAACCCGCCGCGAAGCACTTGGACACCGAGACGCAGGACACGTCGAGCAGGCCGTTGAAATCCTTCTTGGCCGTTCCTGCCGGCTCGGGTGTGACGGCCTGGGACCACTTCTTCCCGTTCCAGTGCAGCGCCTGATTGAGGGCGGCGGGTTGTCCCTTGGGCGCCTTGGGCTCGTACGGCACGTAGGCGCCGGTCGCCCAGCAATCTCTCGATGACGTACAGGACACCCCGGCGAGTAACTGCCCGTCTCTCGGGGACGTCCCCGCCGGCTGTGGCACAACGGCTTCTGACCATTTCTTGCCGTTCCAGTGCAACAGCTGGTTGATTTCCGGGCCGGCCTGGTTAGCGCCCTTGATAGCGAAACCAGCCGCCCAGCAATCTGAGACGGATGCACAGGTATCACGCTCAAGCAGGCTCTGCGTGCCGGGATGGGGAGTGGAGACGTATTGCCATTTCCTGCCGTTCCAATGAAGCGCCTGGTTCCGTGAGCTGTTCTCCGTTCCCTGGAGTCCGGTCGCCCAGCAGTCGCCGGCGCCGGCGCAGGCCACGCCGAACAGCTGGTTCTGCGCTCCATCGCCCGTGCCCGCCGGCTGCGGGACCGAAAACGCAGACCAGTGCTTGCCGTTCCAGCGCAGAACCTCGTTCAGCAGCGCTGGTATAGCTGGCGGGCTGGGGGCTTGCTGCTCTTGCCCGACCGCCCAACAGGAGGAGGCCGACGTGCATGTGACCGCATTCAGCGAATTCGTGTCACCATTGGCAGTCCCGGCCGGCTGTGGCACCGAAACCAGAGACCACTTGCCGCCGTTCCACCGCAGGAGCCCGTTGAGCGTCGCGCCGGCGCTGTTTTCGTAACTTCCGACAGCAAAGCATCGGGAGGCCGACGTGCAGGAAACCTCGATCAGGCGACTGGTTGTTCCCGGGGTCGGTACCCCCGCGCTCAGGCTGACCCGACTCACGCCCGCGCGCGGACCGCGAGGTGGGCTGACGCGTGTGAGCAGAGGGGCAACCCTGAAGAGTGCTGCTCTTGGCGCACTAGCGCCGGCGGCATTGCCGCCCAACGTGGCGCCCAACAAAAGCGCGGCACCGAAGGCGCAAACCAGAACCGCAGACGACAGTAGCCACCGTCGCTTGCCGTTACACAAAATTATGCCCTGACCTCGCATCCTGACCTCCTTGTGCTTGCGATCTGGGAACTCAATCCGACTTCCACTTGCGCCCATCCCAATGCAGCATCTCGTCGGAAGCTGACATGGACATTGCGGGCGACTGATTGCCGACGGCCCAGCAGTCGTTGCTCGACGCACATGCGATCGCTCTGAGCTGGTTGTGAGCCTGGTTGCCGGCCGGATTGGGAGTGCGAACGAGCGCCCACAACTTGCCGTTCCAGCGAAGAGCCTGATTCAGGAATCCACTCGCGTTGCCCGCGAACCCGCCGACCGCCCAGCAGTTGCTTGGAGCGGTACATGCGAGCCCGCTCAGCTCGTCGTCCTGCCGGGTGGATTTGCCACCCTGGTCCGGGGTTCGCATCACCAACCATTTCTTGCCGTCGAAGCGAAGTGCCTCGTTTAGCGTCAGGCCTGAGTGATTGGGGTAGTTCCCGACGGCTCGGCACGCCGTGGCCGATGGACAGGAGACGGCGGGCAGTTGCCGCGTCCCTGTCGGCTGCGCCATCCCCGGAGGACGGCCGGGGCTGGGCATCGAGACGACCTTCCACTTTCGCCCGTTGAAGCGCTGGGCCTGATTGAGGAACCTGCTCCCGCTGGGTCGGTAAAGCCCGACCGCCCAGCAGTCTGTGGCCCTGACGCAGGTGACTCCCTGCAGCCCGTTGATAACGAAGCCGGTCTTGCCAGCGGGATCGTGGATGGCGACGGACGACCAGCGCTTGCCGTTCCAATGCAGGACCTGATTGAACGTGGGCCGGCCCGGTGGCACCGCCCGCGAAGTGCCGGCAACCAGCGCCGAGGGCGCGATTGCACCGACCGCCCAACAGTCCGAACGAGTAACACACGACACGCCGGAGAGAAGATGTTGCCGGCCGTTGCGGGTGCCGCCCGGGTTCGGCGTGGAAATGAGCTTCCACTTCTTGCCGTTCCAGTGCAGAGCCTCGTTCAGACGTGCCATCGAGGAGCTGTTCGTGTAGACGCCGACCGCCCAGCAGTCGGACGCAGACAGACACGAGACTCCATTGAGCTGCTGTTCGTCAGCATTTGACTTCCCGCCAGGGTCAGGGGTTGAGACGAGCCTCCATCTCTTCCCGTTCCAGCGCATGGCCTGGTTCACGCGAGCCCCTGTTCCGTTGACGACAAGGCCTACGGCCCAGCAATCCGAGCCGGAAACGCAGTCGATGCCCAGCAGCGAAGTGGCGGGGCCCGCGATCGGGGGATAAGGCCGCGAGCTCGCAAGCGGCACGGTCGTGAGCGTCAGCGCAGCCAGCGCCCCAAGGCCCACACAACCCCGCCACAACACGCGCGTCTGAACTGGCAGACGCCGATTCCATTCGATGCGCATTTGTCCCCCTACGCTCAATCTCGCCCCCGCTCTTGCGTCTCGTGCGTTGAGCGGGCTATTTGCCTGAAAGTAGGCTAACGCTGCTGTCAAGCTGGACGGACCCGGCGAAGCCTGCCGACCGATCGCGCGGTCCCCCGCGAGCGCCTCAAAGACTCCAAGCCAAGCTCGGGGGTACCATCCGCCATCGCATGGGCCAGCTTGCCCCGGAGATCTTTAAGGCCTACGACATCCGGGGGGTGTACGGCACGGACATCGACGCCGACGCAGCGTGCCAGATCGGGCGCGCCTTCGTTCGAGTCATCGGAGAGCTTGAGAACAAGCCCCCAAACCGGTTGCGGCTCGGGCTGGGTCGCGACATGCGGCTAAGCGCTCCCGAGCTCGAGGCGAGCTACCGGGAGGGGATGCTGGCCGAGGGAGCCACCGTGCTCGAGGCGGGGGAAATCGGCACCGAGATGCTGTATTACCTGGTCGGTTCGCGCGGGCTCGACGGGGGGCTGATGTGCACCGCGTCCCACAACCCCAAGCCCTATACCGGAGCTAAGCTCGTGCGGTCCGGTGCGGTTCCGCTGTCGGGGGAGCAAGGCATCGCGGAGATCCGGGATCTGATCGAGCAAGGCCTCGGTGAAGCTCCGGGCGGCGGAACGCTTGAAGAGGTCTCGGTGTATGACGAGTTTCACGAGGCCCTGATCGGCTTCGTCGACCCGGCCGTGATCAAGCCGCTGCGCGTGGTGGTGGACGCGGGCAACGGAATGGCCGGGCCGATGGTGGGACCGGTCCTCGAGCGGTTGGGTCTCGATCTCGTCACCGCCTACTGGCGACCGGACGGAAACTTCCCGGACCACGAGCCCAACCCCCTGCTCCCTGAGAACCGCGAGTTCATCATGGAGGAGGTGGTACGCAAGGGCGCTGATCTCGGCATCGCCTGGGATGGAGACGGCGACCGCTGCTTCTTCATCGATGACAAAGGGGCCTTCGTCGACGGCGACTTCCTCACCGCGCTGCTGGCCGGGTCCATCCTCCGAAAGCAGCCTGGGGCGACCGTCCTGTACGACGTGCGTGCGAGCCGCGCGGTCGCCGACACCGTCTCAAGGGCCGGCGGACGCGCGCTGATCAACCGAGTGGGCCACGCCTTCTTCAAGGCGCGGATGAGGTCAGAACACGCCGCTTTCGGCGGCGAGGTGTCGGGGCACTACTACTTTCATGACTTCTACTGTGCCGACTCGGGGTCGCTCCCGGCGCTGTTGATACTCGAGCTGGTGTCGCTTGAGGGGTCCACGCTCTCGCAGCTGCTCGAGCCTTACCGCTCCAATTACTTCATCTCGGGTGAGATCAACTCTGAGGTCTCAGACCAGCAGGAAAAGCTCGAGGAGCTGTCGGCGCGCTACAGCGACGGCGAGCAACAGCGACTCGACGGCCTCTCCGTCGACTACGACGATTGGCATTTCAACGTACGGCCGTCGAACACCGAACCGCTGCTGCGGCTCTGCCTTGAGTCGGTGCGCTCGCGCGAGGACATGGAGCGCCGCCGCGACGAAGTGCTCGCGCTGATTCGCTCGTGAGCGACGCGGCTCGCAAAGAAGATCACCCAGATGAGCGGCTCGCCGCGCTGGAGGGCCAGCTCACCAAGATCGACCCAGTGTGGGCGCCGCAGTTGGTGGTGCTCGGCGCGATCGCGCTCCAGCTCGTGCTCCCGGACCGCCTCACGCTCGGCCCCTACTGGCTGTTGCCGGCGGTCGAGGCACTGCTGCTGGTGGGATTAGCGGCCGTCTCGCCGCACCCGCGGGTGCGTCACACCCCCACGCGCCGCTATATAGCGATGGCACTGATCGGGCTGGTGAGCGCCGTCAACGTCTTCTCGCTGATCGAGCTGACACGCTTTCTACTCCATGGCGGCAAGGTCGGCGGCCGCCCCTTGATCTTCTCGGGGGTAGCTCTGTGGGTCACGAACGTCCTCCTGTTCGGGCTCTGGTACTGGGAGCTCGACCGCGGCGGACCGGTTGAACGCGCACAGCGCAGTGGAGCCGTACCCGACTTCCTCTTTCCCCAAATGGCCGACGCGGCCCGGTTCACCCGTCCCAACTGGGTTCCGGGGCTGGTCGACTACCTCTATGTCTCGTTCACGAACGCGACCGCCTTCAGTCCCACCGACACGATGCCGCTGACCGCGACAGCAAAGTCGCTGATGACGGCGCAGTCCGTGGTGTCGCTGCTAATCGTCGTGCTGGTCGTGGCCCGCGCGGTCAACGTATTGGCCTAGATTGGTCGCGACCGCAGAAGCGCTCGAGCGGGAGATCGTGCAGATCGGCACCGAGCTGCATGCCTCTTTCCCCTCCGGGCTCCGTCACCCCATGCGGACCGTCGACGCGCGCGCCATGGAAATGGCTTCATCGGACAGGGAGCTGCGCGCGGCCCTCTTTCGCTTCGTCGATGTGGTTCCCGCCTGCCGCTCGCTTGATGACGTGGCACGACACCTGAGCGACTTCCTTGAAGAACTGCCCGACGCCCCGGTCCCACTCGAGGCGGCAATGCGAATCGCGCACACCAAGGCCGGGCGCGCCGCGCTGGGCGCCGCTGCCGCGAGCGGGGTTCGGCACATCGCTCACCGTTTCATCGTCGGCGAGACCCCCAAAGAGGCGCTGAGTGTGCTCTCCCAGCTCTGGGGCCGCGGAGTTGCAAGCTCGGTCGATCTGCTGGGCGAGGCGACCGTCACCGAGGCCGAGGCCGACCGTTATGCGGCACGCTGCGCGACGGCGCTGGGGGAACTCGCTGACGCGGTCCGACGTTGGCCCCCCAGGCCTCGATTGGAACGGGACGGCAGCGGAACGCTGCCACGCGCGAACTTATCCGTGAAGGTCTCGGCGTTGACGCCACTGCTGCGTCCCGACGCGCCCGAGCTCGGCAAGCGTGATGCCGCGACGCGGCTGCGACCCCTGCTTGTGGCGGCCCGCGACCAAGGCGCCCACATCCACATCGACATGGAATCGCTCGACTCCCGCGAGGCGATCTTCGACCTTGTCCTGGAGCTGTTGGCGGAGCCGGAGTTTGGGCAGGACCTCTCTGCCGGGGTCGTGCTCCAGGCTTATCTACGCGACTCCCCTTCGCAACTCGACCAAATCCTGCACTGGACCCGGTCGCACCGGCGCACGCCGCCGCTGCAGGTGCGGCTGGTCAAGGGCGCTTACTGGGATCACGAGCTCGTGCAAGCACGCCAGCAGGGCTGGCCGGCGCCTGTGTTTGAGGTCAAGGCCGATTGCGATCGCAACTTCGAGGCGTTGACCCGGCGACTGCTGGAGGCGCGCCCCGCCGTTCGCGTGGCGGTCGCCTCGCACAATCTGCGCTCCGTCGCGCACGCGATCGCATACAACCGACTGCTCGGGGCAGCCGACTCGGAGCTTGAGCTCCAGGTCCTGCGCGGCCTGGGCGACGAGCTTCAAGACGCGCTCGCTCGACACGGCTTCCGCGTCAGGACCTACTGCCCGGTGGGTGATCTGGTCGCGGGGATGGCCTACCTGGTGCGGCGGCTGCTTGAGAACACGAGCAACGAGTCGTTCCTGCATGAGCAGGCCCGCAACGCGCCGCTTGAGTCTCTGCTCGCTGCGCCATAAGATGCACGTAAGCGGGGAAAATCCCGGCAGACGTCGGGAGCATCGACGGGGAAAGCGCGAAACTTGCTGTTCTTCAGTAAATTGGGGCGCCGGTGAGCGACGTAAGGCCCGAGGTCGGGGTCGGCCAGGCGGGTGCTGCTACCGAGCATTCCCTCGCCGCACCAGAAGGTGGGGACGTGCGGGCACGCAGCGTCGCGACGCCCCGTGCGGGCATTCGACCCGTGCGGCGAGACACGGTCTTCCGGCGGCTATTGGCCGTCGCCGACATGCTCGCGGCGGTAGGTGGACTGCTCGTCCTGGGCATGTTCATTCGCAGGGGCGTTCCACCCGTGACCTTCGTGGCGGTTCCGCTCATTGTGGTGATGGCGAAGGTGGCGGGCCGCTATGACCACGATGAGCTCGTGCTGCGCAAGTCGACCCTGGAGGAGGTGCCCAGCCTGGTCATCCTGGCGGGCGGGTTCGCTCTGGCCTGGTCGGCGGTCACGTTCCTGATCGGGGTCAACCTCGACCCCAGCCGTGCCGCGGTGGTGGTGCTCTGGGCCTCCACCAGCGCATGGCTCATCATCGGCCGCAGCTCTGCGCGGGCCATGGCCGCGGCTCTGGCTCCGCCCGAGCGGGCGCTAGTCGTCGGCGACGCCGATTCGCGCGCCAAGGTCACGCAGGCGCTCAGCTACGACCCGGCGGCGCGCGTGGAGATCATCGGCTATCTGCCGCTCGAGGAGGGCGACGACGAACTGGCGTTCGACGAGCTTCAGGTGGCGGTGGGCACGCTGGGCGTGGATCGGGTCTTTTTGATCCCTACCCACGAGCACACCGAAGCGGCTCTCGACCTGGTCCGGCGGACCGCAGCGGTCGGGGTGAAGGTCTCGATCGTGCCGCGCCTTTTTGAGGTGGTGGGCTCGGCGGTCGAGTTCGACGTGGTGGGCGGGCTGACGGTCCTTGGCGTGCGCAGGCCCGGCTTGACCCGCTCGTCGCAGATGATCAAGCGGGCGCTCGACATCGCCGTTTCGGCCACGGGCCTGCTTCTGATGGCGCCGCTGGGAGCGTTAATTGCGCTGGCGATCAAGCTCGACTCGCGGGGACCCGTCTTCTTCCGCCAGGCCCGGGTAGGGCGCGACGGCCGAAGCTTCTGGATGATCAAGTTCCGCAGCATGGTCGACGGTGCCGAGCGGTCGCGCGCCGAATTGGAGGAGTTCAACGAGTCGGTCGGCCTGTTCAAGCTGACAAGCGACCCGCGCGTAACTCGCGTCGGACGGCGGCTGCGCGGTCTCTCGATCGACGAGGTGCCGCAGCTGATCAACGTGCTGCGCGGTGAGATGAGCCTGGTGGGCCCGCGACCGCTTGTGCTCGACGAGGACGCGCTGGTCGAGGGCTGGCACCGCGACCGCCTCCTTCTCACTCCCGGTATGACGGGACCGTGGCAGGTGCTTGGCCCTCCCCGGCCCCCTCTGGCAGAAATGGTCAAGGTCGACTACCTCTACGCGGCCAACTGGTCGCTGTGGAACGACATCAAGATCCTCCTGCGGACGCTGCGTCACATTCTCGGCAGGCGCGGCGTTTAGCGTCCGGCTCGGCCGTCTAGCGACGGCTCTAGGCTTCCTCTGAGAAGCCGTGACCCTGCTCGACACCAACCCCCAAGCAGCCTCGGTCCTGGACCCGTTCGTCAACGAGCCGGTACTGGAGCTTCGTCGCGCCAGCGTCCGCGGCAGGCTGAGCGACGCCCTTGCGGAGCTCGATCGCGAGTTACCCCTCAGTGTCCCGGTGATGGTCGGCGACGACGTTCGGACGGGATCGGGAGAGGAGGTGCACTCCACCGACCCCGGCGATCCGGAGCGGGTGGTGGCGCGAGTGGCCGCGGCTGGTCCGGCTGATGTGGCCGCGGCGGTTGCCGCTGCGCGCGAGGGATCTCGCGCCTGGAGCCGCAGGCGCGCCGCGGACCGCGCGCTGGCGCTGGCTCGGGCCGCGGCCTGGATGCGCGAGCGCCGGCTGGAGCTCGCCGCGCTCGAGGTCAGGGAATGCGCTAAGCCCTGGCCCGAGGCCGACGCCGACGTCTGCGAAGCGATCGACTTCCTCGAGTACTACGCGCGCGGCGCGATCGAGCTCGAGGCGGGCCGGGCGCTCATGCAGGTGCCGGGCGAGCGCAACGAGCTGCGCTACGCCGCTCGCGGAGTTGCGGCTGTCATATCGCCGTGGAACTTTCCCATCGCCATTCCATGTGGAATGACCGCCGCCGCGCTCGCCACCGGCAACGCCGTCGTGCTCAAGCCAGCAGAGCAGTCCCCCGGATGCGCGCTGAGGCTGGTGCAGGCCCTGCGCGCCGGGGGCGTCCCTCCCGCCGTGATCTCGCTGCTGCCCGGCGCAGGGGAGGTCGGCGCCGCGCTGGTCAAGGACCCCGGCGTGCACACGATCGCCTTCACCGGCTCGCTGCAGGTGGGGCTTCAGATCGTCAGGTCCGCGGCCGAACCCGTCCCGGCTCAACAGCACATCAAGCGGGTCGTCGCCGAGCTGGGCGGCAAGAATTGCGTGCTGGTAGACGCCGACGCGGACCTGGATGAGGCCGTACCGGAGATCATCTCCTCGGCTTTCGCCTATGCCGGGCAGAAGTGTTCGGCGGCCGCACGCGTGCTGATCCATGAGGCGATTTTCGAGCCGCTGCTGGAGCGTCTCGCCGGCGCCGTGCGGGTGCTCGTTGTGGGACAGGCCTCGGACCTGCAGACGGCCGTCCCGCCGGTGATCGAGCAAGCCGCCAAGGAACGAGTCGACAACTATCGAGCGCAGGCCGCGGAGTCCGGCCGCATCGTTGCCTGCGTCGAAAGCATTCCGCAGCGGGGCTGGTTCTGTCCGCCCGCGATCGTAAGCGACCTGCCTTCTGACTCCCCAGTACTGGGCGAAGAGGTGTTCGGTCCTCTGCTCACGGTCGAGCCGATTCGCGATTTAGAGCAGGGGCTCGAGGTCGTCGAACAGTTGCCCTACGCGTTGACCGGCGGCCTATTCGCGCGCGATCCCGCGACGGTCCGCTACGTGTGCGGCCGCACGCCGGTGGGCAACCTGTATGTCAACCGTGGGATCACGGGCGCCAAGGTAGGACGCCAGCCGTTTGGGGGGAACAAGCTCTCTGGCACGGGCGGAAAGGCCGGTGGCCCGGACTACCTGCTCCAGTTCGTGGAGCCACGGGCGGTTACGGAGAACACCATGCGGCACGGACTTGTCGTGAGCTGACTCTTCCTTGGGGCCGCGCATGCGCGGCCCCGCCGCGGGCGCATGCGCCCGCGGGGCCGTCGCACATGTGCGACGGCCGATTTCCTGAGTTCTCATTTAGGAGGCCTTGATTTCTGACGCCGCGGGGTCGATCATCGGAGGTGGCGGATGGTCGTTCCCTCCTCAGAGGTGTGGAAGCTGGCACTCGCGTTCGCGCTTGGCGCGGCGATCCTGATGGGCGCCTGGGGCGCGGCCCCGCGCCGCTCGGTCCCGCGAGCCGATCTCAGGCGTCTGGTCGTGTGCGCGTTGCTGCTGTACGGCGTTGGTGGACTGGCTTCATTGTCGGGCCACTCCACGCTGGCCGCGCTGGCGTATGCAGCGGGTATCGGCGTTTGCGCGCTCGCGCTCTGGCTGTCACGCGGCAGCGACGCGGACGATCCCCCCCGGGGCGGCGAGGACCCCTCCGACGAGCAGCCACCCCCTGCTCCCGATGGGCTGCCGGAGTTCGACTGGGCAGCCTTCGAGCGCGAGTTCCGTAGCTATTCGGAGTCGCCCGACCGTACGCCGGCGGGCACGCACTGATTTCAGTCGGCGGCGTCGCCGTTTAGCCCCAGGGCGAACCGATGCAGCCGGCTCTCTCCTGCCAACTCAGGGTGAAAAGCGACCGCCACCAGATTGCCCTGGCGCACGGCGACCGGATGGTCGTCGAGCGTAGCCAGAACGTCTACTTCCTCACCGCAGCCGCTGACCCAGGGTGCGCGAATGAAGACGGCATGCAGCGGACCACCGGTTATTCCCGCGAGCTCCACATCGCATTCGAAGGAGCGCAGCTGACGGCCGAAGGCGTTGCGCTCGGTGGTGATGTCGAGCAGCCCGAGGTGCTCGCGGTCCAGCATGATCATGCCGGCGCAGGTGCCAAGCACGGGGGTTCCGCGGCGCGCGAGCTGACGCAGTGGGTCGGCAAGGCCGTCGCGCTGGATGCCGAGTGTCATCACCGTGGACTCCCCGCCGGGGATGATCAGCGCGTCGAGACCCTCGAGGTCCTCTGCCGAACGCACTTCACGCGCCTGCGCGCCAAGTCCGCGCACGGTCCTCGCGTGCGCCTCGAAACCTCCCTGAAGGGCGAGGATCCCGACGGTTTGACTCAACGCGCCTACCAGCCGCGAGGAGCCAGAAGCTGCTCTGACTCGAGCTTCGAGCTTTCGAGGCTCGTCATCGGCTGACCCAGGCCGGTCGAGGCAGCAGCGACCCGCGCGGGGTCATTGAAGTGTGTTGTGGCCTCCACGATGGCCCGCGCCCTGCGCTCGGGATCCTCGGACTTGAAGATTCCCGAGCCGACAAAGACGCCCTCGGCGCCCAGCTGCATGACCAGCGAGGCGTCCGCGGGTGTCGCGATGCCGCCCGCGCAGAAGAGCACCACCGGCAGGCGTCCCTCGCGCGCGACCTGACGCACCAGCTCGAGTGGCGCCTGCAGATCCTTGGCAGCACTGGGAAGCTCGCTTTCATCCACGGCGGTCAGACGCCGGAGCTCTCCACCGATAAGGCGCAGATGGCGCACGGCTTCGACGATGTCACCGGTCCCGGCCTCGCCCTTCGACCGGATCATCGCCGCGCCCTCGCCGATCCTGCGCAGGGCCTCTCCAAGGTTGGTCGCGCCGCATACGAACGGAACACTGAAGGCCCACTTATCGATGTGGTTGGCCTCGTCGGCCGGCGTCAGGACTTCCGACTCGTCGATGTAGTCGACCTCGAGCGCCTCGAGGACCTGCGCCTCGACGAAATGACCGATCCGCGCCTTGGCCATCACCGGGATCGTGACGGCCTCCTGAATCCCCCGGATCATGATCGGATCCGACATGCGCGCGACGCCGCCGTCACGCCGTATGTCCGCCGGAACCCGCTCCAGCGCCATGACGGCGGCGGCCCCGGCGTCCTCGGCGATCTTGGCCTGCTCGGGGGTAACCACGTCCATGATCACGCCGCCCTTGAGCATCTCGGCCAAGCCGGCCTTGACCGTGAACGTGGCCTCGTCGCGTGGGGTCAGCGGACCGGTCGAATCGAATGCCTCTGCCATCCCAAGAGAGTTTAGAGCCGCCTCGCAATATCCAAAGCGCCGAAGCGTCCAAAGCTCTGCCCGCGTGCACACCTTCGTTAGCCCGTGCGGACGGTAGGGTCAGGGGCGATGGCGCAATCAATCTTCATTCCCGACGGACCGCGCTTCGCGCCAACGGAGCTCGCGCGCGGTCCATGGGATCCAGAGGCACAACATGGCGGTGCGCCCGCCGCGCTGCTGGTGCGCGCTTTCGAGCGGGTCGCTGGGGCTGATGGCCTCTTGTTCGCCCGAGTCAGCTACGAGTTCCTCCGGCCGGTCCCGCTGGCGGCGATCGAGGTTCGCGCGGAGGTCGCGCGGTCGGGGAGGAGATCGGCGCTTCTGGAGGGCTCGATCGTGGACGGGGACGGGAGGGAACTCGTCCGGGCGCGGGCGCTGCGGGTGCGTGCCGCCGAGACTGCCGGCCACGGTGCTCCTCGCAACTCCTCGGCCAACTCAGGCGCGACACCGGGCGCCGAAATCCGCTCCCAGGACAAGTCCGATTCCTCGGAGGCCTTCGCCTGGGCCACGCAGCCCATGTTCGCCACAGACGCCATGGAGATTCGTTTCACCCATGGCCACTTCGTAAAGCGGGGCCCGGCGGGGGCGTGGTTTCGGCTTCTCGTTCCCCTCGTGGCGGACGAGAGCACTTCGCCGCTACAGCGGCTCGCTGCCACGGCCGACTTCGGCAATGGCATCAGCTCGATCGTCAGCTGGGAGGATCACCTCTTCATCAACCCCGACCTGACCCTCTACATCGAGCGCGAGCCCAGCGCGGAGTGGATCCACCTCGACGCCGAGACTCGGATTGCTCCAGACGGCATCGGCATCGCCACCGGCGTGCTGCGCGACGAGCAGGGCCCGGTCGGACGCGCGAGCCAGGCGTTGGTCATCCAGCGAACGCGCTGAGGACGTTCCCCGAATGTCTATTTCAGGCGAAAGGCCTTGATGCGCACGTCGTATTGATGCGAGTCGCGCGCGTACACCCCGTATGCAAGCGCCTGGATGATCGACAGCAGCGCGGTGTGCGAGCGGACGAACGCCGGGGTATTGGACGAGTAGTAGAGCTTGATGCGCGCGAGCTTGGCCACCTCGGAAAGCGTCGCGTCGGTGATCGCGAGCGTAGGTGCCTTCCGGTGGCGGGCCAGCTTCATGGTGCGAGTGATCAGGGGGTGTGGTCGACCGGCGGACAGCCCGACCACCAGCGTCTGTTCATCGATGCGACTGAGCCGTCCCAAAGCCTCCTGTGAAGGACTTGCGACAATCTCGGCGCGGAGGTCCAGGAGCATCAACAGATGGCGCATGTAGCTGGCAAAGAACGCCATCTGGTCGGTGCCGGCGATCAGCACCTTCTCGGCTTTGACGATCGCGTCGACGGCGCCCTCGACGGCGTTGCGCGAAAGCTTGCGCGCGGTCTCCTCGACGTTCACATGGTCGGAGGCGAGCGCCGACTCGAACTCAGTGTGGTCGAGTGAGAACAGCGGAGCCACCGCGACCGCGGCGCCGGCCGAGTTGTTGGGACGACGCCGGTATTCGTCGCGCGCCGCCTGCTGAAGCTCGGGAAAGCCCTCAAAACCCAGCGCCTGTGAAAAGCGGACCACCGTGCTCGAGGACGTCGATGCGCGTCGGGCCAGCTCCTCGGCGGTCTGGAACGCGGCCTCGTCCAGATGGTCGACGATGTACTGGGCGACGTCCTTCTGAGAGCGCGAGAAGTCGTCGAAGCGGGCACGTATGTAGGCGGAGAGCGCTTGGTGACCGCCGCTACTCGCACTCCGCTTGGAGGTGGTGCTCGAGCCGTTGGCAGTGCTGGAGACGGTGCCGGCTCTCGTCTCGGGCGGTGTCGCAGCAGACTTCATCGGCAGCCGTCTGATTCGACGTCGTCCGGCCCCGTTCCTTCAAGATGTCAGACAGCCCGACGTGTTCCGCCGCCACGGCTTCTTAGCCTCGGTGACCCATTGGAGCCGACGGGTCGACGTCGAGGGCGCGTGTCCTACCCCTGTCGGCGCTCTCGGTTTTGCCTGTGCTCCCCGATGACCTGGGCGACGATGTAGATGATCAGCACGTTCACGATCACCCCGATCCCGACGAAAGTCACGAGCAGGGCAAACGTCTGCGTGAAAGCTTGCGAGAGGCCGAAGGCGAACACCTGTCCTCGAAGCGTATCTCACCAAGGTGGACGGTACGGCGAGTGCTAGCGTCGGCCCGCGCGGCCCGGTAGCTCAGAGGTAGAGCAGCGGACTCATAATCCGTCGCGCCCAGGTTCGAATCCTGGCCGGGCCATGGGAAGAGCCTGGAAAATCGCGGGTTTTGTCAGTCGAAGATGTGTGATCGACCGCTCCTCTACGAGATGCCAAGGGCGCGACGCGACCGCGAGCCGCTGCTTCTGGGCGGATCGCAGCGCCCGGCGCCCGAACACGTGGCGCGTGCTTTCCGATGGTTGCGATGGTCCGGTCCGTAACACCTCGGCGGCTCCTTTCACGCGAACTCAGCGGCGAGGCGCGGCGGTCGCTGACTGCTGCTCTCGTGGGCGGCCGCCTCAGCGGCGACCGCTGGCTGCCGTGGCGAAGCGACGGTGTCGCTCGAGTTTAGGCTCGCAGGGGGCCGTCGACTGCTGAATCGCTGGGCGGATCCAGCAGTCCCACCCGTCTGCCGAGACCGTTGGTTTAGCCCAACTCGACGCGCTGGCGGTGGAGGTTACGATCTGTTTTCTTCGATCCGGGCGCGACCCGAGGTGTGATCCCGGTTTATGTGATCTTGTGCGAAGCGCTCGTTTTCTTCGTGTGACCAGCCTCGTTCTTCGCGGTCACGGTGCAGGTGTAAGTGCCCGCGGCGAACGCCGTGTACACGTTCGCGATCGCCCCAGCGATCCGCTTCCCGTTCCTGCTCCACGTATAGATGAAGCTCACCGGCCGCTGGTAGAGGAAGGACTCAACCAGATCCGGTGCCCAGGTCCCCTTTGAGCAGGAGAGCTTTGAGCCGACCTTAGAGCCGCCGCTGACCATCGGGCTGGCGGTGGCGAGCGGCTTCTTCAGCAGGGCCGGGTACAGCGGAAGATTCGTGTCGGCGCCGGTGGTGTTGAGATCGCCGCCCCCGCCGCTGCCGTTCAGGTTGGCAAACGAGATCTTCTGGTCGTTGATGTTGGCCCAGTAGATCTTCCCTGCTTCGGGGTCGATCGCCACCCCAATGGCGCCGACTGTCGACGCGCCGCTGACGTCGAGATCCCCGCCGTGGCCGGTGTCGTTCAGCTTCGCGAACGAGATCGGATGCGTGCTGTCGCCCTTGTTGGCCCAGTAGATCTTGCCGTTGGCGGCGTCAATCGCGAGACCTTCAGGGAAGTTGACTGTCGCGCCGGTCGTCTTGAGATCGCCGCCACCGCCGCTCCCGTCCAGGTTGGCGAACGAGATCGTGTTATCACCGGAGTTGGTCCAGTAGATCTTGCCAATGGCCGGGTCGATCGCTACGCCTTGGGGATTATCGACACTCGCTCCGCTGGTCGACAGATCGCCGCCGCCGCCCGTGTCATTCAGCTTGGCGAAAGAGAGCGTTGGCCCGGAGTTGTTGTTGACCCAGTAGATCTTGCCCGCGGCCGGGTCGGTCGCGACGCCCTCCGGACCGTTCAACGAGGCGCCGGTCGTATTGAGATCACCAGCGCCCCCGGTGTCATTCAGGTTGGCAAAGGAGATCGGGCCGCCGTTCCGACTGGCCCAGTAGATCTTCCCGTGAAGGAGGTCCATCGCGATGCCAGCCGGTTCAACCGGAGTGAACCCTGTTGTGTTGAGATCGCCACCATGGCCGGTGTCGTTGAGGTTGGCGAAGGAGATGGTGTTGTCCACGGCGGTGCCCCAGTAGATCCTGTTAGCGGCATGGGCCCCCGGCGCTGCCCAGAACAGCACGACCGCCAGTGACAGCAACACCGGCAAGCCGCGCCGGAAAAGCCGACCAGCAAAACGCGAACCAGACGCCCCACTGAAAACCATCACCACCACCACCTCACGCCGATAGCGCCCTCGCGGCCGCCCCTCAAGTGCGCCAAACCTACTGCACCACCACCCCAAATACAAGAACGCAAGCGCCCAACCCGACACTAACGCGTTGATCGCCACGAAACCAGCAGCGCGTGCTTGCTCGCGTCCAGCTAACGCTCACCGCCTATACGGGCTACCACCAACGGTCTCAGCAGACGGGTGGGACTGCTGGATCCGCTCGGCGATTCAGCAGTCGACGGCGCCGGGGAGCCTAACTTCGAGCGACACCGTCGCTTCGCCACGGCAGCCAGCGGTCGCCGCTGAGGCGGCCGCCCACGAGAGCAGCAGTCAGCGTCCGCCGCGCCTCGCCGCTGAGTTCGCGTTAAAGGAGTCGCCAGCGTTGCGGCGACTGGGCGCTCGCAATGCGACGAACGCATGCGCCGGCGTCCAAAGAGGCCGAGGCTCGGCTCCCAGGAGCACTCCAGCTGGATGACGATTTTGAGCTGTTTCGTCTGGTTGTTGCCTACCAAACTGGTCTGGGCCTGGTAGGCTCGTGTGCTTGTTCGGCGGCCGGGGGCCGCGAAGCGTTATTGGACCGGGGTGATGAGGATGGCTTCTAAGAGGACGCGTAGGTGTGGCTTGTCGTTGACGGGCGCGCGTGGCCGGTTTTGTGTGTTGTTGGCGGCGGCGGCGGGCATGTCAGTGTTGTGGGCGGCTATGAACGCCGCGTCGGCGGGCGCGAGTGCTCGAGCCGCAGCGGCGCAGACCGCCAAGCAGGTCAAGATCACGATCCAGCACGATAGTTCGATTCCCGACTTCGATGGATTCCTCTTGACGAGCTCTAAGTGCGGGAACGGGACGAAGGTGACCGTTTACAAGCAGAAGGGCAACAGCCCGCGCCCGAGCCAGGACAAGAAGATTGGTTTCGATATAGCGGAGCCCAATGGGGACGGGTACCAGTGGTTCGTGCACACCCACCAAAACCAAGGGACCTTCTACGCTCACACCAACGCGAAGCCCGGATGCGCGGCGGGGTTCAGCAAGAGCATCACCCTCCACTAGGCCCGCCAACAGGCGCGACTGCGGGCCGTCAAATACCGGCCCGCAGTCCCGTACGGCTATCGGTCAGTGGATGGAAACATTGAGATTATTCGCGCCGGCCGCGTGTGAGAGTTGGGTCAGTTGACGCCGGCCAGCGCGGGCTGAGGCTCGCGGATCGCCGTCTTGGCAACCGCGTCGGAGAGCTCGTCGCGGCGGACGAGCGTGAAGATCGCGGGGACGGCTAGCAGTGCGATCGCCCCGAGCACCCACAATGCCTCCTGGAAGCCTCCCGTGAGGGCCGCGGGCGCGGCGGTGCCGGCGTGCACCAGCGCCTGGGTGTGGCTCGCCGCCAGGCTGGAGGCGATCGCGATCCCGATCGCTCCGCCGAGCTGCTGGCTGGTGTTCAAAAGCCCGGACGCGAGCCCGGCCTGGTGCTCTGAGACGCCGGCGAGCGCGGCGATCGAGATCGGGATGAACGCGAACGCGGTCCCGGCGCCGGCGACGACGAACGGGCCGGCGAGGTTGGCGAGAAAGTGCCCGTGGACGGGCACCTGGGTCGCCCAGAGTACGCCCGCGCCGATCAGCGTCATGCCGATCGCCATCACGACCTTGGCGCCGCCACGGGTGACCAGCGCCTGTGAGATACCGGCGAGAGCGACCGAGGTCAGCGACGCGGCCAGCCATGCGAGACCGGTCTGCAGGGCGCTGTAGTGCAGCACCTGCTGCATGTAGAGGGTGCCGACGAAGATGAACGCGAAGAAGCTGCCGCCCAGCAGCAGCCCCGCCGTGTTCGCGCCGGCGAGCGTCCGCAGGCGGAAGATCGACAGTGGCAGCACGGGCTCCTGCACCCGGCTCTCGATCACGAGGAACGTGGCGAGCAGCGCCGCCGATGCCGCCAGCAGAGCGACGGTGCGTGTGGCGCCCCAGCCGTACTGCGGTGCCTGGGCGATCGCGTCGACCAGCAGCAGCAGTGCGCCGGTGCCTGCGATCGCACCGAGCGCGTCAAACCGCCGGCGCGTGGTGGAGAGCCGGCTGTCGGGCACGATCCTAGGAACGAGCGCCAGCGCCGCGACCCCGATTGGGACGTTCAGATAGAAGATGTACTGCCACCCGGCGTAGCGGGTAAGAATGCCGCCCGCGATCACACCAACGGTTGCCCCGCCGGCCCCGAGCCCGCCCCAGATTCCGAGCGCCTTGTTGCGCTCGGCGCCCTCGGCGAACATGTTCATCACGATCGACAGGGCGGCGGGCACCATGAGCGCCGCGCCAAATCCCTGGACCGCTCTCGCTGCAATAAGCGACATCTCGCCGGTGGACAGCGCGGCTCCCAGCGACGCCGCCGTAAACAACGAAAGCCCGACCATCAGGATCCGGCGGCGGCCCAGCAGGTCCGCCGCGCGGCCGCCGAGCAACATGAAGCCGCCGAACGTGAGCGCGTACGCCGTTACCACCCACTGCAGACTGGTTGCGTTGAAGTGCAGATCGCGACCGATCGTGGGCAACGAAACGTTGACGATCGTCAGATCGATGACCGTCATGAAGAACGACACCGCCAACAACGCGAAAGCGCGCCAGCGACTGATATTTGCGGATGTGGATGCCATTGGACCTCCAGGGACAGAAGGTTGGGTGTGGGTGTGTTGCATTCGTCTCTACGACGAATGGGAGGCCGTGATCGGGACAGCGACGGTGCGCCGGCCGGATTTGCCCGGAGCGGTCTAGGGTTCCGCGATCCGGCGCGCGAGGAAGCGACGCTCGGGCTCTGAGCTGGCGAGCTTCAGCGCCCGTTCGTACGCCGCGCGTGCTTCGACGGTCCGGCCGAGGCGACGCAGCAACTCGCCGCGGGTGGAGTGCAGATACTGGTAGTCGTCGAGATCGAGGCCGTCGACGATCTCGAGCGCCTGCTCGGTTGCCCCGGCCTGTGCGACTGCGACCGCGCGGTTCAGCTCGACCACTGGCGAGTGCGTGATCTGCGCGAGCTGGCCGTAAAGCGCGGCGACCTCGTTCCAGTCGATCCGCTCCTCGGTCTGGAGCGAGGCGATAGCGGCCTGGAGCACGTACGGCCCGCGCCCGCGCAGGGCGAGCGCGCGCTCGAGCGCGGTGCGCCCGGCGGCGATCTTCTCCGCGTCCCACAGCGACCGGTCCTGGTCCTCGAGCAACACCAGTTCATCGCCGGAAAACCGCGCCTTCCGTCGCGCGTGCTGGATCTGCATAAGCGCCAGCAGTCCGTACACCTCCGGCTCGTCTGGCATCAGCGCTGCGAGCACACGGCCCAGCCTGATCGCCTCGCCGGCCAGGTCGATGCGGCCCGAGTAGCCCTCGTTGTAGATCAGGTACACGACCGCCAGCACCGCGTCCACGCGGTCGGGCAGCAGGTGCTCGGCGGGGACTGCGAACGGGATCCCGGTCGCCTTGATCTTTGCCTTCGCACGCGATAGGCGCCGCTTCATCGCCTCCTCGGAGACCAAGAACGCGCGCGCGATTTCCTCTGTCGTCAGCCCACCGAGCGCCCGCAGTGTGAGCGAAACCTGTGCCTCGAGCGCAAGCGCGGGGTGGCAGCAGGTGAAGATCAGCTCGAGCCGCTCGTCCTCGATCACGGTGTCGTCAAGTTCATCCATCGTCGCTTCGGGCACCTCCAGCTGACGGGTCCTTTCGGCCAGCGTCCGCTCGCGTCGGATCCGGTCGATCGCACGGTTGCGCGCGGTGACCGTCAGCCAAGCGCCGGGGTTGGCCGGGACTCCGTCGCGGGGCCAGCGCTCCGCGGCGACCGCGAACGCTTCCTGGACGGCTTCCTCCGCACGATCAAAATCGCGAAGGAAACCGACAAGTGAAGCCAGGACCCGCCCCCACTCGTCCCGGAAAACCTCGTCCAGCAGCGCTAGCGCTCCGCAGCCGGCGCATCGACGTAACCGGGCTTTTCGTAGATCAACCTGGCGTACTTCATCTGGAACCTCCTACGGAAGAGAGTGGATTGTCGCCCTTACGACGAACGGGCGCACGCTCAGGGGACAGCTCTCATGCGAGCCGTTTTGCTCGTGGCGAGGAGCGCCGCAGCGGCGACGGGCGTAGCCGTGGAGGTTCGTCCCCTGCGGCGGTGGCTGTTCGTCGTACGGTTGACAAACGATCTAAGGAGGGCGTATGCAGTTCGCCGTATTGGTCTATGAGAAGCCCGGTACCTATGAGGCGCTGAGCGCTGCGGAGCTGGAGCAGATGACGGCGGAGTATTTCGCGATCGCCGAGCTCCCGGGTTACATTGGGGGTGCTCAGCTGCAGTCGATCGAGACTGCGAGCGCAGTGCGCGTCGAGGGCGGCGAGACGTTGATCACGGACGGCCCCTTTGCGAATACCAAGGAGGTCTTTGGCGGCTTTTACCTGTTCGAGGCGGAGAGTCTCGACTCAGTGCTCGAGATTGCTGCTCGCTGCCCGGCAGCCAGGCTCGGCGGAGTGGTAGAGGTCCGTCCGTTGGTGCATGTCCACGGCTTGGACGGTACGGCTTGATCGAGCGTGGCCCTAGCGGCCGACTCCGGCTGGATTCGTGCGCGGGGATGTATGTGACAGATCGGAGCGGCCGGATCGGCAGCTTCAGTAGGGCTAGGATCGGCAAGTGGTGGATGTCGCGGCTTTGAGGGCGCAGACCCCTGGGTGTGCGAATTGCGTCCATTTGAACAATGCAGGGGCGGCTCTGATGGCGCAGCCGACGCTGGAGGCGATGGCTGCTCATCTGCGCCTCGAGGCGGAAATCGGCGGGTATGAGGCGGCGGAGGTTGCGCAGGACGCGATCGCTGACACATATGAGGCGGTAGCCGACCTGATTGGAGGACGCAGCACCGAGGTCGCCTTCTTCGATAACGCTACGCACGCTTGGAACGCCGGCTTTTACTCCGTGCGGTTCCACCGGGGTGACCGGATCCTGACCGGCCGCGCGGAGTACGGCAGCAACGTGCTGGCCTACCTGCAGGTCGCGCAGCGGACCGGTGCCGAGGTGGTCGTGGTTCCCAACGATCCGGACGGGCAGATCGACGTGGCCGCGCTGGCGGACCTAGTGGATGAGCGCACGAGGCTGATCGGCTTGAGCCATGTGCCGACCAGCGGCGGCCTGGTCAACCCAGCCGCCGTGGTCGGGCGGATTGCGCGCGAGGCGGGGGTGTTGTTCCTGCTCGATGCGACCCAATCGGTGGGTCAGTTTCCCGTCGACGTGGAGACGATCGGGTGCGATCTGCTCACCAGCACGGGGCGCAAGTTTCTGCGCGGGCCGCGGGGGACGGGTTTTCTGTGGGTCCGGCCCGACGCACTCGAGCGACTCGATCCATTTGTGGCCGAGATCCGCTCGGCGACGTGGGACGGCCGCCGCGGGTTTAGGTGGGTAGACGGAGCGCGCCGGTTTGAGTCGTGGGAGAACAGCTACGTGAACCTGCTCGGGCTGCGTGCCGCGGTGCGCCAGGCGCTGGAGCTCGGCCTGGAGGCGATCGCCGAGCGGACACTCGCGCTCGGTGCGGAACTGCGCGCGCGGCTGGACGAACTATCCGGCGTCTCCACCCACGACCTCGGGAAGGTGCGTTGCGCGATCGTCACTGCCCGCGTCGCCGACGTGGCCTCGGCCGATGTCGCGGCGGCGCTCAAGCGGGCTCGCGTCAATGTCACCGTGACCGTGCCGGAGGACACCCAGTTCGATGCCGAGGATCGGGGACTGCCTCCGCTGGTGCGGCTATCGCCGCACTACTACAACACTAATAACGAGCTCGAATACGCCATCGAGCAGGTCTCCGCCGTGCGCCGCTTGACCTCATCCAGGTGAGGGGCCGGCTCGGCGACGCCATGGTGCATATCAACCGACAGCACTGCATCAGCACGGTCAATCTCTCCACGCCGTGTCGATCTCGTCGGGAAAGGCCATCATCCAGTAGTCGGGCAGGACCTCCTTCAGCGGCTTCCAAACGACCAGGGTTGGGTCCTCAGCGGCAGCGACCGCGACCAGCACGTTCGGACCATGAACGGCCAGTCGCTCCCGACAGACCCCGCAGGGGCTGAGGACCACTGTCCTGCCACCGGGCTCTCGATGCAAACACACGGACGCGACGATGGATCTGCCCAGCCGAAAGGCTGCGCAGTAGGGCTCAACCTCATGGCAGACCTCGACTGAAGGGTTGACGGCGTCGGGCGCGGTGCCGGTCAAGATTGTTCCGTCGTCCAGGAGCATGGCCGCTGCGCCGCGGCCATCCTCGTCGTGGAAACGCTCGCCGATGAGCGACCGGCACGCATCGACCGCCGCGGAGAGGTCGGCCTCATCCGCGCGTGCAATCTTATGGCTAGTGCGATCCGCGGTTGCAAGCCCGCGCCGCCGTGCCGCGGGACTTCTGAGCCGCAGCGAACAGCGCCGCGACGTCGGGCTCCATGTAGTAGTCGGTGCCGCCGTCGATGCGGCCCTCGGTGGCGATTGGGAGGACGCGGCCGAGACGTCGGGAATACCGCCCGGGCCACGCGAGTATCCCGGCTACTCCGTGGGCGCCCTTGTCCAGCTTGAGTCGCTTGGCAACCTGCTCGCCACCGATCCTTTGACCAGGGGCATCCAAGAGAAGGTCGAACAGCTCGCGCGCCGGCGGAGCAAGCTTGCGATAGAGCCACGCCGCCTGGTCGGCGTCGTCCGCCGACCAGGCTTCGGCGCTGCCGTGTGGGTGCCGGCCGTGCGGGCCACGGCGTCCGCGCCCTGACAGCGGCGGCGCGGTTCCCGGCTCGGCCGCGAGGAATGCCGCAAACCAGGCGTAGAACTCTGGTACGCGCTCCTCTGGTACGGCCACCGTGACCTGCTTGTCGGTCATTACAGCTCGGTCGCCTCGGTCGTCGGCTGGCGCTGCTCGGCGCTCTCGCGCTGCTCGGCGCTACGGTGCCTGCGAGCGCAACGGCCACCATGCTGACGATGGCCCCGATGACGCCCTCGCCTCTCGCTGCGACTGCCCGGTCCTGCCAGGAATCGTCCGAAGAACGCGTGGAACTCGCCGACCCGATCCTCCGGGACGTCCACTGTGACCTGCTTGTACTGCGTGTTGGGAGTGATATTCGACTCCATCTGAGTACTCCTTTACTTTGCTTACGGATGCAAGCTTAGCAGAAGTATTTACTTAAGTAAAGGCCACCTACCGCCCCAACAGCCGGGAGCAGCAGGTTGACTCGAGGCCCCACTTGCGCCTACGCTGTTGCCGGCAGCGGGGGCTACCAAGGAGGACCGGGTGATGGCGAATACGAGGAAGCGGACGCTGGTCGCGATCAGCTTGGCGTTCGTTCTGAGCCTCGCGGCGGTGGCCGGTGCGGCCACGAGAACTTCGACGACGACGGTTGGGACCCAGAAGTCCGGCTCCGTATCGGTCACGTGCCCGAAGGGCAAGACCGCGGTGGCGGCGGAAGTGGTCGGGCAGGCCGCCTTGATGGGGCCGCGCGTGGAGGTCAACACGCTCGCCCGGACGGGGAGGCGGACGGTGACTACCACGGCCTTTAATACTGGCAACCCGGGCAAGCTGACCGCGATCGCGCGCTGCGAGACGCGACCTAGGTCGGTGCTCACGAGCGCGACCGTGCCGGTACCGGCGGCGACAAGCACCGCGGACGGCGAAGCTACCGCGACCGCGCAGTGCCCGCCCGGCAAGCGGATCGTCTTCGGGGGCTTTCGTGCCACGCGCGACGCCGATGCCCCCGCCTACGTCGTTATTGAGGTCACATCGGCCACCCGGGCGAATGGCCAGCGCTGGAGGGTCCACGCCATCAACGTGTACTCGGACGGGGCGGGCACGGTGCAGGCCCTGGCCTACTGTGGCAAGGTGGGCAAGGCCAAGGCTCTAACCGGCACGGTCGCGCTCGGTCAATTCAAGACCGGGACCGCAGTCGCCACGTGCCCACGTGGAACACGGGTTGGCTACGGAGGCTTCATAAAGCAAGCGGGTATACCCGGTCAGGTGAACCTGAACGCGCTCCAGGGCAGCGGCGAACGCCGCTTGCGGGTTACCGGGACAGAGAGGTTCTACCTCTCCCCGGGTGACACGACGGGCCTGACCGCGATCGCGTACTGCCGCTAAGCGGCGCGCGCCCCAGCATCACTGCGCGGCCGTCTGGGCAGTGGCCTTTTTCAGTTGGCGCTCGGGCGGGATGCGGACGACGTTCCAGGCGAGTCCGAAGCGCTCGAGCGTTGAGATGATCAGGCCGGAGGGGTCGATTTCCCACCAGCGCAGGCCGTGGTAAGCAGAGCGCGGGAAGGCATGGTGGTTGTGATGCCAGGACTCCCCCAGGGACGGCACTGAAAGCCATGCGACGTTGGTCGAGCGGTCCTGAGTGTCGAAGCGCCTGCTTCCGAAGAAGTGGCAGACCGAGTTCACCGACCAGGTGACGTGGTGAACGAGAAAGATCCGCACGAGTCCGCCCCAGACAAGGCCGCGCAGAGCACCGCCGAGAGTGAAGCCGTGAAGGATGAAGCCGGCGGCGGTCGGGAGCAGGAGGGAGAGCAGCACCAGCAGCGGAAAGCGGCGTCCAATCCGCCGCATGGCGTCGTCCTCGTAGAGTTCCGCCGCGTAGCGCTTCCAGTCGGCCTGGCCTTGGGTCTCAAGCAGCCAGCCCGTGTGTGCATGCCAGAGCCCCCGCAGGCCGTTGCCGTGGCCGACATGGGGACTGTGCGGGTCGCCCTCCTTGTCGGTATGCGCGTGGTGCTTGCGGTGGTCGGCTACCCAATCCATGACCGACCCCTGGACCGACAGAGACCCCACCACGGCGAATCCCCGCTCGAGCCACGGGTAGGTCTGAAACGCACGATGAGTGAGCAGCCGGTGATAGCCAACAGTGACGCCGACCGCAGTGAACAGGTACATCACGCCGAGGAGTCCTAGGTCGACCCCATCGACGGCGCGGTCCCAGAGCAGACCAACGGCCGCGATCACCCCCACAAACGGGATCGCCACACCGAGCAGGTTCGCAACACGCTCTGAGCGAGTCATATCGTCATCAGGCTGCCGCATATCGCCTCAAACCATGCAAGCGATCGCCGTCAAACCCCCCAGCTGTCCGGGTCGCCGGACACTTTCATGCTGCTGCAATCGCGGCGGATGCGACGATCGGCCATCTCAACCGCCGCGATCGGGCGATGTTACGATCGTGCTCCGCGAGCGCAAGGAGGTATCTGATGGCGGTCGACACGCTGATGGTGTATGCGGGGGTTTATGGCAGCGTCAACGATGCCGAGGCGGATTATCAGGTCGTGAAGGACCTGCACTCGGAGGCCGGCTTGATCGATGCCTATGACGCGGCCGTCATTGAGCGGCGCGCGGACGGCAAGGTCAAGATCGTCAAAAAGCACGAGACGCCCACTCGAGTGGGCGGCGTCCTCGGCGCTGGAGTTGGATTGGCCACGGGAGTGGTCGTAGCGCTTTTCCCGTTTGCCGCGATTGGGGGCGGACTGCTGGCAGCCACTACCGGGGGCGGTGCAATCCTCGGAGCAGTGGCCGGTCACGCTGCGGCCGGCATGAGCCGCCACGACCTCAAGGAGCTTGGCGAAGCCCTGGACGCTGGGCAGGCTGGCCTGGTGGTGGTCGCCGTGTCCGATATGGGCGCCAAGGTCGAGCGTGCGATGAAACGCGCCGAGAAGTTGCACCAGAAGGAACTCAAGGCCGACACGTCCCAGATCGAGCGCGACGCAGCGTCGGCTGGACAAGGCACCTAGGGCGGCTCTCTAGTTACCCCGTGTAGCCGCTTGGTCGTCGCGGTGGCCTTGCTCGAGCTGTACGTGTTCGAGCCTGGAAGCATTTAAGGCTATCCGGAAGCAGCGCCACAGTGGCTAGCGGGTGCTGCAGCCGATCGCTTTTTGGGTCTCGTGGGCGTCCTCGATCAGGTCGCGTTCCTGAGCCTTGGTGATGGTAGTGCCGGTTTGCTTGTCGACCTCGCGGATGTACCCATCCAGTGACCTGCACGCGCCCGGTACGTCACCCGCCAGGTACTTGGACCTGGCCAGCTTTACCTTGTGCACCAGGGTCTCCCCCGGTCCCACACCGCGCGAATCGACCAACAGATCGCGAAAGTCATGCGCCCACGCGGCCTGGGTGAAAGTCAGCACCACCGACGCCGTGCCAAAGGTGGAGTTCGTGCCCGTCGCCCCACACCCACTGAGCGACAACGGCGAAGTCAGGTCCGAAGCACAAAAATCAGATCC
>DASRHQ010000112.1:0-2767 GCA_035650455.1 Solirubrobacteraceae bacterium
CATGAGCGCCGAATCGATCGCCAAAGCACTCGCCGACCCGCCGACCGACGAGGCCGAGGAGGTGATGGCGATCGCAGCAGCCGCGTAGACGTCAAGCGAGGATGACGCCCAACCCCGTACACCACTTGACGGGACGCGGCCGGCTCCAGGCGCGGTACTTCTCGACGTCGTAGCGCGGCATCTCGGAAGAATCATGTTACGGAGACTCCCAATTGTGACGAGATCCGCCGTGCTCAAGCATGCACGGGTCCCGTCAAACACGTCGTTGCCGCCTTCCAAGAGAGGACCTCGGCGGCGCTTCGCGAAGTGCGGCGAGGCTGCCACTTGTCAGCTGCCGTTTGTGATGTCAAGACGTCAGACGCTCTGGACGATCGACCGTCATACGCAGGCAAAGCACATCATCCTGCGCAAGTACCTCGATGCCTGGATCCCGATCCTGGGCGGCGGGCGGTACGCGCACGAGAACCTTGTGCTCATCGATGCCTTCGCCGGGCCTGGCCGCTATCAGGGTGGGGAAGAGGGATCGCCCCTCCTCATGCTTCGGGCCTATCTCGAGCAGCCGACCGAAATCAAGGCGCAGCCGCACTTCTTCTTCATCGAGCAGGAGCGTGATCGCGCAGAGCACCTCGAGAGCGAGGTGCGCACGATCGAGCTTCCGCCGGCTGTGGAGGGTCCAGGTCATCCACGGCTCGTTCGATCCCGAATTCCCTGCGCTCGTCGAGAGGCTCGAGCGACGGTTCGGTGCGCTTCCGCCGACGTTCGCATTCATCGACCCGTTCGGTGCCGGCGACCTTCCTGTTGCACTGTCGACTCCGCTGCTCGATGTTCCCCGCTGTGAGGTTCTCGTCTACTTCTCCGTGTCATTCCTCGCGCGTTTCGGGGATCGCCCGGAGTTCGCAGCCACGATGGCCAACGTCTTCACCGGTGACCGCTGGCGCGCCGCTTTCGCCGAAGGGGTCGATTTCGAGAAGCGGAAGCGGATGCTCCTCGACCTGTTCATCGGCGAAATGAGGAAGCGTGTTCCCTACGTCCGCTCGTTCGAGATCACGCCGGCGCATGAAGCGGGAGGGAACACCTATCACCTCGTGTTCGGCACAGCGAACGCCGACCAGGGTCTCCGGAAGATGAAAGACGCGATGTGGCAGGTCGACCCATCGGGCGGTCAAGGCTTCCGCGACTCCACCGTCGCTGATCACCCTGTTCTCTTCAGCCAATCTCCCGACTTCGACGAGCTCGAGAGAATGCTTCGCGAGAACTTCGATGAGGCGTGGTTCTCGATCGAGGAGGCCGAAGTGTTCACACTCCTCGAGACGCCGTTTCGGGACAACGGCCATCTGAAGACGCCCACCCTCAAGCCGGCGGAGAAACGCGGTGCGCTCGAGGTCCGTCGTCGGACGGGTCAGCGTGCGGGCACCTTCAGCGCCGGCACCTCGATGCGGTTCAAGTCATGACAACGGGCCCGCCACCTCTTGCGGAGCCCTCCGGTGTGTGCGAACATATGTTCGATGACCGCTGCCGTTCCGCGCCGCGTGGACGATTCGAAGCTCTTCCCGGTAGGGTCGTCTCGGGCGTCTAGGAGAGGCATGGGACAGACGAGCGCAATCGAATGGACCGACGCCACCTGGAACCCGTGGATGGGGTGCGAGAAGGTCAGCCACCCCGCGGCGGGCATGACTGCGGTCTCCGTGGAACTGCTCGGCGCGGTCGCCCGGCGCTGCCGGCTACGAGCCGCTCCGCACCACCGAACGCTACCAGGGGTGTTGCGGTTCGCCATTAGCCCCGAGACGAGGCTGCTCGTCCCTGCCTTCCTGCGACGCGTGTCATTTCGTCGAGGTGACGATCTGCCGCAGCACGTCAGCGCACTCCGATAGCGGCTGCCAAGCGTGGATGCTGACGACGTAGCCGTCGCGACCGCGTCGCCACCAGAAGGTCAGATGGCCGCCGATCTGTCCGCCGAAGGGATACGAGGGCGCGAGGAAAAGCGCACCCATGTGTCCGCCCCAGAGTCTTTCGCCGAAGAAAAGAGGCTTCTGCCGTTTCGTTGCTACCGGGGTGTCCGAGAGCGTTGCCGTGCGTCGTCTGCCTGGGTAAGGCATGCCGCCAAAGAGGTTCCCCGGTTTGGGGCCCGCCACGATCGTTAGGTGGAGCATCCGCGGCGGTCGGTTCCGAAGATTCTGCTCGTGCGGGACGCCGTGCTCCATGTCGAAGACTGAGAAAAGGCCGCCGCCCGCCTCCGCGCTAGGCCCGTAGGCGACGAGGCCGTGCAGGATCCCGCCGCCGAGCACATGCGGCACCTTCGGGATCAACCGCGGGCACGCCGCCCGCACGACCGGCGAGCTCCGGCACCGATGTTCGTATCGCACTGGCATGCGCATCATCGCCACGGCCGGAGTTGCTTGGGTTCGTGCGCGGAGCGGCGAGGGGCGGTCCTGCTTCGGGTGCTCGCCTCCACCAGCACAGCCGCTGCCGAGCGCGACCGACACCGCGATCGCGACGAGGCCCTTTCCGAATCCGCGGTTCATCCGCCACGACAATACGCACCGATCCGCGAAGCGAGTCCCGGCGATCCGCGATCACCTTCAGGTGTCGTCGCGCGGCTGGGTGATGCGCGGAGCGGCACGCCTCGCTAGCCCGAAGTTCCCTTGAGTGGGCGGGCTGTTTTTGGCTTCCTGGCTGGTGTTGTGGGTGGCTGCGGCTGGATCGGTCGTGACTACGTGGTGAGCGTGTAGTCGGCGATGAGCGCGAGCGCGCGGGCCTGGATGGGGGT
>DASRHQ010000113.1:0-6560 GCA_035650455.1 Solirubrobacteraceae bacterium
GGGGTTCAACGGCGGCGGAACTGCGACCGCGTATGCCGGCACGGGCGGGGGCGCCTCGGATGTGCGGACCTGTTCGTCCCGCACTTGCTCGCTGAGCTCCGACGACACTCGGCTGGTGGTGGCGGGCGGTGGCGGAGGCGGCTCGGACCACGGGTGCAACGGTCCGCCGTCCGCCGGTCTGGCCGGTGACTCAAGCGTGACCGGTGCGGGCGCGGGTGGCGCCGGCGATGACACATGTCCCAGCAGTAACGGAACCGGCGGTGACGGCGGCTTCGGCGGCACCACCGGCGGTCAAGGTGGGGCTGGAACGACAATGTTTCAGTGCAACGGCGGCGATGGTTCGCTTGGACAGGGCGGGAATGTGCCGGCGAGCTGCGACCCCACCGACGTTGCCGGCGGCGGCGGAGGGGGTTACTGGGGCGGTGGCGCAGGCGGCGACGGCAACAGCGTCGGCGGCGCCGGCGGCGCCGGCTCGAGCTACTGGGTCAAGAGCGCGACCCACACCTCAATGACCGAGGACACGACCGGCACGCCTGAGGTGATCATCGCCTACAAGGTGCCGCAACCGGACCTGGCGCTCACGAATTCGGCTTCGCCGAGCAACGTTGTGGTCGGCAACAAGCTCACCTACACGATCAAGGCGACCAATACGGGGAAGGCCACAGCAAACGGCGTCAACGTGACCGACGGGCTGCCCGCAACGGTTCGCTTCAAGGCCGTCTCGACCACTCAGGGCACCTGCAAGCACGTGACCGGCTCGGGGGGAAAGGGCGGCACGGTCACCTGCAGTCTGGCTGGCCTGGGCGCGGGCAAGCGTGCCACGATCACGCTCGCCGTCACGCCCACGAAGGCGGGCAAGTTGAGCGACACCGCCACTGTGATCGCTCCCAACGTCAAGTCGGATTCCGACGACACGGCAACAGCGCAAAGTACGGTGAAATCGGGCGCGTAGAGGCGCGGGCTGGGCGCGGAGACGCGTAGAGGCGCGAGGCTGGGCCGGGAGACGCGTAGAGGCGCGCGGCTGGGCCGGGAGACGCGTAGTGGCGCGCGGCTGGGCGCGGAGACGAGGCCGGGCACGTGGAGCGCTCGGGTCGCCGGCTCCGGATGGCCGCTGAAACCTGGTTAGTGAGCCACGCGATCATCCGAAACGGACTCGGGTCCAGATAAACACCTACCACCTGGCATTTGAGCCATCTGAGGCTCGCGAAACCTCGGGTGGCTCAATAAGCAGGTTTGGCAATCGGTCCTGGGCGATCGCATGCCCGACTGCCGCCCGCCGTGCCCGACTGCCGCCCGCCGTGCCCGACTGCCGGCCCCAAGCAAGGGCGCGCCTGCGATCGCGACTATTCGCTCTTCTCGCGCTCAGGCGGCTTGAACTCGACCTTGACGCGCTCGTGGTCGGAGCGTTCCTCGACCTCCGCCAGGGCGCGCAGCGTAGCCTCATCCGCGGGTGCTGTCGGCGGCCCCAAGAGATTCCGCGGCCACAACTTGCGCAGCACCACGACGTTCACTTCGGCCGCGTACAGGGTGGCCTGGGCGCCAAGCGAAAGCCAGGCGAGCAGCCCGATTACGGTCGCGAACACACCGTACGTGTTGCTCGCGTGCCGGACCACATGGTTGACGTAGGCGCCGCCCGCGACCTGGAGCACCTCCCAGAACAGTCCGCCGATGACGGCGCCGAGCCACAGGGAGCGGTTCGGCACGGATGCGGTTGTGAGCATCCGGAAGGCCACGGTGAACAGCACGAAGTTGAGCAGCAGCGAGAGCCCGATCCCGCCCACCTTGATGCCGACGCTGCCCAGTCCGGCCGAGACGAGCCCCGACACGACCGTCGAGACGACGAAGATCGTGCCGAGGACGGCGAGCAGGAGCAGGCCGCGCAGTCGCCTGCCCAGAAAATCCGGTCGGGCTTTGAAGGGCACCGCCCACACCCGGTCGAAGGCGTTCTGACCCGCCTGCACGACGCCCAGTCCGGCCCAGAGCGAGACGAGGATGCCGACCACGACCGCGACGGCGCTTCCGGTCAGCTTGTTGCTGCGCACCTCATCGCCGATGACCGGGAAGTGCCCGAGGACGGAGTTTTCGATCGATTTCTCGACGCCGCTGTTGCCGTGAAAGACATAACCGAGGATCGTCACGAACACCAGCAGCAGCGGGAACAGCGAGAAGAACGCGTAGTAGGCGATCAACGCGGCGAGTTGCCCAGCGCCGTCGTCGGCGAACTTCTTGACCACCGCCAACGGAATCGCGAGCCAGCGGTGTCGTTGCTGGGTGCGATCGAAGGCACGGACCGGGCGCAGGACATCCATGTCGCAATTGTTACCCGGCTTGGCGGCGGTGGGGGAGTCAGCCTCCGGCCGCGCTGCCCGCCAACGCCTGCTCCCGCTGCGGCGGCCGTCTGTCGTCCAGCATCTCTCGGCCTAGCCTGCGAAGCAGGGCAACCAGCTCGTCATGCTCCTCAGGCGACCATCCCTCGAGCAGCTTCGCGAGCCCCTGCCGGCGAGCCTCGATCAGTTTCGCGACGGTGTCGTGCCCGGCCGGAGTCAGGGCTGGTCGCCCACCGTCTGAGGCGGACTGCGTTACCACGAGTCCCTGGGCCGCAATTCGCTGCACCAGCTCCTGCACCCGCTCGGGTGACATCGCGGGTGGGCAGGCCAGCTCTCCCACGCTGCGCTCCGGGTGGCGCTCGATACACAGCAAAAGCCAGCACAGCACGGGCTCGAGGTCCACGTGCGCTCGCGCCGCGATACGCCTGAACAGCTCGGGCCGGTTTTCCTTGCGCGCGAGTACGGTCAGGGCCCGCTCCATCTCCTTGAGCGAGCTGCGATCGGTCGGCAGCGCGAACACGTCACCGGTGTGGGTCGCCTCCGTCGTCTTGCGGAGCTGGAGCTCGGGCAGCGCCCAGGTCAAAAGGAATGCCACGCCCGCGACCGGCACCGCGACGAGGAACACCGTCTGCAGCGAATGGGCGTAAGCCTGCACGTAGCCGGCGTGGACCTGGGGCGGTAGCTTGGCCAGCGCCGCGGGACTGATGCTTGACCCCGACAGCCCCGCGGGCACGTTCACGCCCCTCAGGTAGTGGGTGAGGTTGCCGGTGAGCAGGTTGGCGAAGATCGCGCCGAAGATCGCGGTCCCGAATGACCCTCCCATCGAGCGAAAGAAGGTGGCACCCGACGTGGCGGCCCCCAGGTCCTTGTAGTCGACCGCGTTCTGCACCGCGATCACCAGCACCTGCATGACGCCGCCGAGACCCACCCCGAACACGAACATGTAGACCGACGTCAGGACGGTGCTGGTCGTGGCTCCCAGACGCGAGAGCAGAAACAGCCCTACGGTCATCAGCGCTGTGCCGACGATCGGGAAGATCTTGTAGCGGCCGTATCGGCTGATCAGCTGTCCTGAGCCGGCGGACGTGACGATCAGTCCGCCCAGCAGCGGAAGGAGGCGCAGACCCGACACCGTGGGGTTGACGCCCTTGACGATCTGAAGGAACAGCGGCAAAAACGTGATCGCGCCGAACATCGCGAAGCCGACCACGAAGCCGATCGCGCTCGCCGCGGCGAAAACCCGATTGGCGAACAGGTGCAACGGGATGACCGGTTCAGCGGCGCGCCGCTCCACTGCCACGAACGCCACAGTCAGGCCGACGCCGGCGGCGCCCAGGATCACGATCTCGGCCGAGCCCCAGGGGTATGTGGTGCCGCCGAGGCTCGTCAGCAACACGAAGCTCGTCGCTGCCAGTGCGACGAGAAGCGCGCCCAGGTAGTCGATCACATGGCGCACGCGTGTGAGGTGGCTTGGCAGGACCGCCGCGGTTACCGCCAAGGCGACGATCCCGATCGGGAGATTGATGTAGAAGATCCAGTGCCAGGAGAGGTTGTCCACGAGCAGGCCGCCTATCAGCGGCCCGATCACGCTGCTGAGTCCAAAAACCGCCCCGAACAATCCCTGGTAGCGCCCCCGCTCGCGCGGAGGGACGACGTCGCCGATGATTGTCTGCGCACCGATCATCAGCCCGCCGCCGCCGATCCCCTGCAGCGCCCGGAAGGCGATCAGCTCCGTCATGGAGCTCGACAGGCCCGACAGAACCGAGCCCACGAGGAAGACCACGATTGCGGCCTGAAAGAACATCTTGCGGCCGTACATGTCGCCGAGCTTTCCCCACAGCGGAGTGGACGCGGTCGACGCGAGCAGGTACGCGGTCACCACCCAGGAGAGGTGCGAGGCGCCACCGAGGTCTCCCACGATTGTCGGCAGCGCCGTGGAGACGATCGTCTGATCGAGCGCCGCGAGCAGCAGCCCCATCAAAAGCGCGCCGATGATCAGCCACAGTCGCCGGCCAGACACCGCCTGGGGTCCGTCGGCGGAGGCGATCGCGCCGTAGCTCGCCCCGTCGCCCCCGGTATCACCGATAGAGCCGGTCGTCACCTTGACCTCTTGCGTCAGCCTAGCGAGGTCACCTCGTGCCCCTCCACGCCCAGCAGCAGCCGCTTGCGCTCGAGTCCCCCGGTATAGCCGCCGAGCCCCCCGGTGGAGTGGACGACTCGGTGGCAGGGGACCACGATCGGCATGGGGTTTGCTCCCAGCGCGTTACCCGCGGCGCGCGATCCGCGCGGGCTGCCCGCCTCGGTCGCGACCTGCTTGTAGGTTGAGAGCTCTCCGAAGGGAATGCGTGCGGTCGCGTCCAGCACGCGCCGGCCAAAGCCGGCACACAGCCGCCAGTCGATGGGCAGCTCGAAGGTCTTGCGCGCGCCGGTGAAGTACTCGTCCAGCTGGCGGCGGTCCTCGTCGAGCCGCCGAGGGGCAAGCAGAACCCTAGGCGAGACGCGTCTGGCCAGCTGATCGAGCACCTGCTCCTGTTCGAAGCCGTCTAGGTAGGCGACCCGCATGAGACCGCGCGACGTCGCCGCCAACAGCAGCGTTCCCGCGGGCGACTCGTGCAGGGCGTATGCGACGTCGATCAGGTCGGCGGCGGCCGCAGCCGGTGCGATCTCGGGCGGTGCACCGGCGATCGCCTCGACCGCGCTTCTCAGTTCCTGTTGCAGGGTCTCACTCGTTTCCATCTCGGTACTCCTTTCGCAGTCGTTTCAACCCCTCGTGGACGTTGCGCCGGGCTGCGTCTTCGCTTGACTCCATGACGGCCGCGATCTCGGCGTGGCTCAAGCCGGCCAGAAAGCGAAGCGCGATTGCCGTGCGCTGCTTTGGCGGTAACGCGCGCACCGAGGCCCAGACCTCCGGGAGGCCGTCAACGGGTGCGGAGACGACGTTCTCCGCGGCGACCCGCTGCAGTGCATCGCCGATCGGCTGCGCCCTGCGCCTTGAGGCCCGCAGGTGGTCCAGCGCCTTGCGATGCGCGACCGTGAAAATCCAGCCGCGGAGATTGGAGCGCTCGCGCAGCCGGGGATACGCGCGCAGCGCGGAGATCCACGTCTCCTGATAGCAATCCTCAGCATCCGCGGCGCCCACGGTGGCCGCCAGGAAGCGGAACACGTCCTGGCCGTGGGCGTCGAGCAGCTCCTGAAAGGGCGGAAGCCTCATCTGAGATGAAACGCGCGTGCGCGGCATTTCGTGAGATGTTGGCGCGCGCGAGGGCGAATGTGAGATCCCTCACCGTGGGGTTGACCAGCATCGGGGCCCGCGCGACACTATGGCTCGGATACATAAACGCGTGGACGGGCGCTGAAAGGGGGTGGCGAGAAAGCCCGCCACGGCTCTTTTACATCCATGCAAGCAGGGCAAGGAGCGTGATCCAAATGATCATCGAGGACCGGGAAAGTGTCGGTCAGGACATCGAGCAAACGTTGGGACTCGTGCCGGACATGTTCAGGCGCGTCCCTGACTATCTGCTGCCGACGGAGTGGGCGAGCTTCAAATCGCTCGTGCTCTCCGATCAAACGGCCATACCGAACAAGTACAAGGAGCTGATCGGGCTCGCGGTGTCCGGAGCCACGCGCTGCCGCTACTGCGCCTACTTCCACACTGAGGCGGCCCGCCTCTTCGGCGCGACAGAGGATGAGATCATGGAGGCGGCGCTGATCGCGAAGAACACCATGGGCTGGAGCACGTATCTCAACACGCTTCAGTTCGACTACGACGAGTTCACGAGCGAGTTCGACCAGGTCACCGCGTACGTCCGCGAGCAGATGGCGGCAGGCGCGCCGGCCTGACCGCTTTCCGGCGGCTGGCCGCGCCTCGGTTGCGGTTAGCCGCCGCTGGGCGGCCGCGCGAGCCGTTCGCGGGCGCGGTCGAAATCAGCCAGCACCCGTTCCAACGCCTCCAGTGCCTCCGCGGGTGGTGGCTCGGGCGCGGCGCGCATCGCCTGAAGCGCCATCCTTGCCGCCGCCACCAGCGCCGAGAGCTCCTGGCCAGTCGCGGTGACAGTGAAGACGTTCTCTCGGGATCGCTCGATTCGCATGGCGACAATTGTGGTTGCGGCGTCGCCAGAGGGCAAGCACGCTCCCTCTGTAGGCTCGATGTCATGGAACAAAGACGCCTCTCCGAACAAGGACTCATGGTCTCCGCAGAGGGGCTCGGCTGCATGGGCATGTCCGAGTTCTACG
>DASRHQ010000114.1:0-12018 GCA_035650455.1 Solirubrobacteraceae bacterium
CGTCGAGCCGCTCCCATAGACCCCCGAGACGTAACCATCGGCGTGGATCCTCGAAGTCCAGCCGGAGAAGAAGGCGAGCACCGCGGCGGTATTCGAACCCCCGGTCGAGTGTCCCTCCATGTCGTAGTAGATCGGGTTGCCGGGGGAGATGCCTATCCGTTGGGCCCGGGTCACGGCATCGCCGGCCGCCGCCATTCCCTCGGAGCGCGCCCGAGCGGTGTTCCGGCTCAGCGAGCGGCAGCCACAACCGCTCCCCGCCGCCTGTAGCCCCACGTAGAGCGGCACCGGATGCCATCGCGAGGCGATCTCGTGCTCGACCCAGGCCCTGGTGAGGTTGGGCTGGGCACAGGCCATGTTGACCCCTCCGATGTAGATCCCAATTGCGTGATAAGGCGAATGCGACCAGGCGGCCATTTGCGAGCGAGAAGGCGCGGCGCAGGCGTCGAAGCCAAGGCCAGTGAAGGTGCTTGCGCCGGTGGAGGGGTCTGCGGTCTGCGCAGCGGCTCGGGCGGACGCGCCTTCTGCGGCGCCGGCCGAGCTATTGGCCGCCGACCCTTTCGCCATCGCCACGGAGCTGTGGCCGAGCGCCCGAGCGACCGTGTGGGGGGAGCGCGACCAGGTCGCGGTCACCTCGACCCCGGCGCGGCGCAGGCTGTAGCTGGACGCGTCTCCCTCCAGAGCGAGGCCGCTCGCCGTCGCGCTCGGAGCGCCGTGGTCGACGTCAAGCGGCGAGATGAGGATCGCGTCGGTGCGCCCTATCGCATGCGCCGGGCAGTGCTCCTGGCGTCCCGGGGCGCCGAGGTAGAGTGCATGGCGGTCAAAGCGCACACATGTCCGCGGGTCCCGCGCCAGGTCAAAGACCGGCCATGACCGGGGAACGCGCACCGAGACGCCGCGGTAGTCAACCACCCGCACCGCACTCGCCGGCCGCGCCAAACCCGTGCCGGCAAACCCAAACAGCGCACAAAGGCACACAAGAATCAACCCAGCGGCCCTCACCGGGCGAAAGCGAGCGATGCCCCCCATCGCGTGCAGTTAACACGACCGCTCGCTGGAGGGTGCGCTTGAAAGTTCTCGACCACCAAACACCCGGACTAGCGTCCCGCGGCGATTACTGGCACGATTTGCCGCCAGTCCGGAAAGGAGAGTGCTCGCACCCTGTCGCGCGCGGCGCCGCACGCGCTTGGACAGCCCCGTGGAAAACCGGCCCACAGTGGTCGACCTAATACGCAGATGAGGCGGACCATTCCCATTCTCCGCTGGAACCGGGCGAGCAGAGCGGCGCTGATGGTGCTGTCGTGGGCCGCGATCCTCTCGGTTCCCGTCATGTCGGTTGTCGTGCCCTCCACCGCTGCGTCACGGTCGGAAGCCGGACCTCCGCCCTCGTCGCAGACGTCGACGCCGACCACGACCACTACGACGACGACCACCACCACGACGACTCCCACCACCACGACGACGCCGACCACCCCCACCACGCCGACGACGCCGACGACCACTACCACTCCTTACACGCAGCCGACCACCGTTCCCTACACGCCGCCGGCCACCACCCCGACGGCCACCGCGCCGGTCACCCCCCTCGCCACGCCGACGCCGCCTCCGTCGGTCGTGCACAAACCCAAGCCGGCGTTCCATTTCGATCCACCCCGCGTGCGGCTCAGCGACGCCGGCGTCTCTCAGGCTGGGGGCATCGTGCCGCTGCGTCGGACCAGTGCCGTCAACGACCCCAGCCCGACCTCCCACCGCGTCAAGATGATCGTCCTGGTCGCGGTGGGTCTGGGTCTGCTGCTGGCGCTCGCCGCAGCCTTGAGAGTGTTCGTGCGCCATCGACAGCTTGCCGGTGTGGATTCGCGCCGTCTCAACGTCGGCAGCGGGCGCGTTCCCGCCCGGCGCGAGTTCTCCCGGGTCTACGGCGACCGTCTGCGAGTGGCCTTCGACGAGCGCGGAGCCGACGTTCTGATCATAGGTCTGGGGCTCGCCGCCGCTGTTGCGCTAGCCGCCCTGATCGTCGGCTGACGATGATTTTCCGGCCTCGCTCCGGTCTCTGGTGCGAGCGCCTTGCGCCACCGGACGACGATCACCGTTGCAATCCAGGGTCCGATCCTGCGCTCTGACCTGCCAGGGCTCTACGAACGGGTATGCCGGCTGGCGGCTCGCCTCGAAGCACCGATCCTGGTCTGCGACCTGCTCGCCGTGGAGGCCGACGCGGTAGCGGTGGACGCGCTAGCGCGGCTCGCGCTCGCCGCTGGAAGGTACGACTGTCAGTTGCGGCTGCGGGGAGCTTCGAAGGAGTTGCGCGAGCTGGTCTCGTTCATGGGGCTCGATGAGGTGCTGTCCGCGTGGGCCCCGGCCTCTAGTTGAAGCGGCAGCCCGAAGAGCGGGAACAGGCGCGCGGTGTCGAGGAAGAACGTCAGCTCGGCGATCCCGCCGTCCGTGAGCTCGAGCACCTGGAGCGCCCACGGTTCGTGGCCGCTACCGCTCTCGCTCGGCTTGTACTGGCCGAAGGCGACCGTCCCGTTGGCCGAGGGCGCGGGCAACAGCCGTGAGCCGCGACAACCGAGGCCCGGTCCCAGCCACCAGGTGAAGATGTCCTCGCGACCGCTCAGCCAGAGGTCGTAAGGCGGCATGGACTGAATCGCGTCCTCGCGGATCAGGGCGGTGAGCGCTTCCATGTCATAGCGCTCGAACGCTTCGACGTATCGCCCGAGAAGCTCGCGCTTGCCGCGGTCGAGAGCTTCGCCCGTGTCGGTGGCGCTGAGCTGGCCGGCCTCGAGCGTAGCCCGGGCGCGCTGCAGCGCGCTGTTGACTGACGCGACGCTCGTCTGGAGCAGTTCGGCAACCTCGCTTGCCTTCCACTTCAGTACCTCGCAGAGAATGAGAACGGCGCGCTGGCGCGCCGGCAGGTGCTGGAGCGCGGCGACGAACGCCAGCTTGATCGTCTCGCTGCGCTCGGCAACCTGCGCGGGGTCAGCCGCCTCCGCGCGGAGCATGGCGTCGGGCATTGGCTCGATCCAGGTGGCTTCACCCAGCACGTTGGCGTTAGCGAGTTCAGGCGCGCCCGCCGGCCCAAGGTCCATCGGCATCGCGCGGCGCTTGCGGCCCCCCAGCATGTCAAGGCAGACGTTGGTCGCGATGCGGTAGAGCCACGAACGCAGCGCAGCGCGACCTTCGAAGCGCTCATAGCCCCGCCACGCCCGAATCATGGTCTCTTGGACCGCATCCTCGGCCTCGAATGGAGTCCCGAGCATCCGGTAGCAGTAGCCCGTCAGCTGCGGCCGGTAGCCCTCGAGCTCGCGTTCCGGCGCTGAGCTGCCAATCGATTGCGCCACGAGAGGCATGGTAGAAAGGACGCGAGATAGCCGCGCTCAGCCATCCGCCACGGCCGCCTGGGCGGCCGCGACGCGAGCGATAGGCACACGGAACGGCGAACAGGAGACGTAGTCGAGCCCGGCCTTGTGGAATAGGGTGATTGACTCCGGGTCTCCGCCGTGCTCCCCGCAGATGCCGAGTTTGAGGTCGGGGCGCTGCTCCCGGCCCACCCAGGCGGCGAGCCGCACGAGCCACCCCACGCCGGGGGCGTCGATCGTCTCAAAGGGCGAGCGGTCGACAATCTTGCGCTCGATGTAGGTCGGCATGAACTTGGATTCGGCGTCGTCGCGCGAGAGCCCGATCGCGGTCTGCGTGAGGTCATTTGTGCCGAAGGAGAAGAAATCGGCGTGGCGGGCGATCAGGTTGGCGATGAAGCACGCCCGCGGTAGCTCGATCATCGTGCCGACGGTGTAATCCCGCCGCTCTACCAGCCCGTGCTCGGAGGCCACGCGCACCACCAGCGCACGCATCAGCTCGATCTCGTGCTCGTAGGCCACCAGCGGGATCATGATCTCCGGATGGGGCGGCTGCTCGACGGCTCGGGCGGCCCGCATGATCGCGTGCACCTGCATCTCGTAGATCTCTGGATAGAGCACGCCCAGACGGCAGCCGCGAGTCCCCAGCATGGGGTTTCCCTCGTGGATCTCCTCGACGCGGGCGAGCAACTGCTCCTGCTGCTCGAGGTCGTCGTGCTGTTCGAGCCGCGCCCGCTCGACCTGGGCCCGAAGGTCGGGCAGGTCGGGCAGGAACTCGTGCAGCGGCGGGTCGAGCAGGCGGATGGTCACCGGCAGGCCCTGCATGGCTTCGAAGATCCCGGCGAAGTCCTGTTGCTGGAGCGGCATGAGCTCACGCAGGGCCTCCCGACGGCCCTCGCTGTCCGTGGCCATGATCATGGCCCGCATCTTGGCCTGCCGGTCCTCGGCCATGAACATGTGCTCGGTTCGGCACAGACCGATGCCCTCGGCGCCGAGCTGACGTCCCCGCGCGGCGTCTTGGGGGGTGTCGGCGTTGGCGCGGACCCCGAGCCGGCGCAGCTCGTCGGCCCAGGCCAGGACCTGGCCGAAGCGCTCGTCCACGGTCGGCTCGACCATCCGCGCGCCGGCTTCGACGACGGTCCCGTCGGTCCCGTCGATTCCGATCTCATCGCCGGCGCGGAATACCCGATCGTCGATCCGCAGCTCTTGCGCATCGCTGTCGATCGCGACCTGGACACCGGTCACGGCCGGTACCCCCATCCCGCGTGCGACGAGCGCGGCATGAGAGGCCTTGCCTCCCTCCGAGGTGAGGATGCCCCTGGCCGCGTGGAAGCCGGCTACGTCATCGGCCTGGGTGAACGGGCGCACCAGGATCACGTCCCGTCCGTCGGCGGCGGCCGCCACGGCTTCGGGCGCGCTGAACACGATCGTGCCAGCCGCGGCCCCCGGCGAGGCCGCCACCCCGCGGGCGAGGACCTCGTAGCCCTCACCGCGGTCGAACGTTGGATGCAGCAACGCGTCCAGAGCGTCGGCATCGATCGTGCGCAGCGCCGTCTCGCGCGTCAAGAGCCCCTCCTTGACGGCGTCAACCGCGAAGCGCACGGCCGCCTGCGCGGGGCGCTTGGCATTGCGCGTCTGAAGCATGTAGAGGTGCCCGTCCTCGACGGTGAACTCGACGTCCTGCATGTCCTTGTAGTGACCCTCGAGCGTGTGCAGGATCTCCATCAGCTCGGCATAGGTCTGGGGCATGGCCGTCTGCAACTCAGAAATTTCGCGTGGGGTGCGCACGCCCGCGACGACGTCCTCGCCCTGGGCGTTGACCAGGAAGTCACCCGAGGGCTCAGGCGCGCCGGTGACCTCGTCGCGGCTGAAGGCCACCCCGGTGGCCGACGTCTCGCCCTTGTTGCCGAACACCATCTGCTGCACGTTGACGGCCGTCCCCCAGTCGTCGGGGATCCGGTTGATGCGCCGGTACTGAACCGCGCGCTCGCCGGTCCAGGACTGAAATACCGCGCGGATCGCCTGTGCCAGCTGGTCCTGAGGATCCTGGGGGAACTCGTAGAGCTCCTTGAAGCCCTCCACCAGCCCGCGCAGCGCTTCGGTCGTGAGCTCAGTGTCGCTCTGGACGCCGGCGCTGCGCTTCGCCTGCGCGATCGCCGCCTCGAACTTCTCACCTCGGACTCCGTGAACGACGTTGCCGAACATCTGAATGAGGCGGCGGTAGGAGTCCCAGGCAAAGCGTTCGTTCTCGGTCGACGAGGCCAGCCCGCCGACGGTGCGGTCGTTTAGACCCACGTTGAGAATCGTGTCAAGCATCCCCGGCATCGATTCGCGGGCTCCGCTGCGGACCGAGACCAGGAGGGGGTCCTGCTCGTCGGCGAAGCGCTTGCCCGCCGTCCGCTCGAGCCGGGCCATAGCTTCGGCCACCTGGCCCTCCAGGCCCTGGGGCTCGTGCCCTTCGCGCATGAACGCGACGCAGGCCTCCGTCGTCACGGTGAAGCCCGGGGGGACCCTGTCGGGCCCGAGCACCCGCGTCATCTCGGCCACGTTTGCGCCCTTGCCCCCGAGCAGGTCGCGCATCTCCTTGGATCCCTCGGAGAAGTCGTAGACCCATCTCTGTTCGGACTCAGCCACCCTGACCACCTGAGACGTCGCGGGGAGGCTATCCGGTTCCGAGCACCGCATAGAGCTGCCAGCGACCCGGGACCCCTTTTAGCTCCTTGGCGCCCCGGGGCTCGAACCGCATCCCGGAGCCTTGCACGAGGTCGGCGACCGTCTGAGAGACGACGACGTCGGAAGCGCCTGCGTGTGCCGCAACACGCGCCCCGATATGGACCGCGATCCCCCCGATGTCCTTGCCGCGCAGCTCGATCTCGCCGGTGTGAACCCCGCAGCGGATCTCGATTCCCAGCGCCTTGACCGAGTCGCGCAGCGCTTGGGCGCAATCGATCGCGCGGGCCGGGCCGTCGAAGGTGCTCAGCGTTCCATCGCCGATGAACTGGACGACGACTCCGCCATGGCGTCCAACCTCCCGGCGCACGAGCGCGTCATGTCTGTCGAGCAGCTCTCGCCAACTCCGGTCGCCCACTTCGGCCGCACGCGCGGTCGAGCCGACGATGTCGGTGAACATCACCGTCGCGACCAGCCGCTCGGGCCGGGGGCCGCGCCGGCTTCCGGTCAAGAGCTCTGCGACATCCTCGGCACCGGCGCTCGGCCGGTCGTCGGACGGGTGCTGGAGGCCAAGCGGCTCGCCGGCATCTCGGGCGAACCCCTCCACCTGTTCCTGGAACGGTCGAGCTTCGATCTCGACCGCGGTCCTGTGCGCGGCGCGGAGCGGCCCGGTGATGTCGTCTACCTCCGCGTCGGTGAGCGCCAGCGCCTCCGCCGTGCGGAAATCGGCGTATGCCGCTCTGTAGCGCTGGTCGAGCGCGCGGAAGCGATCGCAGGCCGCGCGCCACAGCGTCGGATCCGGTTCGCCGATCACCCGCGTGAACTCAGCCGCCGCCAGCTCACGGAAGGCCAACGCCTCGGGCGGCGGGCCCTCGCCGGCGTACGTTGCGATTGCCGCGTCCATGGCGGCCAGGATCTCCGACGCGCGGGCTCTGGCCGGCCCTCGTGCGTCGGCCTCGGCCTCCACGCGCACGGCGAGCCAATAGAGCTCGGCGTTGTAGATGAGATCGGGCTCGTTCGCGGCGACACGCGAAAGCCCGTCCTCGACGCGCTCACGGGCCCGCTCGAGTTGTCCAGTCCATAGATACATCGAGACCGTCCAAGCGATGGTGGGGCCGATCAGCTGAAAGCCGCCTGTGCGCTGCATCAGCAGCCAGGCCTCATCCAGCAAGCGCCCTGCCGGCTCGAACCTTCCACGCTCCGCTGCGAGATGGCCAGAGATTGCCTTGGTCGCTGCCACGCCGAACGGAGTGGTTGCAGCTTCACGCGCCGGCTCGACGACACGCTCGGCCTCCGCAAAGCGGCCCATGCGGGCCAGCCGCCATCCGGCTTGCACGCGGAGCTGGTCGCCCGAATGGCGATCCAGGCCCAGCCGCCGTGCTGCCTCGATTCCGTCCGAACCCAACCGAAGCGCCTCCTGAATGCGGCCGGAATCGTCCATTGCCTGACTCGTATTGACATGGGCGCGCATGACCTCATCGCTGAGATCGAAGTGAAGAGCGATTCGGAGGCCTCTGCGGCCGCTCTCGATCGCTTGGCGGTACTTCCCGGCCGCGCAGTAGACGATCGCGAGCGAGTTGAGCGCACTCGCTTGAACGGGCGCGCAGTCGAGTGCCGTCCCCATCGCTAGCGCCTCTTCGAGACGGTCACGCGCGTCGGCGAATCGGCCGAGAAGCATCAGCATCCTGCCCTCGGCGGCAAGAGCCTCGGCCCATGCGATCGAAGGCGCATCCTGCGGCACCAGCTGCCGGGCGGCGGCGAAGTGCTCAATCGCGTCGTCTCCCCTCCCGGCAGTCCAGAGTGCGCGGCCGATGCGCATCTCAGCGGCGGCGGCGCGGAGGGGGGTGACCCGCTCGTCCACAGCACGACGCGCCTCCTCGCCGAGCAACAGCGCGCGCCGGGCGTCGCCGGCCATTTCGGCGATCTGCGTCCCGCGCGCCAGCAGGTCGAATCTGTCACACCCCGCGAGCAGCTCCGGCTCTCCCACACGATCCCAGAGCGAGAGCGCCCGGTCGACATGTCTGGTGGCCTCCTCATAGGCGTACATGCGCTCAGCCTCTGCTACCGCCTGGATGGAGGATTTGAGCGCGGCGGGCAAATCGCCGGCGGCGTACCAGTGATATGCAAGCTCCGCGGCGGCGCCCGTGGTCGCGAGCTCGGCGTTCGCGCTCAGCGCCCGTGCGATCGCCGCGTGGAGGCGCAGGCGCTCGCCCGGGAGGGCGTCGTCGTACATGGCCTCACGGAGCAGCGCGTGACGGAACGCGTGCGCCATCCCATGGCCCGCTGGAACGAGAACATGATTCTCGGCCGCCTCGCGCAGCCCGTCGGCCAGTCCTGGTTCGTCAAGACCGCAGACCTGAGCGAGAAGACGGTCGTCGGCGGAGCGTCCAATGACGGCTGCGGTTCTCAGCATCTGTTGTGTGGCCGGAGACAGGCGCTCTATTCGAAGCAGTAGAGCCTCGCTCAGCGAGCGCGGCAGCTCGGCGCCGCTGTCGGCACCGACCCGAGCCAACAGCTCCTCGGCGAAGAATGGATTTCCCTCGCTGCGTGCCACGATGTCGTCAACGACCTCCCGAGGCGGCGCCTGTCCCGAGATCGCAGCCAGCTGGTCCGCGAGCTCGCCGCGTCGGAGCGGCTCCAGTTCGAGCCGCTCCGCCCTCCCCGACCTTTCGAGTTCCGCCAGAAACGGCCTCAGCGGATGGCGACGGTGAAGCTCATCCGAGCGATAGGTCGCGACCGCGACCAAGTGATCACGGCGCGCGGCGCGCACCAGAAACGCGAGCAGATCACGCGAGGAGCGATCGACCCACTGGAGATCCTCCACGATGAGCACGATCGGGCGGGCTGCGGCTTGTCTTGCGAGTACGCGGTAGACCGCCTCGAATAGCTGCTCGCGACTCGACGTCACGGCCTCGCCCAGAGACGGCCACAACGCAGCCAACGTGGACCGAAGCGGATCCTCGACGGCAGCCGTCGCCCCCGGCCCCTCGATAACCGGTCGCAGAGCAGAGACGATTGGCGCGAAGGCCAGCTCCCCCTCGGCGAGCTCGATACATTCGCCGGCCAGTACCAGTGCGTCCGCTCGGACCGCTCGCGCCTCCAGCTCAGCCACGAAGCGGCTCTTGCCAATCCCCGCTTCGCCGGCTACCAGGAGCGCGCTACCCGACCCTGTCTTCGCTCGCTCCAGCAGACGGTCAAAGACCGCCAGCTCGGCGGCGCGGCCGACGAACAGCGGAGACGAGATACGCAGTGCCATTCCGACTACCTCGCGGACGGAAGCCCGGTCCGCTGCTCAATCTTTCCGCATTGGCCAGGTGGGCGGCGAGTGAACCCGCGCCCACCTGGCACAGCGGCCGCTTGACTACTTGATAGCCCTCCCAGCGGAGGTGATGACCCTCTTGATGGAGGGCACACAGAGCGTGTTGGTGACTCTGACGCTCAGCTTGGAGGTACCAAACTGGTTCTCGTCCCATACGGTCGGCATCACCGGAGTCTTCGTCACCGGGTAGCAGAGCAAGTGCATTGCCGGGTTGATGATCTTGAAGGTATTTCCCCCGACGATCTTCTCCGTCGGGAGGCACAACTGCGTCGGGGTCCGGTTCACGGTGGCGGTCACCGCCTTTTTGGTGAACTCGTCCTTCAGCATGACCGTCGGTGGCTTGTAAGCACCCTTCGCGACCTTCACCGAATAGCAGGTGAAGTGGTTGAGGCCGGGCGGGGTCGTGGGCTGCTTCTTGGGCGGGCCGGTCAGGCTCTTCCACGACGGCACGCACAGCAGGTTGGGCTGGCCTGTAACGAGGGTCGCGCTCCCGAACTGGTTGCTCACCACAACATTGTGGTTTTGCTGCGCTTTGGGCGACGTGATAGTGAAACAAGCCAGGTGGGCAATGCGGTTGGTGATCGGGAAGCTCTTGCCGCTCGGCAGAGTCTTCTGCACCGGATTGCAATGCCACACCACTTTGGGATTGATTTTCGGCACAAAGCCGTTCGGACTGAACTGATTTATCAACCTGACACCCGGCGGGATCTTGAACGCGCCGGTGGCGCTGTAGCACAGTTGATGATCAACAGGTGGGGCCGCGGTGGGGCGGGCACCTGCCGAGGACGCCATGGCGACCCCTGCCGCCAGACCCCCGCCCACCAACACAACCAGCGCCACCTTGCACGCGGTGGCACGCAGCGACATAGGCATAGAGCACTCTCCTTTCCCGGTCCCGCTTAGCCTGGTGCCCGCAGCCAACGTGTCTTCCACCGCCGGCATCCAGCCCGAGTGCCCCGAGTGCACAGGGCACTCTCAGTCGCGGCTTGATGTTACAGCGATCATCTCCGGTGGTGATCTAAATGTCAACAGCTTCGCGCAACCGGCCGGGCCGGCATGGATGTCGGGTTGGCGCGCTGGTCAGCCGGCCCGGTCGATCACACCCCGCATCTCGTCGGCGCTGAAAGCGCGCATGGTCGTCGTGCGGAAGTTGCCGAGCGACGCGTTTCGCAGCAGCGCTGCGCTGAGCGTCTCGTCGTCCGGCGCCTCGACGATGCTGACCATGTCGTGACTGCCGAGCGTCCAGTAGATATCTCTGAACTTGACGCCCGCTCCTTCGAGGATGCCCCGTCCTTCTTCATAGCGATCGACGCTGTCTTTGAACTTCGTGATGCCCTTCTCGGTCCAATCGACGAGCAGGATGTAAGTAGGCATTCGCCCCTCCTGGGTTGACGGGGCGATCGTAAGCCACTCTCTAGGCGGCATCAAACGAGCGCTTGCTACACACTTCCGCGGCGTTTGCGTCTCCCCGCCGTATTCGCAGCGAGCGTCCCGCCGAAGTCAGCGCCCACCGCACCGGCGCGCCGTCCTTCGAGTTCGGCCTTGCGCACACGTAACCGCGGCGGCGCAGCAGTCGCAGCAGGGTTCGCGCCTTCCGCGATCCATCAGCGGATCGAATCCGCCGAGAGACCACGTCGGTGGGCGCGTAGTCGACCCGTTCTACTGCGCAGGCCTCCGCGACTGCATCTAAAACGGCCAGCCAACTGGCCGGGACTTCGCCGTCCGTGTCAGCAGCACTCCACACCGCTTGCGGCCGTACCCGCACCAAACCGCCCCCAAACAGCCATTGCAAAGAGGGGTTGCGAAGCAACCGGGATCGCGGATATTCAGCTTAGGACGGGCGCGCCGGCCAGCGGCTCACGAATGCTTGAACGTCGTCCCGAACGCCTGCATGCTGGGACCGTACGCCCCAGTATGGATCTGAAGCGTGGTCTTGCTCTTGTTGTAGCGGTCAAACCGCAGTTGAGGCGTGAGCGACCCAAACGGAGTTCCGTTGAGAGTCGCGGTCCTGAAGTGAATCTTTCCGAAGTCGGGTACTCCGAGCACCTTGCCTTGGCTGCTCCAGGTGACGTCCCCGATCCAGGGGTTGGCCACGAAGCTGCTGTAGCCCGCGCTGGTCTTGCTCTTACTGAATGAATGTGTCAGGTCGTCCACCTCGACGACGGTCTCGGTGGTGTTCGCGTCCGTTTGGAGCGTGACCATGTCGCCGGGGTGGGCGGCAGTCTTCCGGAAGTCCTGCTCGTGGCCATTCACAGTGAGGAAGGGGAAGTAGGTCGCCTTGCCTTTCACGCACCCGATGAACAGGTTCGCCGATGAGAAGTTCGTCGTGGAGTCCTCGTACAGGCCGGTGCTTGCGCCTATCGCCCGATTGGTCTTGCTGCACTTCAGCTTTGGCACCATGATCGTGGTGGTGATGCCGGTCATCCCGTTGGTGCCGTTGATGCTGTAGCCGGCGAAAGTAGCGCTCTTTTTCGTCGAGGGAGTCGTGCGGGCGTGCGGCGCCGCCGAGCCACCGTGGGTGGATGCCAGCGCCGGCGCGGCGAGCCCGAGCGCAGCCGCGAACGCAGCCGCTGGGGCAAACAGTCGAATAGGCAAGGGTGCCTCCTTGTTCCGGTCCGTAAGGTACGGAACCTACACGACCAAGCCGTGCGCTGCGCCGGGGAAGGCGCTCGAGGCGCTCAC